>NZ_JAUSLE010000061.1 GCF_030646845.1 Rhodoferax sp. | reverse complement strand
AGGGCGTCCGTAGTCCAGAAACTTGCCGATGATGGCGTCGAGCTGCGCAATGTCGGCCGCCATATTGGCGCGTGCCTCGTTGTCGTCGACGCTGAGTTCGGTTTCCAGTCGCAAGCGGGCCAGCGGTGTGCGCAAGTCATGGGAAATACCCGCCAGCATAATGGCCCGGTCCTGCTCGATTTTTGCCAGCTTCTGGGTCATGCGGTTGAACCCGATATTGACGGCCCGGATCTCGCTGGTGGCGACGGTTTCATCTAGCGTGCTGGCGTCGAAATCGCCGTCGCGCACCCGGCTGGCCGCAAACGACAGCTGCTTGAGCGGTCGATTGATCAGGCGCGCGATCAAGGCGGCGCCCGCCAGCGACAGCGCGGCAGCCGTCATCAGCCAGATCATCCAGGTTTGTCCGGCGGTACGGTTGAAGCGGGCGCGATCCATCAGCATCCAGTAGTTGTCGCCGTCAATGGTGAACCCGACCCACAGCCCTTCCTCCCGGTTGACGCTGTTGGCCACCACGGTACCGGGTCCGAGGCGGCTGCTCAGTTCCAGCGAGATGCGTTGACCCAGCGCATCGGTGTCAAATGGTTCGTAGGTGTCACCGGGTTCGCGCGGCACGATCCGCACGCCTTCCTGTTCCTTCATGGTCTTGACCAGTGACACCCGCCCGATGGCATCGGAGTGAATCAATGCGGCGCGACTCAAATTGACCAGCGAGGCGATTTGCTGCGCGGTCTGGATGGCGCGGGGTTCAAACTCCAGTGCCCGCAGGGTCTGCAGCCAAGCCAGAATGCTGCCAATCAGCAGCAGCGCCAGCAGAAAGAATGTGCGCCAGAAAAGACTCAAGGCCACCCAGGAGCGCGCCCTGGCGCCTCTGGGGGGCACCTCCAGGGGCATTGGGCTGCTGATGTCGGGGACGGTGGCTTGCGATTCGTTCACGGTGCTCAACTCGCGCCGTCAGGTACAAACACGTAGCCAACGCCCCACACCGTCTGGATGTAGCGGGGGGCTGCGGCATCGACTTCCACCAGTTTTCGCAAGCGCGACACCTGGACGTCCAGACTACGGTCAAACGGCTCGAACTCGCGACCGCGCGCCAACTGAGCCAGTTTTTCACGCGACAGGGGCTGCCGGGGATGCCGTACCAGCGCCTTGAGCATGGCGAACTCGCCGGTGGTCAGGGGCAGGTCTTCGTTGTCCCGGCGCAGGGTGCGGGCGCCGAGGTCGAAGGTAAACGGCCCAAAACCGACCACCTGGTTGTCGGTTGACGGGGAGCCGGGGGCTTCATGAACGGGTCGCCGACGCAACACAGCATGAATTCGGGCCAGCAGTTCACGGGGATTGAAGGGCTTGCCCAGATAGTCGTCCGCGCCGACCTCCAGACCGACGATGCGGTCCACATCCTCCCCTTTGGCCGTCAGCATGATGATGGGTGTGCGGTCGTTGGCGGACCGCAGGCGACGGCAAATCGACAGACCGTCCTCGCCGGGCATCATCAGATCCAGCACGATCAGGTCAACGGTTTCGCGCAGCAGGATGCGCGTCAGCGACTTGCCGTCTTCAGCCTGCAAAACTTCAAAACCCTCCTGCGTCAGGTAACGCCGAAGCAAGTCGCGGATGCGGGCGTCGTCGTCGACGATCAAAATTTTGTCATTGCGGCTGGGGACTTGGCTCATGAGGGCACCACTGAATTTGTAACAAAGCCGATTTTGCAGGGTTGAAAGTCTGATTTGCGGAATTCTTCGAAAGCGTTGACATACTGTTACAAATGTTGCCCGGTCCGGTCAACCTATACAAGCGGCAGGTGAGCGACGGCACGGGATTTGGCGTTATCTTCGCAATATGAAGCATTTTCGGTTTTTTCTTCTCACTTCTGTTGTTGCGGGGGGCGCATGGGCCCAGCCTGCGGTCAGTCGGGAAAATGTGACCGGCCAGAATGCGCCTGAACAGCGGCGCGCGGAGTTGCGGTCAGCCCTGCGAGCAGCTCGCGGGGATGAAGGCCAGGATCAGGCGCTGGAAAAGGCGTATTTGACCCGGCAATTGTCACAGCAAGAGAGGGCGGATCTCCGGCAACAGCTTCGTCAGCAGCGCCGTGATGCCAGGCTGGACACTCCGTGAGGCTGCTCAAAGCACCGTAGCTTCCCGCGCCAGGAACCAGCGACGCCGATGGTGAAGGTGGCGTGTCGGGAAGGAATAAAACCCGCATTCGTGCAGCACCCTTGTGGCGCGTCAACAACGATCGACAAGACTGGTTTAGAACTGCGGATGCCACCGACTGTTCGCGCTGTGCCACTGACGTTCGATCAGCGACCGACCGATGTGGCGCAGAATTGGCGCGGTACCCGTTCACGCGCAACGGTGCCCGAAGCCTGTGATTGCGCCGTGCGTGCTGGGCCTTGTTTTCATTTTCGGAGGAGTGTATTTTGAATATTGCTACTAAATTAATAGCTTCCTGTGCTTTATTGATGGGGTCTGGAGGCCTTTTTGCTCAACAGATTGTCTATCCTCCGTTGCAGAATGTGGTGCAGCTCGCGGCGAACGGCACGGTGGAGGTGCAGCAGGATCTGCTGTCGATTTCCATGAACACAACCCGCGATGGTGCTGACGCCGCCGTGGTGCAGAGTCAACTCAAGACTGCGATCGATGCGGCGCTGGTAGAGGCCAGGAAAGTGGCACAGGCGGGCCAGCTGGACGTGCGCACCGGCAATTTCAGCCTGTATCCGCGCTACGGCCGCGATGGCAAATCCATCGGCTGGCAGGGGTCGGCCGAACTGGTTTTGGAGGGCCGCGATTTCGCACGCATCAGCAGCACGGCCGGCAAGATCCAGACGCTGACTGTAGGTAGCGTGAGTTTTGGCCTGAGTCGCGAGCAGCGCACCAAGGTCGAAGCTGACGCGCAGGGCATTGCCATTGAACGTTTCAAGGCCCGTGCGACAGAGATCGCCCGAGGTTTCGGTTTTGGCGGCTATACCCTGCGCGAAGTCAATGTCAGCGCCAACGACCAGGGCTTTGTGCCCCGCCCGCGGGTGATGGCGATGGAGGCCAAGACGGCAATGGCCGATACGCCAGTGCCGGTCGAAGCGGGCAAGACGTCGGTGGTGGTGACGGTGTCGGGGTCCGTGCAACTGAAATAGGGTGACGGCCCGTGTGCGACACACTCGTTATTCGCAGGGCCGGTGTCACCTGGTTTGCCAAGAACAGTGACCGCGAACCAGACGAGCCCCAGTCACTCATCCGGATTGCGCCCGTCCGCGGCGACCCTGCCGCGACGGTGCGCACCAGCTACATCGATGTTCCACAGTGCGCTGACCGTCATGCCGTCTTGCTGTCACAGCCGTGCTGGGTCTGGGGCGGGGAGATGGGCGTCAATGAGCACGGTCTGGCGATTGGCAATGAGGCCGTGTTCAGCAAGCTGGTGGACCGGCGGGGGCAGTCGCTGCTGGGCATGGACTTGTTGCGGCTGGCCCTTGAGCGGGCAAGAACGGCGCGCGAAGCGCTTGATCTGATCGTCGGGCATCTGACACAGTACGGGCAGGGCGGCCCCGCCGGCTACCGCGATAAAAAATTCCGATATGACAACAGCTTCCTCCTGGCGGACCCGCATGAGGCCTGGGTGCTTGAGACGGCCGGACGGTTGTGGGTTGCCAAGCGCGTCGACGCCTGGGCCATATCCAATTGCTACTCTTTGGGCTCGGACTACGATCTGGCCTGCCCGGGAATTGAGGACGAGGCCAGGCGTCTGGGCTGCTGGAATGGCCGCGGTGACTTTCATTTCGCGAATGCGTTCGACACCGCTTTGTACGCCTTCGTGGGCGGTGCACACCGCCGCCGGGCGCTCAATGCCCAGGCATTGGCCGGCGGCCTCGTGCCCGGATGGGCGGCGCTGGCCCGGCGGCTGCGGGACCACGGCAAACACGGGGACGACTTCTCGGCCCATGACAACCGGCAAGTGTGTCTGCATGCGGGCAGCGTCTTGCGTCCTTCGCAAACCACTGCCTCGCTGATTGCACGCCTGGCACCGGGCGACGTTCGCTACGCGGCCACCGGCACAGCCGCGCCCTGCCTGTCACTGTTTCAGCCCGCGGCCTTTGACAGTGAATCGACTGACGGGCTGGTTTTGTCGCCCGGCTCATCCGTGGCGCAGAGCCGTTGGGCTTCCTTTGAAGCCGTCCATCACCGCGCCTTGTTCGACCAGGGGTTCCGGGAGCGCTTGCACGCTGAGCGCGATGCGCTGGAAACCAGTCTGCTTGCTGCGGCGGATGGGTCTGCGCCCCATTGGCCTGCCATGGCGGCGCAGGCTGCTGCCTGGCATGCGCGCTGGCACGACGCCGCAACACAGAGCGAATTTCATGCGCCGGGGCGCCTCGGCCGTTGGTGGCGCCGGTGCGCCGGCCGCGAAGCAGAAGCCGTCGGCGCCCGTTTCCCCGGTTGACAGCTCTTGTGGCGGGGGGCTGCTGACGGTCGGCATCAGTGTCATACTCGCGTCACGAACTCACGTTTTATTTCGGTGCCCCCGCATACATTGACTCATGGTTGATTTTTCACCGCTCTCCACTATCAAGAGACTGGCGACCGGCCAGTCGGCGCAGTCGGCGCCTTCCATGCTGGGGCGTTTCGAGTTGCGACGCATCCTGGGACAGGGCGCACAGTCCGTCGTCTGGCAGGCGTTTGATCCGCGACTGGAGCGGGATGTGGCGATCAAGCTGATGAAAGTGGGCAAAGGCTCCGACGCCTCCGCGATTGCACAATGGCTGCAGGAAGCCCGCAGCGTCAGCCGCCTGACGCATCCCAACATCGTTCCGGTGTTCGAGGCTGACGTGCAGGATCAGCAGCCCTACCTGGTATTCGAGTACGTTCCCGGGCAGACCCTCGCCACCATTCTCGGCAAACGCGGCGCCTTGCCGCCGGTGGAATGCGTGGCGCTCATGACGGACGTGCTGGACGCACTGGTTGCGGCCCATGCCGCCGGGGTTGTCCATCGGGATTTGAAGCCCTCCAATGTGCTGGTTGATGAAGCAGGTCGGGCCAGGGTGATGGATTTCGGCATTGCGGCGCGCATGGCGGGCGCGGGTGGCGCAGGCGTTTCGGCAATCGATGGCGGCACACCCGGCTACATGTCGCCTGAAGCCGCCCAGGGAACGCCCGCCACGGCTTTGATGGATGTTTTTTCGGCTGGCCTGGTGTTGGCCGAGTTGCTCTCCGGCAAGCCGCTCATCGCGGAACGTGATCCCTACCGTGCCATCTACCGCGTCGTCCACGAGCAGCTCGCGCTGCCGGCAGACCTGAGTGCCGAGGTGGACGACGGGCTGCGTGCCATCGTGTTGCGCGCCATCGCCCGCGACCCCCTGCAGCGCCACCCCAGTGCGAAGGCTTTTCGTGACGAGCTCGCGCGCTGGTCCGGCGCCGCATCCAGAGCCGCAGCGGGGGAGACCGAGGGGTCCGCAGGCGCCCAGGGCAGCAGCACGCTGGATTTCCTGCTGCGCCGCATGCGTCACAAAAGCGATTTTCCCGCCATGTCGGATTCGGTGGTTCGCATTCAGGGCATGGCCAATTCCGAGACCGAGAGCGTTGGCAGCGTCACCAACGAAATCCTGAAGGATGTGGCCCTGACCAACAAGCTGCTGCGCCTGGTCAACAGCGCGCACTACGCACGGGGCGGCAGTATCAGCACCGTATCGCGGGCCGTCACGCTGGTGGGGTTCAACGGCATTCGCAACATGGCGCTCAGCCTGGTGCTGCTGGAGCACATGCAGGACAAAGCGCATGCCCATGTGTTGAAGGAAGAGTTTCTGCGCTCCCTGATGGCGGGCTCCATTGCGGGCGAGTTGTGCCCCGTAGGACGCGAAAGCGAAGAAGCGTTCATTGGTTCCCTGTTCCAGAACCTGGGGCGCCTGCTGGCGGAGTTTTATTTCCCCGAAGAAGCGCGCACGGTGCGTGGCCTTACTTCATCCACGCGCCAGCCGGTCAGTGAGGCGACGGCGTCGGCCAGTGTGCTGGGTTTGAGCTTTGAGGCGCTGGGCCTGGGTGTGGCCAAAGCGTGGGGCCTGCCCGAAGGCATTCAGCGCTGCATGACCAGGCCCACCGGTGAGCCGCCCGCCCGCGCACCCGGTGAAACTGGCGAACGCCTGCGCTGGATTGCCGTTGCCGCCAATGAAATTGCCGACATCCTGCTTCACTCCGATCCCAAGGAGGTCGATGGACGGCTGGCGCAAGTGGCCAGACACTATGCCAAAACCATTGGCGTCAGCGCCGCGGATGTGCAGGTAGCCACGAACGTTGCGCGCAAGAAACTCATCGAGATGGCGATGGCCATGGATCTCAAGGTGAAGGCGGGCTCTGCTGCCTCCAAGCTGTTGAAAGCACCGGAAGAAGATAATGGTACGCGTGGTGCGCGCAGGGAACACCAGGACGAGCCGCCTGACACGTTGAGCCCCCTGGAGCTGCACGCGACGCAACCCGCACCGCTGGAATTTGGCGAAGTTGCGCCTCGTGATGTGCATCGAGTCTCGGAGATTCTGACCGCGGGCATTCAGGACATCACCAATGCCATGGTGGAAGATTTCAAACTGAGCGACGTGTTGCGCATGATTCTGGAAACCATGTTCCGGGCCATGGACTTTCAGCGGATCATCTTCTGCATGCGCGACCCCAAGACCGATGCCTTGACCGGGCGGTTCGGATTGGGCAAGGACGTCGAGAGCGTCGTCAAGTCTTTCAACGTGGCACTCAAGGCCAGCAGTCCGGATTTGTTCACGGCGGTGTGCATCAAGGGCTCCGACACCATGATTAGCGATGCCACAGTGGGGCGTCTCGCCGAGCGTCTGCCGGTCTGGTATCGCAAGGGGATCAACGCCCCCACCTTTTTGTTGCTGCCCTTGATCATCAAGGGCAAGCCGTTCGGCCTGATCTATGCCGACAAAGGGGAGAAGGGCGGATTGGCGCTGGATGAGAAAGAACTCGCGCTGCTGCGCACGCTGCGCAATCAGGCGGTGATGGCGTTCAAGCAATCCACCTGATGGTTGCGAACATTTTAAGCTCTTAGCCCCCGTCCTGTATGCGTCAGTAGCTATAAAAGTAATAGCATTACTGCGCCGTCCAGCCCCCGTCCATGTTCCATGCCACGCCGCGCACATTGTTGCCCGCCGGTGAGCAGAAGAAAACGGCCAGCGCGCCCAGTTCCTCAGGCGTCGTGAATTGCATGGAGGGCTCTTTTTCGCCCAGCAGCTGTCGGATGGCCGCCTCATTGGAGATGCCCTGTGCGGCGGCTTTGGCATCGACCTGTTTTTGCACCAGTGGCGTCAGCACCCAGCCGGGGCAGATGGCGTTGCAGGTGATGCCCGTGGTGGCGTTCTCCAGGGCGGTCACTTTGGTGAGGCCGACGACACCGTGCTTGGCGGCCACGTAGGCAGATTTCTCGGCCGAGCCGACCAGCCCGTGGATGGATGCGACGTTGATGATGCGGCCCCAGCCAGCGGCCTGCATGGCGGGCAAGGCCAGCCGGGTCGCGTGGAAGGCACTGCTCATGTTGATCGCGATGATGGCGTCCCAGCGCTCAGTGGGAAAATTCTCGATGCGGGCCACGTGCTGGATGCCCGCGTTGTTCACCAGAATGTCGACTCGGCCAAACTGGGCGGCAGCGTACTTCATCATGTCTTCAATTTCGACGGGCTTGCTCATGTCAGCCCCGTGGTAGTCCACTTTCACGCCGAGGGCCGCCACCTCCGCCTTCGGGCCTTCCACATCGCCAAAGCCGTTGAGGACGATGTTGGCACCCTGTTGGGCCAGGGCTTTGGCAATGCCAAGGCCGATACCGCTGGTAGATCCGGTGACGAGGGCTGTTTTGCCTTTTAGCATGGTGTTTCTCCGTAAGTGGACAGCGGGGCACTGCGATTGAATTAGGATGTGGTGACGGCGACGGGTGTCCCCCATCGAGCTACACACTGCCATTATCAAAGTTTATTGCACCATGTCTGAACCTACGCTGAATTACGTACTGTGTCCCGATGCCGCGGGTGGTCATCGCATGGCCTACTGGGAGTGGGGCAATCCGCAAAGCACCCACGTGGTGGTCTGTGTCCACGGCCTGTCGCGCCAGGGGCGTGACTTCGATGTGCTGGCGCGCGCCTTGTGCGCCAGGGCGGGTGACACCATCCGCGTGGTCTGTCCCGATGTGGTGGGCCGCGGCCAGAGCGATTGGCTGAAAGATCCGATGGGCTACCAGATCCCCAACTACGCCGCCGACATGCTGGTCTTGCTCGCCCAACTCAAACCGGCCACCCTGGACTGGGTTGGCACCAGCATGGGGGGACTGATTGGCCTGGTGGTGTGTGCGCAGCTCGGCTTGAGCGACGCCGGGCCGTCCCAAGGCGCGAAGGCCCCCTTGGGGGGCAGCGCAGCACACGAAGTGGCAAGCGTGGGGGCGCTGTCTGTACCGGTACGGCGTCTGGTGTTGAACGACGTCGGCCCCATCATTCAGTGGCAGGCCCTGCAGCGCATTGGTGAATACCTGGGCCAGTCGGGTCACTTCGCCTCGGTGCAGCAGGCGGCCGATGCGATGTGGGCGATGTCCTCCAGTTTCGGGCCGCACACGCCGGCGCAGTGGCTGGCGTTGTCGCGCCACATGGTGAAGCCGGTGGGCGACGCCGCCGGCAGCGTGAAGTTGCATTACGACCCAGCCATCGCGGTGCCGTTTCGCGCCATGACGCAGGAGTCTGCCCTGCAATCGGAAGCCATGCTGTGGCAGGTGTATGACCACATCACGGCGTCAACCCTGTTGCTGCGGGGAGCCCTGTCTGACTTGCTGTCGCATGAGACGGCACAGGCGATGACACAACGCGGCCCCAGGGCGCGTCTGGTGGAGTTTGAAGGGGTCGGTCATGCGCCGACCTTCATCGCGGACGACCAGGTGCAAACGGTGGTCTCCTTCCTGCTTGACTAGAGATTGGGTGGATTCCGGATGAAGAGCCTGACGGCTGGGCACAACGGCTCGGCGCCTGTACCGCAACTGATTGCCGCCACGGCACAGAGCCTGCCCGAGCAGGTCAATGCGCTGGCGCGCGCCCGCGCGTTCGCCGAGCCGTTGCTGGCCGGTGAAACCCTGGACACCGGTGAAAACATCCTGGCGCACGCCGATGCCGTGGCCGCTATCTTGAAAAGCATTGGCGGCTCCGAGGCGATGCAGGCGGCCAGCTATCTGGTCTATGCCTGCGATCACCTGAACAAGCCGCAGGAGGTGATTGCCAAAGCCTTTGGTGACAACTTTGCGGCGCTGGCGGTGGAAACCACCAAGCTGGTGCGGGTGCAGCGTCAGGCACGGCAGGCGCAGGTCGCCAGCGCGCGGGCGGCGACGGCCATCCCCATGGCGCAAACTACCGCCGCTCAGACCGAGAACGTGCGCAAGATGCTGCTGGCGTTCTCGCGCGACTTGCGTGTCGTGATGCTGCGCCTGGCCTCGCGCCTGCAGACGTTGCGTTTCTTCGCTGCGACCAAGCTGCCGGTGCCGGCCGGTCTTGCAAGCGAAGCGTTGCAGGTGTTTGCGCCGCTGGCCAACCGCCTGGGCATTCGGGAAATCAAGTGGGAGATGGAAGACCTGTCCTTCCGGTTTCTGGAGCCCGATACCTACCGGCAGGTGGCCAGACTGCTGGACGAAACACGCTCCGAGCGGGAGTCCCAGATGGAGCACTTGCGTGCACTCCTGGAGACGGAGTTGAAAGCGCAAGGCATTGCGGCCACGGTGCAGGGCCGACCCAAACACATCTACAGCATCGTCAAGAAGATGCGTGGCAAGTCGCTCGGTTTTGATCAGGTGTATGACATCCGGGCGTTGCGCATCGTGGTGTCGGATGTTCGCGACTGTTATGCCGCCTTGAGCTGGGTGCACAGCCGGTTCACACCGGTCACCGAGGAGTTTGACGACTACATTGCCAAGCCCAAGGCCAATGGGTACCAGTCCTTGCACACCATCGTGCGTGACCAGGCCGGGCAGCCGATCGAGATCCAGATTCGCACCCAGGCCATGCATGATCACGCCGAACACGGCGTGGCGGCGCATTGGGCCTACAAGGAAGCCGGCACCAAAGGTTACGCCGGCGTGTCGGCCAGCGGCGCCTACGACGCCAAAATTGCCGTGCTGCGCCAGTTGCTGGCGTGGGAGCGTGATCTCTCTGGCGCACAGGAGCAAGGCGTATTTGATGACCGCATTTATGTCTTGACGCCGGATGCGGCGATCGTCGAGCTGCCGAAGGGTGCCACTGCAGTGGACTTTGCCTACAGCGTGCATACCAACCTGGGGCACCGCTGCCGTGGCGCGCGGGTCGATGGCGTCATGGTGCCGCTGAATACGCCGCTCAAGAATGGGCAAACGGTGGAGGTGACCGTGGCGAAGGAGGGCGGCCCCTCGCGCGACTGGCTCAACGTCGAACTGGGCTACCTGGTCAGCCACCGGGCCCGGGCCAAAGTGCGGGCCTGGTTCAACGCGCTGGCCATGAATGAAACCGTGGCCAAAGGCCGGGAGGCGGTCGAAAAGCTGTTGCAGCGCCTGGGCAAGACGGCCATCAAACTCGATGATCTGGCCTCGCAACTCGGCTTCAACTCGGCCGACAATCTGTTTGAAGTGGTCGGCAAGGACGAATTCTCGTTGCGCAACATCGAGATTCTGCTGCGCCCGCCCGAACCGGCGCTGCCTGCCGACGACTACCTGCCACTCAAAAAGCCGCGCAGCGCGGCCAACGCGGCCAAGGGTGGCGTGCTGGTGGTAGGCGTGGATTCGCTCATGACGCAGCTGGCCAAGTGCTGCAAGCCCGCACCACCGGACGCGATCTGCGGTTTTGTCACCCGCGGCAAAGGGGTGAGCGTGCACCGCACCGATTGCTCCAACCTGCGTGAAATGGTGACCAAAAATGGCGAACGGGTCATTGAAGTGGAATGGGGCCAACCCACCACAGCCCATGCCGCGGTGTATCCGGTGGACGTCGCGATCGAAGCCGCCGACCGGCAGGGGCTCCTGCGGGATATTTCGGAGATATTCACCAAGGAAAAAATGAACGTGATCGGCGTCCAGACCCAGTCGGTCAAGGGCACGGCCTGGATGACATTCACCGTGGAAGTCTCCGATTCGGGGCGGCTGGGCAAGGTCCTGGGCATCGTGGCGGAGCTCAGTGGCGTGCGCTCGGCACGGCGCCGGTAAGGCGTTGCCACGATCTCCGAACCAAACGAAAAACAAGAAATGAACGACAACATCAATCCCTCAGGCGTATCGACACTTCCCCTGCGAGCCTTGCGCTTGCGCCCCGGCATGGCACTGCAGACCAAGCGAATCGTGGAAGGTGCCTCCAAGAAGGAATCTCAGTTTCTTGCGGCCATCGAAGGCAAGGGCGTCATGGTGGGGCCGGTCGGTCCGGACGGTGCCAAGACTGGGCTGGAAGAGGGGGAGATCTGCATCGTCCGCGGGTTCACGGGCCAGCACGAGTTTTCGTTCCTGACCAAGGTGCTGCAGACTTTTGAGAAGCCCTTTCCGTACGCCTTGCTGCAATACCCGAAACATGCAGATGCCCGCCTGGTTCGCCAGTCCATGCGCATCAAGACATCGATGCCGGCGCTGCTGTCAATGCGAAACGGATCGGGCCCAGGCGAGGCGCCGGCCCAGGATGTCACCTTGATTGATATCAGCACCGCTGGTGCCATGATCCGGTCCGCCAGCAGCCTGGCGGCGGTCGGAATGGCGGTGACCTTGTCATTCGCCGTCGACTTCGAGGGTGCGCCGGTTGAGTTGGTCCTGTCCGGGACCGTTTGCCACAACAACACGACCAGCGGGCAGGACGGCTATTTCACCGGGCTGGCGTTCAATGCCTTGACGCAACACGACAAGCTGGTGCTGCACTACATGACCGAGTCCCGTCCGGGTTGAAACTCGGGTGGTCTCCGCAGCATCGCCGGGGCGGGATGCCGATCTTGTCACGAGCCTGGTCTTGCTCCTGTTTCAGGAGCGGGTGAGGCAATAAACACGAGGGCTGGAGGCTGATTTCGTTTGAACTTACTGCGTTCCGAAAATCCGGTCGCCCGCGTCCCCCAGGCCCGGCAGGATGTAGCCGTGGTCGTTGAGTTCGCGGTCAATGGCGGCCGTGAAAATCGGCACATCGGGGTGGGCCCGGTGCATGGCGTTGATGCCTTCCGGGCAGGTCAGCAGGCACAGGAACTTGATGGATTTTGGATTGAGCTGCTTGAGCCGGGTCACTGCCGCCACTGCTGAATTGCCGGTGGCCAACATGGGGTCGACCACCACCACGTCGCGTTCCTCCATGTTCTTGGGCATCTTGAAGTAGTACTCCACGGGCTGCAGGGTCTTGGGGTCGCGGTACAGGCCGATGTGGCCTACGCGCGCCCCGGGCACCACCGATAGCACGCCATCCAGAATGCCGTTGCCGGCCCGCAGGATGGACACGAACACCAGCTTCTTGCCGTCGATCATCTGGGCGGTCATGGTCTCCAGCGGGGTTTCGATCACCACGTCCTGCGTGGCCATGTCGCGAAAGACCTCATAGGCCATCAGGCTGCTGAGCTCACCCAGCAGGCGGCGAAAACTGTTGGTGCTGGCGTCCTTCTTGCGCATCAGGGTCAGCTTGTGCTGCACCAGGGGGTGGCTGACCAAATGGACTTGGGGCATGGCGGAGGGGTCGATGGGGATCATGGGGGTAGGCCTTTGGTGAATCGGGTTGTGTGCGCGGCAAAATGGGGTTGCTAGCGTCTGGAGCCGCCGAAGATGCCGCCCAGCACGCCGCGGATGATCTGGCGCCCCACTTCGCGCCCGACGGAGCTGGCTGCGCTTCGGATCAGCTGCTCGCCGGCGGAAGTGCGGGTTCGGCGCGCACCGCCGCCAAAAATGGAGCCAATGCTGTCGAGCAGGCCGCCTTCCGCTTGCGCCGGCTTTGTCTTGTCATCACCCGGCGCTGACTGCTCACCCTTTTGGCCGCTTGCCGCCGGCGTGGCGGGGGTGCGGCTCAGGCGCGACTCGGCGTGCCCCTTGATCTTTTCGTAGGCGGATTCCCGGTCCAGCACCTTTTCATAGACGCCGGCCACGATCGACCCCGCGATCAGAGCCCGGCGCTGCTCCGGGCTGATCGGACCAATCTGGCTTGCCGGCGGCAGCACGTACACGCGCTCGGTCACACCAGGACGCCCTTTCTCGTCCAGAAAACTCACCAGCGCTTCGCCGACTGCCAGTTCGGTAATGGCTGTCTCAATAACGAAGTTGGGGTTTTGCCGCATGGTCTGAGCGGCCGACTTGACCGCCTTCTGGTCCCGTGGCGTGAAGGCGCGCAGGGCGTGCTGCACCCGGTTGCCCAGTTGGGCCAGTACCGAATCCGGAATGTCCAGCGGGTTTTGCGTCACAAAATACACGCCCACGCCTTTGGAACGCACCAGCCGCACCACCAGCTCAATGCGCTCCATCAGCACCTTGGGCGCGTCGGCGAACAGCAGGTGCGCCTCGTCAAAGAAGAACACGATCTTCGGTTTGTCCAGGTCGCCCACCTCGGGCAAGGTTTCGAACAACTCACTGAGCAGCCAAAGCAAAAAGGTGGCGTACAGGCGGGGCGAGTTCATCAGCTTGTCGGCGGCCAGCACGTTGATCACACCGCGCCCGCTGGCGTCGGTTTGCATGAAATCCTCGATGTTGAGCATGGGCTCGCCAAAGAACTGGTCGCCACCCTGCGCTTCAACCTGCATCAGCCCACGCTGGATGGCGCCAATGCTGGCGGCACTGATGTTGCCGTATTCCGTGGTGAAGTCTGACGCGTTGTCACCCACCAACTTGCACATGGCGCGCAGGTCTTTCATGTCCAGCAGGAGCAGGCCGTCGTCGTCGGCGATCTTGAACACCAGTTGCAGCACACCCGCCTGGGTCTCATTCAGGTTGAGCATGCGCGCCAGCAACAGCGGCCCCAAATCGCTGACCGTGGCCCGCACGGGATGCCCCTGTTCACCAAAAACATCCCACAGTGTGGTGGGGAACGCTACAAATTCAGGAGTAGCAATCGCTCGTTCGGCGAGGACTTTGGCCAGTTTTGATCCCAATGTGCCGGCCTGCGAGATGCCCGTGAGATCGCCTTTGACGTCGGCCATGAACACTGGCACGCCGATGCGGGAAAACCCCTCGGCCATCGTTTGCAGGGTGATTGTCTTGCCCGTGCCGGTGGCACCGGTGATGAGACCGTGCCGGTTGGCTTTGTCAGGCCGCAGGAAGCACTGGATATCGCCGTGCTGTGCAATCAGGATCGGATCAGACATGAGATTCCCAAAAAGTACAATTGAGCCAGTAGCGTAACGAATTTTTGAAGGATTCCCCATGGCAGGACACAGTAAATGGGCCAATATTCAGCACCGTAAGGGCCGACAGGACGAAAAGCGGGGGAAAGTCTGGACGCGCATCATCCGTGAAATCACGGTGGCGGCCCGGGCCGGTGGCGGGGATTTGGGCACCAATCCGCGCCTGCGCCTGGCGGTGGACCGGGCCAAGGCGGCCAACATGCCGGCGGATCGCGTCAAATACAACATCGACAAGGCCACCGGCAATCAGGAGGGTGTGCATTACGAAGAGATTCGTTACGAAGGCTACGGCATCGGTGGTGCGGCGATCCTGGTGGACACCATGACCGACAACAAGGTGCGCACGGTGGCCGAAGTGCGCCACGCCTTCTCCAAACACGGTGGCAACATGGGCACGGAGGGCTCGGTGGCCTTTCAGTTCAAGCATTGTGGGCAGCTCATTTTTGCCCCAGGGACGAACGAAGACAAGGTCATGGAAGTGGCGCTGGAAGCCGGTGCCGAAGACGTGATCACGGACGATGACGGTGCCATTGAGGTATTGACCGCCTATGTCGACTTTGAGGCGGTCAGGAACGCACTGGACGCCGCCGGTCTCAAACCTGAAATGGCCGAGGTGACCATGCGTCCCGAGAACCCGATCGAGCTCACCGGCGATGATGCCGTGCGCATGCAAAAACTGCTGGACGTACTGGAGGAACTGGACGACGTGCAAGCCGTGTACCACAACGCCCAGATCGACAGCGCAGCGCTATGAACGTCCTTGTCATTGGCGGCGGTGGCCGTGAACATGCAATGGCCTGGAAGTTGGCCCAGTCGCCCAAGGTCCAGATGATTTATGTGGCGCCTGGCAACGCCGGTACTGCCCTGGACCCACGGCTTGAGAACGTCAATATCACGGGGGTCCATGAGCTGCGTGCGTGGGCCATTGCGAAGAAAATTGAACTGACCGTGGTGGGGCCGGAAGCGCCGCTGGCGGCCGGCGTGGTGGATGAGTTTCGCAAGCACGGGCTTCGCGTGTTTGGCCCGAGCCAGGCTGCGGCCCAATTGGAGAGTTCCAAGGCCTTCTCGAAGGACTTCATGAAGCGCCATGGCATTCCCACGGCGGAATATGAGACTTTCTCGGACCCGGCGGCGGCGCATGCCTATCTGGACAAGAAGGGCGCGCCCATTGTCGTGAAGGCTGACGGCCTGGCCGCCGGCAAAGGCGTGGTGGTGGCCATGACGCTGGCGGAGGCGCACGAAGCGGTTGACTTCATGCTGGTGGACAACACCCTGGGCGTCACACACAACGAGGGTGGCGCACGAGTCGTCATTGAAGAGTTCTTGTCCGGTGAGGAGGCCAGTTTCATCGTGATGTGCGATGGCAAGAATGTATTGCCGCTCGCTACCAGCCAGGACCACAAGCGCCTGCTGGATGGTGACCTGGGCCCCAACACGGGCGGCATGGGCGCCTATTCACCCGCGCCGGTGGTGACGCCCGATGTCCATGCCCGCGCCATGCGTGAAATCATTTTGCCCACGATCCGCGGCATGGAAAAAGACGGCATTCCCTATACGGGTTTTTTATACGCCGGGCTGATGATCGATGCCAGCGGACACCCCAAGACACTGGAGTTCAACTGCCGCATGGGCGACCCCGAGACGCAGCCGATCCTGATGCGACTCAAGACTGATCTGGTGGACGTGATGATGGCGGCCACCCAGCCGGGCCCGCATGGACGGCTCGACGACATCGAGTTGCAGTGGGATCGTCGCACTGCCTTGGGTGTGGTGATGGCGGCGCACGGTTACCCCTTGCATCCACGCAAGGGCGATGTGATCACCGGGTTGCCGCCCGAGGCGGAAGATGCTGTCGTATTCCATGCAGGTACGGCCATGAAGGAGGCCGATATTGTTACGTCCGGCGGGCGGGTATTGTGCGTCACCGTGCTGGCTGACAATGTCAGGCAGGCGCAGCAGCGGGCTTACGAAGTAGCCCTGGGCATTCATTTTGATGGCATGCAGTACCGCACTGATATTGGCCATCGCGCTGCCAAAACATAGATCACTCATGAATGTGCCAGACCTGACTACTTCGAGAACCGAGGCAGTACGCCGCTACCTGCAGGGCTTGCAGGTAACAATCACTTCAGCCATCGCCGATGTGGATGGCACTGCTTTCCTGACCGATGCCTGGCAAAAGGAACCCGGCGAGGTACTGCAAGGCAACGGCATCACGAAGATTCTGGAGGGCGGTCCGGTATTTGAGCGTGCCGGGTGCGGTTTTTCGCACGTGCGGGGCCCCCGGTTGCCGCCTTCGGCCACACAGCACCGACCGGAACTGGCAGGTGCATCTTTTGAGGCCATGGGCGTGTCGCTGGTGTTTCATCCACGCAATCCCTATGTGCCAACGGTTCACATGAACGTGCGCATGCTCGCAGCAACAGGGCCCGACGGCCAGGAAGTCTGCTGGTTTGGCGGCGGCATGGATTTGACGCCCTACTATGGTTTCGAGGACGATGCGGTGCATTTCCATGCTGCCTGCAAGACTGCGCTCGAGCCGTATGGCAGCGACAAATATCCACGCTTCAAAACCTGGTGTGACGAGTACTTCTATTTGAAACACCGATCCGAGCAGCGGGGCGTGGGGGGCATTTTTTTTGATGACTTCTCTGAACTGGGATTTGATGACAGTCTGGCCATGATGCAGTCGGTGGGCGATGCCTTCCTGACAGCCTATTTGCCGATTGTGGAGCGTCGCAAGGGCTTGGCCTATGGTGAGCGGGAGCGCGCGTTTCAGCTCTACCGCCGAGGCCGCTATGTGGAGTTCAATCTGGTGTGGGATCGCGGCACGCATTTTGGCCTGCAGTCAGGAGGGCGGACTGAATCCATCTTGCTGTCCATGCCGCCACTGGTGAGCTGGTCGTATCAGAATGTCCCTGAAGCCGGTACACCCGAAGCAGATTTGTACGCCAGGTTCCTGGTGCGCAGGGATTGGGTTTGAGATGGGGCCGGTGTGGTTTTGAAGCCCCGGCAGGGTGACGCGAAGCGGATCGGTGTGTTTGGTGGCGCGTTTGACCCTCCCCATGTCGCTCACGCGGCCTTGGTGCGGGCAGCTGTCGCACAACTGCAGCTCGATGAACTCTGCGTTGTCCCTACCGGGCAGGCTTGGCACAAGGCCCGCGCGCTGAGTCCCGCCCACCATCGTCTGGCCATGGCGCAACTGGCGTTTTCGGATTTGCCCCGAGTGGTCGTTGATCCGCGTGAAATCCAGCGCACGGGCCCGACTTACACCGTGGACACCTTGCGCGAACTGAAGACGCTCTGGCCGGAGGCCGAACTGTTCCTTGTCATGGGCGAAGACCAGGCCCGTGCGCTCCCGACCTGGCATGAATGGAAGGAAGTGCTGCGACTTGCTATAATTTGTGTAGCTGAACGCGAAGATTTGACGGGGGCTACTCCCCGATTTGTTGCACAGAAGTCGCATGAATCCCGTTTCAGGCGGCTGCAAGTGCCAGCGATGCCTGTCAGCGCAACCGACATTCGGGCCCGAATTGCAGCGCATCAATGCGTTGACCTACTGGTTTTTGAGCCAGTTGCGCGTTATATTGACGACCACCACCTTTACCAGACTGCTTGATGACTACCACAACCGTTGCAAAAAAAGACATCCAGAAACTCCAGCGCGCCATCGTTGATGGTCTGGAGGACGTTAAAGCCCAGGACATCCAGGTGTTCGACACTGAACATCTTTCGGCCTTGTTCGAGCGGGTGATCATTGCATCAGGTACTTCGAACCGGCAGACCAAGGCATTGGCTGGGAGCGTGCGTGACGCGGTGCGGGATGCTGGTTTTCCCAAGCCACGCGTGGAAGGTGAGACGAATGGTGAGTGGATCATTGTGGACTGCGGGCAGGCCGTGGTGCATATCATGCAGCCCAGTTTTCGGCAGTACTACAACCTGGAAGAGCTTTGGGGCGAGAAGCCGGTGCGCCTCAAATTTGGCTCCGCCAAGCCAGCCATGGCCGAAGCGGCCGCACCCGAAAAGGCAGTAAAAGACAACGTCAAGCCGGAGGGCAACCTCAAGCGGGCGAACGCCGCCAAAAAGGGTGTGGCAGAAGCCTTCCCATCCAAGGCACAGGTCAAGAAAACAATGGCTGCAAAGTCTGCTGCGGCGAAGGCGCCGGCCAAGAGGGCTGCGGCGAAGAGATCGCCGGCACAAAGCGCAACCGCCGTTGAGCAAAGGCCTGCGAAGAAGGTTCCTGTGAAATCGGCACTGACAAAAGTAACCGTCAACGCCCCCGCAAAGTCAGCTGCGAAGAAGGCACCGGCCAAAACCGCGGCAAAAGCTGTTGCCAAGAAGGCACCGGTCCGCAAGCCCCCAGCACGTAAAGCCTGACAGAGTCTTTTTTTGTGAGGCTGGTGATTGTTGCGGTTGGCCAGCGGGTACCTGACTGGGCGCAGACGGCTTGGGACGATTACGCCAAGCGCTTTCCGCATGAGCTCAAAGTCGAGCTCAAGACGGTCAAAACGGAGCCGCGCGGCTCCAAGACGGTTGAGACCTTGTATGCCGCTGAGCGTGCCCGCATCGAAGCTGCGCTGCCCAAAGGCTGTCGCATCGTGGCGCTGGATGAGCGGGGCACCACGCTGACCACAGCGGCGCTGGCGGCGAAGCTCCAGCACTGGCAATTGGAAAGCGACGATGTAGCCCTGGTGATCGGTGGACCAGATGGTCTTGACCCCGCATTCAAACAGGCGGCGCATGAGCGCATTCGCTTGTCGGATTTGACCTTGCCTCACGCGATGGTTCGCGTGCTGTTGATAGAGCAGCTGTATCGTGCCTGGTCAATCAATGCCAATCATCCTTATCACCGCGAGTGATATCTTCAGTTTTTACCGTGAACAAGTTTATCTATCTTGCTTCGCAGAGCCCGCGTCGGCGCCAACTGCTGGACCAATTGGGGGTACGGCATGAATTGCTGCTGCCCGGCGCTGACGAAGATGCCGAAGCGCTGGAAGTCGCCCTGCACAACGAGGCCCCGGCGGCGTATGTCAAACGGGTTACACAGCTCAAACTTGACGCTGCGTTGCAGAGGCTGAAACGCAGGGGGTTGCCCATGGCGCCCGTTCTCTGCTCGGACACCAGTGTGGCATTGGGCCGAACGATTTATGGCAAACCCGCCGATGCGGCAGATGCCATGCGCATGCTCACTGGGCTTTCCAGTAAGACACACCGTGTCCTGACTGCGGTGGCTCTGGGCACCGTGCGCAAACGTCAGCAGGCGTTGTGTGAATCGCGCGTCACCTTTGGTGAAATGAGTGCACGCCAGATCCAGACCTATGTTGCCTCACATGAGCCCATAGGCAAGGCAGGTGCCTATGCCGTGCAGGGCAGGGCGGCTGCGTTTATTTCGCACATGAGCGGCAGCTACTCTGGCATCATGGGGCTGCCCCTGTTCGAGACGGCTCAGTTGCTGCGGTCTTTTGGATTCAAGGTTTGAGGTTTTAAAGGTTAAACAAGGCTGCTGCCCGTCATCTCCCATGCAAGAAGACATATTGATCAATTGGTCCCCGCAGGAAACCCGTGTTGCCATTGTTGAAAACGGTGTGCTGCAGGAGTTGCACGTCGAGCGTACGCTTGAGCGTGGCCTGGTGGGCAATATCTATCTCGGCAAGGTTGCCAGAGTGCTGCCAGGTATGCAGTCTGCGTTCATTGACATCGGGCTTGAGCGCGCCGCTTTCCTGCATGTGGCCGATGTCTGGCACCGGCAACCCGATGGCGAGCCGCCGAGCATGGTGCGCAACACGCAGCCGCAGATTCCGATTGAGAAGCAGGTATTTGAGGGGCAATCGCTGATGGTGCAGGTCATCAAGGACCCCATCGGTACCAAAGGTGCGCGGTTATCTACCCAGATCAGCATCGCTGGTCGCATGCTGGTGTTCTTGCCGCAGGACGACCATGTAGGTGTGTCACAGAAAATTCCACAACACCAGCGGGATGAGCTTCGTTCCCGTCTGCAGGGCTTGGCTGGCACTGAGGGCGGTGGATTCATCTTGCGAACCAACGGAGAGGATGCCTCCGATCTGGAGTTGTCGGAAGACATCGGCTATCTGCGCAAAGCCTGGGCGCGCATCAAGGATGCATCCATGCGTCTGCCTCCCTTGTCCCTTTTGCACCAGGACCTGAATCTGTTGCAGCGTGTGTTGCGTGATCTGGCGGGGGAAAGTACACAAACGATCAGGGTAGATTCAAGGGAACAGTTTGAAGCACTCAAGACGTTTGGTCTCGAATTCATGCCTGCAGCTTCGGCGAAGCTGCAGCATTACAAAGGCGAGCGTCCCATCTTTGACCTGTATGCCATTGATGAAGAGATCGCCAAGGCGCTGGGGCGCCGGGTTGATCTGAAATCGGGCGGATATCTGATCGTAGACCAGACGGAAGCACTGACCACGGTCGACGTGAACACGGGCGGCTTTGTTGGCGCCCGCAATTTTGACGACACGATTTTCAAGACCAACCTGGAAGCTGCCCAGGCGATCGCGCGGCAACTGCGGCTGCGCAATCTGGGGGGCATCATCATTGTCGATTTCATTGATATGGTGCGCGAAGATCATCGTGAGTCGGTCCTGGCGGAATTCCGCAAGCAGCTGGTGCGCGATCGCGTCAAAACGATGGCAGGCGGGTTTTCGCAGCTTGGCCTGGTGGAAATGACGCGCAAGCGCACCCGTGAATCGCTGGCGCATATGTTGTGCGAACCTTGCCCGACCTGTGCAGGCAAAGGCATAGTCAAGACGGCGCGCAGCGTGGCTTACGACATCTTCCGCGAGATCTTGCGCGAGGCGCGTCAGTTTAATCCGAGGGAATTTCGTGTGGTGGCATCGCCCAAGGTGATTGAGCTGTTTCTGGATGAAGAGAGCCAGCATTTGGCAAGCCTGAGCGAGTTCATCGGCAAGCCGGTGTCATTGCAGAGCGAGGGTGCCATGGGGCAGGAACAATACGATATTGTTCTGTTGTAGGCCCATGCGCATTGCCGTCATCAGCCGCGTATTTTCGAGGTCCGGAGGGGGCGCTGAGAGCTACTCGGTGGCGCTAGTTCAGCAGCTTTCCTCGCGCCATGAGATTCATGTGTTTGCGCAGGAATCGAATCAACCGGTGGCCGGCGTGACCTATCACCGGGTCTTTTGCCTGAGTCGCAAGCCGCGCTGGATCAACCAGGTCCTATTTGCGATTGCCACATGGATGCAGACCCGTAGCGGCTTTGATGTGGTGCATTCCCACGAGAACACTTGGCACGGACAGATCCAGACCATTCATGTCCGGCCACTACGACACAACCTGTTTTTTGCTCGCAGCGGGATGCGTCGATTCGTGCAATGGGTAAAGGTGGCACTCAGCCCGCGACTAGTCACCTACATGTTGCTCGAGGGCGCCCGCTTCAAGGCCAGCCCGGCGAGAAAGGTTGTGGCGACCTCGGAGAGCCTGCGCAGGGAATGCGAGCAGGCGTATCCGGATAGCCAGGGTGACGTATCGGTCATCACCCCGGGAACGCACTGCCCGCAACATCTCCCGACGCGTCTGCAGGCCAGGCAGCAGTTGCGGCTACCGCGGGCGGGCAGGTTGGTGCTTTTTGTGGCCAATGATTACGCGCGCAAAGGCCTGGATGCCCTGTTGCAGGCCATGAAACATTTGCCAGCGGACATCAGACTAGTTGTGGTGGGAAACCCCAAATCTGCGCCCAAATACCGACAAAAGGTTGATCAGATGGGACTCGGAGGACGGATTCATTTCCTGGGCTCGCTGGATGATCTTTCCCTCGCCTATTGTGCGGCCGATTGTCTGGCCCACCCCACGCTTGAGGACAGCTATGCCATGGTGGTGCTGGAAGCGATGGCACATGGATTGCCGGTGGTGGTGAGTGGTCCGGAGCATTGCGGCATATCCCAGCAACTCACCCAAGGCAGCGAGGCCCTATTGCTGCCCGACCCCAGAGACGCGCAGCGCCTGGCCCAGCTCATTGGTTCGGTACTGGGTGATACTGACCTTGCTGCGAATCTGCGCAGCCATGGACTGAAGTTTGCCGAACGACATTCGTGGGAAAGGGCCGCCCTACAATACGAACAGCTGTATCTGCAAGCGGCCTCGCGGCACTAGTCATTGCTGAACAAAGCTGTTTTTTTACATTTCCAATCCCTACGGCTTCCGTCACCCGAATGACTGCTAACTCCCGGCAACGCTGGCTCATCATCGCGCACGCTTTCAACATGGATGGCCGGGCAGCCAGTCAAACCATCACAGACAAGTTGCCCCATCTCAGTCGTGCGGGTGTCGAGGTGGTCGTGTTAAGCGGCGTTTCGGGCGAGCATGATGCCAATGTCGAGCACCACCAGTTATGGCCGATGGGGCCTGCTGGTTTCCGTTTTGAATTGCGACATGTGCTGCGGCGTCGCTGGGGCAATGGCCTGCGCTATCGCCTGCTGATGACACTCGCGTCCATCTTTCTACTGCCCTGGATGTTGCTGGAGAAATTACTTCGGCCCGTTGAAAGTTCCTGGTCCTGGTGGTTGAGTGCCTATTTGAAAGGCCGAGCCCTGGCCCGGCAGAAACCCTTTGACCTGATCTACTCGACTGGCGGTGCCTTTGCCGCCCATTTGGCGGCATATGCATTGAAGCAGGCCACCGGCGCGCCATGGCTGGCGGAAGTGCATGACCCGTTAGTGGTACCAGGAGCGTCACCCGTTTCACCTCAACAAAAGATGCAGGCAGAGGTCGAACGCCTGATCTGCACCCATGCCGACATAGCGATATGGTTTACCGAGCAGGCCGTTGCCAGTGCTCGCCAGCGGCATCCCCAGTTGGCAGAGCGGGGGAAGATGATGGTGCCCGGCATCGACAGACCTTTTGAGGAACTGCCGCCTTACCAGCCCAGCCAGAAATTTGTCATAGGCCATTTTGGTTCACTCTCGCCGACCAGGCATCTTGGGCCGATTGTGGCGGCGCTGGAGTTGCTCAGTGATCGCCGGCGCGATCTGGTGGATGCCACTCAACTGCATGTGTATGGTGGACCCTTGGACAAGGTTTCGTCCGGCTTGCTGGATAGCTCCCGTGTGGGTCACTGCATGCGCTATTTTGGCCGTATCGAAGCAGATCCTCAAACGGGCTTGAGCGGACGGGAACAGATATTGCATCGAATGCGATCAGTGGATGTGCTGTTGCTGTTGCACGGAGAAGATGCCATCTGCTCCGAATACATACCATCCAAGCTCTATGAATATCTGTGGATGCAGCGGCCAATACTGGCTATTGTCCATCGCAACCCGCAGATGGCTTCGCTCATCCGTGGTCAAGGCCATTGGGCCGTTTGCTGGGCTGAAGATGGGGTTGGCAGTGCCGCAGTAAGTCGTGAGCTGGCAGGAGCGCTGGAGCAGCTTTTTGACCGTTGGCAAGCCGGTGGTCTTGCCGACAATGGTCAGATGAGTCCACTCACCACCGAGGCAGCTGTTACACAGCTGCTTGGTTGGGTGAATGAGTTACCCGCAAAGCAGGGTAATCCTCGCTCAGTCGAAAAATCTATAGTATGAAAAGATTTGGAACTCGAATCCTCAGCTTCAATGAGGTCAGCACGGCAACGTTCTGGATTGGGCTGCTTGCAGCTTGTTACTTGGCTATATTGCCAATGTCCAACACCATTGCCTTGCGCAATGTGGTTCTTTTGGCACTTTCCCTTTGCTTGGCATGGCACTTCCTGAGGGTTCGCCCTCCGGTCAAGTGGGCGATGCCTGTTGTGCTGTGGGTGGCTTACATTTGCCTCTTTCCACTCATCGCCGATTCAACGACGATAGCCACGGAAAACCTGCTCGGGCAATGGGGCAGGGGCGCGTGGGCCATGCTGATAGGAGCCGGGGTTGCGGCCATTTTTTGCAGCAAGAACAAGGGCTCTGTTTTTTATCTGGGCTTAGTGAGCGCTGTGCCCATACTGGTTCATCTTTCTCTCTTTATATGGAAAACTTGGGCCACTTCTTCAATTCCCTGGGGATATTGGGGAAGAGAGACGCACCATGCGGACCTTGGCTACGCAGCAGGCCAGGCTGTTGTCCTTTTGGTTGCCGCACTTGTCGCGGGCAACAGGAATTTGCGGCCTTGGTCGGTGACGTTGGTGGCTGCCTGTCTCTTGAGCACTGCCTTGGCCCGGTCTCGGGCCGGTTTGGCTTTTTGCCTGATCGGCGGGGTGCTTGTTGTCGGCAGTGCCTATTTGGCGCGAGTAACGCATCGGCGTGGGCATTTTCTGGCCGGCTTGGTGGGCCTATTGATCGTGGGGGGCGGAGTTCTTGCCGTGGCAGCTCGGGAGGATGCTCGTTGGCAAAACATGGCCTCGTACCTTATGGCTGGATTTCAGGGTGATGCCATTCAGGTCCAGTGCGAGGGGACATCTTCCGTCGAATCTGAGATCATTTCCCAGAGTGAGTCAGTCGAGCAAGCTCAGCGTGTGATCGACAGTGTGCGCGGTGGTGATGGCGCACGTGTTGTCTTGATGCGAGCCGGTCTTGCGCTTGCGCTCAAGCACCCATGGGGGAGCAATGGATCAAGAAACGCTTTCCAGCAATTGCTGAGTCAGGAATGTGCTAATCCAGCTATTTCAATGGCGCATGCCCACAATGGATGGCTCGACATTATGCTGGCGTTGGGCTGGGTTGGCGCCGCCTTGTATCTCTGGGTATTGTTGTACTTCTTCAAACAGGGGTTTTCTTGTCTGCGAAGGGAGCGAGCCTTGAATGCATGGGCTCTCGTGCTTGTTGCGCTGTCTGCGTTCTGGATTCTGCGCGGCTTTATTGATTCGGTATTCCGCGACCACATGCTGGAAATGCAGGGATTTGTTCTGGCCTACGCGTCGATGGCCTTGAGGTTGCAGATTCGAAACACAAGACCGTCAGACGCGGCCCAAGCTGCGTCTTAATCGACGTGCCACCCGGGATGGCCAATTCCCAGCTTCACTGGGCCAATCCATCTCGCGTTCCCAAGCGGATTGGTAGATGACACCGCTGTAGAGTTGGGCCAGTTGATCCGACCCGATATTTGAACGCAAGTCCCGATCCAGTTGCCATGCGTAATGGTAGACCTTGAACAAAGGTTGACAAGGCATGAGCGGAACAGCCTGATAACGAAGCAGTGTTTCACCATACCAGCGTGACTCAATTGGTGCCTGGAGGATCGCATCGACAAAATTCATGCCGCGAGGCTGAAGGTACTCAGTGTCCAGGCTCTCCCAAACCGCGCGATGCCAAACCAATGGAAAAGGGCCAAAGCTGTACCTACGGCCAACCCTGCCGAAAAGGCGCTGAATCAACTCGGCCTCAATTTGAAAATCGTGAATGACCTTGGGTTTCTTGTTGAGGAGCGCATCTTCCAATAGATCTCGCCCCTCGTCCATCATGGTGTACGGGATGCCTTCCGGCGTGATGAATTCTGAAGCTTGAAATGGACGAATAAAGAGGGAGTCCGAGTCGATGCATAAATATGCGGTTGATGCCCCAAGTCGCCAAAATTCTGACTTGATGATTTGTTGCGAAAGGTT
Organism: Rhodoferax sp.; assembly: GCF_030646845.1. Classification (GTDB taxonomy): domain Bacteria; phylum Pseudomonadota; class Gammaproteobacteria; order Burkholderiales; family Burkholderiaceae_C; genus Rhodoferax. The sequence continues at coordinate 8,746 of NZ_JAUSLE010000061.1, read as the reverse complement.
CCCTGGAAGTTGCCAGAGACGTTGGGGGTCAAGGCGAGGAGAAGATTTGATAATATCCTCGTCCGCAATGAGCTCCACATTCCGGCCATTCAAATACTCTTTGAACAGTGGCAAATCAGATCGAGGTGCGGAAACAAAAAAAGATATGTTCTGAATATTGAACGTTGCGATTGACTCGGCAAGTCGAACGACTCGCTTCACATCGGTCTTGTAGCTTTTGCAGTAGATCACGAAGGGTTTCATTTTTGAAAATGAAAAAGTATCACGGGGACTGCTTTCACGGCATGAATTTCAGGTTGTCGGACGGATTCATTTGTCTCGCCTGCTGTCGTATCCAGTCATGATTTTCACTGCGAACAAACCGAGGTGTGCTGCTCTGGCTACGAGAATCCGAGGTAGCGTATAAGGGTCATCGCCTGACTGAACTCGTCCACGTTGTGTCGTGGTCGCAGTGATGTACCCAGCCTGCTGAGCCATTTGACGATGCGTGGAGTCAAACCGGCCATAGGGGTAGCAGAAGTGTCGTACCTCGCAACCTAGCGAGTTCTCCAGTTCTTGTTTGGATTCCGCAATTTGATCAAATGCGTCAGGTGACTTTAACTGGGTGAGGTCTGCATGTGTGCGGGTATGTGAACCGACATCCATGCCGGCCTGCAACCAGGTACGCCAATCCTGGGTGGTCATCAAGGGCTTTTGCTCAACGCCAATGTCACGATCCCAACTGTTGACTCCCCCGATCATATTGCTCACGGCGTAGCAGGTAGCTGTAAAGCCGTGCTTCTTTAGTATCGGTAGCGCGTTCCGCACGTTGTTCTGATACCCATCATCAAAGGTAATGCCGACCACGCGTCTCTGCCGGGCACCCTTCAGATACGGTTCAAGATCGCGCATGGACATTCCCTGGTAGCCCAGGTATTTCAGAAAAGACATCTGGCGGGCAAACGAGCCAGGTGAGACCACCAGCCCGCGCAGCGGCGTGCCCCGCGCAGGCGGTAAATCAATTTGGTGGTACATGAGAATGGGGATATTCATGTCTGCAGGCGGCACAAATTGGCGTAATAGCCGTCCGCACGCACCAACTCGGCGTGTGTTCCTGTCTCAACGATTCGTCCCTGGTCCACTACAAGGATGACGTCTGCATGCTCAATAGTGCTGAGCCGGTGGGCAATGACCAATGTTGTTCGGTTCTTCATAAGAACGGCGAGCGCGGCCTGCACTTGGCGCTCGGACTCGGTGTCGAGCGCTGAAGTGGCCTCGTCGAGTATCAAAATGGGTGCATTCTTTAGAAGTGCACGTGCAATGGCGAGACGCTGGCGTTGTCCCCCCGACAGCTTGGCGCCGTTTTCGCCGATGGGCGTGTCAAGCCCATTGGGGAGCTGTTCGATAAAGTCCCATGCGTTGGCCGCACGCGCGGCTTTGATTACTTCTTCGCGGCTGAATGTCTCAAGTGATCCGTATGCAATATTGGCTTCCACCGTGTCGTTAAACAGGACAACGTCCTGGCTGACCAGCGCGATATTCTCGCGCAGGTTGGCTAACGTAATATTCTGAATGTCAGTCCCATCAACAAATATTTGACCAGATGTAAGGGGGTAGAAGCGAGGAATCAGGGAGCTGATCGTTGTTTTGCCGCCGCCGGAGGCCCCGACAAGTGCTACCGTCTGGCCCGCCAGAATCCGGAAGTTGATGCCATTGAGGGCCATGCGTTCTGCGCCGGGGTAGCGAAAACTGACATTGTCAAAACAAATCTCTCCCTTGACCCGAAGCAACTGTTGCTGACCCTGGTCATCTTCCTGCGGTGTGTCCAGCAGCGCAAAGACGCTCTCGGACGCGGCAAGTCCACGCTGGATTGTCGTGTTGACTGTTGTGAGCTGCTTGATCGGTGAAATCAGCAACAACATCGCTGTTATGAACGCTATGAAGCCGCCCGCCGAAGAACCAGCCTCGCCGGTAGATTGGCTCAGGGCCAGGAAGGCAATGACAGCGATGGCGACAGAAGCCGCGATATGTGTGATTGGCGTCACCGCCGATGCGGGAATGGCTTCGCGCATCTGGGCCCTTCGGAATTGCTCTGTGGCCTCAAAAAACCGTTGCTGCTGTCGAGTTTGACCGCCAAATATCTTGACCACCCGCTCGGCTGAAATGGTCTCTTCGATGGTATGTGAGATCAAGCGCATTGCAGTCAGACTCTTTTGGCTGGCCGCCCTCATGCGCTTGCTGAACGACTTAACTGTGAACGCAATCACTGGCCCGATAGCCAGAGTGATGAGTGTTAACTTCCAGTCAAGGTAGAGCAAATAGCCAATCAATGCCAGGGCAGTCAGAGATTCACGAACCACTGAAATCAGGGCACTGGTCGCGGCATCAGTCACGTTGTTCACGTCGTACACGAGCCGGGAGATCAACTGTCCCGCCGAATGCTCGTCGTAGTGATGCGTAGGGAGAACGAGGAGTTTGGCAAACATGTCCCGACGGAGATCGGTGACCAGTCGGCTTGAAATCCACATCATCAAGTAGCCGGTGCAATAGACAAAAATGCTTCGTACCAGAAACAGAGCGACAATTCCGGCCGGAATCAACCACACCATCCGTGGATCTTCCGTTTTGAATCCTTTGTCCAGCAGGTACTTCATGATGGCTGGGAAAACCGGTTCCGTTGCCGCGGTCCCCACCATTCCTATTACAGCGAGCGCAAAGGCCTTCCAGTACGGCCTGACATAGGACAGCAGCCGGGCGTACAGGTCTCGATTGCTGGGGGTAATGGGTTTCGTCATCGGTGATCTGTTTTCGAGACTTGTGGTTTTACCAAAAGTGATCGGGAGGCGGCCAGAGTGGGCCAAGCACGCGGGTATTATGACGTCAACTTGCTACACTCACCGACACCCTATGCGTCTTTCAGTCATCGTCATTACTCGCAACGAGAAAGCCAATATTTCCGATTGTCTTCAGACTGTTCATTTTGCCGATGAAGTCATTGTTTTGGACAATGCGAGTACAGATGGCACGGCGGACATCGCGCGCAGCCTCGGTGCCCGGGTCGCGGTGACGGAGGACTGGCCGGGTTTTGGGCCGCAGAAAAATAGGGCGCTCGATCTTGCTGTTGGCGAGTGGGTTTTGTCCATCGACGCTGACGAGCGGGTCACGCCTGAACTTCGGGATGAAATCCTGACCACCATTTCTGCAGCACCATCGCAGGATGTCTTCAGCTTTCCCCGGCTGTCCAGTTATTGCGGACAGTACATGATGCATTCCGGCTGGAATCCCGATTGGGTCATTCGCCTGTTTCGCCGTGGCAAGGCAAGGTTTTCGGATGATCTCGTGCATGAGCGGTTGACGGTACAGGGGCCGGTGACCAGGCTCAATGCACCGATGTTTCACCTGAGCTTTCCGGACTTCGAGTCGGTGCTTGACAAGGTCAACCGTTATTCAACGGCAGGCGCTCAAGGCCTTGCCAGAACAGGCAAGTCGGCCAGCCTGTGGAGTGCCATTGCTCATGGGGCTTGGGCATTTTTTCGCACGTATATTTTTCGCCGAGGTTTTCTGGATGGTCAACTTGGCCTGGCCTTGGCCATTTCCAACGCCGAGGGCACTTATTATCGCTATGCAAAGCGTTGGCTGATGTTGCGTTATCAGGCGACAAAAAGAGGTACACCCGAAAATTGAAAACGGCTTTCATTGTGTTGACCTATAACCGACCAGACACCTTGTTGCAGGTGTTGCGAGGGCTGGTGGGCCAGTGTGGCGAGCAGCATGAAGTGATCATCGCAGACGACGGATCATCTCAAGCGGCAATTGATGCCGTGCAGAAGGCGTTGCCGTTGTTCAAATGTCCTGTGACTCACGTTTGGCATCCTGATAGGGGTTTTACGGCTTCACGTGCCCGTAATCTGGCGGCCGGGTCTAGCACAGCTGATTACTTCGTGTTCATGGATGGAGACTGCGTACCCAATCCGCGCTTTGTTGAGGCGCATTCCGCTATGTTGGAGCCAGGATTTTTTGTCAACGGCAGTCGTGTGCTGCTGAGTGAACGGTTGACGAAGAAGATCCTTGCGGATGAGGTTGATATAAACAATGTGGGTTGGAGTGACTGGCTTCGCTGGCGTTTGGCCGGTGATGCGAACAAATTGATTCATTTACTGCATTGGCCGAATGCACCATTTCGCAAGGAGAGAGCTTTTCACTGGAAAAAGATTAGAAGCTGCAACTTTGGCGTCTGGCGCGAGGATTTCTTGCGGGTGAACGGTTTTGATGAGTCTTTTGAAGGATGGGGGCATGAAGACGCTGACTTAGTGTTACGTCTTCATAACGCTGGTCTGCAACGTAAGAACGGATTTTGTGCGACAGAGGTTTATCATCTGTGGCATAAGGAAAACAGTCGCAACAATGAGTTGAGCAATCGACACATCGTCACGCAGCGTTTGCATACAGGAGTTATTCGCGCGGTCCGGGGTGTTGATGACGCGCTCGTCGCTGATGACGTGAGAGTGACGCGATTCAACTGAAATGATTCAAAATGCGGTAGCCAAGATGAGCAAAACCTTCACAAGAACTTGTTTTTTTCTCCTGTTTCTCGGTCTAGGCCTGTCGGCATTTGCCCAATTTCGTGTCGAAGTATCCGGTGTGGGCTTGACCCAGCTGCCGATTGCCGTTTCAGCCTTTCGAGGGGAGGATGGGGCGCCGCAGAAGCTTGGGGCTATCGTTCAAGCTGATTTGGAACGCAGCGGGCAATTCCGAAGCATTGATACCGCCGGCGTCGCCCTTGACGAGGGCACCCGCCCGGACGTGGCTGCATGGCGGCAAAAGGGCGCTGACTCTCTGGTGACTGGCAGCGTGAGTCGTTTGGCTGATGGTCGGTATGACGTTCGGTTTCGCTTGTGGGATGTTGTGCGCGGACAGGATCTTGGCGGCCAGAGCTATGTCGTGACCCAGGCGGATTTGCGTCTGGCAGCGCATCGCATTGCAGATTTTGTTTATGAGAAATTGACAGGCGACAAAGGAGCCTTTTCAACGCGAATTGCCTACGTCACCAAGGCGGTCCAGCGTTATCAGTTATGGGTTGCTGATGCCGATGGCGAAAATGCGCAGTCGGCGCTGGCCAGCCCGGAGCCCATCATTTCGCCGGCTTGGTCGCCGAACGGCAGCCAGTTGGCTTATGTCTCTTTTGAGTCTCGCAAGCCGGTTGTTTATACGCATGACGTTGGCACTGGAAAGCGTCGACTTATTGCGAATTTCAAAGGCTCCAATAGTGCGCCCGCCTGGTCGCCCGACGGGCGCACGTTGGCAGTGACCCTGAGTCGTGATGGGGGCTCCCAGCTGTATGCTATTGATGCGGGTGGTGGCGAGCCGCGCAGGCTGGCCCAATCCGGCAGCATCGACACTGAACCTGCCTACACGCCGAATGGCAAAAGCATTTACTTTGTCAGCGACCGTGGCGGTGCACCTCAGATCTATAAAATGCCCGCATCGGGGGGCAACGTCGAGCGAGTGACGTTTACTGGCAGTTACAACATTTCCCCAGCCATTAGTCCTGATGGTCGTTGGCTGGCCTACATTTCCCGGGTCAGTGGAGCATTTAAGCTGCACATCATGGAGCTTGCGAGTGGTGCCGTGAACGCAATCGCAGATACTTCGGCCGACGAAAGCCCTAGTTTTGCTCCAAACAGCCGTTTGATTGTTTACGCAACCCAGCAACAAGGGCGGGAGGCGCTCATGACGACCACATTGGATGGAAAACTCAAAGCCCGTCTGACAGGCCAAGGTGGCGATATTCGAGAGCCAGCTTGGGGCCCGTTCCAAAAACAATGAATTTGACAAGGAGTCCTTTAATGAAACGTCTTTTACTGGTTTTTGGTGTGACCGTCTTGATGGCTGGGTGCGGATCAAGTGTGAAGCTTGACGGCGTACCGGTTGAGGATAAAGCCGGGACCACAGTGTCGCAGCAGGGCGCCGACGGCTCTGGCAGCGCTGTTGGCAAAGGCGGCGTGACATCAGTGGATATTGGGAAGTCTGCGCAACAGGCAGCCATTCCTGCGGGGCCGCGGATTGTCTATTTTGACTACGACAGTTTTGTAATTAAGCCCGAGTTTCAGTCCATCCTTGAGGATCAGGCACGATTTATCAAGGCGGACAAAGGACGCAGGGTTGCCATTGAGGGACATACGGATGAGCGCGGTGGTCGGGAATACAACCTTGCCTTGGGTCAGAAACGGGCGGAAGCTGTTCGAAGTGCGCTTGGCCTTCTTGGAGTAGTCGATAGCCAAATGGAGGCGGTGAGTTTTGGGAAAGAGAAGCCTGCAGTGCAGGGTACTGACGAAAGTGCGATGTCCAGAAACCGCAGAGCTGAAATCAGCTATCGATAATCATTATGGAAATTGATGTTGCGAAAGTGCTTCGTTGGGCGACCATGTCCGTGGTTCTTTGTCTGGGGGCTGGAACTGCCGGTGCGGGCATTTTCGATGATGAAGAGGCCCGCAGGGCGATACTCGACCTTCGCCAGCGTGTCGACGCCGTTCGCTCGGAGTCAGAGCAGAGTGCAAGCCGTGCAGGAGAAGACAGTGCTTCCTTGCGGCGGAGTTTGCTTGAACTTCAAAACCAGATTGAGTCTCTGCGAGCAGAGATGGCAAAGCTTCGTGGCATGAATGAGCAATTGTCTCGTGACGTTGCGGATGTGCAGCGGCGGCAAAAGGACATTACCCAAGGTGTGGACGATCGCCTACGCCAGTTTGAACCTGGCAAAGTAGCAATCGATGGCCGCGAATTTTTGGCCGATCCTGCCGAAAAACGTGACTACGAAGCGGCGTTGTCAGTCTTTAGAAAAGGTGATTTTGCTGCCGCGCAGACTGTTTTCCTGGATTTTCTCAAACGCTATCCGGCGAGCGGCTATGCGCCGTCAGCGTTGTTCTGGCTTGGCAACGCGCAATACGCTACGCGTGACTACAAGGCAGCCATCATCAACTTCCGTTCCCTGATTGGAAGAGAGCCGGAGCATTTGCGTGCTCCCGAGGCTGTGCTGTCCATTGCCAATTGTCAGATCGAACTCAAGGATACACGCGGCGCGCGAAAAACATTGAGCGACTTGATCAAAGCTTATCCTCAGTCAGAAGCCGCTGTTGCGGCAAAAGAGCGACTAACGCGTCTCAAGTAGAGTCCAGCGCCGTATTTTCGCCAATGCAAACAAATGAGCGGTCTGCGCTTGACCCTGGTCTGGTGGTCGATTTGCCAGACATGACTACGGATCGGCGATTTGGCGGGCTGGCTCGTTTGTATGGTGTCTTGGGAGCGCAGCGCATACGCCACGCGCATGTTGCGGTCATCGGTATTGGTGGCGTGGGATCGTGGGCCGCGGAGGCGCTGGCGCGTAGCGGAGTAGGGCGATTGACACTGGTTGATCTGGACCACGTCGCCGAGTCGAATATCAATCGCCAAATACATGCAGTTGAGGCTACTCTTGGGCAAGCCAAGGTATTGGCGATGCGGGATCGCATTCTTTCATTCAACCCTTCATGCGATGTCACATGCGTCGAAGAATTTGTGGAGTCGTCCAATTGGCCCGCACTCTTACCCGAAGGGGTGACTGCGGTTATCGACGCCTGCGATCAGGTGAAGGCGAAGACGGCCATGGCCGCTTGGGCGCGAGACAGTGGAACTCTTTTCATTTCAGTCGGAGCCGCTGGCGGCAAGCGCCATGCCCATTTGGTGGACATTGATGATCTTGCCCATGCAACTCACGACCCCTTGCTGGCTCAGGTCCGCTACCGCTTGCGCAAGGAGCACGATGGCGCGCGAGAAGGCAAGAAAATCGGGGTGGCCTGTGTTTTCAGCCGTGAGGCCGTGAAAGCGCCTGATGCGTCTTGTGCAATCGAGGGCGATGGAACGCTCAATTGCCATGGCTACGGTTCGGTGGTTAGCGTTACTGCCACGTTCGGTCAATGTGCCGCCGGCTGGATTCTTGATCGAATTTCTGCCTGACATTAAAAAGCTCGGAAAAAAGACGCTATAATTTGAGGCTTGGTAGAGCAATGAAATTTTCGTTGCGACGCCTGATGGGATGTTAGCTCAGTTGGTAGAGCAGCGGACTTTTAATCCGTTTGTCGTGGGTTCGACCCCCGCACATCCCACCAAATAAGCCTTATGGGCATTAAAAAGCCTGCTACTGAGAAGATAGCAGGCTTTTTTGTTTGTATTGACCCGTCCTGAAATGCATTGACACTTTTCCTCATCAGAAAGGGCGAGTCAAATAGAATCAGGTATCAAGCGCACCCAGCGCGATTACACACTGGCTTTTAAGCTCAGTGTTGTCGAGCAAGTAGAAAAAGGCGAACTGACCTATAAAGAGGCCCAGTGCCGCTATGGCATCCAGGGCCGCTCCACGGTGTTGGTCTGGCTACGCAAGCATGGCCATCAACGTTGGGGTGCCATGGCATCATCCCAATGCGTGAGCCATTTATCAAATTCTGGTGCATCCAGGCCCCCCACACCCGAGCAGCGAATCAGGGCGTTGGAAGTTCAGCTCAAAGATGCGCAAGAGAAGGCGCAGTTGTTTGAAGCGGTGCTGGACGTGCTCAAAAAGGATTACGGGGTGCGTGTCGTAAAAAAGCCTTTGGGCTGGTCGATGTCAACTATCTTGACCGCTCGACGACAACTATCCTGGCCGGTGGAAGCGGGGAATGATTTGAACTGGTTATTGTGTTGAACGAACCTTTCGCACAGGCGGGGCATGCACCGCCTGTGCGGCGCGGCGACGGTA
>NZ_JAUSLE010000054.1 GCF_030646845.1 Rhodoferax sp. | reverse complement strand
TGGCTTGTGCCAGCACGGTAGCGGTGGTGGTGCCATCGCCAGCGATGTCAGACGTTTTGGAAGCAACTTCCTTGACCATCTGCGCACCCATGTTTTGCAGCTTGTCCTTGAGTTCGATTTCCTTGGCGACGGAAACACCGTCCTTGGTCACGGTGGGGGCGCCGAACGAGCGCTCCAGAACCACATTACGGCCTTTGGGGCCGAGGGTTACTTTAACGGCGTTGGCCAGGATGTTCACACCCTCGACCATGCGTGCGCGGGCTTCGCCGCCAAAAATTACGTCTTTTGCTGCCATGTGATGACTCCGAATTCAGTTAATTAGTTGAAAAAAGAAAGGCTTGAGAAATTACTTCTCGACAACCGCAAACAGGTCGTCTTCTTTCATGACGAGCAACTCGTCGCCTTCAACCTTGACGGTTTGGCCGCTGTACTTGCCGAACAACACGCGGTCGCCGACTTTGACAGCCATCGGGCTGATTTCGCCCTTGTCGTTCTTCTTGCCAGGACCCACAGCCAGTACTTCACCTTGATCAGGCTTTTCGGCAGCGCTGTCAGGAATGACGATGCCAGAGGCAGTTTTCGTTTCGTTTTCCACGCGTTTAACAATCACGCGGTCATGCAGAGGGCGAAGTTTCATGGGAGCTCCTATTGGTTTTGAAACGTAGGTTGAAAATCAAGCGCGCCAACTCAAATAAGTTAGCGCTCATTAACTTGAAGAGCAGGTGCGGCGAGGTCAAAAGACCTGTTAGCACTCAACTCTTACGAGTGCTAATGATAAGGCCATTTGCCAGACTTTCAAGACCAGGTGGGTAAAACAGCTGTCGTCTGTTGTCATGGATGATCTGACTGAATATGCATCGACGGCTGTTTTGCGGTGGGCGTCTGCCCTGGGCTGACGTAGCAGGTAACGCAGAGCCGACGTGCAGGCGAGGAGCGTCCTCCCCCTATTAAGATACCCCGCAACAGCTAAACCGCCACCTTGACAGGAGTTTCAGTTGACCAATCCCGCAGAAGCGATGCCCTCCAGCGCCTACTCGTTACTCGACAGTGGAACTTATCGTTCCAGCATACTCACACGCGGCCCCTGGCACCATGAGCACCAGCACGCGGGCCCGCCGATCGCGCTGGTGTGCCGCGCCATTGAACGTGCCGCGACGGCGCATGGACTGACCCACATCGCGCGGCTCACCGCCAACCTGCTTCGCCCTGTGCCGATCGGCGAACTCTCGATCGAGGTCGCGACGGACTATGCCGGTCGCAATGCCGGCCATTTCTCGGCGCGGCTGATGGCTGGCGGGAAGGAGGTTGCCCGCTTCACGGCACTGGCTCAGCGTGAGAATGACGTGCCGATTCCGGATGGCCTGCCGGGCCACCCACTGCCGCCGCCACCGCAAGGCCCCGAAGGTTTGCCCCAGGCTGTCTTCCCCTTCGCTGGCAGGCATGTGGGCTACGCGGACCTGGTCGAAACTCGCGTGGCGCACGGCCGCTTTTTCAAGGGCCCCTGTGCCATCTGGTTTCGCTTGCGTCACCCACTGCTTGACAGTGAAGCGCCTGGCGTCTACCAGCGCGTCGCAGTCGCTGCCGATTCCGGCAATGGTATTAGCGCGATTCTCGACTTGCAGAGCTACAGCTTCGTCAACTCGGACCTGACCATTAACCTGTTGCGCCCGCCTCAAGGTGAATGGATCTGCATCGACGCACGGACCCTCCTCGGCCCGAAAGGTTGCGGCCTCGCGGAATCGGCCCTCTACGACATTCACGGCCTCATTGGGCGGGCCACGCAGAGCCTGACAATTAGCCGGCGCGCTTGATCGGAATGCGGATAAAGGCACGAACAACCGCATTGCCGCGCTTGCGATATGTAATGAAGTTTGCCTTTGAAAGCGGGTCAAGTCCGGTCTTCGTGCAGGACTGGGCTCACAATGTTTTTTCAGCTTGCCAGGACCGAAATTCAGTTCAGTCGATTTGTCAGATGACCAAGCAACTTGCTGAGCTGCAGCGCTTCCCGTGCATTGAGGCTTTCGGCCAGGCCCTCATGGAATTCTGTTGCCTTTTGCGAAAGCTTGCCAAAGAGAACCAGACCAGCATCCGTAATAAAAACCAGAACTCGCCGGCTGTCTTCATCGTCAACGATTCGTTGTACCAGACCCGCTGCGACCATGCGGTCAATGAGCTTGGTCATGGTCGGAGGATTCATGCTGAGTTGCTGAGCCAACTCGCCAATCGGGCGTCCACTCTCGTCCGATAGCTTGTCCAGCACGCGCCACTGCTCGGCGGGCGCACCAACTTCAGAAAGCACCCGATCCAGTTCCCTCGACAAACGTCGTTGAGCCTGTTCGAGGATTAAAGTGATGTCAATCGGTGCCATGTTGATGTCTGAAATTTTCCTCGATTCTAACTTTAGTTGCCGTGGAAAGTAATTCGCTTTATACTGATTTATCTCAATCTGGACTCAACCCAGCATGCTGAATAGTCACCAAAGTGTTGGAACGTTTGCTCCCCGCTATCGGTTCGGCATGTCTCGACCAGGGTCTCGCAAATCATTTCCATTTCCTGTGGATTGGGAGGACGATTCATTCTCGATAGGGCTCTTTGTCCCGATGATAGGGGTGGCGGGAATCTGGGGACCTTCCGCGATTGCATGCGCCACCCTGGCTGCCGAGGAGATAAATCGAGCCGGCGGAATACTTGGGCGTGAAGTCAGACTCAAATGCTTCAATGCCTCGGATGAGGTTGAGGATGTTGCCCAAATGACTCGCGAATTGGTCGACTCGGGAAGCATTGGAGCCATCGTCGGCATGCACACAAGCTCCGTTCGCCGGGCGGTCATTGAGGGTTGTCAGGGACGTTTGCCCTACGTTTATACGGCTTTGCATGAAGGGGTTGAGCGATCACCTGGCGTCTACACCATTGGTGAGACACCGGACAGGCAATTGCGGCCGGCCATCGACATGCTGGTCAATCAGAGGCACGCTCGACGTTGGATGTTCATCGGGAATGACTACGAGTGGCCATGGATATCGCATCGGCTGGCAAGAAGCTATGTCAATCAATCCGGTGGCATGGTTCTGTCGGAGGACTATGTGCCTTTTGGTGCGGAGGACTTCGATGTGGTTCTGCAGAAGATTGAGGAAGTCAAGCCGGACGCTGTTCTACTTTCGCTGGTGGGTCAAGATGCCATCGACTTCAATCGCGCTTTTGGACAAGCAGGCCTCAGTCACAGCATTCTGAGGTTATCTTGCGCCGTTGAAGAAAATATCCTGTTGGCCATTGGTGAAGGCAACGCGGATAACCTTTTTGTCAGCTCCGGATACTTCGGGGCGTTGACCGATGACGCCAACATGAGCTTCAAGGAGCGTTACCACCAACGCTTTGGACAGCGCGCTCCAACCCTGAATTCGCTTGGGCAGTCCAATTACGAGGGAATTCACTTTGCTGCAGCTCTCGCATTGAGGGCACTTGAGCAAGGAAACGGCAGGCCGCTCGAATACAAGGGAGTCCGCGGCATCGGTTGGACCAGCAACTCTGCCATCAGCTATCCCGTTCATCTGGCCCGCGCTGATGGGCATCTATTTCGCGTCGTCAAGAGTTTTTGAGCCAAGCGCATAACGCGCGTAAGCCCTAGGGTAAGCACCAGTTATTTAATTTCCGTGGAAAGTAATATACTTTCCACGGAAATTGAATTTCACCTCAGTGGTGCCTTTAAGTTAGGGGTTTGGTGTGGCTCTACTCGCTTGGATAGTTCTGGCAATTGTTGCGATCGTGGTGGGCATTGCATTTCTGCAACGCTTCTACCGCAAGTCAACACGTGACACGGCCCTCTTGCGCACTGGGGCGGGTGGACGAAGAGTGGCTCTCGATGGGGGTTTCTTTGCCCTCCCCATGTTGCATCGCGTTGATGAAATCAACATGCGGGCTCATCGCGTGCTCCTGAAACGGGCCGGAGAAAGCAGCCTTCTCACCGAAGACAGACTGCGAGTTGACGTCACGATGGAGTTCCGGGTACGAGTCAATGCTGACCCGAGCGGCGTCGCCGCCGCCGCACAGACCTTTGGCGCAAGGGCTCTTCGCTCCGAAGAACTCGGTCGCATGCTGGAAGGCCGGTTTGCCGACGTGATTCAGTCGTGTTCCGCCGTGCGAACCCTGGACGCCTTGCATGAAAAGAGGGCTGAGTATGTCGCCTCGGTTCGTGATGCCCTGGTGCAGGAGCTCAATGAAAATGGATTGCGACTGGAGTCAGTTGCGTTGGTTCATTTCGATCAGACACCCTTCTCGGCACTCAACGAGAACAACGTCTTCAATTCCGTGGGAATGCGCAAGCTGGCAGAAATTGTGGCGACGAACAAAAAGCGCCGGGCCGAGACGGAGTCTGACGCCGAAATCTCCGTGGCGCAAACACAGTTGCTCACAACCAAACGGCGTATCGAGCTCAACATCGAACAGGAGCAGGCGCAAATCGGGCAGCGCCAGGAACTGGAAAACAGTCGCACCCGAAGCGAAGCGGAGGTGGCCCGGGCCAAAGAACTGGCACAACTGTCGGTAGAGAGAGCACGACTAGACCGAGAGCGAGATCTGTCTGCGTCACAAATCGAGCGCGACCATGGACTCGACATGGCCCGCCTGCAGGCCAGACTGGCCCTGGAGGTGCAGCGCGTCAATCAGGCCATCGAATTGTCGCGACATCAGGAGGCCGAAGCGCTGGCTTCAATTGACGGTGAACGCGCGAAAACGAAACTCCTGCTTGAGCAGGAAGGCGGCAACACTGAGCGGGAAATGACTGTGCAGAAGCGCCAGCATGAGCTGGCTCTGGCACGCATGGCGCAGGAGTCCGAAACCGATTCAATGCGAGTCAAGGCTGAGGTGTCGAGGTTGCTTGAAATTGCACAGGCGGAAGCGGATGCTGCGCGCGTAAAAGCTGCCGCCCAGGAAGCCAGTATGGTTGCAGAGGCTGCCGGTGCGGCGGCACGAATCTCGGCAGACAACGCGCAGACGCCAGAGCTCATGGACCTGCGCCTGCAGATGGCGCGCCTGGACGCTCTGCCAAAACTGGCCGAGAAGATGGTCAAGCCGCTGGAGAAGATTGAATCGATTCGCATCAATCACCTGTCAGGTATGAGTGGGTCCAACGGCGGCAAAGGTGCTGGCTCTTCGGGTCCCATGGATGCGATCTATGACATGGCGCTAAACCTCCCGATGCTCAAGAAACTGGGCGAGTCGATGGGTGCAGACCTGGACCTGAATATTCCCCAACTCGCCAGAGCCGAGTCCGACCACTTTCGCGCAGCCGTTGACCATCAAAAGGCGCGCGGCACCAGCACTTCCAGCCCCCCCAACCCCTCCAATCAAACTTAAGGAGCATTGACATGACCATGACCCGCAGAGATATATTAGTAAAAGCCTCGACGCTGACGGCTGCCACTGCGATGGCGCCATTCGCCTGGGGAGCCGACCCCATCAAGCTGGGAAGTCTGCTTGATACCTCAGGCAATTTCGACGGATACGGCAAACCCATGAACATGGCCGCTGATTTGGCGATTGATGAGATCAACAAAGCAGGTGGGCTGCTCGGTCGTCAGGTCAAGAAAATTGCCTATGACACCCAGTCGAACATGGCGCTGTACACCAAGTATGCGCAGCAGATTACCAAGCAGGACAAAGTGGATGTCGTGATCGGGGGCATCTTGTCTGCCTCTCGTGAAGCGATCCGTCCCCTGCTCAATCGTGAAAACGTCCTGTATGTGTACACGCCCCTGTACGAAGGTGGCGTTTGTGACTCCAATACCTTCCTGGTCGGCACCACGCCAGCGCAGCAAGCTGAGGTTCTCGTGCCCTACGCCATGAAGAAGTGGGGCAAGAAGGCGTACATCCTTGCGGCCGACTACAACTATGGCCAGTACATGGCCAAATGGTTCCAGAGATATTTGGCTGAAAACGGCGGGCAGGCGGTGAGTGTCGATTTTTTCCCTCTGGACGTTGCCGACTTCAATTCCACCATCGCAAAAATTCAACAGGCCAAACCTGACTTTGTCATCAGTGCTCTTGTCGGTGGCGCGCACTTGTCGTTCTACCGGCAATGGGCTGCCGCCGGCATGAAGGCAAAAATACCGATGGCATCGACTACCCTGGGCATTGGCAATGAGCATCAGGTGCTGACTGCGGCGGAAGGCGATGGCATATTGGTGGCGGACAACTACTCACCAGAATTGAAGTCCGCTGCCAACACGAAGTTCCTTGAGGCTTGGGGTCGAATGTACCCAGGAAACACCAAAGCCATCCATGAGCTCGCGGTGTCGCACTATCAAGGCATCAAGCTGTGGGCTGAGGGCGTGAAGCGTGCCGGGAGCCTGAATCATGACAAGGTTGTAGCGGCCATGGCGTCCGGCGTCTCCATTGAAGGGCCGTCCGGCAAAGTGACCATCGATGGTCAAACGCATCATGTGACCCTCGATGTGCACGTGATGGAGATGCGAGGCCAGCAACTGAAGGAACTACAGTCTTTCCCCCAACGGGGCCCGAAAGATACCCAGGCCGTGTGTGACCTGCGCAAGAACCCGAAATCGAGTGTTCAGCACGAGATAAAGATTTAAGACGGTCATCCCAGTTTTGCATTGCCAGCGTGCAGGCCGAACACCGGCCTGCACAACTCAACTTTCTCACTGAACCGTCATGGACCTCATCGTCGTCAGTCTGCTCGAACTCGCCTATACGATTTCGACCCTCGCCTTGGCGTCGGCGGGTCTGGCATTGATTTTTGGTCTGATGCGGGTCATCAATCTGGCGCATGGTGAATTCATCGTACTCGGCGGATATGCGACTATTGTTGCGCTCAACTTGGGCTGCAACATCTGGGTTGCGATGCTCATCGTGGCGCCGATCGCTGTGGGCATATTTGGTTTGCTGGTGGAGCGAATCGTGATGCGATGGCTCTACGGCCGCACTGTCGACACGATGTTGGCGACCTGGGGCCTGTCCCTGGCAATGTCGGGGGGCCTGTCAATGACATTCGGGGCCACCACCTCGGGCGTTCCGAATCCACTCGGACCAATGGAAATCGGGCAATTCCGAATGGGTGGATACAGCCTGTTTGTCATCGTCATAACGCTGGTCCTGATGGTCGGTCTCTACCTGGTACTTCGTCACACCCGCGCCGGCCTTATTGTTCGCGGTGCCATGCAATCGGCTGAAGTCTCGGCGGCACTGGGACACTCCACCCAGAAGATCTATATGACCACCTTTGTCGTCGGGAGCATGGTCACGGGCCTGGCCGGCGGCATCCTCTCGCCCGTGGTAGCGCTGGCCCCCAATGCGGGTGGTCAGTTCATCGCCAAAGCGTTCATTACTGTGATTACCGGAGGTGCTTCGGTTGTCACGGGCACAGTGGCCGCAAGTGTCTTGCTGGGCACTGTTGCCAAGGTCTTTGAACTGCTGGCGACACCCGTCGTCGGTGAAATGGCCTTGCTCCTGTCTGCGGTGGCACTGTTGCGCATGCTGCCTCAGGGTATTACCTCGCGCTGGTTCAAGGGTGCTGCATGAAAAAGACGCAACTTCCACTGCGGGGCATGCGTCGAGTCGCCCGTATCTCGGGTGCCGCCCAAAATGGGGTACCCCTGTCCTGGTGGACGGGATTCAGTTTGACGCTTCTGCTGCTGGTACTGGCTCCTCTGGCTGTCAGCGAGTATTCATTGACTCTCCTGGCCATCTATGCACTGCTGGCGCTCTCGTTGGCGTTCGTGTGGGGTATCGGCGGAATACTATGTTTCGGGCAGGCGGCGTTTTACGGCCTGGGTGCTTACACGTACGCAGTAGCGTCCATCAACTTCGGTGAATCGACCGGTGCGCTGTTGTTAGCTGTTGCTGTGGCTGGGAGCGCCGCGCTAGCCCTGGGTGCCATGATGTTCTATGGACGTATTGGCGATGTCTATCTGGGCGTCATCACCTTGGTGGTAACGCTATTGCTCTTTAAATACGCCAACAGCACTGCCGGGGAAGCCTATGTCATCGGAACCGCAAGGTTGGGCGGCTTCAACGGTATCCCGAACTTTGCGCCGCTCAACGTCCCCGGTCTGGCTGATGTTCCGGTGACCGGGCTGGCGCTCTACTACGTGGTGATGGTGTGCCTCCTTGCTGGCTGGCTGCTTCTGCGCTGGATTTGCGCAAGATCCTTTGGCCGTCAGTTGGTCGGCATCCGGGAAAACGAGTTGCGAGCTGAGTTGTTGGGCTATGACGTGCGCCTGGCCAAGACACTGGCATTTGGTATTGGCGGTGCGTTAGCGGGGCTTGCCGGCGTGTTCTATGCCTGCTGGGCGGAGATTGTCACGCCCGAGGTCTTTTCGCTCGGCGTTTCTGCAGAAGTCATCATCTGGGTTCTGGTTGGCGGATTGGGAACCTTGTGGGGACCGATGCTTGGCGCGGTTCTTCTGGGGGCATTGAAAGGTTACCTTGGCAGTCAACAACTGCTCGATAACGCGGTAGTGATGGGTCTGCTGCTTGTTGTGGTTGTCTTGTTTCTGCCAAATGGCGTTTTGCCGACCTTCACTCGCGCTTTGACTTCCTATCGAAATCGTCGTGCGAACGCCGCTGTCGCGGGGGAAAGCCATGGCGCCTGACACTGTTGTGGAGGCCACTGGCGTGGTGATGCGCTTTGGCGGCGTCACCGCCGTGGATGGCGCCTCCATGAAGCTGCGCCGCAGCGAATTGCGCTGCCTGATTGGACCGAACGGCGCTGGAAAATCAACCTTTTTCAAATGCCTGAGTGGCCAGCTTGCGCCAACGGAGGGAGAAATTGTCCTCAACGGTGAGTCGACTGCCGGACGCATGGTCCATGAAATTGCGCGCCACGGCGTAGGCGTCAAAACTCAGGTTCCCAGCCTGATGAACGGACTTTCTGTTCATGAAAATCTCTGGCTTGCGGCACGTTCGATTCCGAGCCGGACGCGCTCTGAGGTTCTGACCAGCGTTGACGCGCTGATTGACCAGCTGGGGCTTGGTCCGCATGTGTGGAGCGCCGCGGGCTCGCTGGCCCACGGGCAGCGTCAGATTGTGGAACTCGGTGTGGTGCTGGCGCCCGACCCATGGCTTGTCTTGCTGGATGAGCCTGCAGGGGGATTGACCCGCGACGAGGTTGAAAGGATGGCCGAACTTGTGACAGAGCTGACCGCGCGCGCCACCGTGGTCGTGGTCGAGCATGACATGAACTTTGTGCGAGCGATTGCCCAGACGGTGACGGCGTTTCATCGCGGCCGGATCCTGGCCGAGGGAACGGCAGGTGAAGTGCTGGCAGACGAGCGGGTTCGAGACGTCTACCTTGGCAAGCATCATGGAGAACACAAATGAGCGCAGTTTTGGCCCATCAGGAAGTCTTGGCGCTTCAGGTTGAAGGAATCGAGGCAGGCTACGGCTCGATGACGGTTTTGCGCGGTCTCAGTCTGGATGTTGGCAGGAGTGAAATCGTTGGTGTTCTGGGGGCCAACGGCATGGGTAAAAGTACGCTCATGAAAACCCTGGCCGGCGCACTGGAGGTCAGGGCCGGCTCGATTCGTGCCGATGGGGTTGAAATCAATGCGCTGGCCCCCCACTCGCGTTCGCGCCTGGGTATCAGCTACGTGCAGCAGGGCCGCGGCATTCTGGCCACGCTCACAGCCCGTGAGAACCTCCGTATGGCATGGTCCCGCGCCTTGGGAGAGCCAGAGGAGACTTCCATCAACCGGGTCCTGGGCTTGTTTCCCCGGCTGGAGCCTCTTTTGGACCGCAAGGGTGGCGCGCTCTCCGGAGGCGAACAGCAGTTGCTGGCGCTGGCCCGCGCACTGGTGCCGCAGCCCTGGTTGCTGTTGCTAGACGAGCCGACCGAGGGTATTCAACCCAACATCATCGACGAGATGGCGCGTACGCTTGTCCAACTGCGGGACCGTGAGTCCATTTCCATTTTGGTCGCCGAGCAAAACCTCGATTTCATTCTGGACTGTGCCGATCGGGTGTTGATGCTCGAGAAAGGGGCCATTGTTCAGGAGTATTCGGCATCCGAATTGCGTTCACCGCAGGCACTGGACAGCTTGCTCGGCTGGGGCGCCGCCAGGTCAACACGAGTTGGCGCCAAGGCGCCTGCTAACCCTGCGCCTGTCGCTGCTTCATTCAATGGTCCTGCCGTGAAACAACCGACTCCAGTCAAACCCGCACACAAGGAGAACACTATGACGCTTCGCCGACCGAGCATCGACCAGTTGCGCGAACTCACCCGTCGATTGCACATGAATTTGCCCGATGCCGAATTGGCGCAATATCTCGAGCAGATGGAGGGCAGTTTTGCTGCCTACGACCGCATTGAACAGTTGCCGGACTTCCTTCCCGAAGTGCTCTATCCAAGAACCCCCGGCCGGCGTCCTGCGGCCGAGGAGAACCGGATGAACGCCTGGTACGTCAAGGCTGAAGTCCGCGGGGCCGAAAGCGGGCTCCTGCGCGGCAAACAGATTGTCTTGAAGGACAACATTGCATTGGCCGGTGTCCCGATGATGAACGGCGCGTCGACCCTGGAGGGCTACGTCCCTGATGTTGACGCCACAGTGGTGCGACGTATTCTTGATGCGGGCGGAACCATTGTCGGCAAAGCCCATTGCGAATACTTTTGTCTCTCAGGCGGCAGCCACACCAATGCAACCGGTCCGGTGCACAACCCTTGGCGCATGGGCTACATTGCCGGCGGTTCTTCTTCGGGCTGTGGTGCCTTGGTCGGCGCCGGTGAAATCGGGATGGCCATCGGTGGTGACCAGGGCGGGTCGGTTCGCATCCCGGCGGCTTTTTCCGGGTGTTACGGCATGAAGGGTACGCATGGACTGGTGCCCTACACCGGTGCCATGCCGATTGAGGCGACCATCGACCACCTGGGGCCCATCACCGGCACCGTGGCGGACAACGCCTTGCTGTTGGAAGTGATTGCTGGAGAAGACGGGCTGGACCCGCGGCAATACAGCCCCAAGACGACCCGTTACACCGATGCCCTGTCCCGGGGCGTACAGGGCTTGCGCATCGGCTTGCTGCGCGAGGGCTTTGGACAGGTCGGTGCGACCGCGGGCGTTGACGAAAAGGTCCGTGCCGCCGCTGACGCGTTGGCGCGACTGGGGGCTAGAGTCGCGGAGGTCAGCGTACCGATGCATCTGGACGGGCCGGCCATCTGGACTCCCATCACGCTGGAGGGGTTACAGGCGCAGATGATGCATGGCAATGGCATGGGCTTCAACTGGCGCGGCATGTACATGACAAGCTTGATGGACAAGCATGCGGGATGGCGCGAGCGCGCTGATGAATTGTCCCCGTCACTGAAGGTGTCGATGTTTGTCGGCGAATGGTTTATCCGCAACCATCGGGGCCGCTTCTACGCCAAGGCGCAGAATCTGTCGCGCCAGCTCAGAATCGCCTATGACCGGGCTCTGGAGGAGTACGACTTGTTATTGATGCCTACGGTTCCAATGACCGCGCAGCCGATTCCTGAACCTGGCGCGCCGATAGCGGAAATCATTGCCCGCGCGTTCGAGATGGTGGGCAATACCGCACCGTTCAATGCCACCGGGCACCCGGCCATGAGCATCCCCTGCGGATTGGTTGGCGGATTGCCGGTGGGCGCGATGTTGATTGGAAAACACTGGGACGAGTTCACCATCTATCGTGCAGCTGCGGCGTTCGAGGGGGTGGGGGACTGGAGGACACTGTGAGCGGCAATCCGTTTTCCAGCTTCACGACGCGCTCCGATATCGCGGCGCAACGCCCCATCGGTGGTTTGTCGCATGTGAAAGGCCTGTCGACGCCAGAACTTTCAAATGACACGATAGGGGATTTGCTGGACAAGACCGTACACACGTGGGGCAATCGTGAAGCGTTCGTATTCCTGGAGCACAAGGTGCGTTGGACCTGGCGACAGTTCCAGGTCGAAGTCGACAGGGTGGCGGCGGGTCTCCTGTGTCTGGGTGTTCAACCGGGTGACCGCGTGGGAATCTGGTCCCCGAATCGCCCGGAATGGGTGCTCGTTCAATTCGCCACCGCCCGAATCGGCGCTGTGATGGTCAACATCAACCCGGCCTATCAGATGGCAGAGCTGGAATACGCACTCAACAAAGTCGGGGTGAAGGTCCTGATTTGTGCACAGGGGGTGAAGGCGACAGACTATCTTGCAATGCTCAGGGAGATTGCGCCCGAGTTGATGGATTCAGTGGCAGGCCGGCTCAAACTCGCTCGTCTGCCTGCGCTGCAGACAATCGTCCAGTTCTCCAAAGTGCGTCAGAAAGGAACGTTTACTTTTGACCAGCTTCTGGCCATGGGAGGACCCGCTCAAATGGCTCGGGTGGCAATCGTTGGCCGGTCGTTGAAGTGTCATGACGCTATCAATATCCAATTTACCAGCGGGACGACTGGACATCCCAAAGGGGCCACTCTGTCTCATCACAATGTGGTGAACAACGCCCGTTTTACAGCAGGCGCCATGCGACTTGATGCCAGCGATCGCCTTTGCGTTCCAGTGCCCCTGTATCACTGCTTTGGGATGGTGCTCGGTGTGCTGGTCTGTGCATCAAGTGGCAGCTGTCTGGTTTTCCCAGGGGAGTCTTTCGACCCGGTTGCGACTTTGGCCGCAGTGTCGTCCGAACGTTGTACCGCGCTGCATGGTGTTCCAACCATGTTCGTTGCCATGCTGGGGGTACCCAATTTCTCGCAGTTTGACTTTTCAACTCTGCGTACGGGCGTCATGGCGGGCGCGCCATGTCCGATTGAAACGATGAAGCATGTGGTCTCCGACATGCACATGCCTGAGGTCACCATTGCCTATGGCATGACCGAGACATCCCCGATTTCATTCCAGAGTTCGACGGATGACAACCTCGAACGAAGGGTGAGTACCGTGGGCAGGGTGCAGCCGCACCTTGAGGTCAAACTTGTTGACGAAGCCGGCCAAACTGTTCCGGTGGGGGCCACGGGCGAACTGTGGACCAAGGGCTATTCGGTGATGCGGGGGTACTGGGGTGACGAGGAAAAGACCCGTGACTCCGTTGTTGATGGTTGGATGCGTACCGGCGACCTTGCGACGATTGATGCATATGGATACTGCAACATCGTTGGTCGATTGAAAGACATGCTGATTCGAGGGGGAGAGAACATCTACCCCCGGGAAATCGAAGAGTTTTTATACAGGCATCCCTCAATCTCAGAAGTCCAAGTGTTCGGGGTGCCTGACAGTCGGTATGGAGAGGAAATTTGCGCCTGGATAGTGCTCAAGCCCGGGGCTCACGTCTCGGAGGATGCCATTCGGGACTACTGCCGAGGGCGAATTGCACACTACAAAGTACCGAGACTCATCCGTTTCGTCGAGGCGCTTCCAATGACAGTCACAGGAAAGGCTCAAAAATTTGTCATGCGTGATGCAATGATCAAGGAATTGGGTCTGGCTGTGGCACGCACCGCTTGAACGTTCTGAGCTGTCCGAACGAAGGATGATATGGATCGCCTGTTCGCTTCGGGGGATTAAGCGGTTACCGAGCCCGCGTCAACCCGGTTCACGTAATCTTGGAACTCGTCCACCGGCAGCGGTCGGCTGAACAGATAGCCCTGATAGGCGTGGCAGCCATGGCGTGCCAGGAAGTCGCGCTGCGCCTCGATTTCCACCCCCTCCGCGATCACCGTGAGTGCCAGGCTGTCGGCCAGGGCAATGACCATCTTGGCAATGGCGGCGTCGTTGGGGTCGATCAGGATGTCGCGGACGAAGCCCTGGTCAATTTTGAGCTGATCCAGCGGCAGCCGTTTCAGGTACGACAGCGATGAATAACCGGTGCCGAAGTCATCCAGCGAGAAACCCACACCATGGGCTTTCAGC
>NZ_JAUSLE010000043.1 GCF_030646845.1 Rhodoferax sp. | reverse complement strand
TACGGGCCACTTCGCGAATTTCAAAGAATTCCAGCACGTCACCCTCTTGGATGTCGTTGTAGTTCTTGATATTCAAGCCGCACTCGAAGCCTTCCTTGACTTCCTTGGCATCGTCCTTGAAGCGCTTGAGCGATTCGAGTTCACCGGTAAAGATGACCACATTATCGCGCAGCAGACGAAGACGCGCAGTGCGCCTGACGATTCCGGCGGTGACCATACAACCGGCAATCGAGCCGATCTTGCTGACCTTGAACACCTGACGGATTTCGGCGGTCCCGATGACTTCTTCCTTCTTGTCCGGCGTCAGCATGCCAGACATGGCGAGCTTGAGCTCATCCACGGCGTCATAGATGATGTCGTAGTAGCGGATGTCAACGCCGTTGTTCTCGGCCAGCTTGCGTGCACCGGCGTCAGCCCGGGTATTGAACCCGATGATGACCGCCTTGGAGGCAATGGCCAGATTCACGTCCGACTCGCTGATCGCGCCCACCGCGGTATAGACCAGTTGCACCTTGACTTCGTCGGTCGAGAGCTTGAGCAAAGACTGCGCCAGCGCTTCCTGCGAACCCTGCACGTCGGCCTTGATGATGATCGGCACCATCTTGACCGCGCCCGCAGCCATGTCGGTGAACATGTTCTCGAGTTTCGACGCCTGTTGCTTGGCCAGTTTGGTGTGACGGAACTTGCCAGCACGGTAGGTGGCAATCTCACGGGCCCGGCGCTCGTCCGACATCACCATGAACTCGTCGCCTGCTTGCGGCACTTCTGTCAAACCCTGAATCTCGACCGGAATCGAAGGACCAGCCGTTTTGATGGTTTTGCCATTCTCGTCCAGCATGGCCCGCACACGACCATAAGTGGAGCCCGCCAGAACGACGTCACCCGTCTTGAGCGTGCCGGACTGCACCAGAATAGTGGCCACGGGGCCCTTTCCTTTGTCCAGCCGTGCCTCAATGACCAGGCCCTTGGCCATGGCATCAATGGGCGCCCGCAGTTCCAGCACTTCAGCCTGCAGCAGCACCTGCTCCAGCAATTCGTCAATACCCTGGCCGGTCTTGGCGGATACCGGAACGAAGGGCGACTCGCCACCGAACTCCTCGGGCACCACCTCTTCAACCACCAGCTCGTTTTTGACGCGTTCCGGATTGGCATCCGGCTTGTCAATCTTGTTGATGGCCACCACGATCGGCACACCCGCCGCCTTGGCGTGCTTGATGGCCTCTTTGGTTTGCGGCATCACGCCATCGTCTGCAGCAACCACCAGAATCACAATGTCCGTGGCCTGGGCGCCGCGGGCACGCATGGCCGTGAAGGCCTCGTGACCCGGGGTGTCAAGGAAGGAAATCATGCCGCGTGGCGTTTCCACGTGGTAGGCGCCAATGTGCTGGGTAATGCCACCGGCCTCACCTGTCGCCACTTTGGCGCGGCGAATGTAATCCAGCAATGATGTCTTGCCATGGTCCACGTGGCCCATGACCGTCACCACCGGTGCGCGCGGCAGCGATTCGGATTGCTGCTGAGACACTTCGTCATCGGTAAATGCTTCCGGATCGTCCAGTGCAGCCACGATGGCCTTGTGGCCCATTTCTTCCACCAGAATCATGGCGGTGTCCTGGTCCAGCGGCTGGTTGATGGTCACCATCTGGCCCAGCTTCATCAGGTGTTTGATCACCTCTGACGCTTTGACCGCCATCTTGTGCGCCAACTCGGCCACGGTAATGGTTTCCGGCACGTGCACCTCGATGACGCGTGCTTCAACCGGTGCTGCCTGCACCCGGTTGTCATCACGATCGCGATCATTGCTGCCACGTCGACCACCCCGCGCAGGAGCGCGCCAATTGGTGCCACGGCCAGCGGGTGCACCCGTTGCGCCACGCGTAGGAATGGCACTTTTCTTCTTCGGATCGCCGGCCCAGCTGCTTGAGAGCTTGGCTGACTTGACTTCTTTTCCTGCCCCTGCGGCAGCGGGTGCCGCGGTACCCGGTGCGCCAGGCTTGGCGGGCTTGGCCGGCACCGTGCCAGCAGCCGGCTTGTGCAACGTGCCTTTGAGGCCAGCTGCCTTGGCTGCTTCAGCCTTGATCTCTTCAGGTTTCTTGACGACAGGTGCCTTCTTGGCGGGCGACGACATCATCACCCGAATGGCCGCGGCTTCTGCCTCCGCCTTGCGCCGGCGGTCACCCAGGTCGGCTGCGCGTGCGACGTCTTCAGCAGCGCGCGCTTTCGAATCGGCTTCCGCTTGTTCGCGCGCCAGCAATTGCGCCTTGGCCAAGCCTTCAGCTTTTTCTGCCGCCTCAGCCGCCTTGGCTGCTGCGATATCGATGGCATCTTGCGCCTGTGCGGCGGGGGACGCTACCGGTTTTTCTTGCGCCACGACCAGCTGGGCCGCTGCTTTTTCAGCGGCGATCTCAGCGGCTTCACGGGCGCGAGCCTCTTGCTCTTCGCGCTGACGCCTGCGCTCGGACAGTTCTTCTTCCTGGCGACGAATCAATTCAGCCTGACGGCGAGCCTCTTCTTCGCGACGCGCCAATTCAGCGTTGTCGATGAGCGGCACTGCCTCGTGCTGCTCCTGCTCGACTGCGGGCGCCTCACCTGAGACCTCGACGCCGTCCTCGCGGCGCACAAACGTGCGCTTCTTGCGGACTTCCACCTGAATGGTGCGCGCCTTGCCGGTCGAGTCAGCCTGCTTGATTTCACTGGTCGACTTCTTGACCAGCGTGATTTTCCGGCGCTCGGGGCTGGCTGTGCCATGGCTGGCCTGCAAATAGCTCAACAGATGCTGCTTGTCAGCGTCTGTCAGTTTGTCAGAAGGAGCCGACTTGGCTACTCCCGCCGATTTCAGCTGCTCAAGCAGCGTTTCGGTTGATTTCTTGAGTTCGGATGCAAACTCTGCGACGGTCGTACTGGACATTTGTTCTGTAACCTTTCATGACCATTACTCTTGAGAAGCGGCGTCATTGGTAAACCAATGTTCGCGCGCCTTCATGATCAAGGTCTTGGCTTCGTCCGCAGACTGGCCGGTGATTTCTGTGAGTTCGTCAACGGCCAGATCGGCCAGGTCGTCACGGGTGTGAACGCCGCCATCTGCCAGCTTGCCGATCAGTTCGGGGGTAATGCCTTCGAGGTCCTGCAAATCCTGCGAAACCTCGTCAACACTCTCTTCATGCGCGATTTCCATGGTCAACAGCGCGTCTTTGGCGCGGGTGCGCAGTTCGTTGGCCGTGTCTTCGTCGAAGCTCTCGATCTCGAGCATTTCTTCCAGCGGCACATAGGCCACCTGCTCCAGACTGGTGAAGCCTTCTGCAATCAGCAGATCGGCAATTTCTTCGTCGACGTCCAGCTTCTCCATGAACAGCTTGCGGCCCGAATCAGTCTCGCTGGCCTGCTTCTGTGCAGACTCGGCGGCATCCAGGATGTTGATCTTCCAGCCAGTCAGTTCGGATGCCAGGCGCACGTTCTGACCGCCCCGGCCAATCGCGATGGCCAGGTTCTCTTCATCAACGACCACATCCATGGCGTGACGCTCTTCGTCCACCACGATCGAGGAGACGTTGGCCGGGGCCAGCGCACCAATGACGAACTGGGCGGGGTCTTCACTCCACAGCACAATGTCGACGCGCTCACCGGCCAACTCGTTGGTGACGCCATTGACGCGCGTGCCACGCACACCGACACAGGTGCCAATGGGGTCGACACGCTTGTCATGCGACAGCACCGCGATCTTGGCGCGCGAACCGACATCACGGGCGCAGGATTTGATCTCCAGCAAACCCTGCTCAATCTCGGGCACTTCCTGACGGAACAGCTCAATCATGAATTCAGGCGCGGAGCGCGACAGAATGATCGGCGCGCCGCGCAGCGTGAGGTCGACTTCCATGATCATGGCGCGAACCCGGTCCCCCATGCGGAGGTTTTCCTTCGGGATCATCTCGCTGCGACGCAGCCGGCCCTCGACACGGCCACTTTCGACAATGATGTCGCCCTTGTCCATGCGCTTGACGGTGCCGACAAAGATCTTGTCGCCGCGGGACATGAAGTCGTTGAGCAGCATCTCGCGCTCGGCATCGCGAATTTTTTGCAGAATGACCTGCTTGGCCGCCATGGCGCCAATACGGCCAATCGGAACTGACTCCACCGTTTCTTCGATGTACTCGTCCACCTCAATGTCGGGAATCTGTTCTTTGGCTTCGAACAACAGGATTTCCTGGTCGGGCAACTGCAGGCCCGCCTCATCCGGCACGACATGCCAGCGACGAAACGTCTCGTAGCTGCCGCTGTCGCGGTCAACTGCGACGCGGATATCCACGTCGCCCTGGAAAAGCTTCTTCGTCGCCTGCGCCAGTGCCGCCTCGACGGCACCGAACACCACATCACGCTCCACGTTCTTTTCGCGTGAGATGGCTTCCACCAGCATTAACATTTCGCGATTCATGCCATGACTCTCCTGTTTCAATTCAATCCAAATTCGACTCTGTGCCGCCATCCGCAACCCGGCTTGCGCCGCGGCCCTTGAAGCTGACAATGGGCGCCAGACGCGCCTCTTTCAATTCATCCAGCGTAAAGCCCAGGGCCTGCACCGGTGCCGGCAATCTTTTCTTGCTGACTTTTTGACCGGGCTTGACCGCTGGCGCATCGCTCCAGACGATCTGCCAACCGGCAACGCCGTCATTACCCTGCGCACGCTCCAGCGTGCCCCGAAACTTCTTGCGCGTGGCATTGACCTGGCCCGCCGCCGCAACCCCGATGGGTGCCTTCAGCGTGACGTCTATCTCATGCCCCACAAACCGCTCAAAATCCTTCTCATGCCGTAACGGGCGATCAATGCCCGGCGAGGACACTTCAAGGCGTTTGTAGTCAATGCCATCCACCTCCAGCGCAAACAGCAACTGACGCGTGACTTTCTCGCAGTCTTCCACGGTCACGAACTGATCTGCACCCGTGGCACCGTCAGCCGGCGGCGACCATGGCAGGTCAATCGTGATGCGCAGCAATCCAGCGGCGGAACGCTCGGTTTCCACCAGGTCGTAGCCCAGTCCGGCCACGGTTTGCTCAATGATTTCTTTCAGCGCCACTTTTATTCAAATGCCATGCAAAAACAATCGACCAAAAAAAACGGGCGGTAGATACCCGCCCGTTTGGTCGTGAAGAATGGATTGTATCCTAAAAACGACTTAAGTGCCTTGATTTCTAAGGATTTAATCAGCTGCTGGACAGCAAGGTTTTTGTGTATTCATGCTCCGGGGCTTCCAGCACCCGGTCGGCGGGCCCCGAGTCCACGATACGGCCGTCCTTCATGACCACCACTTGATGGGCCATGGCCCGAATAACGTCCACATCGTGGGTAATCAGCAGATAACTGAGTCCACGCTCGCGTTGCAGGCGCTGCAACAGCTGCAAGACCTGCTTCTGGATCGTCACATCCAGCGCGCTGGTGGGCTCGTCCAGCACCAATACCCGGGGCTTGACAATAAGCGCCCGCGCGATGGCCAGACGCTGCCGCTGCCCGCCGGAGAACTCATGGGGGTATCGCTGAAGCAGAGCCTCGAACTGGACGCCATCCAGGTCAGAAACCATGCCAACCTCCAGCAGCGCCTGCGTCACACGCACGCGGCGCTCCGCTTGCGACAGGCCCGGCTCATGCACCAGGAGCCCTTCGCCCACGATCTCCTCGACCGTCAGCCGCGGTGACAAGGAAGAAAAAGGGTCCTGAAACACCACCTGCACCACGCGGCGCAAGGATTTGTTGCTGGCTGCACTCAAACCCCAGGCCTGTCCCGTCACCTGCAAGTCGCCACTGAAGGGCAACAGACCCAGCGCAGCGAGCGCCAGCGAGGATTTGCCCGATCCTGACTCGCCTATGACACCCAGCGTCTGTCCCGGCGGGAGACTGAAGTCAGCGCCCTGAACGGCGACAAACTCGCCGCGCTTGAACCAGCCCCTGAAGCCCGGCAACGCAGTGGAATAGCCCACCCGCAGCGCCCGGGCCTGCAGCACGGCCGGTTCATTCGCGACCGGCCCGCACTCGGTGACATCACGCACCGGCTTGCTGTCAATCAGCCGGCGGGTATAGCTGTGCTGGGGATGGGCAAACACGTCGGACACCGCGCCCTGCTCCACGATGTGGCCGTTTTCCATGACGATGACGCGGTCCGCAAAGCGCCGCACCAGATTCAGGTCATGGGTGATCATGAGCACGGCCATGCCATTTTTTTTCTGCAAGCCGGCCAGCAGGTCAAGGATCTGACCACGCAAGGCGACATCCAGCGCAGTGGTGGGCTCGTCTGCCAGCAACAACTTGGGCTGGCACGCCAGCGCCATGGCAATCATGGCGCGCTGGCGCTGGCCACCGCTGAGCTGGTGCGGGTACGCGTTGGCACGGCGCGCCGGCTCGGCAATGCCAGTCTCCGCTATGAGTTTTATAGCAGCCTGCGCACATAGCGATCGGGCCAGACCCTGTTTTAGCTCCAGAACTTCGGCAATCTGGTCGCCCACCGTGAACAAGGGGTTGAGCGCCGTCATCGGCTCCTGAAAAATCATGGAGATGTCCTGCCCGCGCAGGCCACGCAGTTCACGCTCGGGCATGGACAACAGGTCACGCCCCAGAAACATGGACTTGCCGGTGATGTCGGCGTTCTGCACCAGCCGCAACAGGCTCAGCGCCGTCACCGTTTTCCCGGAGCCCGATTCGCCCACCAGCGCCAGTTTTTCACCAGGCGCAATGGAAAAATCGATGCCGTGCACCACTTCCTTCCCGGAGAACGCCACGCGCAGACCGTGAACAGTCAACAACGGTGGTTGCGAGGCCAGTTCCGCCGACAGGCCGCCCTCAGGCGGAACAGCCCCCTCGGGGGGCAGTGCAGTGGCAAGCGTGCGGGGTGTGACGAGCGACGACGGGCGGCCCCTAGGCGCGAGAGCCCCCTCGGGGGGCAGCGAGGACACGCCAGTGCCGAGCGTGGGGGCAGTCATTTGTCGGCCTTTCGCGGGTCCAGCGCATCGCGCAGGGCATCACCCATGAAGGTCAGCAGCAACAGCGTCACCACCAGTACACAGAAGGTGGCAAGCGAAATCCACCAGGCGTCGATATTGTTTTTACCTTGGGACAACAGTTCCCCAAGCGACGGGGTTCCGGGTGGCACACCGAGACCCAGAAAGTCCAGCGATGTAAGGGCCAGAATCGCCCCGCTCATACGGAAGGGCAGGAAGGTGACCACCGGCGTCATGCTGTTGGGCAGCAAATGGCGAACGATGATCTGCCAGTTGCTCACGCCGAGCGCCCGCGCTGCGCGCACGTAATCGAGTTGCCGGTTGCGCAGGAACTCGGCCCGCACGTAGTCCGACAAACCCATCCAGCCAAACAGGCTTAACAGGGCCAGCAAAAGGGCCAGACTGGGAGCGAAGACCGCGCTGAAGATGATGAGCAGATACAGCTCCGGCATGGAACTCCATATCTCGATGAAACGCTGAAACGCAAGATCGGTTCGGCCACCAAAGAAGCCCTGAACGGCCCCCGTGATCACCCCAAGCAGTACGCCCGTCGTGGTCAGCGCCAGGGCAAACAGCACACTGACCCGAAAACCATAAATAAGCTGGGCCAGCAGGTCGCGCCCGCGGTCGTCGGTGCCCAGCCAGTTGTCGCGCCCGGGAGCCGACGGATTGGGCTCCCTGGCAAAGTAATTGAGCGTCTTCGCACCGTAAGGGTTGGGGGCGAACACGGCCCAGTTGCCCGGCTGCGACAGGCGCTCCCGGATAAACGGGTCCAGATAATCAGTGGCTGTCTCGAAATCTCCGCCAAAGGTCTTTTCGGAATAGTCCTTGACCATGGGGAAGTAAGTCGACCCCTGGTAGCGAACGACCAGTGGCCGGTCATTGGAGATGATTTCGGCAAACAGGCTCAACACGACAAGGGCGCCAAAGACCATCAGGCTCCAATAACCCAGGCGGTTGCGCTTGAATCGCAACCAGGCCCGACGGCCGGGCGATGGAGACTTCGGGGGCTTAGTCAAACTTGACACGCGGATCCACCCACACGTAGCACAAGTCGGAAATCAGCTTGGTCACCAAGCCGATCAGCGTGAAAAAGTAAAGGGTTCCCAGGACCACAGGGTAGTCACGCCGGATCACGCTCTCGTAGCTCAGGAGGCCCAGCCCGTCCAGCGAAAAAAGCGTTTCGATCAGCAGCGAACCGGTGAAAAAGGCGCCAATGAATGCGGCCGGAAAACCGGTGATGATAGGAATCAGGGCATTGCGAAACACGTGCTTCCACAGCACCTGTCGTTCATCCAGCCCTTTCGCCCGCGCTGTGACCACGTACTGTTTGCGGATTTCTTCCAGAAACGCGTTTTTGGTCAACATGGTGGTCACCGCAAAGCTGCCCAGCACCATGGCGGTGACCGGCAGCGCAATGTGCCACAGGTAGTCCACGACCCGCGCGCCCCAACTCAGCTCATCCCAGTTGCTGGAGGTCAAGCCGCGCAGCGGAAACCACTGCAGCTGGCCGCCAAAAATCACCAGCAGCGCCACCCCCAGCACAAAGCCGGGAATGGCATAGCCGACGAGCACCAGCAGCGTCGTGACAAAGTCGAAACGGGACCCGGCCCGAACCGCCTTGGCCACGCCCAGCGGCACAGCGATCAGGTAACTGATGAAAAACGTCCACAGCCCGAGGCTGATGGACACCGGCAGCTTCTCCCACAGCAGCTGGGACACGTCCTTGTTTTGGAAAAAACTCCGCCCCAGGTCAAACCGGGCAAACTGCCCCAGCATTTGAAAGAAGCGTTCATGGGCGGGCTTGTCAAAACCATATAGGGCCTTGATTTGCTCAAGCCGCTTCGGGTCGACCCCTTGTGCGCCACGGTAACTCAGACCGCCGCCCTCGGCGCTGGCGCCGCCCCCTGCCTTGGCCTCTGCCAGGTATTGCTCCACCGGGCCACCGGGCACAAACTGGACCACCGCAAAGGTCAGAAGCAGCACACCAAACAGCGTGGGAACCATCAGCAGCAGGCGTTTAAGGATATAGGCCAGCATGGTTTATTTTGCCCACCAGGTGTCAATCGCCCAAGTCTCGCCCTGAGCATAGGGCGGCATGCTCGCCGGCTTGGTGATGCGCCAGCTGTTGTAGACGATGCGGTGGGTGCCGGCGGTCCACTGGGGAATCAGCAGATGGCTGTGCGCGATGACTCGTTCCAGCGCGCGGCAAGCGGGCAACAACTCCGTCTTCGTCCTCGCACTCGTCATCTTGCTGATCAAGGCGTCAATCGCGGGACTCTTGACCCCTGACAGGTTGCCGGAGTCTTCCAGGTCTGCCGCCGCTGAGCCGAACAAGTCCGCGTATTCCTGTCCCGGGTTGTGCGTGCCGGCGTAGGCGAGTGATGTGATGTCGAACTCGAACTTCTGCAGTCGTTGCTGGTACAGGGCAAAGTCGACCGGGCGGAAGTTCAGTTTGATGCCGAGCTTTTCGAGGTTGCGCGCCCAGGGGGAGATCACGCGCGCACCGCCTTCGTTGCTGTCGAGATATTCGACTTCAAATGCCTTGCCCTGTGCATTGCGCAAGGCCCCATCGCGCACTTCCCAGCCGGCGGCCTTCAACAGGGCTTGCGCCTGACGCAGGTTGGCCCGCAGCGACGAATCGCCATCGGTGCGCGGCGCCACCGCCATCGGCCCGAAGGCCGCGGCTGGAATTTCTTTGCGCCAGGGGTCCATCAAGGCGATTTCCTCCGACCCGGGCACGCCCCTGGCCTGGCAATCGGTGTTGCCGAACAGACCATTGACCCGCTGGTATGAGTTGTAGAACATCTGGCGGTTCATCCACTCATAGTCCAGCGCCAGACCGAGCGCCTGGCGTACGCGCACATCCTTGAAGTTGTCGCGCCGCGTGTTCAGCACATAGCTCTGGAAGCCCGATGGCAAGCTGTGTTTGAACTCGGCTTTCACCAGTTCACCGGTGTCGAACCGCTTGCCAGTGACCCGACGTGCCCAGTCGCCGGCAGAAAAAAACCGCATCAAGTCAAACTCACCCGCCTTGAGGGCTTCCAGCCGGGCGGTATTGTCCTTGTAGATCTTGACGGTAATGCGTTCGAAATTGTTGGTACCGCGCTTGACGTTCAGGTCTTTCGCCCAGTAGTTGGGGTCCCGCACATAGGTGATGTCCTTGCCAAACCGGACCGGGCCAATTTTGTAAGGCCCGCTGCCGATCGGAATATCCGTCACCACCTGGTCAAACGATTTCGGCCTGCCGTTCTCCACACCCCACTGGCGGCTGAAGACCGGCAGCCCACCCACCTTGAGCGGCAGTTCCCGATTGGGCTTCTTGAAGCGGTAGCGCACGGTACGCTCATCCAGCACATCCAGGCCAGCCACATCTTCCAGCTGACTCTTGAAGGAAGGCGAGGTGTGGGGCCCCATCAGGGTGTCGAAACTGTGCTTCACGTCCTGGGCGAGCACGGGGTCACCGTTGTGAAAACGCGCTTCAGGCGCAATGTGAAATGTGGCGCTCATGCCGTCCGGCGCCACTTCGACGTCGCGCGCCAGCAGGCCATAGCCGGAGGCGGTTTCATCCAGAGAGCCTGTGAGCAGCGAATCAAACATCAAGTCCGTCAGATAGGCCGGGGCCGAGCCCTTGATGGTGAAGGGGTTGTACTTGTCAAAGGTCGATACCCGCAGATTGCTGACCAGCCGCAATTCACCGCCTTTGGGCGCATTGGGGTTGACGTAATCAAAGTGCGAAAAACGGACGGGATATTTCAGGTCGCCCCACAGGGCGTAACCATGCGCCGCCCATAACGGGGCGGAGACTCCCCACACCAAAAAAAAGAGCAGACTGCGCATGCGACAATTCTGCATCAACTTCCGTTGCCATCTGGCCGGGACGGTTGGGGACTCTGAAACCACAGTTCCGGCCAACCCGCTGCTGAGGCGACGGCGATTCACCTGCAAATAGAAGAGGACGATATGGGATTCCTGACAGGAAAAAAACTGCTGATTACCGGTGTTTTGTCGAACCGATCCATTGCGTACGGCATTGCAAAAGCCTGCCACGAGCAAGGAGCCGAGCTGGCGTTCAGCTACGTGGGAGAGCGCTTCAAGGAACGCATCACCGAGTTCGCGGCAGATTTCGGTTCCTCGCTGATATTTGACTGCGATGTCGGCGATGACGCGCAGATTGAAAAACTGTTCAGCGACCTGTCGAAGCACTGGCCCAAGTTCGACGGCTTTGTGCACAGCATTGGTTACGCACCACGCGAAGCCATTGCGGGCAACTTCCTGGACGGCCTGACGCGCGAGAACTTCCGGATCGCCCATGACATCAGCGCCTACAGCTTTCCCGCCATGGCCAAGGCAGCCCTGCCCTACCTCAATGACAAGGCGTCCCTGCTCACGTTGACCTACCTGGGCGGCGTGCGCGTCGTACCGAGTTACAACACCATGGGATTGGCCAAAGCGTCGCTGGAGTCGTCGGTGCGCTATCTGGCTGACGCCATTGGCCCAAGGGGGATGCGCGTCAATGGCCTGAGCGCCGGTGCCATCAAGACACTGGCCGCAAGCGGCATCAAGGATTTCGGTCGTTTGTTGGCCATCTCGGCCAGCGCCTCGCCCCTGCGACGCAACGTGACGATTGAAGAGGTGGGCAATGTCGCCGCCTTCCTGCTGAGCGACCTCGCCTCCGGCATGACAGGCCAGATTTCCTATGTCGACTGCGGCGTCAGCCAGACCGCGGTGGCCGTGGTGGAAGCGCCGCAATCTTGATGAAATAGGCTGCCAGACCCCGTGATCAGGGCGCTGGCAGCTATCATATTAATAGCAATTTTGGTCAGGTCCTGACGCAATTTGCATAGTAATGGGTCAGGCCGTCGGCCCCCACCTCTTCCAGCAGTCCATGGATATCGGTCTCGAAACCCGGGCACTGGGCATTGAACTCTCGTGAAAACTTGAGATAGTCCACGATCTTCTTGTTGAAGACCTCCCCCGGGATCAACAAGGGGATGCCGGGCGGATAGGGCGTCACCAGTCCGACCGTGATGCGGCCTTCGAGCTGATCAATCTCGACCCGCTCGGTTTTGTGCAACGCGATGTGCGCATAGGCATCACTGGGCTTCATGGCGGGCGTCAGGTCGCTCAAGTACATGTCGGTCGTCAAACGGGCGATGTCATATTTGGCATACAGCTGGTGCACGTGCTGGCACAAGTCCGCCAGGCCCATGGTTTCGTATTTGGGGTACTTCTGGCAAAAATCGGGCAAAACGCGCCACATGGGCTGGTTCTTCGCGTAGTCGTCCTTGAACTGCTGCAAGGCAGTCAGCATGCTGTTCCAGCGGCCCTTGGTGATGCCAATGGTGAACATGATGAAGAAACTGTAGAGCCCGGTTTTCTCGACCACCACGCCATGCTCGGCCAGGAACTTGGTTACAACGCTTGCCGGAATGCCGGTCTTGGCGAACTTTCCGTTCAAATCCAGCCCTGGTGTCACGATTGTTGACTTGATTGGGTCGAGCATGTTGAAGCCCGCGGCCATCTTGCCAAAACCATGCCAGTTCACCCCCGCCCTTGCCTTGGGCGACTCACCTTTGATAACCCAGTTGTCAGAACGTCCGATGCCCTCGTCCACGAGTTTGTCCGGCCCCCAGACCTTGAACCACCAGTCGTCACCGTACTCATCATCAACCTTGCGCATGGCCCGACGAAAATCTAGCGCCTCGGCAATGCTTTCTTCAACCAGCGCGGTGCCACCGGGCGGCTCCATCATTGCAGCGGCAACGTCACAACTGGCAATGATGCTGTATTGCGGGGACGTGGACGTGTGCATCAGATACGCATCGTTGAAAAGGTGCTTGTCCAGCTTGACGGTTTGTGAATCCTGCACCAGAACCTGGCTGGCTTGACTGATCCCCGCCAACAGTTTGTGAATTGACTGCGTGGCATAGACCATGGCGTGCTTCGGTCGCGCGCGTTTTTTCCCC
Organism: Rhodoferax sp.; assembly: GCF_030646845.1. Lineage (GTDB taxonomy): Bacteria > Pseudomonadota > Gammaproteobacteria > Burkholderiales > Burkholderiaceae_C > Rhodoferax. The sequence continues at coordinate 7,766 of NZ_JAUSLE010000043.1, read as the reverse complement.
ATGGCATGGTAGGTGCCATAGAACGGGTGAAATGCCGCATGCGGTAGCCAGGCTTCATCAAAGTGGATGTTCTCCACATAGCCGTCCAGCATGCCTTTGACTGTTTCCGTGTTGTACAGCACCCCGTCGTAGGTGGACTGGGTCAACGTTAAAACGCGCGGCTTGATCTGGCTGGCATCCACGCCTTGCAGGTGTTCGCGGATCAGCGGATTGGCCATGATCTTCGCCTTGATCGCGGCCGGTTCAAACTCGCTCTTGGGTATAGGGCCAATGATCCCGAAGTGATTGCGTGTGGGCTTTAAAAACACGGGAATTGCCCCGGTCATGATGATCGCGTGCAAGATGGAGACGTGGCAATTGCGGTCCACCACCACCACATCGTTGGGCGCGACCGTGTGGTGCCACACCATCTTGTTACTGGTGCTGGTGCCATTGGTCACGAAGAAGCAATGGTCGGCATTGAAGATACGTGCGGCGTTGCGTTCACTCTTGCCAATGGCGCCGTCATGGTCCAGCAACTGACCGAGTTCTTCCACCGCGTTGCAGACGTCTGCGCGCAACATGTTCTCGCCATAGAACTGGTGGTACATCTGCCCGACCGGGCTTTTCAGAAAGGCGACGCCGCCTGAGTGGCCAGGGCAATGCCAGGAATACGAGCCATTTTCCGCGTAGTCCAGCAAGGCCTTGAAGAAGGGCGGTTGCACGCCCTCCAGGTAGTTTCTCGCTTCGTGAATAATGTGGCGCGCCACAAATTCGGGCGTGTCCTCGAACATGTGAATAAAGCCATGCAATTCCCGCAGAATGTCGTTGGGAAGATGCCGTGACGTTTTGGTTTCGCCGTGCACATAGATCGGCACATCGAGATTTTTTCGGCGCACTTCTTCAATGAAATGCCGCAGGTTCACGACCACAGGGTCCAGATCCGGACCGGATGTGAACTCTTCATCGTCGATCGACAAAATGAACGCGCTGGCGCGACTTTGCTGCTGCGCAAATTGACTCAGGTCGCCATAGCTTGTAACGCCCAGCACTTCAAATCCTTCTGTCTCAATGGCTTGAGCCAGCGCCCGAATACCCAGACCCGAGGTGTTTTCCGAACGGAAATCTTCGTCGATGATGACAATGGGAAAGCGAAATTTCATAAAGACCTCCAGCCGCGCTTAGGAAAGAAAAAGTGATCAGGCGCGAAGTGTAAGGACTTATCACGTCAATTCCCCAAGCCGACCCACCTTTTGCCTGAGAATACAGGCAACACAACACAACTGGGGGTCAACATGGCTGAATCAACGATCTGGTGGGTACTTGCCGGCTCCGTTGTTGCTGTTGAACTGGTAACAGGGACCTTTTATCTGCTCATGCTGTCCCTGGGGCTGGTTGCCGCCGCCATCTCTGCCCATGCAGGCGCGACTACCCCAGTGCAAATACTTGTGGCAGCGGTCTTTGGTGGGGGTTCTGTCGTGCTTTGGAGAGTCTTCAAAAAGACGCAGTCGCCGGCAGCACCCGCCCATGCCTCCGAAGAAGTCAATCTCGATATCGGGGAAACAGTCCACGTTGATGCATGGGGCCCGGACGGCACCAGCTCAGTCAAATACCGGGGTGCCAATTGGAGCGTCTCCCCCACCCCGGAGGATATCCCGTCCCCTGGAACCCACCGCATTGTTGAGGTGGTCGGCAACCGGCTGATTGTCAAGAAATTCTGAAAATGTGCAGGATCAATTCAAGGAGAATCTAATGGAAATTTCAGTCGTGTTATTGATCATCGCGGTGATATTCGTCACGCAATCGGTCAAAGTTGTGCCTCAACAGCATGCCTGGGTCGTGGAACGGCTCGGAAAATACAATGGCACATTGATGCCGGGGTTGAACTTTTTGGTGCCATTTGTCGACAAGGTGGCCTACAAACATCTGCTGAAGGAAGTGCCGCTGGACATTCCCAGCCAGGTTTGCATTACCCGCGACAACACCCAGCTGCAGGTGGACGGCATCCTTTATTTCCAGGTGACGGATGCCATGCGGGCCAGTTATGGCTCCAGCAACTACATCGTCGCGATCTCGCAGCTGGCGCAAACGTCATTGCGTTCGGTCATCGGCAAGCTGGAGCTGGACAAGACGTTCGAAGAGCGCGACATCATCAACGCCCAGGTGGTGCAGGCCATCGACGAAGCCGCCCTGAACTGGGGCGTCAAGGTGCTGCGCTATGAGATCAAGGACCTGACGCCGCCCAAGGAGATCCTGCATGCCATGCAGCAGCAAATTACCGCAGAGCGTGAAAAGCGCGCACTGATCGCGGCATCCGAAGGACGCCGCCAGGAGCAGATCAATATTGCCACGGGGGAACGCGAGGCGTTCATCGCCCGCTCAGAAGGCGAGAAACAAGCTGTGATCAACAAGGCGGAAGGTGACGCCCAATCCATTCTGGCTGTGGCCTCGGCGACGGCCCAGGCCATCGAACGCATTGCGGCGGCTATCCGTCAGCCTGGTGGCGCTGACGCAGTCCAGCTGAAGGTTGCTGAAAAAGCCGTCGACGCCTATTCGAAGGTGGCGGCAGATGCCACGACGACGCTCATCGTGCCCAGCAACATGACTGAGGTATCAGCGCTGATTTCATCGGCGATGAAAATGGTGCAGGTGCAGCGGGGGTAATCGAGCGGCACAAAACAAAAAACCCGCAGCTCTCTTGAAGAAAACTGCGGGATCTCGTATCCGCAGGCGTCATTCACATATGCCCCGCTAACCCGCATGAATTCTTGATTGTTGGTTTTCATTTTGCAGCGTTACCCGTATCGTTACCCACAGACCCCGGTGGCGTCACCTTTTCAATGCTCGCAGGCCAGCGTTTCATGCGCCTAAGTAACCCGTTGTCTGTACGCGCTCGATAGACCGCTAACACACCGCTAGCGCCGTGCAGCACCACATAAACAAGCCCTAGCCGTACCTTAACGCCGCTGGCCTCGCTTGGCACGTCTATGCCCCCACTCTTGAACCACGAGGCACAGGCCCGTCGTAGTAGGTCCGCCCGCTGGATGTTGTTCACCTTTAAGGGTTCGTGTGTCTGCTCAATTGGCATAGTGCGCCTTCCGTGGGTAGTGCCGTGGTTGCCCCTGGCTGTCTCATTCAGTGTCCGGCCAAAGCTCTGTCTAGTTCTTCCATCGTGATGCCGGCGGGGCTGATCCGGTGTGTGGGCGGTGTGGTATCCCATTCATCCCCGTCACTCATAAGCGCGCCCCACTGTTCGTGATTCATGCGCAGGATGTAGTTCTGTCCCATCAGGTCCACAACGTCGGCCAGATCATGTAGCGCGGTGTTGTCAGTGTCGTATGCCAAGTTGATGAGCTGGTCCAGCCCGTATTCAGCATTGGTTGCACCGGCAGGTGTGCTGTCAACGCCTGTTTCAAGGAAGGTCTTCCACATGGTCAAACGAACCTTGATAGCGTGGTGTGCGGTGCGTTTCATGTTGACCTCAAGTAAGCTAATGACGGCTAAAGTTTCCTCCATGGTTAGTAGTTTGTCAAACTATGATATGAAGAGAAACTAACTTGATCAGACTGGACTGGCCGGGAGTAATTCGGACACGGGGGTGGGGCGGCGGGTGGACCAGCGAAAAAAAGGGAGGCCCCTAGACCCTTATAGGCCGCTCTTTTTGCAGGGCACAGGTTGGCCTTTTTCAAATTTAGGCTGTTCAAATCGATATTGGGGTTTGTCCTACCCAGAAAAAAATTGGCGGTTCGATTTGAGGCGCATTCGGCAGCCGCCTCACTGGATGCCCTCAGGATCAAGGCAGGGGGCCACCCCGGCTGAACCCAGGGGATCGGGTGGGCTAGCGGGGGGGATCGCCGCAGGGGGGTACTCATATACCCTGCTCCCATTATTTCTTCATTTTTAGGATGCAGCTGCCGAAATGGGGCACACAGCACATGCAAGCCACCTGGCTTGTTTGCGAGCATCTCCACTGGAACTGTGAAGTAACACCGATCTGTCAAATTCACAGAATCAATATTTACATATAGTTACTAAATCCGAAGTAGCATTCAGGCCTATTTTGAGAATTGTCAACGACTCAAATGGCGCAATCACTTCCGAGTGATTCCGGGTACTTAGTGTCTCAACATCAAAATTTATCGTCATTGAATGGGCCAGACGGTCTGTTCACTTGATGAAGGCAGGGAGCGAAAATGAAAGTTAGCGTCATAGTTCCAACGATGGCTACTCAGCAACGAGCGCCGCTATTGAAACGAGCGATTGAATCCATTCGCCATTCATCGAAATTTCCCATTCGCATCATCGTCGTGGTCAATGGCAAGCGATACGATAGTGAGACGTGCGAATGGCTCAAGGCCCAACCTGACATTCATTTTGAGTATCTTGAAACGGCATCTGCACCCAAATCCGTGCTCAGAGGGCGTGAGTTGGTTACATCAGAGTTCTTTTCGACGCTAGATGATGACGATGAGTACCTTGAAGGGGCAACGGACAAGAGGATTCAACTCATGGAGCTTGATCCTGCGTTCGACCTTGTGGTGAGCAACGGGTATCGCAATGTGGGCGGCATTGATCGCCTTCTTTATACAAATCTTGCCGAGGTGACTGCTAATTCCTTGCGCAGCTTGATGGACTTTAACTGGCTATCGAGCTGCAACGCCCTTTATCGAACCGCGTCTGTTGAACTTGCATACTTCACTGACAGTCACGCCTACGCAGAATGGACTTGGCTTGCCTACAGACTAGCGAAGGATCGAAAGAATGTCGGCACATTGAATAGGCCGACATTTCGCATCAACGATACAGCCGACTCTCTCTCCAAGTCCGAGAGTTACGACAATTCATACTTACCCCTGTTTGAAAGAATGCTTGACGGCGGGCCGCCGGCCAACATTGCACGCCTGATTCGTAGAAAGATGGCGGCTCAGTGGCATGCGGAATCTAACGCAGCCCTGACAAAAGGAAATCGTATGCGGGCGCTGAAATGCCATTGGCAAAGTCTGCTTGAGGTGGGCGGGTTGCAATATTTGAGCTACTCGCGAAAATTCTTCCTCCCTAACAGATGAGCTTTGTCACGAACATTTATGCTGAATCTAAATGACAGCTCATGCCCGTTCTGTGACGGCAATAGATTGGTGCGTTACAGCGCCTCAGCTCACGATGCAAAAAAGAAACGGGTAAACATAATTGAGTGCCAAACCTGTCAAGCAGGGTGGCAGTGGCCATTGCAGCGAACAGAACAACAAAGCGCAATGGAGTTCGAAAACGCATATGCTGACCACAACGATGGCACCTACTTCGATCTCGAAAAACGAGAGGCTGTGGCAAATTGCCAGTTTGAATTTCTCAAGACCAAAATTGAGAGACCAGGGCGCCTTCTCGATGTTGGCTGTGGAGATGGCCACTTTGCCCGATATATGGCAAACCGGGGATGGGACGTCGTGGGTCTAGATCCAGCTCTACTTCGCGGAGTCACCGAGGATATTTCTCCCGGTCGCTTGAGCCTGCAGTGCGATAGCATTGCTAATCTGCCACCAGACCAAATCTTTGACTTAGTAACACTTTGGGATGTCGTCGAACACGTTGAGAAGCCTGATCAATTGATAAATGAGGCGGCCGCTCGTCTGGCACCTGGCGGGATACTAGTCGTGGAGACAGGCAACTATCAATGCGCTGGACGGATTCATAGCAAAGGCACATGGTGGAACTATCAAATAGATCACCGCTGGTACTTTGCTCCACCCCAACTAAATGCGCTTCTAACACGAGCGGGACTCAACCATATTGAGCTGGCCGATAAGGTGCTTCGTCCCTGGTGGAAAGGCCACTGTGACATGCCGTCACCTCGCTTGATAACACTGGTCAAAGCGATTGCAAGAAGACCATGGCGGACATTCTCGGCTTTGCGATGCCACAACGATCTGAAGCAGGGCAGAAAACAGTGGACAGGCTGGGGTGGGCTGGAAATCATGACGATGATTGGACATAAGCTTGAACCTGCCCCTGTTTGACGTACCTGGGAATTATGGGAGAGCCAAGGCGACAAGCTGCAACGCGGTCACCCACTTCTCCGTGACTTTCTAGCCGATGGGCAGTCCCATGGATGCTCGCTGGCTGTCGTGCACTACGCGGCCCAGGCAGGGCAGCAGCGCGCCAATCTCCTGATAGGCGGTATGAACTTCTGGGGCTGCTCTGGCCTTGCGGTGGTCCGTGCAGTTTTTCACGAGAGTGGCCAGCGCACGCACGGCGGTGCGCTTAAATGCGGTATCAAGTGGATGACGAAATAGATCAAAGTCGCCATTGGTTTCCCTCACGAGGTACTCCGCGATCAGCACGCCCACGCCCAGCTTGTGGGCGATTTCGGAGACTTCCCAAGCCTCGTAATAGAGCGAATCGAGTGCAAGGGCCATGCCCTGAATTTGCCTTGGCTCTGGTGCCAGTGACAGGGCCAACGTGGAAAGATGCGCGCCTGCCCGTTCGTGGTGCATCTGCGCGATATGTGCGCGCCCCGTGGTCTGGATATCGTAGGCATCAAGGACGATTCGGGCATATGGAGTGAGGTTCATAGTCTGACTTTCGAAAGAGGGCTAAACGGTGTTGCAGTCGGTCGTGCCGTCGTTTGCGGCGCGAAGTGGTTTGGTAGGTCATGGATCAGGATTCATGTGCACCTCCATGTTGTTTTGGTGGTGGTGTGGTTGTTGCATGTCTGCAGCGGGACAAAAAGTGGTCCGGGGTGGGTCAAGGTGGTCCAAGCATGGTCCAAGATAGATATTGTTTTAATAGCACTAGAGCTAGTCTGGGCGTGGGGTGGTCCGGGTGGTCTAAGTGGTCTATGCTTTTTCGCAAGTTGGGCACGGCGTGTGTATGGCAGGATGTATTTCATATGGTGGTATGTCTATAAATCTATTTACTAACTTCTAAAAATACTTAGACCACCCGGACCAAGCCAATGCCAGCAATGCTGTAGCGCTATCAAATTCATAGCGGTTGCTTGGACCGTACCCTGACCACTTTGCCCGGTGGTCGCCCCCGGTCATTCGCCCACCCGCACTTGAGTCGCCTCGGTGAATGCCGCACGCAGCTCGGGCAGTGGGGGCAACACGTCGCGCCATTCCCGGCCTGTCACACCCCTTACCCGTTTTTTGCCGATACCCGCAGGCCCAGCCCAACCTCCTAGCCGTCGCGCCACGGATGCCCAGTCTGTACTTGCGCGCCCTTTTGCCGCTGCGCTCTGTTCGTAGGAAAGCCGCAACGCTGCCCGGTCGATCTCGGTTTCGGCTGCGTCGTTCAAGTAGACCACCCGGTCCGACCCATCGCGCCAGCGGATAGCCCCTTCGGTCAAGCACTGGTACCACCATGCCACCGCCGGGCAGCGCAGTGCCGTTTGCTCTACCTGTCTGCGCAGGGCTTCCCCCTTGGGAATGACCCGGGGGTTAAAGCCTGTCAGGTCCAACGATTGCAGGTAGTGCAGCAACGCCGCCGGGCCATCGTCCGCCCCCCATGCGTGATAGCGTTTCCAGAATCCCAGATTGCCGCGCAGCCCCTCCCCCACCTCGATCACCACGGCCCGGCGTTCATCGCTGGACGCTTGCCACACATACTCGTGATTGGTCAACATGACATAAGCGCAGCGGTTGACCCCTTGCATGGTCGATGTCAACTATCTTGACCGCTCGACGACAACTATCCTGGCCGGTGGAAGCGGGGAATGATTTGAACTGGTTATTGTGTTGAACGAACCTTTCGCACAGGCGGGGCATGCACCGCCTGTGCGGCGCGGCGACGGT
>NZ_JAUSLE010000036.1 GCF_030646845.1 Rhodoferax sp. | reverse complement strand
TTTGAAAGTCTCGCATTGATAAACCTGCCTGAAATTGGATTCGGTTCATTGCCATGGCATACCTCACAACGCTGTGTGTAAGAGCAATGTATGAGGTGCCATCAAAAAATCAAGTCTGTCTGAGGCAGGTATCTAATCAGGAAGAAATCCAGTGTAGCCCTCGTGCCATTTGCGTAATACGCTATATTTTTAATAGCAAAATCACTGTCGCGCGGTGCGGGTGTTGGGCGGGAGCGCCTGCGGGTAACTGGTGCGAAACGGGTTGATGTCCAGGCCACCCCGGCGCGTGTAGCGCGCGTACACCGCCAGCTTTAATGGCTTGCAGCGCGTCCAGAGGTCCATGAAGATGCGCTCCACACACTGCTCGTGAAACTCGTTGTGGTTGCGAAAGCTCACCAGATATTGCAGCAGCCCCTCCTGGTCGATCGGAGCGCCGGTGTAGCTGATCTGCACACTGCCCCAGTCGGGCTGGCCCGTGACCAGGCAATTGCTCTTGAGCAGGTTGCTGACCAGCACCTCCGTCACCGGGGCTTCGTCTGGCAGCACCTTGAGCAGGTCAGGGGCCGGGGTGTAACGGGTGCATTCGACGTCCAGGCGGTCCAGGCTCAGGCCGTCGAGCTCGTACACCGGCTCGCGGTCAAACAGCTCGGGTAGCAAAATCCGCACGCCAATCGACGCCGGGGCCGGGCCCCGCTCCGCTGTGTCCAGCCGGGTGTCGCGCCACACGGCCTCACTCAGGTCGGCCCGCAGGCGGGTCTTCACCGCATCGGCATCGGCAAACCGGGTGTTGTTGAAGCTGTTGAGGTAGAGCTTGAAGGACTTGCTCTCGATAATGTTGGGGGTCTCGCACGGCACGGTGAAATGCGCCAGCGCCACCTGCGGCTTGCCACGCAGGTTCAGCCAGCTCAGCTCGAACGCGGTCCACATGTCGGCGCCAAAAAACGGCGCGGCGCCTTCAATGCCGATCTCGGCGCGCTTGGCCCTGCGCGCAATCGGGAACAGGAGCGATGCGTCGTACTGGTCGATGTAGGCTGACGGCTTACCCAGCTGGGAATTTTCAGGATGGTTCATGGTGTGGGGGTTGTAGCGCGAATATCAGCGGCTTTCAAATGGGGAATCAGGGGCTCCAACAGGTGATTCACGACGTCGGGCGGCAAATCGTGACCCATGCCTTCAATACCGACCAGTTTCGCGCCGGGAATGCGCCGGGCCGTGTCTTCGCCACAGGCATAGGGCACCAGCGGATCGGCCTTGCCGTGCAATACCAGCGTGGGAACACTGATCCGGGCGAGCTGGTCTGCGCGGCTGACGTCGGCCATGACGGCCAGCATTTGCCGCAGCGTGCCCACCGGATAGAAGCCGCGCTCGACGCCCAGCAGAATGTTCGCGCGCAGTTCGGCCTCCAGCATCGGGAACTCGGGACTGCCAATGACCTGGAACAGCTTCACGTAATGGTCCACCACGGCCTGCGGGCTGCTGCCATTCGGGCGACTGAGCAAAACGCGAATCACCTCCGGCCGGGCTTGCGGCAGGCCTCTAGCACCGCTGGTGCTCATGATGCTGGTCAGGCTGAGGGTTCGCTGGGGCGCGGCCAGCGCCACGCGCTGCGCAATCATGCCGCCCATGCTGACGCCGACCACATGCGCTGTGGCAATGCCCAGCGCATCGAGCACGCCCAGCGAGTCGGTGGCCATGTCGCTCAGACTGTAGGGCGCCTGCGGGGTCAGGCCGAGCTTGAACCTGATGCTCTGCCAGATCAGGTTGGGTTTGCCCAGGCCATCCAGATGCTGGCTCAGACCGACGTCACGGTTGTCGTGTCGAATCACCCGGTAACCGGCATTCACCAGCGCCTGCACCAGCGGCGCCGGCCAGGCAACGAGCTGCATGCCCAGGCCCATGATCAGCAACACGGCGGGCCGCTCTTCACCCGGGGCGCCAGGGCCTGTGTCTTCGACTTCGATGTCAATGCTGTTTGCTCTTATTTTCATAGCCATATGGACTTATTAGACGGGGGCTGGAGGCCTATTTTCTATAAATTTCAAGGGTTTTGCCGGCGCCGGAAAACCAGCCGCTCCGGTTTGGAAACGATGGCCTCAAAGGCGTAGCCTTCCGCATCAAAGCCCTGGAGCTGCTTCGGCGTCACCACCCGATGCGTTGCAGCATAACGCGCCATCAGGCCGCGCGCCCGCTTGGCGTAAAAGCTGATGATCTTGTACTGGCCATTCTTGTATTCTTCAAAAACGCACTCGATCACCCGGGCCTTGAGCGCCTTGGTGTCCACCGCCTTGAAGTACTCCTGCGAGGCCAGATTCACCACCACCGGGGACACATCCCGCTGCAAACGCTCGTTCAGATAATCTGAAATTTGCGAACCCCAAAACTTGTAGAGGTTGTTGCCGTGCGCGTTTTCCAGCTGGGTGCCCATTTCCAGGCGGTACGGCTGCATCCAGTCCAGCGGCCGCAGCACGCCGTACAAGCCGCTCAGGATGCAGATGTGGTCCTGCGTCCACGCCAGTTCGTCAGGCTTGAGACTCTTGGCGTCCAGCCCCTCGTACACATCGCCATTGAAGGCCAGCACCGCCTGCTTGGCGTTTTTCGCGGTGAATTTGGGGCGCCACGCCGCATAGCGCGCCACGTTCAGGCCCGCCAGGGTATTGCTCAAACTCATCAGGCCGGCAATCTCTTGCGGTGACTGTTGCTGCAGCAGATGGATGAGCGCGGTGGACTGCTTGACGAACAGCGGCTGGGTGTGGGGCACGTCGCCCGCCGGGGTTTCAAAGTCAAGGGATTTGGCAGGGGACAGAAGAAATAGCATGGCAAAAATGGCGTCGCGGAGAAGTCTTCATTATCGCGATCCCCCGGCGTCGAATAAAATCACTTTCTACCCGCCTTTCCCCAACAGCGGCAACACTTATTTCAGTGCTGCCGCTCATCGCTCCAGTGGCCCGCACCGGGCTTCAGAGCAAAAAAGCCAAAGACACTATGAACGACGAACTGCAACAACCCGGCCTCAACAGCCTGTCCAAATCTTTTGAGCCGGCCGCCATCGAGGCCCATTGGGGACCGGAATGGGAGCGCCGCAACTATGCGCACGCAGGCCACCGCGGCACCGGTGTGCCCAAAGACGGCGCCGAGTCGTTCGCCATCCAGCTGCCGCCGCCCAACGTCACCGGCACGCTGCACATGGGGCACGCGTTCAACCAGACCATCATGGACTCGCTCACGCGCTACCACCGCATGCGCGGCGACAACACGGTCTGGATTCCGGGCACCGACCACGCCGGCATCGCCACGCAAATTGTGGTGGAGCGCCAGTTGCAGGAACAGAAAATCAGCCGCCATGACCTGGGCCGCAAGAACTTTGTGGCCAAGGTGTGGGAATGGAAAGAAAAATCCGGCAACACCATCACCACGCAGATGCGCCGCATGGGCGACAGTGTGGACTGGAGCCGCGAGTACTTCACCATGGACCCCAAGCTGTCCAAGACGGTGACCGAGACCTTTGTGCAGCTCTTTGAGCAAGGTCTGATCTACCGCGGCAAGCGCCTGGTGAACTGGGACCCGGTGCTGCAAAGCGCGGTCAGTGATCTGGAAGTGGAAAGCGAAGAGGAAGACGGCTTCCTGTGGCACATCAACTATCCGTTCGCCGACGGCGCCCAGCTGGTCAACGGCGAAATGGCCCTGGGCCTGACCGTGGCCACCACCCGCCCCGAGACCATGCTCGGCGACGTGGCGGTCATGGTGCACCCGGAGGATGAGCGCTACCAGCACCTCATCGGCAAGCACGTCACGCTGCCCTTGTGCGACCGCACCATCCCCATCATTGCCGACGACTACGTCGACAAGGCGTTTGGTACCGGCGTGGTGAAAGTCACCCCGGCGCATGACCAGAACGACTACGCGGTGGGCCAGCGCCACAAGCTGCCGATGATCGGCGTGCTGACACTGGACGCCAAAATCAATGAGCTGGCGCCAGTACCCTACCAGGGCCTGGACCGCTTTGTAGCCCGCAAAAAAGTGGTGGCCGATCTGGAAGCATTGGGCCTGCTGGTTGAGGTCAAGAAACACAAGCTGATGGTGCCGCGTTGCGCCCGTACCGGTCAGGTGATCGAACCGATGCTGACCGACCAGTGGTTTGTCGCGATGACCAAGGTCAGCCCACAAGACCCGACCGGTAAATCGATCGCGCAAAAAGCCATTGACGCCGTGCAGTCCGGCGAGGTGACATTTGTGCCCGAGAACTGGGTCAACACCTACAACCAGTGGATGAACAACATCCAGGACTGGTGCATCAGCCGCCAGCTCTGGTGGGGCCACCAGATTCCGGCCTGGTATGACGAAGACGGCAAGGTCTACGTCGCGCGCAATGAAGCCGAGGCGCAAGCCCAGGCGCCAGGCAAAACCCTGACCCGCGACGAAGATGTGCTGGACACCTGGTATTCCTCCGCACTGGTGCCTTTCTCAACGATGGGCTGGGGCAACGACGATGCAGCGCTGGGACGGGTCGGGACCGGACGCAGCGATTTGGTGAGCGAAGCGAATATGAGCAAGGCCGGTTCCGATGCGGCGCAGCGCGGGGCACTCAGCGATTTCGATCTTTACTTGCCCTCAAGCGTATTGGTCACCGGCTACGACATCATCTTCTTCTGGGTCGCCCGGATGATCATGATGACCACCCACTTCACCGGCAAAGTGCCGTTCAAACACGTCTACATCCATGGCCTGGTGCGCGACGCCCAGGGCAAGAAGATGAGCAAGTCCGAGGGCAATGTGCTCGACCCGGTGGACCTGATCGACGGCATCGCCCTGCCCGAGCTGCTGGTCAAACGCTCCGAAGGCCTGCGCAAACCCGAAACCGCGCCGCAAGTGCGCAAAAATACCGAAAAAGAATTCCCCACCGGCATTCCGGCTTTCGGCGCCGATGCCCTGCGTTTCACCTTCGCCTCGCTGGCATCGCTGGGCCGTAGCATCAACTTTGACGCCAAACGCTGCGAGGGTTACCGCAATTTTTGCAACAAACTCTGGAACGCCAGCCGCTTCGTGCTGATGAACTGCGAAGGCCAGGATTGCGGCCTGAACGAGCACACGAAAGAAGAATGCGCCGTCGGCGGCGCCGCGCACGGATACCTCAATTTCAGCCAGTCCGACCGCTGGATCGTCTCACTGCTGCAACGCGCCGAAGCGGAAGTCACCAAAGGCTTTGAAGAATACCGCCTGGACAACGTGGCCAGCACGATTTATGACTTCGTCTGGAACGAGTTCTGCGACTGGTATCTGGAAATCGCCAAGGTGCAGATTCAGCAAGGCAGAGACAACCCCGATGTGCAGATCGGCCTGGCGCAGCAACGCGCCACCCGCCGCACCCTGATTCGCACCCTGGAGACCATCCTGCGCCTGGCGCACCCGGTCATTCCGTTTGTGACCGAAGAGCTGTGGCAAAAAGTAGCGCCCGTGGCCGGTCGTGCCGGTGAATCGGTCTCGATTGCCGCCTACCCTCAGGCACAGCCGGAGCGCATTGACGAGGCCGCGCTGGCCTATGTCGGCAAGCTCAAGCAGCTGGTCGATGCCTGCCGCAATCTGCGCGGCGAGATGAGCGTGTCGCCGGCCACCCGGCTGCCGCTTTTTGTGATCGCCAACCAGGCCGATGAAGCCGCCTTCTTGACCCAATCAGCACCGGTATTGAAAGCGCTGGCCAAGCTCAACGAGGTGCGCGTATTTGACGACGAAGCCGCCTGGGCCACCGCCGCGCAGGCGGCACCCGTGGCCGTGGTGGGCGAGGCGCGCATCTGCCTGTTCATGGAAATTGACGTGGCGGCCGAGAAGTTGCGCCTGGGCAAAGAGGCGGCGCGTCTGGAAGGCGAAATCGCCAAGACCGAAGGCAAACTGGGCAATGAGGCTTTTGTCGCCCGCGCGCCTGCCGCCGTCATCGAACTGGAACGCAAGCGCATGGCCGACTTTGCGGCGACCCTGATCAAGGTGAAGGATCAGCTGAGTCGCCTGGGCTGAAGTTCGACACAGGCCGGGGCACCGGCCTGACATTTACCCTAGCGACGGCGCAGGACGTGGATGAAGTCCTCACCCACGGTCTGCTGGTCGAGCAGCTCATTACCGGTCTGCTTGGCAAACGCCTGGAAGTCACGAATAGAACCGGCGTCCGTCGAAACCACGCGCAGGGCCTGACCGCTTTGCATGTCGGCCAGCGCCTTTTTGGCTTTCAGAATGGGCAGCGGGCAGTTCAGACCGCGGGCGTCAACCTCTTTGTCAATGTCAATGTGCATCAAATTTCCTTGGAATTGGGGCAATTTTAGAGACCTTGGTGTCAAGCCCGTTTGGGAAACTCGATGAACTGCGGCTCATGGCCGCGCGCGCGCAACCAATCGGCCAGCGCGTAGCCGGTGCCGGCCGGCCAGCACTTCACCTGGTCAAAGTCAAACAGCCGGTAATCCACCAGTTCCGGCGACAGCTTCACCGCACCGTGACACACCGCGTGGTAGGCAATGATGATCTGGTTCATGCGCTGAAAGTCGTAAACCCCGATCAGGTTCAGCGCGCTGGTGTCCAGACTGGTTTCTTCCTTGATTTCACGGGCAATGCCGTCCTGCGGCGTCTCGCCTTTTTCCATGAAGCCGGTGATCAGCGCAAACATCTTGCCCGACCACGCCGCGTTTTGCGCCAGCAAAATTTTCCCCTCGTACTCAATCACCGCGGCCAACACCGGCGTGGGATTGTTCCAGTGGGTGTAGCCGCAGGCGGCGCAGCGCAGGCGCTCTTTGTCGCCGCTGTCCTCAAGCTGCGTGATCAGGGTCAAGGGCGTGGCGCATTGCGGACAAAACTTGAAAGCTTCAATCATGGAAAAACCTTGTTGCTATTAGTTAAATAGCTGCTCGCGCATAGTCCACGAAGGCTAGCGGCTATTTTTATGTAAATCAAGCGGGGAATACGCCGGTCGAGAGATAGCGGTCGCCGCGGTCGCACACGACGAACACAATGGTCGCATTGGTTTCAGCCCGGGCAATCTCCTGCGCCACCCAGCACGCACCCGCTGCCGAAATGCCACCAAAAATACCTTCTTCGCGCGCCAGCCGCCGGCACATGTCTTCGGCTGTTTCCTGGCTCACGTACATCAACTCATCCACATTGGCGGGGTTGTAGATTTTCGGCAAATATTCCTGCGGCCACTTGCGAATGCCGGGTATGCGCGAGCCCTCGTTGGGCTGCACGCCAATGATTTTGATGGCCGGGTTCTTCTCTTTCAAAAACCGCGACACACCGGTGATGGTGCCGGTGGTACCCATGGCACTCACAAAATGGGTGACTCGCCCCTTCGTATCGGCCCAGATTTCCGGGCCGGTGGTCTCGTAATGAATCCGCGGATTGTCGGCATTGGCAAACTGGTCCAGCACATGGCCCTTGCCATCACGCTGCATCTGATCAGCCAGATCGCGCGCGTACTCCATGCCGGCGCTCTTGGGTGTGAGAATCAATTCCGCACCAAACGCCTTCATGGTTTGGGCGCGCTCGATCGACAGGTCCTCCGGCATGATCAACACCATGCGGTAGCCCTTGATGGCCGCCGCCATGGCCAGCGCAATGCCGGTATTGCCCGAGGTCGCTTCAATCAGGGTGTCGCCGGGCTTGATCTCGCCACGCTCCTGCGCGCGCTGGATCATGGACAGGGCTGGCCGGTCTTTCACCGAGCCGGCCGGGTTGTTGCCTTCGAGCTTGCCCAGAATCACGTTGCCACGGGCAGCATTTTGTTCGGCACCAATGCGTTGCAGCATCACCAGGGGGGTTTTTCCGATGGAATCTTCAATGGTTGGGTATTTCATAGCCCACACTGTGCCATAATTTCGTTCTTCGCTGAATCCGCCCGGGTGGTGAAATTGGTAGACGCAGGGGACTCAAAATCCCCCTCCGAAAGGAGTGCC
>NZ_JAUSLE010000037.1 GCF_030646845.1 Rhodoferax sp. | reverse complement strand
TGCCCTGGGTCTGCTCCTGGCTGGCGGCCGTGATCTCGGCCATGATGTCGGTCACGCGCTTGACGCTGTCCACGATCTCTTCCATGGTCTTGCCGGCCTCCAGCACCTGTTTGCTGCCTTCTTCGACTTTGTCGACGGAGTCGCCGATCAGGGTCTTGATCTCTTTGGCCGCTGCCGCCGAGCGCTGGGCCAGGTTTCTCACTTCAGCGGCCACCACGGCAAAGCCTCTGCCCTGCTCGCCGGCCCTTGCAGCTTCCACAGCAGCGTTCAGGGCCAGGATGTTGGTCTGGAAGGCAATGCCGTCGATCACGCTGATGATGTCGGAGATCTTGCGGGAGGAGTCGTTGATGCCCTTCATGGTTTCGACCACCTGACCCACGACCTCACCGCCCTTGACCGCCACCGAGCTGGCGCTCATGGCGAGCTGGTTGGCCTGACGGGCGCTGTCAGCGTTTTGTTTTACGGTGGCGCTGAGCTGCTCCATGGAGGCGGCCGTTTCTTCCAGGGCGCTGGCCTGGCTCTCGGTGCGGGCCGACAGGTCGTTGTTGCCCTGGGCAATTTCAGTGCAGGCAACCTCAATGCTCGAGGCGCCCGTGCGGACGGCGGAGACCGCCGTATCCATCCGTTGCAGGGTAATCTTGAGCGCCTGACCGGCGGGCGTCAGCGCCGTCACACCCGACACGTCAAGCGCGATACCGTCAGCACGGTTGACCCTTGACACGATATCTCCCAGCTCATCACCTTCGCGCGCCGCACGTGCCATGCCGACCGCAAGAACCACCTCGACGACCGACTGAACGACCACATACACCGCATGCAACACGACGCGCATGAAGTCTGGTTGAGTCAGGCAGAAGATCCCATACCCAGCCGCCTGCAGCCGGTCAAAAAGGACGTGATGTACAGCAAACAACGCTGCGCCAAAAACGATAGTCCGCCAATCCCGGTAGACCAGCAGGAGGGCCAGCGTGACGAACACGCCAAAGTGGAACTCGGTCATGCCCCGGGCCAGTTGAATGTGCAAGGCCACCAGGCTGACCAGCACAAAGGTCAGCACAAACCGGCTGGCAACCGTGGCCCTGGCGCCAGCGTAGGCCAATGCTGCAACGATCACCAGTGCCAGGGTGGCCCCCATGGCCAGACCCGTGTCAACGAACTGGAACCCCAGAATGACACTGGCTACGGCACTGAGCCCGATAGCCACCAGAAGCACCCTGTCACCCAGGAGCGCCACAGACATAGCGCGAACGCGTGATTCACCAATTTCCATGAACATTCCCTTATTGTTGGTCAACAGGACGGGCCATTGCCTTCGAAATCTGGCCCCTTGCCCCTGGCAACAATATACGTCATTTGACGTTCAGAAAAGTCGACCGATAACGTTCGTTGGCACTGCCTGAAGACGCAGAGGAAGGACTTCGCCGGGCTACCGTCTTGAGCGGCTATTCCCGGCGACGGGCATCCCGATCACCCACCTATTTGGCACCGAGCAAGGCATCCTTGAGTTTGAAGTCGGCAGGGACCGGACCCAACCAGATCGCCATCATGGCCTTGAAGAATTCGGGCTCTTTGAAGGGATCGCTCTGCACCTTGCCTTTGGCCGTAACGACCATGCCGGTGCCGGGGATCCAGTCCAGCATGATCACATCGCCCGGGAGCAGTACCTTGTTGGCACTGAATATCTCCCCCATGCGGATCAATCCGGGGATCAGCTTGGACATCTCGGTGCGCGGTGTGTTGTCCTCCATGCCGCGGGTGAGCAGTTTGCCGAACGCGCCGGCGTCAACCTCACGCAACATGGTCATGGTCAAGCGCTTGGGGCCGGGGGCGGCCACCAGCTCTTCCAGTGATGAGAACTTCTTGCCAGCATATATGTCAGCCACATAGACTTTGAACGGGCCTTTGTAGCGCGTCCCGGCGCCATTGAGCTGCAGCTTGGCGCCACTCACTATTGCACTGTCTTCGACTTTGACGCCACTGACGTCAATGGAAGCAGCCAGGGTGTTCAATGCGAAGGCGCCGGCCATTGCTGCCAGCGTCAGATTTTTGATGAATTTCATGATTTTCCAATGATTAGCACGACCGTGCTTTTTTGATGCAGCGCCCATTCTGCAGGTGTTTCCAGTGGCGTGCAAGAGGGTAATCGCGTAAGGGTACGGGGGCCGCCATGCGCAAAGGGTTTGCTACACTGGCGCCATGTTCATTCACCGCATCAGCATCACAGGTTGCAGCGACCGGGGAGCCTGGCCCTGGCGTACGCGGCAAGGAACAATGGCTCGCGCCTGACTTCTCCTCTCCCTTGTCTGAATGGACCGCAGCACCCTGTGCTGCCCGCTGGAACCCCTCCGTGTTCTGATGACGTCATGTCATGCCGCGTGCTCACAGTCCGGCCCTGAACTGAAAGAACTCTCTTCATGATCTCTGAACTTGAATTCAAAAGCCTGAGCGCCCAGGGCTTCAACCGCATCCCCCTGATGGCCGAGGCCTTTGCCGATCTGGAGACCCCGTTGTCGTTGTACCTGAAACTGGCGCACTCCAAAGACAGCGGCAAATACAGCTTCCTGCTGGAGTCCGTGGTGGGCGGTGAACGCTTTGGACGTTACAGCTTCATCGGCCTGCCGGCCCGCACCCTGGTGCGCGCCATGGGCTTTGGCGCCGATGTGCGCACCGAAGTGGTCACCGACGGCGTGGTGGTCGAAACCTCGACCGCCAATCCACTGGACTTCATCTCCGACTATCAAAAACGCTTCAAGGTGGCGCTGCGCCCGGGCCTGCCGCGTTTTTGCGGCGGACTGGCGGGCTATTTTGGCTACGACACCGTGCGCTACATCGAGAAAAAACTGGTGTCCTCGTGCCCGCCCGACACTCTGGGTTGCCCGGACATTCTGCTGCTGCAGTGCGAAGAGTTGGCGGTGATCGACAACCTGTCGGGCAAGCTGTATCTGATTGTGTACGCCGACCCGTCCCGCCCGGAGGCTTATGCCAATGCGAAGAAGCGCCTGCGCGAGTTGAAGGACCAGCTCAGGTACTCGGTGAGTGCACCGGTGGTCAAGCCGACGCAGGGTTATCCGGCCGAGCGTGACTTTGCCAAGGCGGATTACATCGCTGCCGTGGAGCGTGCCAAAGAGCTGATTGCTGGAGGCGACTTCATGCAGGTGCAGGTGGGTCAGCGCATCAAGAAGCGCTACACCGAGTCGCCACTCAGTTTGTACCGCGCCCTGCGCGCGCTCAACCCCAGCCCCTATATGTATTACTACCACTTTGGTGACTTCCATGTGGTGGGCGCGTCGCCTGAGATTCTGGTGCGCCAGGAGCAGGTCACCATCGACGGGCGGACTGAGCAAAAGATCACCATTCGGCCGCTGGCCGGTACGCGTCCGAGGGGCGCCAGCCCGGAGCTGGACAAGGCGGCTGAAGTGGAGCTGATCAACGACCCGAAAGAGCGGGCCGAACACGTGATGCTGATCGACCTGGCACGCAACGACATTGGCCGCATCGCCAAAATCGGCAGCGTGAAAGTGACCGAGGCCTTTAGCGTCGAACGCTACAGCCACGTGATGCACATCGTGAGCAATGTGGAGGGCACACTCAATGACGGCATGACCAGCATGGACGTGCTCAGGGCGACGTTTCCGGCCGGCACTCTCACCGGCGCGCCCAAGGTGCACGCCATGGAATTGATCGACCAGCTGGAGCCGACCAAGCGCGGCCTGTATGGCGGAGCCTGCGGTTACCTGAGTTATGCCGGAGACATGGATGTAGCGATTGCCATCCGCACCGGCATCATCAAGGACCAGACGCTGTACGTCCAGGCGGCGGCCGGCGTGGTGGCCGACTCTGTGCCCGAGCTGGAATGGCGGGAAACCGAAGCCAAAGCGCGGGCTCTGTTGCGGGCGTCTGAACTGGTTGAAGAAGGCCTGGAGTGAATCGCTTCCGGACTTATTGGAGACCCTGGCTGCTGCTGGCAGCTTGTATGGGCGCGCTGGGTGCTTTTCTTGTCTTCAACCTCCAGCGCGAGCATGAACGCATCGAAACGGTGGAACGCGAGCGCCTCACGAACCAGTCAAAGGTGATTGAAGACAACCTCTCGCGTCAGCTGGTTGCCATCAACCTTGCGTTGGAATCGGTCATGGCCGAGCTGCCCTATTGGGCCGGGCAACCCGATGGCCACGAGCGGGCGATCCGCCGGCTCAAGAGCATGGAAGTATCTATGCCGTCGGTGCGCACTTTTTTGGTAGTGGATGCCAAGGGGACCGTCACCCTGGCGAACCGTGAAGAGCTGATCGGGATTAACGTTTCTCAGCGCGAATATTTTCAGGCGCCATTGCGGTCATTGAGTCAAAAAACTTTTTTTATCAGTTCGCCGTTCAAGACAGTACTGGGGAATTTTGTCATCAACGTGGGCCGCACGATTGTTGATCCGAATGGAGAATTCGCCGGGGTAGTGTCCGCCGCGGTTGACCCGGTGGACTTCGAAATCTTGCTGAATTCAGTGCGCTATGCCGATGACATGCGGTCGATGCTGGTGCATGGCGATGGCAAGATATTCGTCAGCCAACCGGCATTGGTCGATGTCATCGGCAAGGATGTGTCTGTTCCGGGTTCTTTTTTCAGGCAGCATCTGGAAAGCAGGCGCCCGGTCAGCACTTTCGACGGCATCGCCCCCTCCACCGGGGACAAACGGCTGCCCGTGCTGCGTACCATCCAGCCGATTGAACTGGCGATGGACAAGCCGCTGGTCGTGTCGCTCAGCCGGGAGTGGGATGCCTTGTTTGCCCCCTGGCAGCGCGATGTCAGGAACCAGCTTCTGGTGTATGCGCTGTTTGTGCTGCTGAGCATGGCTGGCCTCGTCATCTACCAGCGGCAGCAGTTGCAGCAACGCGTAGTGAACCAGCGGCTCAAGCTGGCCACCGAAGCCGCCAACGTCGGCATTTGGGAGCTGGACCTGAAAGCCCGACGCTACCACTGGGATCCGGCGATGTTTGATTTGTTCGGGCTGGACCCCAAGACAGTGAGTGCACTCAACGACGACTGGCAGCAACTCCTTTTACCCGGAGAGTTGCAACGCATGAAGGACGCCACCCGCGCCACGATGAAACAAGGCCGGCCGTTTGACCTGACGTTCCAGATTCGGCGCCACGATGGTCAGCTGCGCTTCATGCGCAACCGGGCGGTGCTCTATGACGATGGCTCTGGCGCGCCGAGTCGCCTGATTGGAACGACCGAGGATGTCACCGAGCGCAAGATGCGGGAAGCCGATTTGCGCATTGCCGCCACCGCCTTTGAGTCGCATGAAAGCACGATCATTACAGACGGCCGAGCGGGAATTCTTCGCGTCAATCGCGCTTTTTCCGACCTCTATGGCTACCCGGCAGAAGAAGTGGTGGGGCACACGACGCGGATGTTGCAGTCAGATCGGCATGCCCCCGCGTTTTATGCGGCCCTGTGGACGGATGTCAATCGCGACGGGACCTGGCAAGGTGAGATCTGGGACCGACGAAAAAGCGGGGAAGTATTTCCCAATTGGCTCAGCATCACCGCCGTCCGTAATGACGACGGGGTGGTGACCAATTTCGTCGCAACCCAAACCGACATCACCCTGCGCAAGGCCGCTGAGGAGCAGATCAACCTTTTGGCCTTTTACGATCCGCTCACCAGCCTGCCCAACCGGCGCCTGCTGCATGACCGGCTGCATCAAGCGGTGATTCGTGCGAAACGGGAAAATGGCCGCCTGGCCCTGATGTTCCTCGATCTGGACAAGTTCAAACCGGTCAATGACGAGTTCGGCCACAGCGCGGGCGATGAACTGCTGAAGGCGGTAGGTCAACGTCTGGCAGCCTGTGTGCGCGAGTCCGACACGGTCGCGCGCATCGGCGGCGATGAATTTGTGCTGCTGTTGCCCAGCATCCAGGCGGCGGGGGATGCGCTTCGGGTGGCGGAAAAAATTCATGCGGCCCTCAGACAACCTTTCACGCTGCCGGAGGGGCAACAGGTCAGCATCTCGTCCAGCGCAGGCATTGCCATCTACCCGGAGCATGGCCGCGATGAGGGCACGCTGACGAGCCATGCCGACGCTGCGATGTACCAGGCCAAAACGGCCGGGCGCGACAGATTCGTACTGTTTCAGGCTGCCGACTGACATTCAACTGGATAGACCCCATGAAACTTCTGATGATCGACAACTACGACTCGTTCACCTACAACATCGTCCAGTACCTGGGTGAATTGGGGGCCGAGGTTGAAGTTTTCCGCAATGACGAAATCACGCTCGACGAGATTGAGGCGCGTTTGCGCGGTGGCCAGCTGGACCGCCTTGTGATCTCGCCCGGCCCCTGTTCGCCAGCCGAGGCCGGCATCTCGGTCGCCGCCATTCAACACTTCGCCGGCAAGCTGCCGATTCTGGGCGTGTGCCTGGGCCATCAGTCCATTGGCGCCGCCTTCGGGGCGAAGATCATCCGGGCACAGCAGCTGATGCATGGCAAGACGAGCGTCATCACCACCACGCAAGAAGGTGTGTTTGCCGGGCTGCCCTCGCAGTTCACGGTCAACCGCTACCACTCGCTGGCGATTGATCGTCCGACTTGCCCGGCCTGCCTCAAGATCACGGCCTGGACGGATGACGGCGAAATCATGGGCGTGAAGCACAGTACGCTGGACATCGAGGGCGTGCAGTTTCATCCCGAGAGCATCCTCACCGAGCACGGCCACGCCATGTTGAAGAACTTCCTGGCGCCGCGATGACTGCTGGAATCGACCATCTGGGACTGTTCATCGCCGCCGGCATCCTGCTGAACCTGACACCCGGGCCCGACGTGCTGTACATCGTCACTCATTCGCTCAAACGCGGCTGGCGTACCGGCGCGGTCGCCGCGCTGGGTATCACGGCGGGCTGCTTCGTCCACATTGCAGCCGCAGCACTGGGAGTGAGTGCCCTGATGGCCGCGTCGAGCACCGCCTTTTCGGTCCTGAAGTGGCTGGGCGCTGCCTATCTGGTGTACGTCGGCTGGACTATGCTGGCGATCGGCGGAGCGAAGACCGGTCGAGGAAAATCTGCCGGGGCACAGGCGCCTGACAGCCAGTCGCCGGATGCCTCCATTTCCACATCCGCTATTGATTCAATAGCTGCCGACGCAATATCCACGAGGGCTAAAGGCCAAAATCATCTAAAGAAAGTGTTCGTGACCGGGTTTTGGACCAATGTGCTGAACCCGAAGGTGGCCCTGTTCTTTCTGGCCTTTCTGCCGCAGTTCATTGCACCGGCCGCTGAACACAAGACCGCCGCCTTCCTGCTGCTGGGCCTGATCTTCAACTTCAATGGCTTATGGGTCAACCTCGGCTATGCGGCGCTGGGCGCCGCGGCCTCACAGCGCTTTGCCGCACTGCAACACGGCATGCACTGGCTGGAGCGTGTCGCCGGCGCCGTTTTCATCGGATTTGGGCTGAAACTGGCCCTGACGGACAATCCCCTTCACTGAAAAATATCACCATGCCCCATAGCCACATGATCACCCCGCAGGAAGCGCTGCTGCGCACCATCGAGCACCGCGAGATTTTTCACGATGAAATGCTGCACATCGTGCGCCAGATCATGAACGGCGAGTGGTCGCCGGTCATGATCGCGGCCCTGATCACCGGCTTGCGGGTGAAGAAGGAAACCATCGGTGAAATCACCGCGGCGGCGCAGGTGATGCGCGAGTTCTCTACCAAGGTGCATGTGGCCGACAAAACCAATTTGGTGGACATCGTGGGCACCGGCGGCGACGGTTCGCACACCTTCAACATCTCGACCTGTTCCATGTTTGTGGCCGCTGCCGCCGGCGCGAAGGTGAGCAAGCACGGGGGCCGAAGCGTCAGCAGCAAGAGCGGCAGCGCCGACGTGATGGAGTCGCTGGGCATCAACATCAACCTGTCGCCCGAGGCCATTGCCCAGTGCATTGCGCAGGCCGGCGTTGGCTTCATGTTCGCCCCCAATCACCATCCCGCCATGAAAAACGTGGCGCCGGTGCGCAAAGAACTGGGTATCAAGACCATCTTCAATCTGCTCGGGCCGCTGACCAACCCGGCCAATGCACCCAACATCCTGATGGGGGTGTTTCACCCGGACCTGGTGGGTATCCAGGTGCGGGCGCTGCAGCGTCTGGGTGCCGAGCACGCCGTGGTGGTGTACGGCAAAGATGGCATGGACGAGGTCAGCCTGGGCGCGGCGACACTGGTGGGTGAACTCAAGAACGGGGAGATCAGCGAGTACGAAATCCACCCGGAAGACTTCGGCATGGTCATGGCCAGCAACCGCGCGCTCAAGGTGGAAACGCCGGAGCAGTCCAGAACCATGCTGCTGGGCGTGCTGGACAATGCGCCCGGCGCCGCCAGGGACATCGTGATTCTCAATGCGGGTGTGGCCCTGTACGCGGCCAATGTGACCGATTCGATGAAGGCGGGTGTGGATCGGGCCCGGGCCGCGATTGAATCCGGCGCGGCCAGGGCCAAACTGGCACAGCTGGTCGACCTGTCCCAACAACTGAAAGGTGGATCTTCATGAACACGCTCATCACGGTGCTGGTTTTGGTGGGTGCCCCTGCGTTGGGGGTTTACCTGTGGGTCAGATTGGGGAGTTCAGAACGCGGCGAGCGCTACCTCAAGCAGCGCATGCAAGGGCCGTTTGTGCCAGTGGATAAGGATGAGAAATGACGGATATTCTGGACAAAATTGTTGTGGTCAAGCGCGAGGAAATCGCAGCGGCGCTGAACAAGAAATCTCTGGCGCTCATGCGCGCGGATGCCGAGTCACGGGTTTTGACGCGGGATTTCGTCGGTGCGATGCGCGCCAAAATTGCGGCCGGTCGGCCCGCTGTGATTGCCGAGATCAAGAAGGCCAGTCCGTCCAAAGGCGTGCTGCGGGAGGACTTTATTCCGGCAGATATCGCTCAAAGCTATGCCGAGCATGGTGCAGCCTGTTTGTCAGTGCTTACCGACGTGCAGTTCTTCCAGGGCGGCGTGGACTACCTGAAGCAGGCGCGTGCCTCCTGCCAGTTACCCGTTCTGCGCAAGGACTTCATCGTGGACGCCTATCAGGTATATGAGTCCCGGGCCATGGGCGCCGATGCCATTTTGCTGATTGCCGCCATCCTGGATGACGCGCAGATGAAAGATTTTGAGGCGATTGCCCGCAGCCTGGACATGGCGGTGCTGGTGGAAGTGCATGATGCCCCCGAGTTGGCGCGCGCCCTCCAGTTGAAAACGCCCCTGATCGGCATCAACAACCGCAATCTCAAGACCTTCGAGGTGTCGCTGGAGACCACGCTGTCCCTGATGCGCGATGTGCCTTCCGATCGCTTGCTGGTTTGCGAGAGCGGCATCCATACCCGCGACGATGTGCTGCGCATGGGGGCCGCCGGTGTCAATGCGTTTTTGGTAGGTGAAGCCTTCATGCGGGCGCCCGACCCGGGCGAGGCGCTGGCAGCCCTGTTTGCCGTTGCCTGATGCGGCAACTGGGCCGGAATGCCTGTCGACCCGATTTGCTATTTATTTAGGAGCATCTAGTGCCCACGTCACAGGGGCTACAGACCAGTTTTCCGTTTGACGGGCTAGCGCCGATCCCAAACGCCGACGATTCCCCTCATCTGACCGAATGGGCACCGGAGCGCTGGCCGGTATCGGATGACTGGCATCCCGTGGTCGATGGTTTTCTGGCCAGCGGCGTCGCCAGGCAATTGGGCCAGTTCATGGGCGGGCGCCTGGCCAGCGGCGCCATCATCTATCCACCGCAGCCATTTCGGGCGCTGGCGCTGACGCCGCTGGCACAGGTCAAAGTAGTCATCCTGGGGCAGGATCCCTATCACGGGCCGGGGCAGGCCGAAGGGCTGGCATTTTCTGTGGCGCCGGGCGTCAAGCCGCCCCCGTCCTTGCGTAACATTTTCAAGGAAATTGCCCGGGATCCATCCCTTGGGCACACCGCATTGCCGCCACCCGGCAATGGGTCGCTGGTTCGCTGGGCAAGCCAGGGCGTCCTGCTGCTCAATACCTGCCTCACCGTTGAAGCGGGCCAGCCCGCCAGCCATGCCCAGCGCGGCTGGGAAGTGCTGACTGACGCCATCGTCAGCGCGGTATCGAAAAAAGACGATTGCCTGGTTTTCATGCTGTGGGGTGCTCACGCGCAGACCAAACAGGCACTGATCGAGGCGAGCGCAGCAACGACCGGTCGCGCCAACAGCCGTCCGCTGATCCTGACAGCGAACCATCCGTCACCGCTGTCCGCCCTGCGCCCGCCCAAGCCGTTTTTGGGTTGTGGTCACTTTGGCTTGGCCAACGCTTTTTTGCAGCAACACGGGTGCTCGCCGATCGCCTGGTAAACCGATGTTCCTCGTTGTCTTTGCGCCAGTGTCATATTTTCATGGCATAATCTGTGGTTCACCAAGGAGAGGTGGCCGAGTGGTTAATGGCAGCAGACTGTAAATCTGCCCTCTTACGAGTACGCTGGTTCGAATCCAGCCCTCTCCACCAGTGATTAGTTGATTTTTTGGTAGCCGCAGAGGCGTGTGTGCGGGGAAGCCGCAGCGGTTGCTTGCAAGGCAAGTCTGTGCGGGGTTCGTATAGTGGTAATACCTTAGCCTTCCAAGCTAAAGCGAGGAGTTCGATTCTCCTACCCCGCTCCACAGTTGATGTGCTTGCTCGGTTAGATAAGTTTTTGCCTGGTCTGCTTTTGCAGGTTGGGTTTGCCCATTTGGCTCAGTGGCAGAGCACTCCCTTGGTAAGGGAGAGGTCCCGGGTCCGATTCCCGGAATGGGCACCAGTTT
>NZ_JAUSLE010000029.1 GCF_030646845.1 Rhodoferax sp. | reverse complement strand
CTGAACAACATCAGTCAGAAATGGACCATGCCGATTCGGGACTGGAAGGCTGCCTTGAATCGCTTTACCATTCAGTTTGACGAGCGCATGCCGCGCGTCTAACTCAACCGCCGTTTACACAAAATTCGGGACACCCTCGAGGGCGCAGCGCAAAGCATTTGCCTAGCGCCAGAACCGCCATTTAAACATCGTTCCCAGGCAAGCTTTCGATACTCGCCTGGGAAACGGGCCCGCCCTCCGGCCTAACTGGCCAGCAGTTCTTTCAAATTGTCATCAATGAATTTTGTATCGACGGGGTTGGCTCCACCACCAGCGAAGTGACCCCATACGCCCGGGATGGGCTTACATACTGCGTTGGGCATGTGTTTAACCTCCCACTCGTTGTCGGCAACGGGAAAATACAAGTCCATCTCGCCCGGCATGACTACCGCCTTCGCCTTGATTGCCCCGAGGGCCTTCTTGATGTCGCCGTTGAATACCGGATTCGCGCTGATGTCGCCGTGCTGCCATGACCACAGCATGGTCAGCAGGTTGTTGGCATCCTTGGGAAGAAAGAAACCCTCCCAGAATGCAACCAAAAAATCCTCCAGCGACGAATACCCCATCGTGCGCCAGAGTTCCTGCATGTAAAACGGCTGTGACAAACCCCACCCCGCGTAGACGCGACCAACACCGCGCAACCCCTTGGTCGGGGGAGTGTCGTACCAGCCGTTGTTCCATGCAGCGTCATTCGTCAGTGCAACCTTGACGCCTTCAAGGAAGACGAAGTTATGCGGCGCGGTCTTGGCGGATCCACAAAACGGAGCGATCCGCTCAACCATGTCGGGATACAGGCAGCCCCATTGGTTTGTCTGTTGAGCGCCCATGGACCAGCCCACGACCAGTTTGATTTTTTTGATCCCGAACTTCTCCGTTACCAGGCGGTGTTGCAGCGTCACGTTGTCGTACAACGTAATGTCCGGGAATCGTGCACGGTCGTAAGGCGCTGGCGTGTTGCTCGCAGATGATGACAACCCATTTCCCAGCATGTTGGGCACAATGATGAAGTACTTATCGGGGTCCAGCGCCATACCTTTGCCGATCAGCCACTCATTGTCGTAATGCTGCCCGGAATACCAAGTGGGGTAGACGATCACATTGCTTTTGTCCGCGTTCAGCTTGCCATAGGTTTTATAGGCAAGTTTGGCGCCGCGCAGGGTCGCACCCTTGAGCAGTGCGACATCGCCGAGTTCAAATATTTCATAGTCCATTTATCACTCCAATGCTGAGTTAAGTTGCCAACAGTTGCCGCAGTCGCTATGCCCGACCCTTAGCTGCCACCGATCTCGCCTTGTCCTCGTCAGACAATCCCAATAAGAAATAGACAGCGCCGCCTGCAATGAATGCCGCAATGGCCGTTGAAAACTGGGGTGCAAAATTTTCCACTCCGAACGCGACCAGCGACCCGGCAGCCCACGCGATGAACGCCCTTGGTCGCCAGTCGGACTCAATGGTGGCGTGCGGCCGGACAAAATACAAGTCCGCGATGATCACGGCGCCGATTGGTGGCACGAGAATGCCAAGAAGCGACAGCCATGGAATGAATAGAGCCCACACGTTGGCAGCAGCAATTGCGATGCCGACCACAGCCAACAGCACGGCGAACACACGCATCTTGCTTTTGGCGATCCGCGACCACCCTACCGCCGCGTTGTACAGGCAGTGAGCACAGACCGAGCCCAAATTGATGAAGAGGAAAACAAATGCAATCACCGCCAGCCAGCCCTTGTTCTGCGCCAGCATGTAGCCGAACATATTGTCCAAGCCAAAGGGCTGCGGATCCGGCACCGCCAGAGCGGCGGTCATCACGCCGCCAACGAGCATCGCCGCCATGTTCGCGAAGGGAAAAGCGCAGAACGTTGCGATCAGTGAGCTCTTGCCATCTGCAGCCCACCGGTTGAAATCGGCCGTCACGGTACCAGCGTCGATGAACAAGGTCATCACGATCGTCAACCCGATTCCAAAAGCCATTGGAACTTCAGGTTTTGTGCCCGCGTAGGCAATGACCTTATCCCAACCAGCGCCACTGGCGGAGTCAAATGCGACCCACCCGCCCAGCACCACAAACAAGGGCACGGACACCAGTCCAATCCAGTGAAGACCGCGAATGCCGACGAAGGTAATTCCGAGATATAGGATCCCGGCGATCACCGTCATTGTCAGGTAATCGAGCTTAAACGCCGTGTGAATTAAGTTGCCGGTAATGCCGGTCTGGACCGCATACCAGCCCAGCAACAACGACGACAGCAAGCCGGATGCGAATACGTATCCTTTTTTGCCGAACACCGCGCTGGCGAGCAGCGCGAAGTTAAAACCCCGCGTCGTTCCCAGTAAGCCCAGTGAGCCCACGTAGGCAAACATTAGCAGGTTGCCGATCAGCATCGACAGTACCGCGGTCTTGAATCCCATACCCGCCACCAGGATTGAGCCGGTCATGGCACCCGTGATGATCATCGGGAAACCGATCCACACCATCGATACCGAAAAGGTGCTACGCCGCGCCTGGGCCGGTACCGGTTTGTGCTCGTACTCGTCGCCAAGCACATGTTCTAGGTCCTCTAGTACGTGCTCTGTAGAACTATTCGAAGTCATCATGTCTCTCCTTCTATCGATGCGATATTGGTTGATGTTGCACAGCGTCCACCTAAAAAAATAGCTGTCAGGCGTAAGACGTAATCGTCACAGCCGGTTGTGTTTCTTTCGGGCGTAGCCATGCATGAACTCCAAGGCGTTCGTTTGAAAACTCACAAAGAAACCAACCAAACAAAAAAGCCCGAACCGGATAAACCGGTTCGGGCTTTTTTGCCTTGCACCTGCTGGCAGTAGTGGCAGTCGGGTGCTAAATATCTGAAGACGATGTTCGTCCCCAAATATTCTGGCAGCTTTCAACCTCTCTGAAATAGGTGATTACCCTTGCCCGCATTTATGGACGATTTGTTCGCCATTCGCTGTTGAATCATGGTTGGAATGGGCCACACCAGTGGCCCCACCACCGCGCCGAGATTCGATCTACTGCAATTTCGTACCGGCGGCCAGCTACGTGACGCTGGAATCGGCATTGTCCCCTCTGGGCACTCAGTTACCACTCACGAACGGTCGGTATCGGCAGTTCCATCTTGATGGCGGTGACTTGGAGAAGTCTTACGGTTTGACCAAACTTGAACTCCCTCATCATCAAAGGAGTTCATCATGGAAACTGTTCACGAATGCCCACCCAAGATCCCCTGGAACAAGGGAAAAATTGTCGGCCAAAAAGCGCCCCTGAAGCTCAAAGACATCTGGGCCATCCGGGTTCGACTCCAACTGAATCACAGAACGCGAGAGCTTGCGCTATTTGATTTGGGACTCGACAGCAAGCTCAGGGCGTGTGATTTGGTAAATCTTCGAGTTAAAGACATTTGTCACGGTGATCGAGTTTCGACCCGCGCCATCGTTATGCAGAAAAAGACCTCACTGCCGGTTCAGTTTGAAATCACCCCGCCCACGCGTGAAGCGGTGGATGCCTGGATCAAGGCATCCGCGCTGAAATCAGAAGACTACCTGTTTCCCAGCCGAATTCATGAATCGCTGCATCTTGGTACCAGGCAGTACGCTCGCATTGTTGATGGCTGGGTCAAGGAGATCGGCTTAGATCCGGCTCTCTATGGAACGCATTCCATGCGACGGACCAAGGCCACCCTGATTTACCGCCGCACCAAAAATCTTCGCGCAGTTCAGCTGTTACTAGGGCACACCAAAATCGAGAGCACCGTGAGGTATCTGGGAATCGAAGTTGAAGACGCCCTTGAAATGGCCGAGCAGACCGATATTTAACGAAAAATATTGCGGTGAGTTGGCCACGAAGATTTGACCGCCGGACAGCGGTCATTCGTGACCGACCGCAACTGGCCCGCAGAGGTCAGTTTCAAGCTGATGGCGGCTGCTGAATTTGCCTATCTACACTTTCCAAACCAGTCACTCGCAACCCTGTGGCGTCACTTCGCCTTCAACGGTGATGAGCGCGAAAAAGCGCAGAAAATAGCGCTTTCGACAATGAGATCCTTGTGAATCAATCCGTTGCCCATGCCGAACTCATCGCCTCTTTCAGGAGGGCGGAGGCAGATGCTGCTCACAAGTTCGGATTGATCAAAGCGGTTGAAAAGAAGGGGCCCAAGGCCATTCAGGCAGCCGTCGAAACAGCTGCAAAGGCAGTAAAACGCAGGGATTCGTATGCAAGAAAGCTGAATGTCCTGGGGGTGAGCCTCAAGGACTGAGCGGGGCTCAGTGCTTGCACGACCGGCCATCATCTGTTGGCCGGACAGCACTACAGCCCGCTATGAAGGACGGCTACCCCCACCAACAAGCCGTGTTTTAGACAGGATAGTTCTGAACCGATGGTTCCACGGTAATCCACTTGAGTTCGGTGAACTCATCGATCACTGCTCGGCCATCGAACTTGCCATAGCCGCTATTCTTGGTGCCACCGTACGGGGCCTGGGCCTCGTTTTGGACGGTGGAGCCGTTGACGTGCACAGAGCCCGAATCTATGCGCATGGCCACGCCCAGTGCGCGTGTCACATCCCGTCCGAATACCGCAGCTGACAATCCATAGTCGCTGTCATTGGCCACGGCCACGGCCTCTTCCACATCCTTGACACGCACTACGGTGGTGATGGGGCCGAAGGTTTCATCGCCATAGATGGTCATGCCAGGTTTGACATGGTCCAGGATGGTGGCTGGCATGACCGCGCCGTTCGCCTTGCCACCGCAGGCCAGTGTGGCACCCTTGGCCAGGGCGTCATCAATCATGGCGTTCAGGCGCGAGCCCGATTCGCTGGCCACCATGGGGCCGATCACGCAGGCCGGATTGACACGTGGGTCTCCCATTAGCAGTTCCTTGGCGCGGGCAGCAAACTTGGCGACAAATTCGTCGGCAACGGCCTCGTCCACTACCAGGCGCTCGGTGGACATACAAATCTGGCCTTGGTACAGGAAAGAGCCAAACACGGCTGCCTTCACGGCTTCGTCAATGTCTGCATCGTCCAGCACCACCTGGGGCGACTTACCGCCCAACTCCAACAGGCAGCGCTTCAAGTGGGTGGCAGCCTTTTGCGCAATGATGCGGCCGACGCGGGTGGAGCCGGTGAAGTTGATACGGCGCACCGCCTTGTGCGCGATCAGCGCATCTATCACTTCCGGAGCATCCTTGGGCGCATTGGTCACCACATTCAGCACACCTGGTGGGAAGCCAGCTTCCACCAACGCATCGGCCACCAGCAGATGGGTTTTCGGACTGGCTTCCGATGCACGGAACACCACGGTGTTGCCGCAGGCAATCGGGTAAGCAATGGCACGGGCGGCCAGCACAACGGGGCCGTTCCATGGCACGATGCTCAGCACCACCCCCACGGGCTGGCGCACGGTCATGGAGAGTGCGCCGGGCTTGTCGGTGGGGATGGTTTCACCCTGTATCTGGGTGACCATGGACGCTGCTTCGCGGAACAGGTTGGCAGCCAGGTGCACATTGAAGCCGGCCCACAGGGCAGCGGCGCCCACTTCGGCAGCCATCACTTCAATGAATTGCGGAGTCTTGGATTCCAGCACATCGGCAGCCTTGAGCAGCAGGCGGCGGCGCTCGGAGGGCGCGCTGTTGCGCCAGCTCTGGAATGCGGTCTGGGCCGAGTTGACCGCAGCCACCGCATCCTCTACGCCACCGGCTGCAGCACTGGTGATTACTTCACCGCTATCGGGGTGGTTGCGGGTGAAGGTAGCGCCGGACTTGGCGGCCACAGTTTGATTGTCAAGAATGAGTTGGGATTTCATGGTGTATTCCTTGGGTCAATGGTTCGGGGTTGTTCGGTTGGTCTGCGCGGCCTCAGGCGCGCTCAGTCAGGATGTCGGCCATGCGCTCACCAATCAGGGCGCAAGTCGCCATGGTTGCTACACCGGCAATGCGCGGCATGATGGAGCTGTCGGCAATGCGCAGTCCTTGCACACCGTTCACGCGCAACTTGGAGTCCACCACGGCCTCAGCATCCTTGCCCATGCGGCAGGTGCCGGACTGGTGAAAGTAGGTGGTGGCGCCATTGCGCACAAAGTCTTCCATGGCCTTGCCCGTCAATTTCTTGCCGGGTGCAACTTCGCGCTTGACGAAGTCCTTCATGGCTGACGAATTGCCAATCTCGCGACACACCTCGATACCAAAGGCCAGTGCCTTGACATCGTCGGGATGGCTCATGAAGCGAGCATCGACCACGGGACGATCCAACGGGTTGGCGGAGCTCAGACGGATCTCGCCACGACTCTTGGGCGCCACCAGGCCTGCGCACAGCGCCCAGCTGGTACCAGGAGGTGAATACTCCTTGCCCACCACATCGCTGGCATAGGGCAGCTCAATCTGGACCAGATTGACGTCCGGAGATGCAAGCGAT
Source organism: Rhodoferax sp. (assembly GCF_030646845.1). Classification (GTDB taxonomy): domain Bacteria; phylum Pseudomonadota; class Gammaproteobacteria; order Burkholderiales; family Burkholderiaceae_C; genus Rhodoferax. Next base: position 20,704 of record NZ_JAUSLE010000029.1, on the reverse strand, counting down.
GCCTGGCTCTTGAGAAAGCCCGCTGCATTGGCCGCGCTGTTGCGATGGGGAATATGTTCCTTGGGTTCCCAGATACAGCCGCCATGCAGAATGTGGTCCTGGAAGTTACGCCCGACTTCCTTGGAGTTGACCAATGTCTTGATGCCGTGCTGGCGCAGCTGCGCTTCGTCGCCAATGCCGCTGAGCATCAGCAGCTTGGGTGTGTTGATACCACCAGCACTCACAATGACCTCGGTGTTGGCGCGAATGTTCTTGGTACCACCGGGTGTGGCAATTTGAACACCCGTGACCTTGGTACCCGAGAAGGTTAAGCGGTCCACATGGGTGTTCACCAACACGGTTACATTGGGACGCGACAAAATCGGGTACAAGTAAGAGCGGGCCATGCTCTGGCGCCGCCCATCGCGAATGATCTGGTTCATCAGTGCAAAGCCAATACCACCCTCTTCGCGCGCGCCATTCTGGTCGGCCAGCACCGGGTAGCCCAGGGCACGGCAGGCCTCCAGCATGGCAGGCGCCACGGGGTGAGGGTTATTCGCCGGCTGGCACCAGACGGGTCCGTTCTTTCCACGGTAACGGGCGTCGGGTGCACCTTGCCAGTTTTCCATACGACGGTAGATTTCCAGGCCGGACTCGTAGCTCCAGGCACGGTCGCCGCTGGCATCGGCCCAGAACTCCAGGTCGGCCTTGAAAGGGCGGGCCCAGATGGTTGCATTGATGCTGCTGCCGCCACCGACCACGCGCCCCATGTGCTCGGGAATGGCGCGGTTATTGGTGCTCGGTGCGGCCAGGGCCACGTCCTTCCAGTCCCGTTCAGAGCCAAGATTGGTGAACCAGACGCTCGGGTCCATCACCGAAGGTGCCACGTCCCAGTCGCCAGCCTCGATCATAAGAATGGATGCATCCTTGCGGGTAGCCAGCCTACCCACCAGTGCGCAGGCCGCCGAGCCAGTGCCAACAACTACGTAGTCATAGGCGTTCTGTACCTTGGCACTGCGTTCATTTTGGTTGGCACGAATGGCATCCAGCTCGTCCGCCAGGGCGGGCAGTGCCACGCTGGCGAAGCCGGCTGCCGTGGCTGCACGCATAAAGCCACGGCGGCTCATGCGGCCAGCAATCAGGGCGCGTTCCAGATGCTCCAGCAAGCTGTCCGCCGGGGGAGTCGAGGTTTTTGAATCGGTATTCATAGTCATGCGTTTTGAGTCGGTAGTTATTAAGAAAATCTGTCTCCAGTGGCACTTGCCATGCGCACACACTGCGCCACCGACTACCAACTTTAAAAACTTGCTACTGCCTCAACTACCTCGGGATTTCCCTAGTGCCTAGTTGTTCCAAATAAGAACAACTGCGAGGTAAACGGAACAGAAACTAGGTCCGCAGGCCCCTTGCGACGGGTGTCTACGCGCTCTGGACTCTGCGATAGATGAATCCCCGGGACACCTGCAGCTTCCTGGCAGCTGCGGAGACGTTGCCACCACACTCCTTGATCGTTCTGGCAATCAGGTCAACGTCGGCGTCGCGCAAACTTGCGGGCTCCGCTTGATCGGCTGCAGGCACCGCTACCGCGTTTTCCAGGGCGTTCCCACGGGCTGGCGGAACGCCCGGGCTTATGTCCACCAAAGGGGTCTCTTGCGTTGACTGGCCCATGGCAAAAAGTTGGTGGTGCCCGTCGCGGGCCTGTAGCTCGCAGCGCACATGCACCTGCAGTCCGTTACGCAGGCGCAACAACGAATGGGCGGCAGCGCGGACCGAAGCCAGTTCCGAAAAGCTGATTTGCAGAATCTCGTCAACTTTGCTGAATCCGGGCTGCTCGCCATCTGGAGGCATCCCCAATAGTCTGGAGGCGGAAGCGTTTCTCCAGACAATCCTACCCTGCATGTCCACCCCCATCAGGCCGGCCAAGGGTGTATCAAGCATGGCCGCAGAAATCTGGAAGCGCACGATTAGGTGCTCACTGGATTGCGACACCAGCAAACGGTTTTCGATCGAAGACGCGTAAAGGCCGACCACCGACGCCGCATCAAAGTTAAAAGCAATCCCTTCACTGGACATATCCAGAACACCGGCCAAGTTGCCATGGATGTCGCGTATGGGGGCTGCCGCGCAGTGCATGAAGTTCACGCTCTCAAAGAAGTGCTCCGCCCCTTGTACGCAAGCCTGCCTGCCGGTGCACGCCACAATGCCCGGCGCGGTCGTGCCGACGGCCTCTTCTGCGAAATTGACGCCTATGCGGTGCGCCACTGGCGTGATCTTTTCATGCACACGCCGTGAACTGGTGGCCCCGATCAATACGCCGCTGAGGTCGGTCAGCATGGCGCCGCAATTGGTGGCCCTCAGCACCGAGTCGAGTTCGCCGGCTTCTGCCAACCAGGCATTGCGCAGCAAGCGGTTCTTTTGCAGGGCCAACTGCGCCCGGCTGGCAGACACCGGCTGGAACTCCAGCTGTGCGCGAGGGTCTTGCTTTTGCCTTAAGCATCGGGCCCAGGACTGGAACACGGCCTCGCTGACGATGCCTGAGGGCAATTCACCTTCTTCAAAGTACCGTTGTCGGGCCAGTGCAACCCGATCCGCCTGGGTAGAGAAGAAGAGGGATTGCATGGCCGGTCCTTCAAAATATGAAGCGGATGCTATGCCATTTACGAGGCGTCGGGCTGAGCCGTGGGCGTCGCCCGCTGAAAGGCCTCCAGAGCGCCGCAGTTCGCGTCCACTTCCATGATTAGTGGCCAGCGTCCCAGGTCCACCTTGAAGCGACGTGCGCTTTCAATTTGCGGCACCAGGTACACATCGGCGATGGTGGGTGCGTTGCGGAAGCTGAAACCTGCGCGACGGGTATCTGCCGCCAGAAGTGCTTCATAGGCATCAAAACCGTCGCTAATCCAGGTGCCGCACCAAAGGTTGATGGCGGCGTCATCCGCACCAAAACTAGCGCGCAGCGTGTCCAGAATGCGCTTGTTGTTTACGGGATGGATGTCGCAACCGATCACGGCCGCCAGCGCCCGCACATGCGCTCTGTCGTTCACATCGGGAGGAAGCAGCGCGGGCGTGGGGTAGCGCTCTTCCAGCCATTCGATGATGGCCACGGACTGCGTCAGCACCCGATCGCCATCCACCAGCACTGGCACCAGACCCTGCGGATTCAGGGCTTTGTAGACCGCGCCCTGGTGTTCGTTCTTGCGCAGGTCGACTGCCACGTAGTCGTAGCCGATGCCCTTGAGGTTCAAGGCAATGCGCAGTCGGTGGGATGTGCCGCTGCGAAAGAAGTTGTAGAGCTTCATGTGTCTGCTTACTCGGGCGCACCAACCGTCAGTGCCACTTCGGCCACACCTTCCACGCGACCGGTGATCTTGTCGCCGGCCACTACCGGGCCCACGCCTTCGGGCGTTCCGGTGTAAATCAGGTCGCCGGGTTGCAGGTGGTAGAACAGCGAGAGGTCGGCAATCAGTTCACGCACATTCCAGATCAGCTTGTCCACATCGGACGACTGCTTGGTCTGGCCATTGACTTCCAGGGCGATGGCTCCGCTCTCAATGATCACGCCTTCCATGGGAACAATCTCCGAGCAGACGGACGATTGCTCCACATCCTTGCCCAGGTCCCAGGGACGACCCTTGTCGCGAGCCACCAGTTGCAAGTCGCGGCGCGTCATGTCCAGTCCGGCGGCGTAACCGTAGATCAGCGTGTGAGCGTCGTCCGCCTTGACACGAAAGCCTGCCTTGCCAATCGCCACAACCATCTCCATCTCGAAGTGGTAGTTGCTGGTCTCGGGCGGGTAGGCCACGGTGGCACCCGAAATCGTCAGGGTCTGTGGCGCCTTGGTGAAGTAAAACGGGCGCTCTACCGACTTGTCCACCGGACGGCCCATTTCCACCGCGTGTGCGTGGTAGTTGCGGCCGACAAAAAACAGGCGGTTGATGGGAAAGCGCGAAGCCATGCCACGGATGGGCGCCGTCATCGGGGCGGGTGGGCTGAACAGGTATTGCGTGAGGGTCATGGTTTTTCCAGAAAGGTTGAAATTGGTTCTGTTGGGAGCTATGCAGGAATGCGAGAGATGAATCAGCCCCGGATCTCGTACACACCCAGCTTGCGATGCAGCGGCGCTTCATCCGCCACAAACAGGAAGGCGGGCGCAGTGGCAGACCGGTTCTTCAGCGTCACCGCGGTATAGCCCGGCGCGCAGCAGGTGTCTGCCTCGACCATGGTGAAGCCGGTGGCTTCTACTTGCACATCGGTCTGGCCTTCGATCTGGTGAAACACCTGGGCTGGCGAGCGGGCCGGTAGACGCAAGGTCTCCCCGGGACGCAACATCAACGCATAAAAGCCCAGAATGTTTTCCGCGTCCGCACCAGTTTCAGGATTCACATAGGTGACCTGCACCGCGTCCGCTCCGGTCTGCTCTTCGGCCAGCGACAGCAGTGCCGCTTTGGCATCGGCCCAGGGGTAGCGCAGCATGGGGTAAGCCTTGTCAGAGCGCTGAAACACCTTGGTGGGCACCACGCCCCCACGGGCATAGGCCTTGAAGCCCTGGCCGGCTGTGGCGCTCTGGCTGGGGCCTTCCAGGTGGTAGGAGGTCTCCGTGTAGTAGATCAAAGGCAGGTCCAGCACATCCAGCCATATCACGGGGTCTTTGCCGTCATGGCCATGCTCGTGCCACAGGCCGGTTGGCGTGAGGATCAGGTCGCCGCGCTGCATGGGGCACTTTTCGCCACCCACCAACGTCCAGGCGCCTTCGCCTTCCACCACCATGCGCACCGCATTGGGCGTATGGCGGTGCACTGGCGCCAGTTCCCCGGGCAACAGCAGTTGCATGCCCAGGTACATGGCGGCGCTAGCCTGCATATTGGTCAGGCCGTGGCCCGGATTGGCCAGCACCAGCACGCGACGCTCGGCCTTCTCGATAGGTGTCAGTTCGCCAGCCTGAATCAACAGCTCACGAATTTCGCTATAGGGCCAATGCGTGGTCTGTGTCTTGCGCGTCGGGATATTCGGCGGCAACACGCCGCGCAGGCTGGGCCACAGCGGAACCAGGTTGCGTTGGGTGAGTTGGTCGCGGTAGGCCTGCGGCAGGTCTTCCAGGCGCCCCAGGGTGTCAAAGCGGTTGTTGTCTTCCATATGTTCTCTCCGGTATGTATCAGGCTGCGCCCAAACCCAGGGGCGCGGGTGTGCGGTTGACGATGTCGTGAAACAGGGCGTCAAACCGCTCGTTGTCTGACGAGCCCGCCAGGGGGTCGGCGTTTTGCGCAAAGGCATGGGCGATGGCGTCCCAGTCCGATGCCAGCAGGTGGGCCTCAGCCAGCGGCAGGAGTTCGTTTTCCTCCGCGCGCAAATGCTTCCAGGAGAAGTCGGCGTAGCTGGCAACCGTGGACTGCAAGGCTTCCAGGCTGCCGGGCACACCGGCTTCAAAGTTCCCTAGATCGCGACGCAAGCCGGCCAGCGCTGCTGGTTCGGCCTGGTGCTGGCTCTGCAGGGCATCGATCAGGCTGTCGGCCAGTTGTGTGCGTTGCTTGAGACAGGCGAACAGCCAGTCGTCTTCTTTCGGGTGGTGCAGGCGATCAGGAAACGCGTCTATGTAATAGACCATGGCCCAAAAGAGCCGGAAGTCCATGGTCGTGCGCTCTGCCTGAACCTCTTGCAATAGGGCCTTGATGTTGTTGATAACCGCGCCCAAGGCGCGATGTTCTGCGCGAATGATGTTGATGGCCTTTGACTTGGAGTCGCTCATGTTTTCCTCTCTGCGAAGTTGCAGGGATTGTTCCTTTTAAACACCCAGGTACTCGTGCACGATGCGCGGGTCAGCCCGCAATGCGCTGGAAGTACCGGACCAGACGACCACGCCTTTTTCCAGCACGAAATGGCGATCTGCCAACTCCAGCAAGGGCCCCAGGTTTTTATCGATCACGATCAGGGACAGGCCTTCGTCCTTCAGTTCCCGCAGTGCGCGCCAGATTTCTGTACGAATCAGCGGGGCCAGGCCTTCGGTCGCTTCATCCAGCACGACCAGCCGAGGGTTGGTCATCAAGGCGCGACCAATGGCCAGCATTTGCTGCTCACCACCCGAAAGCTGCGAGCCCATGTTGCTGCGCCGCTCCTGCAGACGCGGGAAGAACCCGTACACCCGCTCCAGACTCCAGTGCTTTAAGCCGTTGGCGGCATTGACGCGCGCCGTGGCAATCAGGTTTTCTTCGACCGTCAGGTTTGGGAAGATCTGGCGCCCCTCGGGCACCAAGCCCAGGCCCAGCTTGGCGATCTGATGGGATGGCAGACGCTCCGTACGCTGGCCGCCAAACTCGATTTCACCAGCCTTGGGTTCCAGCAAGCCGAACAGGCATTTGATGGTGGTGGAGCGACCCATGCCGTTGCGCCCCAGCAGGGTAATGACCTCACCCTCGACTACCGACAAGTCCACGCCAAACAGCACCTGGGCTGCGCCGTAACCCGCCTTCAAACCCGCCACATTCAACAAAGGCTTCATGGTCAAACGATCTCCTCTTCACCAAGGTAAATGGCACGCACTTCCTCATTGCCACGAATTTCCTCAGGAGTCCCCGTCACCATCAGACGACCGTACACCAGCACGCTGATGCGATCCGCCAATGCAAACACGGCGTTCATGTCATGCTCGACCAGCAGAATCGTGTACTTGCGCTTCAGCGTCTTGAGCAGCGCGACCACGGCCGCCGACTCCTGCACGCTCATTCCCGCCATGGGCTCATCGAGCAGCAGAAATTTCGGACGCGCTGCCAGCGCCATTGCCAGCTCCAGCTGGCGACGCTCACCATAGCCCAACTCAGACGCCAGCACCTGGGACCGCGCGCTGAGGCCAGCCGCCTCAATGCCTTCCTGCGCTGCGACCCGGGCCTCACGGTCCCCCAGCAGCGAATGCCAGAAGCGGAACGCATGGGTGCGGGCACCCAGGGCGGCCAGCGTGGCGTTTTCCAATACGGTGAATTCGTCGAACACCGAGGTGATCTGGTAGGAGCGCACCAGCCCCAGCCGGGCGCGGGCATTGATGCCCAAGGCAGTCACATCAGCATCACCAAGGCGGATGCGTCCGCTGTCGGAGCGCAGCTCGCCCGACAGTTGATTGATCAGCGTGGTCTTGCCCGCACCATTGGGGCCGATGATGGCGTGCAGCTCCCCTTCGCGCACATCCAGCGATACGTTGTCCGTGACCAGGATCGCTCCATAGCGCTTGGTCAGTAGGTCCGTTTGCAGCAGTGTCTTCATGCTTTGCCTTCCTTGGCAGAACGGTTCTGTAGCCAACCTGCCAGGCCGGTCTTACCCAGCATGGCGACCGCCAGAATGGCCAGACCAAACACGGCCATCCAATGTTCGGTGGCGGCCTTCAGCACTTCTTCCGTGCCGAGAAAGGCCAAGGCTCCCAGGAAAGGGCCGAAGACGCTACCCAGGCCGCCCAACACCACCATGACGATGAGCTCACCTGATACCGTCCAGGCCATGCTGCTGGGTGAGGCGTAGGCATTCAGATTGGCCAGCAGCATGCCGGCCACACCGCACAGCACGGCCGAGAGCGTGTAGGCGGCAAGCTGGTAACGCTGCAGCGCCAATCCCACGGACATGACCCGCCGGGCATTCTGGCGCCCCGCACGCAAAGCCATGCCAAAGGGTGACGCCCGCAGACGCAAAACCCAGTAGGTCAGCGCCACCAACACCACCCAGGCGCAGTAGTAGACGGCCATGGGCGTGTTCAATTGCAGGCCGAAGAATTCACTGGCAGTGGCAATGCCCATGCCGTCGTCACCACCATACTGCTTGAGGCTGACAATGACAAAGTAGCCCATTTGCGCAAAGGCCAGTGTGATCATGATGAAGGCGATGCCCGAGGTGCGCAGACTGATCAGCCCGGTAAAGCCCCCTACCAGCGCACACACCAGCACGCAGGCTGCCAGATGCACCCAGCCAGAAGACACACCGTAAAAGGCCGGCAGCGAAACGCTGTACATGCCAATGCCGATAAACAAAGCGTGTCCGAGACTGACCAGCCCACCAAAACCCAGCGCAATGTTCAGCGCGCTGGCGGCGATGGCGTAGACCAGGACGCGGGCAAAAAAGGCCACCCAGAAGTTGTCATCCATTGCCGTTGCAATGGGCGGGAGCACCGCCAGGGCCAGCAGCAAGAGCACCGGTATGAGCTGTGCCGGTCGTAACAGGTTCTTCATGACTTGGCCTTGTTGGCGGGAAACAGGCCATGCGGACGCCAGGCCAGGATCACGGCCATCAGCACGTATATCAGCATGGAGGCAAGGGCGGGTCCGGCGGCATTGGCAACTTCTCTGTCGGCAAAGGCGCGGATAAGCATGGGCAAAAAGGTGCGCCCCAGCGTGTCGACCAGGCCGACGATGATCCCGGCATAGAGTGCGCCATGCACCGAGCCAATGCCGCCAATCACGATCACCACCAGCGTGGTGATGAGTACGGGCTCGCCCATACCGCTTTGCACCGAGAGGATGGGACCGGCCATGGCGCCGGCCAGCGCCGCCAGCGCCGAGCCCAATGCGAACAGCATCGCGTTCAGCAGTCCGATGTTGACCCCCAGGGCACCCACCATCTGCGGATTGACCGAGCCGGCACGGATCAGCATGCCCATGCGGGTCTTATGGATCAGCCACTGGCTGCCGGCGGCCACCACCAGGCCCACCGCAATGATCAGAAAGCGGTAGCTGGGGTAGCTGAAACCCAGGAATTCGACCGTACCGGAAAGCGACTCGGGCAGTGTGACGAAGACCGGTTGCGGGCCCCAGACCATGCGCACCACTTCATTGAAGAAGAGCACCAGGCCAAAGGTCGCCAGCACATGGTCAAGGTGGTCACGCCGGTACAGGCGGGACACCGCCACCCATTCCAGCACCATGCCCACCACCACACCGGTGACCACGGCCGCCAGCACACCGAGTGCGAAAGAGCCGGTGTACCCGCCCACCACGGCCGCCGCATAGGCGCCCAGCATGTACAGCGAACCATGGGCCAGGTTGACAAAGCTCATGATGCCGAACACCAGGGTCAGGCCGGCGGCCAGCAGAAACAGCATGACGCCGTACTGCAGACCGTTGAGCAGCTGCGCGATGAGCAGGGAAGCGGACATCACTTAGCCTTGCACAGGGCTACGTAGGCATCCTGGTGGTCCGGCAGGGGCGTGCCCAACTGCTTGACGGTGACCTCGCTGCCTTCCTTGACGGTCTGGAAGGCGTAGTAGTTCTGCACCGGCATGTTGTTGGTGTTGAACCGGAACGGACCGCGCAGGGATTTCAACTCGGCACCGGCGGACTTGACCGCAGCTGCGAATGCCGCCTTGTCGGAGGTGTTGCCCTTGACCTTGCGCACGGCAATGTCCAGCAGCTTGGCCGTGTCATAGGCCACCGCCGCGTAATGGCTGGGAACGCGACCGTACTTTTTGCTGAAGCTGGCAATGAACTCGGCGTTGCCAGGTGTTTTCAGCGCCACATCCCACATCGCGCCCGAGATGGTGCCGACGGCAGCATCGCGCAGCGAAGGCAGAGTGGTGCCATCCACGGTGAAGGCGGACATCAGCGGAACCTTCTTCCCAAGGCCAGCCTGGCTGAACTGCTTGACGAAATTGACGCCCATGCCACCCGGATAGAACACGAACACGGCGTCTGGGCCGGCGGCCTGCAGCTGGGCGATCTCGGCAGAATAGTCGGGCTGGTTGACCTGGGTGTACACCTCATCAAGCACCTGTCCCTTGAAATAGCGCTTAAAGCCGGCCACGTAGTCTTTGCCGGCCTGGTAGTTGGGGGCCATCAGGTAGACACGCTTGTAGCCACTGTCCTGTGCGTACTTTCCCATGGCCTCCGCTGCGCCATCGTTCTGCCAGGACATGGAGAACACATTGGGCAGGCAGCCGGCACCGGCCAGCGGGGAGGGACCCGCATTGGTGGCGATGGCGACAGTGCCCGACTCCACGATGCGCGGCAGACTGGCCATCAGCACGTTGGAGAAGCCAAGGCCCACCATCGCGTCCACCTTGTCGCGGTCAATCAGCTTGCGCGCAATCTGGTTGCCCAGCTCGGGCTTGAGCTGGTCGTCTTCGCGCAAAACCGTGACGGCCTCGCCGCCCAGTTTTTTGCCCAGGGCCTCTATGCCGAGCATGAAGCCGTCGTACTGGTCCTGGCCGACTGCGGCCACGGGTCCGGACAAGGGCGCTGTAAAGCCAATTTTGATCTCGGCGTGCGCTGCGGACAGGCACAGGGCGGCCATGCTGCAGGCAATGGTCTTAACGATGGTAGGTAATTTCATAGTTGTCTCCTCATTTAAATTGACGCCTCCCGCGGGAGGCACATTCATCCGCCCGTTCAATCGAGCTTCAACATCACGCGCATGTTTTCTATGCGCACCGCATAGGTCCTGATGTTTTCGGTCAGCGGTGCGCACAAGGCTTTGCCGGTGCACACATCAAACTTGCCTTGGTGCAGCGGGCACTCAATTTCGCTGCCGTCCAGAAAGCCATCACTCATGCGCGCATGGCCGTGGGTGCAGATGTTGTCGGTGGCGAAGACCTCGCCACCGACTTCGTACAGGGCAATTTCCTTTCCAGCCACCTGCACGCCAATCACATCCCCCTCGGGAATATCCGCGAGGGCTGCGGCATCCATCCATTTCTCTGACATGGTGAGCCCCTAAATAGGATAGATGATGGAATTGGCGATCATCTCGCTGTCGTAGACGCACAGGCGCGACTGGAACTTCAGTCCTTCCGGCGTGCGCACGATGACATCGCGGTAATAGCCGACATTGAAGACCGTGGAGTCCCCGTCATACTTGGTGCGGATCACGGTGTAGTTGGCCTCCGAGGTGATACGCTCGCCATAGATGTCGCGCTCCACGGACACCACACGCGGTGTGCCCACGATGTGGCGCTGGTAGTAGGGGTCGTGGTACATGGTCTCCTTGACGCCATACACCCGGTCGCGAATCATGTTCTTGCTCTCCAGTGCCAGCAGGCACAAGGGCAGACCCTGGTCGAAGTTCTCGCGTGGCTGCAGCCGGTACGTGCCCTCTTCCACAAAGAACTCGGGCCATTTTTCCCACTCGGCCGAGTCGCAGACCATGGCGTAGTCGCTGTAAAGGTTGAGCAGTTCGAAGTAAGTCTTGAAGTCGATCATGTTTATTCCCCCATCACCTTGCGCCAGTAGTTGTACATGCCACGAATCAGGGTTTCGGTGACCATGTGATCTGCGTCCGCGATGTCGTATCCGCCCATCTCGATCACCGTGCGGTGCGCAGGCTTTTGCTCAAACCCCTCTTGCGACCATTCGATCACTTCGCCGTCGTCAGCGGACACAAAGCCTGCAGGTCCGAACAGGTTCGCCTGTATCAGACGACGTTCCTTCATCTCCGGCGTGTCGTCGGCAAAGCCGAAGTGGGTCCAGACGAAATCAAACGAGCCGTGGCCATTTGGCTGGATGTGGCGGGTGGACACACTGTTGACCTGTTGCTGGATGATCACGCTCGGGAAAATCGTGGTCATGACAGCCGTGGGGCCGCCCCACCAGGGTTCCGGAACAATGTCCAGCAAGCGTGGGTCGTTTACCTTCATCTGGTCCTTGAAGCTGTCCACCCCAGACACCACATCGGCGTTCTTGCCGCCCTGTCCGCGAGTGGAAATCATGGCGGCATGGCGGAAGTGCTCGTCCATCTTCAGCTCGGACTTGTTATCCGCGCGCCACAAACCAAAGGTAGAAAACCAGGTGTGCAGCAGGCCGGGGTGGTACGGATCCTTGATGTTTTCCTGCATCAGCTTCCAGTTGCCCGGAATGCGCTGACGGCGGTAGCCCAGGATCTCCAGCTTGCGGCCATCAAAGACGCGGTCAAAGTATTTCAGGATGGTGGGGCCGAGGAATTCTTCGAAGGGTTCCACGTCATGGTCGAAGGAGGCGAACACCACGCCACCACGCACGGCCACCTTGAGCTTGGTGAGGCCATGGTCGGCCACCTTGAAGTCTTTGGGCATACCGCCATTGACCTTGCCCTCCTGCTTGACACCCCGGAGAAAGGGTACGCCCTGCAGGTCGCCCTTGAGGCTGTAGTTCCATTGGTGGTAGGGGCAGAAGAAGTCCTTGGCGTGGCCATTGCGCTCGCGGCAGAAACGCATACCGCGGTGGGCGCAGACGTTTTCCACCACATTTACGTGGCCTTCCGGGTCACGCACCATGATGACTGAGCGCTCGCCGACCACCGTGCGCCGGAAGTCACCCGCGTTGGGGATTTCCGCTTCCAGGCCGACATAGCACCAGTGGCCGTTATAGAACAGGCGATCCAGTTCCTTCTTGTACAAGTCCTCACGGGTGTAGGCCCAAAATGGCACCCTGCTAGTTCCTTCCCCCGGCCACGCTGGGCTTTCTGGAAATACGGTTTTTGGTTCACTCATTGCTTGTCTCCTTGAGTTGGTTATGAGTCTGTGTTTGCGGCGCTTATCAGATGCCGCTTGGGTAAAAGGCGTCGGCGTGGACATGCCCGGGCTCCAAGCCCATGCGGGTGACGAGAAGGTTCAGGGCCTCCACCATGGCGGGGGCTCCACACAGATAGGCTCGCCAGCCCACCAAGGTGCCCAGGTCCCGTTCAATGGCATCGGTAACCAGACCACTGCGTTGGCCTGCTCCGGCCGCGCCGGTGGCCACGACGATATGGACTTTGACATTCGGATGCTCGGCTGCCAATGCCTGCAGGCGTTCGGCGTCGTACACATCCTGCCCACTACGCACTCCGAAGTACAGATGGATGGGGTTTTGCATGCCCGTCTCCAACGCGCCTCGAACGATCGACAGCACCGGGGCAAGACCAGTACCGCCACCCACGCAGAGCATCGGTCCGGTATGCTTTTGCCGCAGGTAGGCGGTACCCAGTGGGCCACTGACACGAATGGCAGCCCCAACTTCCAGATCGTCAAAGATGAATGCGGTGACCCGGCCGTCCGGCACTCGGCGAATCTGAAACTCCATTTCAGCGTCATCGCACAATCCGGCCATCGAATAAGGCCGAATGTGTTCGGGAGAGAATTGCAGCGTTGCATATTGCCCCGCACTGAACGAAATGGGCTTGGCAAGCTTTACCCGAATGCGCCGGATGTCATGGGTTGCCTCTTCTATGGCCGTTACCGTGCCCTTCACAATGCGTGCGGTATGCACCACAACCTCGTCCACCTCTGGCAATTCGATCACGCAGTTCTCAGTAAGCACCGACTGGCAGGCCAGTACATATTCGTCTTTTCCCGCGTGTGGTCTGCCGGCCTCCGGGCCACTGTTGCGAACCTGACCAGACAGAACGCGGCAGCGGCAGGTACCGCAACGCCCCGACATACAGCTGTAGGAAATAGGCAATTGATTGGCCCTGAGCACGTCCAATAGATTGCTTCCGCTTTCCACGTTCAGACGCACGTTGAGAGGTTCTACGACGAGTTCCATGTCTTGAAGGCTGATGCCCTTGTCTCCTGTTTGAGGCGATTTTGGAGACTTTCGCGATATAAGTCGATAAAGCGAATCCAATAGCTAAAATCACTGTTGTGAATATTGGGGTGTCGTATGGACTTGCGCGAAATTGACCTGAACCTCCTGGTTGTTTTCAATCAGCTTCTCTTGGATCGCAGCGTTTCCACGTCTGCAGAGAAGCTGGGGTTGACGCAGCCGGCCGTTAGCAACGCCCTCAAACGATTGCGCGCCGTATTGAAGGACGAACTGTTTTTGCGGACTTCACGCGGGATGGAGCCCACGCCTTATGCCTTGCATTTGGCAGAGCCAGTGATTTATGCGTTGAACGCGCTTCAGACCGCGTTCACCACACGCGACTCGTTTGATCCGCATGCCAGCACACGCAAGTTCCAGCTGGCAATGACCGATATTGGCGAGATGTACTTCATGCCGCCCCTGATGGTTGCATTGTCCAAGGTCGCACCTAATGTGCGGGTAAGCACTGTGCGACCTAACTCCGGAAACCTTAAGGAGGACATGGAGTCCGGTACGGTCGATTTGGCTCTAGGTCTGTTGCCCAACTTGCAGTCAGGCTTCTTTCAGCGCCGGCTGTTTCGCCACAAATATGTGTGCGTCTTTCGCAAAGGGCACCCCTTGGCCAAATCACCAATGACCTTAAAGCAGTTTTCTGAACTTGATCACGTTGGTGTCATCGCAGCGAATACAGGGCACAGTGAAGTAGACGGTTTGCTGGAACGTGCAGGCATTAAACGCAAGATGCGGTTGGTCGTTCCGCATTTCATTGCTGTGGGTCACATACTTCAGACCACCGATCTCATCTCCACTCTGCCTGAACGATTTGCTGAGCGCTGCGAAGCCCCATTTGGACTTGTCACATCACCTCATCCGGCACGTCTACCGGACATTGCAATTAACCTGTTCTGGCATGCCAAGTTCAACCGGGATCCCGCCAACATGTGGATTCGACAGCTCTTTGTAGAGCTGTTCGCCGACAGCGATGTCAAGCCCTCACCGCCGGGTGCTGCCCGTAGCCGATCAAGTTCAAAGTGACTTGAGGCGCCGGGCCCAATCGGGTATTCACCACCTTAATTATGCTTGTCACTTGCACAGCGTTTACTTCGAAGTAGAACGCCAACAGAGTGTGCATAGCAGTGAGCATTGAAATGCTCCCTCGAGTCGTTACATCCATTCATTGATCACCATGACCTCTAACTCCGAGCACGCAGCAACCGTTTTGATTAGTCGACAGGTTAAGCAAGGTCGCTAGTTTGAGTTTGAACGTGTACTGGGTCAAATCATTGCCGTTGCTGCAACGTTTAAGGGGCATCTGGGCGCGCCGTTGGTTCGCCCCGGGGATGAAGAGGGGGCTTACGGCAGCCTGTATCACATCGTCCTCGCATTTGGCAGTGAGTCCAACCTCAAAATTTGGCAAAACTCCCCGGTTAGCTCCCTCGGGTTGGCAGCAGCAGCCCCATTCATCGAGGGCCAGGCGTTGGTAAGACAAGTTTCAGGCTTGGCCCATTGGTTCCACGCGCCAACGGGACCTAAGCAAGTCCCATCACCGCGCTAGAAGTTTGCCGTTGTGACATGGCTTGGCATCTGTCCGACTGTTTACATGCTATTTTTGTTGCTGGGCGATATGCTTGCACCTTGGACACTACTGACACGCATCATGCTTTTAACGGTGATTGTTGTCGGTTTGATGACTTGGGTTTTTGACCCGCAATTGACTCGGCTGTTCAAGCCGTGGCTCTACTCTTCCTTATAGGTGTAAGCAACAGCTCGAAAGACAATAACTCTAAAAGATTTCGTTGAAACTTTTAGAACTGATCGATCACTGACCAGATTGGGCATCCAGCGGCAGTAACTGGCGGTCGGATATCAGGCATCTTGGTTGCTCGAATTTGGGTCGCTTCAAAACGGTCATTCGCGACCGACTGCAAATGGCCCGCCGCTGTCGACTTTCAACAGGCACTCGCTTGGCCGATCTCGCAACTTTGTCGGTAAGCGCGCGGCAAACCCATATTGAGATCGACGGAATATTGAGGCATCGTGTGCACGATGAAGATCGTGGACACCATGTCGACCCCGTCGACACATACTCAGCCGAAACGGCGCTTTTACAGCGCTGAACTCAAATCCCTCGTTGTTGCGCAATGCCGCTACAGCGGAGCCTCTATTGCCGGCGTCGCTCTGAGTCATCAAGTCAACGCCAATATTGTGCATCGATGGATCCGTGAAGAGCAGCAACGGGCTGAACAGGCACAAGTCCAGGGGCAGCTGGCGGCCTTCGTGCCGCTGACGGTCGAGGCTCCAGGGATGAACAAACCTTCAGAACCCGATGCTATCCGCGTCCAGGTGCAGCGCCCAACGGGGATGGTCACCGTCAACTGGCCCGTGCAGGACGGTGGCGCCTGCGCAGCCTGGCTGCGCGAGTGGCTCAAGTGATCCGCATCGATGCGGTGTGGCTGGCCGTTACTCCCTGGACATGCGCGCTGGAACTGATACCGCTCTGGCACGGGTTGTTTCGGTGTTCGGTGCCGCCCATCCCCATACGGCCTACCTCTTTGCCAACAAGCGAGGGAACCGCTTGAACGTTGCCGCGCGCTTACGGCCGACCATCACATGGCCCATGTGGGCCCAGTCCACTTGGGCCTGTTCGGCGCGCAGCGTGCGCAGCCGCAAGTAGGCCAAGAAGGCTCTGCCGAGAGCGTTCACGAGCTGCCTTTGACATCACCTGGACGCGCTCGGACGTAGTTTGTGTACGCTTGCTCTTGCCCGTTGACTCAGTATTTTGTTTCTCGCGGGGACACCAATAACTCCCCGCGCCGTCTTCCGGCATGGTGGGCTCGAACCCAATCACGCGACCGCCGCAGGAGGAGTTGAATCAGTCGTTCGATTAGTAAGACTCTGCAAATCAATTTGCTTTTGAATTTGTTGCCGTTTGGTTGGCCTACCTGGCCTGCGTTTTGAGGTGTTACTCAATGTGCTTGCGGTGAGGTCTTTTTCAGTGTCATCGGGAAAATTGACGTAGCTTGCTATCCAACGAGCGACATCAGCCTCACGCCAAAGCAGTCGTTTTGTACCGGGCAGACGGCAGATTGGTGGCAGTGAATGGGGGTTTCGAGTCGCGTCACTGCGAATGCTTGGGACTGACTTGTGGATGCGGGACGCCAGATTTTCAACAGTGAGTAAGTTCTCCGTGTTAACCCCGGGCCTTACAATTTTCGTCGGAGCATCCATAATTCGTCTTTTGTACGCTTTAAAGGTTAAAGTGTAACGCGTAAAGCGGTAAAATTTACCACATGAAACGAAAATCATCCTCTAGTCATGAAGATGTCGACAGCTATGTTGACTCGTTATTGAAATCGCAATTCAACATCGACACGCGTTTAAAACTGCTTTTGACGTGTTTGACCAACAACAAGAATGACTGGAAATCGTTAGAACGAGACACAGGCATAGCCGCTGAAAAGTGGCGCCAATACACCAGAGGCACCACAAAAGCTTCCGTGTCAATGCTCGATGCGGTGGGTAAAACTTGGCCGCAATATGCGTTCTGGTTGATGACGGGCGTATCAGATGAGAGGCATGGACACCATCCACCCAACCACATCTGGGCATTTCCCAATTTCGATCCTCACCAAGAACGCCAAGAGACCAAAACTGGTGTGGAAGACAACTATGAAAAGACTACAAGCTATTTCAAACTTGCCAGCAAACTCGCAACAGAACTCTGGCCATTGGGCGGTCCATTTGAGTCCTTCACATACCTAGGGAAAGCAGACGATGCGCCGACTACAGGAAGATCAACTCTTGGAATCGAGATCAAAGGCAAATTGGGCGCAGCAAGAAAAACAAACCAACGCCTTGCAGCCGACCTAGACCTCCTGCAGACTCTTGCAAGTTTGAAGGAGCGTGAGTTCCTTCTTAACAATCCAAATCTTGACGGGCATGAGGCCGACGACTAAATAAACGCACACTGGCTCGCCTCGCCAGTCCGTCAGGCTGGGTGAGTCTGTCGGAATCTCCAAGCGCCAGAAGCCAGCGCAAATGCACATGCTGGTCAAACGGCGCGCCTGCCCCTTATTTGTTAACGATGTATCGCATTCACCTTATGCGAAGTGGTTTGGGGCGATGGCCCCTTTGCGCCGGACAGAAGAGGCCGTAAATAGCGCCTCGTTGGTGAGGGTGACTGCAAGAGAGTGCGTTGGAATGCATTTCGTTGTAGATATGACATAAATGTTGCCACAAATTTGCCACACTTGAAGTGCAAAAGTGTGCCAAACAATGCAAAACAACGCACTGTCCTGCAATGGCTAGTGCGTTGTTTTTATTGCATATTTTGGTGCCGGAGAGATGAATCGAACACCCGACCTTCTCATTACGAATGAGCTGCTCTACCGACTGAGCTACACCGGCTTTTTAACTTTCAATTATAGCCCGGCTCGTTCCGCCTCATTGTGGTAGCGGGTGACGCGTTCCACTTCGTTCTTCGAACCCAGAATCACGCTCACGCGTTCGTGCAGTTTGCCGGGCTGGATGTCCAGGATGCGCTGCTTGCCGTTGGTGGCGGCACCGCCGGCCTGCTCGATGAGCCAGCTCATCGGGTTGGCTTCGTACATCAGGCGCAGCTTGCCGGGCTTCCCGGGCTCGCGCTTGTCCCACGGGTACAGGAAGACGCCGCCGCGCGTCAGAATGCGGTGCACATCGGCCACCATGCTGGCAATCCAGCGCATGTTGAAGTCTTTTTCGCGCGGGCCCTCTTTGCCCTGCAGGCATTCGTCGATGTAGCGCTTGACGGGCTCATCCCAGTGCCGCATGTTGCTCATGTTGATGGCAAATTCCTTGGTGTCTTGCGGGATGCGCACGTTTTCCTCGGTCAGCACAAACGAGCCCTGCTCGCGGTCCAGTGTGAACATGGCCACGCCGTCGCCCACCGTCAGCACCAGCGTGGTCTGCGGGCCGTAGACGCAGTAGCCGGCGGCCACCTGCTGGCGGCCGGGCTGCAGGAAGTCGCCTTCGTCCACGCCACGGTCGTCCTCGGGCATTTTCAGCACGCTGAAGATGGTGCCGATGCTGACGTTGACGTCGATGTTGCTGGAGCCGTCCAGGGGATCGAACAGCAGCAGGTATTCGCCCTGCGGATAGCGGTTGGGTACCACGTAGATGGCGTCCATTTCCTCACTGGCCATGGCTGCCAGATGGCCGCCCCATTCATTGGCTTCGATCAGCACTTCGTTGGCGATGATGTCGAGCTTTTTCTGCACTTCGCCTTGCACGTTTTCGCTGTCGGCGGTGCCCAGCACGCCACCCAATGCGCCTTTGTTGACGGCCTGGCTGATGCTCTTGCAAGCGCGGGCCACCACTTCAAGCAGCAGGCGCAACTGGGACGGTATGTGCCCGTCCATGCGCTGCTGTTCCACCAGGTAGCGGGTGAGGGAGATTTTTGGACTCATGGGTACTCTATTGGGTTAGTTTTGTGAGGGTGCGTGAGGACTGAATGACAGACTCAGTCGGCCAGGGCGCGGCTGACCACCTCGCGCACGTCGCTGCTCAAATCGGTCTTGGCCGCGATGCGGGCCAGGGCTTCGCGCGCCGCGCTGCGGTACGGTTCCGTCAGTTTTTTCCAGCGGTCCAGCGCGCGCGCCAGGCGGGCGGCGACCTGCGGGTTTATGCTGTCGAGCTCCATCACCCGCTCGCTCCAGAACACATAGCCTGCCGCATCCGCGCGATGGAACGCGCCGGGGTTGGCGTTGCAGTAGCTGAAGATGACGCTGCGCGCCCGGTTCGGGTTGCGGATGCTGAAGTCCGGGTGGATCATCAGCTGGCGCACCGCCGGCAGCACCTGGCCGCCACGGTCGCAGGCGCCGGCCTGCAGGGAGAACCATTTGTCCAGCACCAGTTCTTCGTTCTTGAACTGGGTGTGAAAGCGCGCCAGCGCCGCGGTTGCGAGTTCATGGCCGCTGTTGACCAGCGCACTGAGTGCATTGGCGCGGTCGGTCATGTTGCTGGCATCCTTGAAGCGCTGGTAGGTCTTGCCCGGCCACACGCTGTCGCGGTTGTCCCGCGCAGCCAGGCACAGCTGCCCCAGCGCCATGCCGGCCAGCGCGCGACGGCCGGCCGACACGGCGTCGGGCCGGTAGCTGCCGTTGTCGTTGTGGGTTTCAAGCGCCCATTGCCAGTCGGCGGCCAGTGCCGCTGCCAGCTGGGCGCGCATGGCTTCGCGCACGGCGTGGATGCGCTGCGGGTCCACCACGTCGAGCTGCTCGGCGATGTAGGTCTCGGAGGGCAGGGTGAGCACCAGTTCCTTGAAAGCCGCATCCAGTGCCGGATGACGCAGCACGCTGCGCATGGCCTCGATGTAAGCATCATTTAACGGGTTAGCCCCCGTCGTTATTGCGTTATCAGCTATTGATTTAATAGCGCTGCGCAGCGCCAAGCGCTGGCCGGCTTCCCAGCGGTTGAACGGGTCGGGGTCATTGGCCAGCAGCGTCAGCAGCTGGGCGTCGCTGTAGTCAAAGTCCAGCAGCACGGGCGCGGTGAAGCCGCGCAGGATGGACGGCACGGGCTCCTCATCCACGTTGACAAAGGTGATGGACTCATTGGCCTGGGTCATCACAAACAGGTGGTTGTCGGACGCGGCCACAGCGCTGCCTTGCAGCTGCAGGGGCAGGGCGGCGCCGCTGACGCTCACCAGTCCCAGGCGCACGGGAATCACAAACGGCTCTTTGGCAGCCTGGCCCGGCGTGGCGGCGCAGCTTTGCGCCAGCGTCAGGGTGTACGTGCGTGCCTGTGCGTCGTACTGGCCCGTGGCTTGCAGGCGCGGCGTGCCGGCCTGGCTGTACCAGCGCTTGAACTGCGGCAGCAGGCGCGCCAGATCCGACTCCGGGTTGGCGTCGGCAATGGCCTGGGCGAAATCGTCGCAGGTCACGGCCTGGCCGTCATGGCGCGCAAAGTACAGCGTCATGCCTTTGGCGAAGCCCTGGCGCCCCACCAGCGTCTGCATCATGCGCACCACCTCGGCACCTTTTTCGTAAATGGTGACGGTGTAGAAGTTGTTGATCTCGAGGTAGCTGTCGGGCCGCACCGGGGGCGCCATCGGGCCGGCGTCTTCCGGGAACTGGGCGGTGCGCAGCTCGCGCACGTCTTCGATGCGCTTGTGAGCCCGGGCCGAGGCGTCGCCGCACTGGTCCTGCGAGAACTCCTGGTCGCGGAACTCGGTCAGGACTTCTTTTAAGGAG
>NZ_JAUSLE010000020.1 GCF_030646845.1 Rhodoferax sp. | reverse complement strand
CCCTGTTGTGCGTCCACGGGCGCCACGAAGAAGGAAATCCACAGCCCCACGGTAGCCAACACAGCGGCCAAGGCCGCAAACCAGGGCCACATGCGCCCGGCCAGGTAATAGAAGTTCTGCGGCGAGGCAAACTTGAACCAGTGAATTGTTTGAGTGTTCATTCCAGGGAAATCCTCAAGGCAGTCTTGGTGGCCAAAGGCGTAAAAAAGGCCGACAGCACCAGCATGGCAGCCAGCAATGACAGGTGGCCGCCAAAACCCAGGCCGGCGGCATCGGCTTCCACGGCGCCGGCGCCAAATATCAACACCGGAATATACAGTGGCAGGATTAACAAGGACAGCAATACCCCTGCACCACGTACGCCCAAGGTCAGGGCGGCGCCAATGCTGCCGATCAGGCTCAGGGTCGGCGTGCCCAGCAACAGGGTCAGCATCAAAATGCCCAGTGAGCGTGGCTCCAGCCCGAACTGCAAGCCCAGCACCGGCGCCATCAGCACCAGCGGCAGGCCCGACAACAAAAAGTGCGACAGCGCCTTGGCTACCACCAGCAGGCCCAGCGGCGTGCTGGAGAGCGCCATCTGCTCCAGCGAGCCATCGGCGTAATCGGTGGCAAACAGACGTTGCAAAGACAGCATGGCCGCCAGCAGGGCGCTGACCCACAGCACGCCCGGCGCCATGCGCAGCAAGAGCGCCGATTCCGGCCCGACGCCCAGCGGGAACAAGCTGGCGATGACGACAAAAAACACCAGGGGCGTGAGCACTTCGCCCTTTTGCCGCATCGCCACCGCCACCTCGCGGCGCAGCACCGCCAGCATGACGCTCGTCATTCCCAGCTTCTTCATGCGCGCAGCTCCAGCAGTTGCGCCGGCACCGCTCCGATGTCCACCAATTGATGACTGGTCAGAACCGCCAGCCCGCCCTTGCCCAGATGCGCCGCGATCAAATCGGCCAGCATGCGCACGCCGGCTTCGTCCATCGCCACAAACGGCTCGTCCAGCACCCACAGCCTGGCCTGGCTCAAGGCCAGTCGGGACAACGCGACGCGACGTTTTTGCCCTTGCGACAAGTGCCTGACCAATTGGCCGCCGCGGCCACGCACGCCAAAGTGCGCCAACACCTGCTGCCTTTGCGCCGCTTCGGTGGCGTTGCCGGCCAAAGCGGCGGTAAAAATCAGGTTCTCATCGACCGTCATGGATTCCTGCAAGGCGTTCAGATGACCCAGGTAGCACAGGTCTTCGCGGTAGACCTCGCGCTGCGCGTGGATCGACGTGCCGTTCCAGAGGATTTGGCCGGACTCTATCTGTGCCAGACCACAAACCATGCGCAGCAGGCTGGTCTTGCCGACGCCGTTGGCACCGGTCACATAGAGCCAGCGCCCGGCTTCCAGAACACAATCGATGCCCTGAAAAAGTTGGCGACCCCCCCGACTGCATGCAAGCTTGGAAAATGAAAGAGTTGGCGCAGTTTTCAATTCTGGTCAGGGGTAGAGGGGAAGGCCAATTTTACGGCAAGGGTACGTCCGATTATTGACCTTCATCAAAACTTTACGCCCGCTAATTCTCTGCTTGACACTCGGGAATTGGGGGGTCAGTCGTAATAACTTGTCACAAAATTTTCAAATGTGCCCTGATCCTTGGCCTCCAACTGTTGCTGTTCCAGCAGCGAAGTTTGCACGCTGGTCACGAATTTGGCGTTGCTGACTTCGTCCAGCGGTTGCGCCAGCAATTCGTTCAGGTGTTGTTGCGACAGTTGCAGGGCGTAGCTGAAAAAGCCGCCCTGTTCGCGGGCTCCCGCCAGCACCTGGGCCGAGGGCGTGCTGTCAGGCTGGTCAATGCGGCCGCGCAAACCTTGCAGCGTGCTGCTGTAGCGCTTGCCACCGTAGGCCGCGTCCAGCATTTCGGCAAACGGCTGCATGTCGTCGAACAACTCGTGCGCCAGCGGGCGAAACGGCTGCTCGCGGTTGTGCGCCAGCAGTTGCAGGCCGGGCTGGCGGCCACGATTCACGACGCGGCGCCGGTTCTCATCGTTCTCGCTTTGCTCGCGGCTGGTAATGGGCGGGCTGTCGCGGAACAAGCACATCAACAGCAGCACATCGGCAAATGTGCTTTGCTCGGGGGCAATGCCGATGTCGATGAACGGGTTGAGGTCGAACAAGCGCATCTCCACATACTCGACACCGTAGCGCTGTAGCGCCTTGGCCGGGCGCTCGCCCAGTTTGCCAATGCGCTTGGGGCGCATGCCGGCATAGAACTCGTTTTCAATCTGCAGCAGGTTGGCGTTGAGCTGCTTCCAGTGCGGGCCGTCGCGCACGCCGAGTTCTGCATAGAACGGGTCGGGCGTGCGGATCGCCGCTTCCAGGGCCTGCGTGTACTCGGTCAGTGAGTTGACGCCGACCCGCAGATTGGCCTGCGCCCGGTTCTGGTACCCCAGATCGCTCATGCGCAGGCTGGTGGCATAAGGGCCGTACAAGGTGCCGGGAACCAGTTCCAGCAAGTCTGATTTGCGGCCCTGCAGGAACGACTGGCAGATGGCCGGAGAGGCGCCAAACAGGTAGGGAATCAACCAGCCATAGCGCTGAAAATTGCGGATCAAGCCGAAATAGCGTTCGCTGACAAATTCATGGTCGGGCTGCGATGCCGAGCAACAATCTTTCAGTGCCGCCCAGAAATCCTCCGGCAAAGACCAGTTGTAATGCGCGCCGGCAATCGTCTGCATCTGGCGCCCGTAGCGCAGCCCCAGGCCCTCGCGGTACACGTACTTGAAACGGGCCGCGTTGGAACTGCCATAGTCGGCGATGGGGATGTCTTTGTCTTGACCCACCACACAGGGCATGGAGCCCGCCCACATGTACTCGCCATGCAGATGCTGGGCGCTGAAACGATGGATGTCACGCAGAAATGCCAGGGGAAATTCCGGATCCTGCGAGGGTGGGGTGATGAATTCCAGCAGCGCTTCGGAGTAGTCGGTCGTGATCCAGGGGTGGGTCAGCTTGGAGCCCAGCTCCACCGGGTGGGGGGTGGCGGCCAGCTTGCCGGCGCTATCGACGCGCAGGCATTCGCGCTCGTAGCCACGGGTAATGCCGCGCAAGATCTGCGCTTGCCCGCTCCTGGAAAATTGCTGGACCGCATCACAGCAGGTGAACTTCAACATGGACTCTTGCTTCCTGAATAAAACCGCAGGCAGTATGGCAGCTTTTGGGGGTCCTCGCCGGCACGCCGGCACAGAACTGGTTTCGCAGTTAACCTCTTCAGGTTCGCGACCAACCATGTGCTTTGGTCGCCCGTGCCAAGTCCTGTTTTTTGCGAGGTTTTCATGCCGTCTTTTGATTTTGACCTGTTTGTTATCGGTGCCGGCAGTGGTGGTGTGCGCGCTGCCCGCATGGCCGCACAGCGTGGAGTGCGCGTGGGTCTGGCCGAGGTGGGTGGCACCGGCGGGTTGGGCGGCACCTGCGTCAATGTGGGCTGCATCCCCAAGAAGCTGTACAGCTATGCCGCCCACTTTGCCGAAAGCTTTGAAGAGTCGCACGGGTTTGGCTGGGAAGGCGACGCGCCCAAGCTGAACTGGGCCACACTCAAAGCCAACCGCGCCAGGGAGATCACGCGGCTCAACGGCGTGTACCTGCAGTTGCTCTCCGGTACGGGTGTGCAGGTGCTCAACGGCTATGCGCGGCTGCTGGATGCCCACACGGTGGAGGTGGATGTGTCGGCCGACGGGCGCATCGACCAACAGCGTTTTACCGCCAAACACATCCTCATCGCGACCGGTGGCAAACCCCACGTTCCGCATATGACCGGCCGCGAGCATGTGCTCACATCCAACGACATGTTCGACCTCGATCCCTTCCCGGCGCGGCTGCTGGTGGTGGGCGGTGGCTACATCGCGTGCGAGTTTGCGTCCATCTTCAATGGGCTGGGCTCCCGGGTGACGCAGTTGTACCGGGGTGAGCAGGTGCTGCGCGGGTTTGATGACGAGGTGCGCCACTTTGTCGCCGCAGAGATGCGCAAGACCGGTGTCGATTTGCGCCTGAACGCGGGCGTGCTGGCCATTCATCGCACGCCGCAGGGCCTGGAAGTGAATCTGGAAGGTGGCGGCGCGGTGACGGTGGATGCTGTGCTGTATGCCACGGGTCGTGTCCCCAACGTGCAGGGTCTGGGGCTGGACACGGTCGGCGTCTGCCAGGGTGCGGAGGGCGCCGTGGTGGTAAACGATGCCTACCAGACCAATGTGCCATCCATCTACGCGCTGGGCGACGTGACCGCGCGGGTGCAGCTGACGCCGGTGGCGCTGGGGGAGGCCATGGTGCTGGTCGACCATCTGTTCGGCCCGGTGGCAGGCAAGGCCGCGCGCAACATGAGCTACGAGTTCATCCCGACGGCGGTGTTCACGCACCCCAACATCGGGACGGTCGGCTACTCAGAGGCGGACGCGCGCAAGCGCTTCGGCCGGGTGACCGTCTACCGCAGCGAGTTCCGGGCACTCAAGCACACGCTCAGCGGCAGCACGGAGCGCACCTTGATGAAGTTGCTGGTGGAAGACGCGACCGACCGCGTGGTGGGCCTGCACATGGTCGGGCCGGATGCCGGCGAGATCGTCCAGGGCTTTGCCGTGGCCATGAAAGCCGGGGCGACTAAAGCGATTTTTGACAGCACCATCGGCATTCATCCCACGGCGGCAGAGGAATTTGTGACGATGCGCGAGCCGGTTGCTACGTCGGCCAAGTCGTGATCCCTTTGGCGTCGCCCGCAGGCATGGAACAATAGCGTCATGCCTTACCTTCCTGCCTTCATCGCCCCCTCGCGTTTCACCGACCCGGCCGCCGCGCTGGCCAAGGCCCGTGAAATTTATGACACCAACATCGCCCATCTGCGCGAGGCCATGCAACGCTTTGTGGCCGGTGACACCTTGCCCGGCCATGTGCGCGCCTGTTATCCGTTTGTGCGCGTGCAGACCGACACCGTGGCGCGTTTGAACTCGGCCGAGAGCGCCCACCTGAGCTACGGCTTTGTGGCCGGGCCCGGCCGCTTTGAGACCACGCTCACGCGCCCTGATCTGTACGCCGACTACTACCTGGAACAATTCACCCTGCTGCTGCAAAACCACCAGGTTGAGCTTGAGGTGGGCACCAGCTCGCAGCCGATTCCGGTGCACTTTTCGTTTGCCGAGCACGATCATATTGAAGGCAATCTGAGTGCCGAGCGTCGCCAGTTGATGCGTGATGTATTCGACTTGCCGGACCTGGCCGCCATGGACGACGGCATCGCCAACGGCACCCATGAGTCGCGCCCGGGCGAGCCGCAGCCGCTGTCACTGTTCACTGCGCCGCGGGTGGACTATTCGCTGCAGCGCCTGCGCCACTACACCGGTACCGGGCCTGAGCATTTTCAGAACTTCCTGCTGTTCACCAACTACCAGTTTTACATTGATGAATTCGTGCGCCTGGGGCACGAGGCGATGGCCAACCCGGACAGTGAGTACATCGCGTTTGTCGAGCCCGGCAACGTGGTGACGCGCCGCGTGGGCATGCCATCGGTGGCGGGTGACGAGCTGGGCAAGATGCCGCCACGCCTGCCGCAAATGCCCGGCTACCACCTGGTGCGCGCCGACCGCAGCGGCATCACCATGGTCAACATCGGCGTCGGCCCGGCCAATGCCAAAACCATCACCGACCACATTGCCGTGCTGCGCCCGCATGCCTGGATCATGCTGGGCCACTGCGCCGGCCTGCGCAACACGCAGCAGCTGGGCGACTACGTGCTGGCGCATGGCTACGTGCGCGAAGACCATGTGCTGGACGAAGAGCTGCCGCTGTGGGTGCCGATTCCGGCGCTGGCCGAAATCCAGGTGGCGCTGGAAGGGGCGGTAAGGGAGGTGACGCAGCTCAAGGGCGCCGAGCTCAAACGCATGTTTCGCACCGGCACCGTCGCCAGTACCGACAACCGCAACTGGGAGCTCTTGCCCGACAACGGCCCGCAGCGCCGCTTCAGCCAGAGCCGCGCGGTGGCGCTGGACATGGAAAGCGCCACCATCGCCGCCAACGGCTTTCGCTTTCGCGTGCCCTATGGCACGCTCTTATGCGTGAGCGACAAGCCGCTGCATGGCGAGATTAAATTGCCTGGCATGGCGAATCACTTTTACCGCGAACGGGTGGACCAGCACTTGCGCATCGGCATTCGCGCCATTGAGTTGCTGCGTGCCGAAGGCGTGGACCAGTTGCACAGCCGCAAGCTGCGCAGCTTTGCGGAAGTGGCGTTTCAGTAAAAATGACAGCACATTAGAAAGAAGTCGCGACTTCCTGACGTGAGTCAAACCCGCTGCGCGAGCTGTTCAAAACCCTCAAGTGGCAACGGTCGGCTGAAGAAATAGCCTTGATAGGCATGGCAGCCTGCATCGGACAGGAAGTCTCGTTGCGCTGCCGTTTCCACGCCTTCGGCAATGACGCCCAAACCAAGGCTCTGGCCTAGCGCAATGACAGTTTTGGCAATGGCGGCGTCGTTGGGATCACTGAGCACGTCGCGCACAAAAGACTGGTCAATCTTGAGCTGGTCCAGCGGCAGGCGCTTCAGATAAGACAGCGAGGAGAATCCGGTGCCGAAGTCGTCCAGCGAAAAGCCCACACCCTTGGCCTTGAGCGCAAACATCTTCTCGATAACGTCTTCTACATTCGCTACCAGCAGGCTCTCGGTTAGCTCCAGCTTGAGTCGCCGGGGATCGGCGCCAGTGCTCTTGAGTACGTCCAGCACCTGCGCCACGAAGTCGGCTTGTCGGAACTGGTGGGCGCTGACATTCACCGCCACCGTGAGGTGCGCCATCTCGGGTCGGGTGGCCCATAGGGCCAGTTGGGTGCAGGCGGTTTGCTGTACCCAGTGGCCCAGGGGCAAGATCAACCCGGTTTCCTCGGCCGCAGGAATGAATTCGGCCGGCGACACCATGCCGCGTTGCGGATGCTGCCAGCGCAGCAGGACTTCGGCACCCGTCACCCGGCCATCGCCCACAACCTGCGCCTGGTAGTGCAGCACGAACTGTTTCTTCTCAATGGCCTGGCGCAGATCGTGCTCCAGCGCCGCCCGCACCATCACGGTGGCCTCCATCGCCGGATCAAAGAAACGAACCGCATTGCGACCCGCGGCCTTGGCCTTGTACATCGCGAGGTCGGCCTGTTTCATCAATTCATCGATCGCAACCTGCTGACCTTTGAACAAGGTCACACCGATACTCGGTGTGCTGTGGTGCGCGACATGGCCGAGTTGGTAGATTTCATTGAGCGTCGCGAGGATCTTGTCAGCGACCTTTTCGGTGCTGGCGGCGGCCTCATTGTTGAGCCTGCTCAAACGCGTCAGCATCAGCACGAATTCATCCCCACCCAGGCGTGCCACACTATCGCCCTCCCGAACACATGAGGCCAGACGTTGCGCTACCTGCTTCAATAGCAGGTCCCCCATGTCATGACCGAGTGTGTCGTTGAGCGTTTTGAAATTGTCAAGATCGATGAATAGCAGCGCACCATAACTGCCGTCACGCGAACTGGCAGCCATGGTTTGCTGTAAACGATCCAGCAGCAGTGTGCGATTGGGCAGGCCGGTCAGCTGGTCAAAGTAGGCCAGTTCGTTGATCCTTTCCTCCGCCTTCTTGCGTTCGGTGATGTCTGTCGTTACCGCGACAAGATACTTGGGTTCACCCGACGCAGCGCGAACAAGGGACGTGCGCAAATGGACCCAGACGGATTTTCCACCTTTCCTGAGATAGCGTTTCTCTCTTTCCAGGTTTTCAATCTCTCCCATGATTAATGCGCTAGTTCCTGCAACTTCGGAGCTGACATCTTCAGGGTGTGTGATGTCTTCATAGGTCAGTCCGAGCATTTCATTCTCGCTGTACCCCGTGATTTCACACAGCTTGTGGTTAACCTGCAGCCAGCGACCGTTCAGATCGAGCCGTGACACGCCGATCGACGCTTTCTCGAAAGTGGTGCGGTAGAGTTCCTCGCTATCACGTTTTCTTTCCAGGGACTTTTCCATGCCGTGGAGAAGCATCGCGATGGCCATTGTGATGATCGAGTTGACAAAGGTGAAGTTCATCGTGATGACGAGCCACTTCAACAGAGGTCGACCTTCAAACCCAATGATGTGGAGATTGGCATCGACCATATAGCCGACGCCTGGCAGCGTCGCGGCATTCAAGGCGAGGGCCAACAAAGCCGGCCTCAGCCCGAGCAGCAGCGCTGCCATCACGGGAAATGCCATCAGATAGATCAGACTGGGCACGCCTAGCGTCAACAGAAGCGCGAGGCCCAGCAGGTACAGGAGGCCACAAAGACTCCAGGCCCGGATGAGGAAGGATAGGGAGCGTTTGCGCCAGATGGTAACGATCGTAGCGAGAGCAAGGACATCGATCAAAGCAACAGACCAGAGTCTCTCGCTCAACGCAACAAGAACGCTGGGTACAGCGACGAGACAGCCCAGCACCACCAAGACCAATAGGACTGTGGATAGGACGTGTTCGCGCCAATTCTGGATGTTTTCGAGATCAGCCTGGGCCGCGAAGAGTGTGCGACGAAAGGATTGAAACACCGTTATTTTGATGACCTCTTCAAGAATTGCTGAAATTACTGGTTTGACTTGACCCCAAGGATAAGGCTGTCGATACCACTATAGCCGGCCTACCGCAGTGGCCCAAGTGCACCGGCCGAGCGCGTTGCGCGTCCATCGCATCCGTCCGCTCCTGGCGGGCATTCGACACCGGCCATCGGTAACCACTGCAAACCAGTAGGCCCGCTCCCAGTCATTGGTCACCGCTGCCAGCACGCAATCAATGACAAGCGTCTGCCAAGGAGGCCGTTACGCCATTTCCTCAGTGACTGGCACCACCATGGTGATTTATAGGGAAAACGCCGCTAGCCCCTGTCCCTTGTGCACAAGTAGCTACATAATCAATAGCAAATCTTCAGGCAACGCGGGGCTTGACCTTGGACGCTGCCAGCTTGGCGTTGGTGCGCGCCACCTCCACATCCGCAGCAAACGCCAGCGCCACGCCCATGCGGCGCTTCATGAAACTCTCGGGCTTGCCGAACAGGCGCAGGTCGGTGTTGGGCACGCGCAGCGCTTCGTCCACACCGTCAAACACGATGCCCTGCGCCTCCACGCCACCGTAGATCACGGCGCTGGCGCCCGGGCTGCGCAGCGCAGTGTTGACCGGCAGGCCCAGGATGGCGCGGGCGTGCAGTTCGAACTCGCTCTGGACCTGGGTGGTGAGCGTCACCAGGCCGGTGTCGTGCGGGCGCGGTGACACTTCGCTGAACCAGACCTGCTCGCCCTTGACGAACAGTTCCACGCCATACAAACCCTGGCCGCCCAGGTTGTCGGTCACGGTTTTCGCAATCTGACGTGAGCGCTCCAAAGCGGCCGCGGGCATGGGGTGCGGCTGCCAGCTCTCCACATAGTCGCCGCTGACCTGGATGTGGCCGATCGGCTCACAAAAATGAGTTTCGACCTGACCGTCGGCGCCCAGTGCGCGCACGGTCAATTGGGTGATTTCGTAGTCGAAGTCGATGAAGCCTTCGACGATGACGCGGCCGGCGCCGACACGGCCGCCGGCCATGGCGTAGTCCCAGGCCTTTTGCACATCTGACGGGCCGTCAATCTTGCTTTGACCTTTGCCGGAGGAACTCATCACCGGCTTGATCACGCAGGGGTAGCCAATGCCCTGGCCCGCCACACCGTCGATGGCGGCCTGCAGCTCGGCCAGCGAGTCGCAGAATTTGTAAGGACTGGTCGGCAGGCCCAGCGTCTCGGCCGCCAGACGGCGGATGCCTTCGCGGTCCATCGTCAGGCGTGCGGCGCGGGCGGTGGGAATCACGCGCACCACACCGGCGGCTTCCAGTTGCTCCAGCATGGGCGTGGCAATCGCCTCAATCTCGGGCACCACCAGGTGCGGCCGCTCGGCCTCGATCAGGGCCTTGAGCTGCGCCGGGTCGCTCATGGTGATGGTGCGTGAGTGGTGCGCCACCTGTTGTCCCGGTGCGTTGTCGTAGCGATCCACCGCGATGGTTTCGACGCCCAGGCGCTGCAGGGCAATGAGAACTTCCTTGCCCAGTTCGCCGGAGCCCAGCAGCATCACTTTGGTTGCCCGGGGGGAGAGAGGAGTGCCGAGTGTGGTCATGTCATAAACGCATTGCTGCGTCCGAAAAATGGATGAGAAAGTCGGGGATGCATTGCCCCTGGGCTACGGCCTGGGTCACAATCAAACCATGGAAACGTCAATTTTATCTGTGCAGGGTTTGCGCAAGCAGTACGGCGACAGCACGGTGGTCGATGATGTCTCGTTCGTCATTCAGCCAGGTGAGTGTCTGGGAGTGATTGGTCCCAACGGTGCCGGCAAAACCACCACCATCCGCATGTGCCTGGGGCTCAGTATGCCGGACGCGGGGAGTATCACCGCCTTCGGCCTGCAGATGCCGCATGACGCGCTGGCGATCAAGGCCCAGCTTGGTGTGGTGAGCCAGATGGACACGCTGGACCCCGATTTCAGCTGCGCCGAAAACCTGCTGGTGTATGGCCGCTATTTCGGCATGAAAGACGCGCAGATACGGGCCCGCATTCCGGAGCTGCTGGAGTTTGCTTCACTGACGCACAAGGCGAATGCCAAGCCGGGCGAGCTGTCGGGCGGCATGAAGCGCCGCCTCAGCCTGGCGCGCGCGCTGGTGAATGACCCCCGGCTCCTGCTGCTGGACGAGCCCACCACCGGGCTGGACCCGCAGGCGCGCCACCTGATGTGGGAGCGCCTGCAATTGCTGTTGCAGCAGGGCAAGTCGATCCTGCTGACCACCCACTTCATGGACGAGGCGGAGCGACTGTGCTCGCGCTTGCTGGTACTGGACCACGGCAGAAAGATTGCCGAAGGCAGGCCGCGTGACCTGATTGCACAGCATCTGGAGCCCGACGTCGTGGAGGTCTATGGCAACGGCGCCCAGACGCTGCTGGACGCGCCACTCAAGACACTGGCGGCCCGCGTGGAGGTGAGCGGCGAGACGGTGTTTTTCTACACGCAGGATGCCAAGCCTTTGCTCCAGGCCCTGACCGCCTACCCGCAACTGCGCACGCTGCACCGCCCGGCCAATCTGGAGGACCTGTTCCTCAAACTCACCGGCCGGCAAATCAGGGAGGATGCGTGACATGCAGACCCGCACATTAAACGCCCCTGCGCAAAGCGTGTGGCGCGCGCCGCAGTTGTCCATGCGCTTTTGGCCCGTGTTCCTGCGCAACCTCCTGGTCTGGCGCAAGCTGGCCATTCCCAGCCTGGTGGGCAATATTGCCGAGCCGCTGATGTGGCTGGTGGCCTTCGGTTACGGCATGGGCGCGCTGGTTGGCACGGTGACGGTGGGCGGTACCCAGGTGCCCTACATCCTGTTCCTGGCCAGCGGCTCGATCTGCATGAGCGCCATGCAGGCCGCCTCCTTTGAGGCCTTGTACTCCGCGTTCTCGCGCATGCACGTGCAAAAGACCTGGGATGGCATCATGAACGCACCGGTGACGCTGGACGACGTGGTGCTGGCCGAGATGCTGTGGGCCGCGTTCAAGTCGCTGTTCACCGTGACGGCCATCCTGGGGGTGATGCTGGCGCTGGGCATCAGCTATTCCCCCAAGCTGCTGGTCGCCTGGCCCGTGTTACTGGGCGTGGGCATCACCTTCAGCTGCATCGCGCTGATCTTCAACGCGCTGGCCAGGGGCTATGATTTTTTCACCTACTATTTCACGTTGTTTCTCACGCCCATGATGTTCCTGAGCGGCATTTTTTTTCCGCTGGAGCAATTGCCTGAAGTGGTGCGCACCATATCGCAATGGCTGCCGCTGACCAATGCCGTTGAACTGGTGCGCCCGCTGTTCATGGACCAGTGGCCGCTGCATCCAGTGCGTCATGCGCTGGTGCTAGCGGCCTATGCGGCGGGTGGCTTCTGGATTGCGCTGGCACTGACACGGCGGCGGTTTCGGGGGTGACCGACGAAGCACCTCAGCAACCCAGCCTGCAAACGGGGACAGGTGCATGGACGGGCATTTCGAGGCGTGGCAGATAAAATACAGCCATTACTGGCAAATCGATCCTTATGACAGAAATTACATCCCCGATGCGTTCGAATGATCAAGCGCTACAGCTTGAAGTGGCTCAGTTGATTGTTGAGGCTTTGAACCTGGATATCAAAGCGAGTGAAATTGCACCGGATGCGCCCTTGTATGGCGATGGACTGGGACTGGATTCCATCGACATACTGGAAATCTCGTTGGTTATTTCCAAGCAATACGGCTTGCAGCTGCGTGCTGACGATCAGGACAACCAAAGCTTTTTCAGCTCACTCTGCAGTCTGACCGCCTACATCGCCAGCCAGAGAACGCGCTGATGTCGCAAGCCGTCCGCGTGGCACGCTGGTTGGGTATTGGCTTGCTGCTGCTTGGGTATCCTGTTTTGGCGCATTACACCCTGATGAATGTGGAGAACGGAAAACTTGGCGCGGTCGTGGCAGTTGCCCCGGTGTTTGTCATCGGCCTGATATACGCGTGGAAATCGTCACCCCAGTGGGTCGGGCTCTCCCTATTCGTGTTGGCTGGC
This sequence comes from Rhodoferax sp., assembly GCF_030646845.1. GTDB lineage: Bacteria > Pseudomonadota > Gammaproteobacteria > Burkholderiales > Burkholderiaceae_C > Rhodoferax. The sequence continues at coordinate 49,392 of NZ_JAUSLE010000020.1, read as the reverse complement.
GGGGCAGGGGCCGCCAGCTGGACTTTGCTTGAACATCACTTTGGCGTGCTGTACTGGATGCTAGACGCCGGTATGCAGTGCGTTCTGTTCATGACATTTGGCAGAACGCTGTTTGGCGAACGCAAACCGCTGTGTACACACTTTGCTGAAGTGGCACATGGGGTCATCACGCCGCAGCACGCGCAATACGCACGTCAGGTTACCTGGGCCTGGGCGGTCTTCTTCGGGCTGATGGCGACAGTTTCCACCTTGCTGTTTTTCCTCGCGCCGCTAACCGTCTGGTCAGTGTTTGCCAATTTCCTGACTTTGCCACTCATTGCGCTCATGTTCATTGTGGAGTTTGGGGTGCGCAGGAGGGTGTTGCCAGCGGGAGGCAGCAGTCGTATTCTCGACTCGCTCCGGGTCTGGAAAGACCAGCGCAAGCCAGGTCATAGAACGCAGCCTGCAGAGTGACAAACATGAGTCGCTTGCCGCTTTTGGGCCACACGGACCCGGATCAGATCGTTGCCTGGCATCTGGGGCGGGCGATCACCGTCGCCCGCTTTTTGTCGGAGGTTGATGACCTGGCCAGTCAGCTCCCACCCGGGCAGCACTTGCTCAATATGTGCGCTGACCGCTATCGATTTACCGTGGGGCTGGTCGCCGCCCTGATGAGTGGCAAGGTGAGCTTGCTGCCCTCCACACACACACCGGAAACGATACGGCAAATGCAGGCGTTTGCGCCCGATGTGTTTTGCCTGCATGACGCGCTGAACTGCAACATTGCCCTGCCGCAGTTTCGCTATCCAGAAGTACCTGCGGCGCCTGGCGGCGACCATGCTGTTCCTATGATTGACAGCGAGCAGCTGGTGGCCGTGGTCTTCACCTCGGGCTCGACCGGCACGCCCGTACCGCATCAAAAATATTGGGGCTCTCTGGTGCAAAGCGTTCTTGCCGAAGCCGAGCGTCTTGGTCTGACGGCGACGGCCCGCGCCCATTCGGTCGTCGGCACGGTGCCGCCACAACACATGTACGGCTTCGAATCGACGGTTTTGCTCCCCCTGCTCAGTGGCCATGCCTTGAGTGGTGCCCAGCCTTTCTATCCGGCCGATATCGTGGCGGCGCTGGATGAGGTACCTGTGCCGCGGATTCTGGTCTCCACGCCAGTCCACCTGCGCATGTTACTCGACGCGGAACTCAAGGCGCCTGAAGTTGCGCTGATCCTGTCGGCGACGGCGCCGCTGTCACTGCCGTTGGCCCATGCGGTCGAAGCCTATTTTGATGCGCAGTTGCAGGAAATTTACGGTTGCACTGAAACTGGCATGATCGCCACCCGTCGATCGACGCAAACGCCAGCGTGGCGTTTGTTCGCCGGGGTGAAACTCAGTCGCGATGGCGAAGTCGTTACGGCATCGGGTGCTCATGTGAGCCAGCCCATCGTGCTGAATGACGTGATTGAGCTGACCCAGGATGACGAATTCTTGCTGCATGGCCGTACTGCGGAGATGATCAACATCGCCGGCAAGCGCAGCTCCCTTGCCTACCTGAACCATGTGCTGAATACCATTGACGGCGTTATCGACGGCGCTTTCTACATGCCGAACGAAACATCGCCCGATCACGTCATGCGGCTGGCAGCATGCGTTGTAGCACCGGCGTTGAGCGCCCAGCACATATTGAAGGCCTTGCGTGCGCATCTGGACCCGGTGTTTTTGCCGCGCCCCCTGCTATTGGTTGCGGCCTTGCCGCGCAACAGCACGGGCAAGCTGCCGCACGATGCGCTAAAAAACCTGATTCAGGCCCAGCTTGAAGGGCGGCCATGATCACCCACACTGCCTTACCTATTGACCCCGAGCACCCGGCTTTTGCAGGGCATTTCCCGGGGGCGCCGATTGTGCCCGGCGTGGTATTGCTGGACGAGGCCTTGCATGCGATTGCCTGTGCCACAGGCGTATCCCTGGCCGCTTGCGAATTGCGCGCGGTCAAATTCCTGAGCCCCCTGGGACCCGGTGTGGCTGTCGTGCTGGCGACCGAGGTTCTAGCCAATGGCGCCATCCGCTTCGAGATTCTGGCGGATCAACGCAAGATCGCCACTGGCAGCGTGCTGATTGGCAGGGCCGCATGAGCTCGCCATCGTCAAACCCCCATGCATCCGCCTGGATGCGTACGCCCGAGCGCAGCAATATGGCCATGCTGCGCGTCATGACCTGGATATCACTGCGCCTGGGTCGCCCGGCCGGGCGGGTGGTATTGCATTTCATCGCGGCGTATTTTCTGTTGTTTGCGCCCGCCAGCCGACGCGCCTCCAAAGCGTATTTACGCCGCGCGCTGGGCCGCCCGGTCACCTGGGCGGACCTGTACCGGCATTTTTTCAGTTTTGCAGCCACCATTCACGACCGCATCTACCTGATCAACCAGCGCTTTGATTTGTTTGATATTGAGATTCAGGGGCAGGCCGCGCTGCATGATGCACGCGCCGGCGACGATGGCTTGTTTTTGATTGGCGCCCACATGGGCAGCTTTGAAGTCATTCGCGCCCTGGGACGGCAGATACCCGGCCTGCACGTCAGCATGGTCATGCATGAGGACAATGCCATGAAAATCAATGCCATGCTCGCGGCCATCAATCCACAGGCGTCGACAGACATCATCGGTCTGGGGCGCATCGATTCCATGCTCCGGGTGCGCGACAAGCTCAATCAAGGCGCGATGGTCGGCATGTTGGCAGACCGCTCGATCGGCGACGATGCGCTGTTGCCGACCCCCTTGCTCGGCGGCGTGGCCTACCTGCCCACCGGCTCGTTCCGGATGGCGGCCTTGCTGCGACGTCGCGTGGTGTTCATGGTGGGCCTCTATTTGGGCGGCAACCGTTACCAGATCAACTTCGAACCGCTGGCAGATTTTTCCCAAACCCCGGCCGGCCAGCGCGGCGCTGAAGTGGAAGCCGCCGTCCAGCGCTACGCCGCCCTGCTCGATCAATATGCTCGGCAGGCGCCCTATAACTGGTTCAATTTCTTTGATTTCTGGCAGGCCCCTGCTGCCGTTTCGGACACACAACCCAAATGATTCCCATGCGTTGGCCTAGCCACCCCTATTTGCTGTTGTTCGCGTGGCTGCTCGCGGCTGCGTTTGCAGCGCCCAGCCATGCGGCCGATTGGGACATTGACCAACTGATGCACAGCCTGGCGCAAACCCGCTCCGCTCAGGCCCGCTTCGTGGAGAAGAAATCGATCGCCATCCTCGATCAACCGGTGGAGTCCTCGGGTGAGCTGCTTTACACCGCGCCCGATCGACTTGAAAAGCGCACCATCAAACCCAAGCCCGAAACCATGGTGGTCAATGGTGACAATCTGCAGATTGAACGCGGTCGGCAAAAAATTCAACTGCAGCTGCAAACCTATCCCGAACTGGCCGCTTTCATCGACAGCATTCGCGGCACGCTGGCCGGCGATCGCAAGGCGCTGGAGCGCAGCTACCAGCTCAGCCTGGAAGGCTCGACACAAAGCTGGACGCTGAAATTGGTGCCGGTCGGCAGCAATATGAAACAAGTCGTTTCCCTTATCCGCATTACTGGGGTGCGCGATGAAATTCGCAGCATCCATGTCACGCAGGTCGATGGTGACAGCTCTCTCATGCTGATTGAAAAAGTGGCCCCGCTATGAGGACGGCTCTTGGCCGTCATGGCCGTCTGGCCATCCTGGCATGGCTCGCATTTGTCCTGGTGTGTGGCGTCATCATCAGCCGCAGCCAGTTCACCAATGACTTGTCGGCCTTCCTGCCGCGCAGCCCGACACCGGAGCAGCAACTGTTGCTGGACCAAATACGCGACGGTCTGGCCTCGCGGCTGATCCTGGTGAGCGTAGAAGGCGCCGATGCACCCGCCCGCGCCAGCCTGTCCAAACAGCTCGCCCAGAACCTGCGCCTGAATCCGGCATTTGTAAGCGTCAACAATGGTGAGGCCGTAAGTGCCGAGCGTGACCGCGCTTACCTTTTCAATAACCGCTATTTGCTGAGTCCGGCGGTGACCCCGGAGCGTTTCAGCGCTGACGGACTCCATGCGGCGTTGAGCGAGAGCGTTGATCTGCTCGCGTCGCCGGCCGGCCTCATGGTGAAGTCCATGCTGCCGCGCGATCCGACCGGAGAAATGATGCAGTTGCTCGGCCAGCTCCAGGGCAAGAGACAACCCGCGATGTTCGAGGGGGCGTGGACTTCACCCGACGGGACGCGTGCACTGCTCCTGATCCAAACCCGTGCCTCCGGCGCCGATACAGACGCCCAGCACACGAGCATCACGACAATTCAACAGGCCTTCGAGGCCGTCGCTGGGGCCAGCCCGGGCATCAGGCTCAACATGACCGGGCCCGGGGTCTTTTCCGTGAAAGCGCGTGACACCATCAAGGCGCAGGTTTCGTGGCTGTCCCTCATCAGCATCGTTTTGATAGCGACACTGCTGCTGTTGGTGTACCGGTCGCTGCTGGCGCTGGTGCTGGGTTTCTTACCCGTCATCAGTGGGGCGCTGGCGGGCATCGCGGCCGTGAGCCTGGGCTTTGGTGCCGTGCACGGCATCACACTGGGGTTCGGCACCGCACTGATTGGCGAGGCAGTGGATTACTCCATCTACCTGTTTGTGCAATCGGAACAGAATGCCAGTGATCGCCAGCAGTGGATCAAGAAATTTTGGCCCACCATTCGCTTGGGCGTATTGACCTCCATTGTCGGTTTTGCCTCCTTGCTGTGGTCAGGTTTTCCCGGGCTGGCCCAGCTGGGCTTGTATGCCATTGTGGGTTTGATCACCGCTGCCGGCGTGACGCGCTATGTGTTGCCGCACCTGCTGCCAGCCAATTTCCGCATTCGCGATGTATCGGCCGTGGGGCACACGCTGTCGCGGCTGGTGCAGCGCGCTGGCGCCCTGCGCTGGCCCGCACTCATGGTGCTGACGCTGGCGCTGGTGGTCCTCGTCCAGCACCGCAATGACTTGTGGAGCAGCAACATCTCTTCGCTAAGTCCGATTTCGCAAGCCGATGTGCAGCTCGATACCCGCTTGCGCTCGGACACCGGCGCGCCCGATGTGCGTTATCTGGTGGTCGTATCGGGCGCCAGCCGTGAAGACGTGTTGCAGGCCAGCGAGAAGGTCTCCGCCGTGCTGCAAACCCAGATCGACCAAGGCAATCTGGCCGGCTTTGAAAGTCCCAGCCGCTATTTGCCCAGTCTCGCGACGCAAGGTTTGCGGCAGGCCAGTCTCCCCGCCAGCACCGTACTGCAAGCCAATCTGGCGCAAGCGGTACAGGGCCTGCCCGTCAAATCAAGCCTGTTTTCAGGTTTTCTGGCGGATGTTGAGACTGCACGCCAACAACCGCTGCTGCAAGCGGCCGATCTTGAAAAAACGTCCATGGCAATGGCCGTTGACGCGCTTCTGGTTCAGCGAGACGGCCACTGGAGTGCGCTGTTGCCGCTGACGGCGCTGGCGGACAAAGAGCTCAACGCCGAAAGCATCCGGGCGGCACTGGCTACCGCCAAGCTGCCCAAAGTGTTGTTCATGGATATGAAGGCGGAGTCGGATCGCCTGTATTCCGGCTATTTGAACGAGGCGATTGTGTTGTCCCTGGCGGGGCTGGTGGTCATCGTTGCTTTGTTGCTCGTTGTTTTTCGCTCAGGCACGCGTGTGGCACGTGTCATTGCCCCCCTGCTGGCCGCGGTCATCACGGTCACCGCCGGCTTGGCACTGTCGGGCCAGCAGTTGATGATTTTGCATCTGATTGGCTTGCTGCTGGTGGCGGCCGTCGGCTCCAATTACGCATTGTTTTTTGATCAAACCGATGCTGATTCAAAGATCACCCCCAGTACGCTGGCGTCCATGTTGTTTGCCAATCTCACGACTGTCGCCGGTTTTGGCCTGCTGGCATTTTCCAATGTGTCCATTTTGCAGGCGATGGGTATCACGGTGGCACCGGGTGTGATCCTGGCGCTGCTCTACGCAGCAATTTTTGCCCGCCATTCCCGTGTCTGAAATACGTTGGCGCCCCACCTTGCTGATACGCGCCACGCTGTTGCTGCATGGTGCGGCCGTGGCGCTTGTGGCGGTCTCGCCCGTGCATTGGCGTTGGGTCCTCGCGGCACTGGTTGCCAACCACTTCGTTCTCATGCTGGTGGGGCTGTGGCCGCGCAGCCACTGGATGGGTGCCAACTGGACAGAGCTGCCCGCCGCAGCTGCGGCGCGCCGTGAAATTGCGTTGACGATTGACGACGGCCCCGATCCGGTTGTGACGCCACAGGTCCTTGAGGTGCTCGCGCGCTATGGTGTTCAGGCGACTTTTTTTGTCATTGGTGCGCGCGCTGAGCGCTATCCCGAGCTGTGCCGCGACATCGTGGCACGTGGTCACGCGATTGAAAACCACAGTCAACGTCATCGCCACAATTTCGCGCTGATGGGATTGAACGGCATCACCCAGGAACTGCAGGCGGCGCAAGCCACCTTGACCGCGATCACCGGGCAACGCCCCTTGTTCTTTCGAGCCCCGGCCGGTTTTCGCAATCCCTTTCTTGACCCCGTCCTGAGTCGCCTGGGATTGCAGCTGGTCAGTTGGTCCGTACGCGGCTTCGACACGCGCGTGAACAATGCGCAGCAAGTGACACGCAAGCTATTGGCGGGGCTGCGCCCAGGTGCCATCGTGCTCTTGCATGATGGCAATGCCGCCCGCACGCCTGCGGGCCAGCCGGTCATACTGGAGGTGTTGCCGGCACTGTTTGACGCCGCCGCGGCGCGCCAGTTGCGGTTTGTTACGCTGCGGCAGGTGTAATTTGCTTGCAGCCCACACATTCACATGACAAACCAATGAGGAATGCCTAGTGCGTGATTCCCATCCTCCGTTAGCGTGGTATCGCCAGCTTGCCGCTGTCGTGACGCAGCACATCTGGCTCAAGGCAACGGTGACGCCCCTGTTCATTGCCGTGTTTTTCGGGGCCTATCTATATTTGCTCAAGAGCCCGGTCTATCCAATCACCGTGATGCCTTTCACGGTGCTGGACCAATACATAGGTTTTCAACCCAGGGCCATCTGGCTGTACGTTTCGCTCTGGGTCTACGTCTCCTTGCCACCGGCCCTATTGGGCACCCGGCGTGAACTCTTTGACTATGCCGCCGCGATGGCTGCCACCTGCCTGATGGGTCTGGCGATTTTTTATTTCTGGCCAACCGCTGTTCCAGCCGCTCAGGTGGATTGGGCACTGCATCCCGGCATGGACTTCCTCAAAAGCATGGACGCAGGGGGGAATGCCTTCCCGTCACTGCACGTAGCCACAGCTGCTTTTTCAGCCCTCTGGTTCAGTTTTATTTTGAGCCGTTTTGGGGCGCCGCCTTGGGTGTTGGGCCTGAATTGGGCCTGGTGCGCCGGGATTGTTTATTCGACAGTCGCTACACGGCAACATGTCGTGGTTGACGTCGTCGCGGGCCTGGTTTTGGGTATCCTGGCTGCTCACCTCTCGTTACGGCGTCGTTATGTTCGAATTCCTCTTTGACTTTGCCTGGATTTCATGTTGAAAGCATTGCACCTCTCGTCTTTTACAGCTACCAGCGCGATGGGGCGTGGACTGGCGCAAACGCTGGATGCCTTGCGCCAGCGCCGTAGTGGGCTGCTGCCGTGTGCCTTCGATGACGTTGATTTGAAAACGTGTATCGGACAAGTGGCGGACGTGGATGCCGTCAAACTGCCCCCCAGGCTCGCTGCATTTGACTGCCGCAACAACCGGCTCGCACAACTGGCGCTGGAACAAGATGGCTTCGTGACAGCCGTCAGAACAGCGATCGAGCGCTACGGCGCGATGCGGGTCGGCGTCTTTATTGGAACCAGCACGGCGGGCATTCTGCAAACCGAACTGGCCTACCGTCGGCGTGCCCCCCTGACTGGTGCCTTGCCGGCCGATTTCAACTATCGCGGCACACACAGCACGTTTTCCGTTGGCGACTTCACACGCCGGTATTTCGACCTGACAGGGCCAGCCGTCGTGGTGTCTTCGGCCTGTTCGTCCAGCGCCAAAGTGTTCAGTTCAGCGCGTCGGATGCTGGCGGCCGGCTTGATCGATGCAGCGGTGGTTGGTGGCGTCGATTCCCTGTGCCTGACCACCCTGTATGGCTTCAACTCGCTGGGCCTGCTGTCGGATCAGGCCTGCCGCCCATTTGACGAACATCGCAACGGCATTTCGATCGGCGAAGCCGCCGCGTTTGCCCTGTTGGAACGCGTGCCCGATCATCTTGCCGCCAATGCCGTGCTGCTGCTCGGCGTCGGCGAGTCGAGCGATGCGTATCACATCTCCTCGCCGCATCCGGAAGGCCTGGGTGCCCGCATGGCGATGCAGGATGCGCTGACGATGGCCGGTTTGCGCCCCGCTGATATCGACTACATCAATCTCCACGGCACCGCCACCCAGAGCAACGACGAGGCCGAAGGCAAAGCGGTGATGTCCCTGTTTGGGCCAGATACGCCGTGCAGTTCGACCAAAGGTGCCAGCGGCCACACACTGGGCGCGGCCGGCGGCCTGGAAGCGGTGATTTGTGCGCTGGCACTGCAACACGGTTTGCTGCCAGCCGGCGTGAATACCACGCGCATTGATCCCAGGCTGGGCGTCAACTACCTGTTGACCAATCGCGAACAGGCCGTCTCCCATGTACTGAGCAACTCATTCGGCTTTGGCGGTACCAACTGCAGCCTGGTTTTTGGAAAAGCAGGTTAAGCCATGACACTCACCGCCTACATTGAAGGAATTGGTCTGCTGGGGCCGGGTTTGAATAACTGGCCGAGTGCGCAGGCTATTTTGCTGGGTCAGCAGGCTTATGCCCCCAGCAAGACCGTGTTGCCAACGCCGACCTTGCTGCCACCCGCCGAGCGCCGGCGCAGTGGTGCGATTGTCCGGCTCACCCTGGCGATTGGCCTGGAGGCCGTTGCCATGGCGGCGCGAGACGCCACCCAACTGAGCAGCGTGTTTTCCGCGTCCAGTGGCGATGGTGAAAACTGCCATGCCATCTGTGAAGCGCTGGCCTCGGATGACCGGGCCATCTCCCCAACCCGGTTTCATAACTCAACCCACAATGCGGCCGCCGGCTATTGGGGCATCGCCACCGGTGCAATGACCAGTGCATCCGTCTTGAGTGCGTTCGATGCAAGTTTTGGTGCCGGTCTGCTCGAAGCCATGAGCCAGGTCGTTGTCGATCAGACGGGTACGGTGTTGCTGGCCTATGACACACCCTATCCGGAACCCCTGCACAGCGCCCGCCCGATCAGCGATGCCTTTGGCATGGCGCTGGTCCTGGCGCCACAGGCCAGCGAACACAGCCTGGCATGCATCAGCGTTGAACTGACCGACGCGGCAGCACATACGCTTGAAGACACGGCTCTTGAAAATCTGCGTCTGGGGATACCAGCTGCACGCGGTCTGCCCTTGTTGCGGGCCCTGGCCTTGCGCGCACGAGAACAAGTGGTGCTGGATTACTTTGACAGCTGTCGTCTCCTGGTGACCCTTACGCCGTGCATTGCTTCGCACATGGACCCGTGTTGAATTCCACCGCACTCGACCACACCTGGATTGCCGCGCATATTCCACACCACGGCACCATGTGCCTGCTCAACAGCGTGCAGGCGTGGGACCAGGTCAGGATCCAGTGTGACGCCGTCAGCCACCGCGACCCGGCCAATCCGTTGCGCGCACACGGTCGACTGGGCGCCGTGTGCGGCATCGAATACGCGGCACAGGCCATGGCGATACACGGCGCTTTGCAGGCCGGGCCAGCCCTCAGTTGCCCCCGCGTCGGCTACCTGGTCAGTGTTCGCAGCGCGACCTTGTATACAGCGCGCCTGGACGACATTGCTGCCGACCTCCTGATCGAGACCAGCTGCGTCACGGCCAGTGCCAACAACATTCTGTACGAGTTCAACATCAGCGCTGCCGGCCAATTGTTGCTGGCAGGCCGCGCCGCCGTGGTGCTGGATGCCGCAGCACTGCACATCACTGGAGCGTCTTCATGAAAACTGCACTGGTTACCGGTGGCAGCGGCGGCATGGGTGCCGCCATCTGTCGCCGTCTCGCGGCCGATGGCTGTCATGTTTATGTGCATGCCCATCATGGCGTGGCGGCGGCGCAAGAGGTGGTTGACAGCATTCTTGCCAGTGGTGGCAGTGCCGAAACCCTGGTGTTTGACGTGACCGACAGTGCGGCCGTCGCGCAAGCACTCAATCCGGTGATCGAACACCAGCCCATCCAGATTCTGGTCAATAACGCCGGCATTCATGACGACGCGATCTTCCCGGGCATGCGGGCCGAACAATGGCATCGGGTTCTTGACGTGTCGGTGAATGGCTTTTTCAACGTCACCCACACCTTGATGATGCCCATGATTCGCAGCCGCTGGGGCCGCATCGTGAATGTCTCATCCATCGCGGCCCTCACCGGCAACCGCGGCCAGGTGAATTATTCGGCAGCCAAAGGCGCGATCAATTCGGCCACCAAATCGCTGGCGCAAGAAGTGGCCAGCCGCGGCATCACGGTGAACGCCGTGGCGCCCGGCATCATTGATACAGCCATGATCGCCTCGACATTCAAGGCGGAAGACATAGTCCGACTGGTGCCGATGAAGCGGGTGGGCAAGCCCTCGGAGGTGGCAGATCTGATTGGCTTTCTCGCCTCCGAACAGGCGGCCTACATCACCGGCCAGATCATCTCGATTAATGGCGGCATGATCTAACGGCAACCACAAGCATTCATGACGATCGCCAACACACTGAGCACCCAAAAAACCGAAGCGCTGCTGTTCTTCACTCTGATGCAGCTCACGGTGATCGTGCTGGCCGCCCGCATTGGCGGCGGCGTTGCGCTGCGCATTGGTCAGTCGATGGTGGTGGGCGAAATTGTCATCGGCATCCTGCTGGGGCCCTCGCTTTTTGGGCTGCTCGCGCCTGACCTATTTCAGTACGTGTTTCACTCCGGTGCACCTGAGCCGATGCAGATGCTGTCGCAGATCGGGCTGGTGCTGCTGATGTTTCAGATTGGTCTGGAATTCGACTTTTCGCACCTGAGCGCACAACGCAACCGCAGGGCGGTGATGTGGATCGCCAGCTTCAGCCTGGTAGCTCCGTTTGTACTGGGTTTCATCGTTGGTCAAGCCAGTGCCGCCACTTTGTCACCCGGCGCGCATCCGCTGGGTACGGCGCTGTTTGTGGCGACCGCTTTCTCCATCACGGCGCTGCCTATCCTCGGGCGCATCATGATGGAGTTCAACATGACGCGCACCCCGATCGGCGTCATTGCCATCAGTGCGGCGGCGATCAATGACGTCATCGGCTGGCTGCTGCTGGCGCTGATCACGACCCTGACACTGTCCAATTTCGATGCGCCGAGCTTTGCGCTCAAGGTGGTGCTGGTGCTGGGCTTTTTCCTGGCCAGCTGGTTCTTGATTCGCCCGCTGATGAAACGCATCCTGCACCGCTGCGACGCACAATCCGGCGCCTTGTCGCACAACCTGCTGGGCATCGTGCTCGCGGGCATTTTCCTGTCGGCCATGACCACCTACCAGCTGGGGATATTTGCGATTTTCGGCGGCTTCATGATGGGCGTTCTATTGCACGATGAACATGCGTTTGTACGCGCATGGACCACGCGCATCAGCCCGTTTGTGATGGTGTTTTTTCTGCCCATCTTCTTCACCTACACCGGCCTTCGCACCAACATCGGCAGCCTCGATACCCTGGGTGCCTGGGGCTGGTGCGCGCTCATCGTCTTCCTCGCCACAGTAGGCAAATTTGGTGGCGCTTACCTTGCCGCACGGGCGGCGGGCATGAACCACCATGAAGGCAAGGTCATGGGTGTCATGATGAATACGCGCGCGCTGATGGAGCTGATCGTCATCAATGTCGGCTACGACCTCGGCGTGATCTCGCAACAGATGTTCACCATCCTCGTCATCATGGCTATTTTCAGCACCGTGGTGACCTCGCCGTTGCTGCGTGTCTGGCTGCCGCGTATCGGCATCCCGATGCCGTCACGCTCGGAAAAGTTGGCTCGCACGGCGCATGAGCAGCATGGGTAGGCGCAAGACAAAACCGATGAACAGCCGCGTGTGCATCCAGGTCAGCAAGACGTTGTCGCGCAAATAGCGGAAGTGCGAGACCCCGCCTTCGTCAGCGCTCAGGTAGCGAACACGGGCCGGCAAATTGACGGGTTTCACGCCGCTCCAGCACAGCCGCACCGCCGCTTCAGGGTCAAAATCGAAGTGGCGCATCCAGGGTTGACGCTGCATGACCTTGCACAGCGGCGCAATCGGATAGACACGAAAGCCGAACAGCGAGTCGCCAATGCCCGCCCACAAGGTCTCCAGATTGGCCCACCAGTTGGACACCTGTCGGCCCTTGACGCGCAAACTCGGCGCGCTGGCGTCGAATACGGGCACGCCCAGGATCATGGCCTGCGGCTGCCTGGTCGATTCAGCCATGAACGCCGGGATGCGGTCGGCCGGGTGCTGACCGTCGGAGTCCATCGTCAGGGCGTGGGTGTAGCCGGCCTCGGCGGCCAGTTGAAAGCCATGCAGGACCGCCGCGCCCTTGCCCTGGTTGCGCGGCAAATGGACAACCCGTAAGCCGGGGTCGTCCACGGCCAGGGCCTGCAAGCCGGCTGCCGTACCGTCGGTACTGCCGTCGATGATCACCCACACGGGATTCCAGTATTGGCGTGCATCGCGCACGGTTTCAAAGACTTTGCTGCCAGGGTTGTAGCTGGGAATGATGACGACATGGGTGCTGGATGCGGTCATAAAGATTCGGTAATGAGGTTAGATTGGCGGGGCCGCATCCGATGCGGACAGCTCGCCGGTTGCATAAAAGGCGGAACCGTGGATCAATTCGTTGGCAAAGTAGTCATGTAATTCAACCATGAAGCGCTGGGTGTTTGACGGTGGATCGAAACGACGTCCCAAACGCACCCGATAGGTGATGGGCATGACTGGCTTGCGAAACAGTGGCCACCCTTTGCCAAGGTATCGGGTATCGGTTTCGATCAAAACGGTTTGAATCGGCATTTGCGCCTGCTGGGCGATCAGGCCGATGCTGCCTTTGAGCGGGTTCACCGGGTCGTGCGTGGTGCGCGTACCTTCTGGAAACAACAACAGGTGACTGCCACACTGGAAGTCCTGGACCGCCAGATGAATCATCTGGCGTAAGGGTTCGCTTCCGATGTAGCGCGCCAAACGTGAGCCGGCACCGAGAAAAACATTGTCCATCAGGCTGGATTTCATCACGCAAGCGACGTTGGGCAGGCGCGAGATCACCATCACAGCGTCCAGCAAACTGGGGTGGTTGGGCGCAATGATGAGGGGGCCTTCATGGCGCAAGGCGTCCAGCGCGCTCAAGTCGAAATGACAGCGTCGCGACGCACTTAGGCTGGCAAGGTACAAGCGAAAAGCCATCATGACCACCCAGCGTCCGAGTGCACGACCCCGATCTACGGGTAACAAAGGGTAGAGGATTGCCGCGATCAAGGTCCAACCCAGACATAGCAACCCAAGCCAGGTCAAGCCCAGGTACAGCACCAGATAGTCGTAGAGTCCCAGTAATCTGCGCATGTAGTAACGACTACGCCGGACGCGGCACACTGGCTCCATTTTTCAGACAGGCGAGTTTCTTCCCCATCAGCGCACGGTCGCTACCGCCCCGTCAACCGGTCTGATATTGCGCCTGCGCATCTTCCAGGCCAGGAAGGTGCGTTTCAGCGTGAACAGGGAGCCGAGATAGTAGATTATCTTGAAGATCACGATTGAACGCCGCGTGGGTGTGGTGCCGTAGACGTCACCTGCCAACACGGAGAGCAAGGCTTCTTTGACTCGAAATGGATTGGCCGGATTCATGAACATATCGCGCATGGTGGGATTGGTCACGCGATAGATAAACCAGGAAAAAATTTTGGGTCCGTGGCGCAGGCGCTGATCAAACTTCTTCAAAGCCGCTGCCGCCTGGTCGGGATGGCGCAGGCAAGTGTCCACCGTATCGGCGCCATCAAAAGCATTTTGCATCGCCAACATCACACCGGATGAAAAGACCGGATCGATAAACGCAAATGCATCGCCAAGCAGCAGATAGTTATCGCCATGGGTGCGCTCGCACGCGTAGGAGAAATTGCCCGTCGCCTCCGCCGCAGTTTGCATCCGCGCGTCTTCGAGGCGTTGCGCCAGTTGTGGGCACAGGGCGATGGTTTCTTCAAAGAATTCATCCAGTGGCTTTTGAGCCCGTGTTTTCAGGTAATACGGCCAGGTCACGGCACCGATGCTGGTTAAACCATCCGTCAGCGGAATAAACCAGAACCAACCATGCGCAAACCAGAAAATCGTGATGTCGCCTTCTTGTTTTCCAGCATCTCGCTTGGCACCGGTAAAGTGCGCGTAAATGGCCGTGCTGTTGTGTTTCTTGCTGCTATTTTTTATTTTAAGGCGATTGCCGAGAAAGGTGTCGCGTCCGGACGCGTCAAGCACAAAGCGGGTGTTCCAGGACTCCAGCCGTCCGTCGTCGTGGCGCGCCTGCACCAGTGCACCCTTTGAGTCCGACAGGAAAACCACTTCCTTGACCTGGCAGCCTTCGATGACATTTGCGTTCTTTTGGGCCGCATTGCGAATCAATATCTCGTCGAACTCAGACCGTCGAACCTGGTAGGACATGGGCATTGATTTATCCCACGCATCAGCAAACTCAATCGTCTGCTCATGCGCATGCACAGGTGACACGAATCGAGCGCCCCATTTCTCCATGCCAATTGCGCGCACAGCATCGGCGACTCCCAACTTCTCCAGCAAAGGCAAATTTGCGGGCAACAGAGATTCACCAATATGAAACCGCGGGTGATGGGCTTTTTCCAGCAAGGTGACCTTGTAGCCACGCTCCGCCAGTAACGTGGCGGCAGTGGAGCCAGCGGGCCCTCCGCCTATGACAAGAACATCGCATTCGGATGGTTTTATGAGTGGAGGCATCATGTTGTTATTGGTATGCATTCTTGAGCGACTCCCTCGGGCGAATTTGCCAGCGGTTTCGGGGGTGAGTCAGCCAGAGGCAGTCAGATCACCCGGACGCGAATCACGTGGTCGATAGCCTGAATCCCCTTGACCACAGCTTCACCCGGCGGGGTTTCGACGTCGATGATGTTGTAAGCCAGTTCGCCACGGCTCTTGTTCACCATGTCGATCACATTGACCTGGTTGTCTGCCAGTACCGACAGCACGTGGCCCAGCACACCTGAGACGTTGTCGTTGGAGAACGTGATGCGTGTGGTGCCGGGCGTGCGTCCCATGCTGACGTTGGGGAAATTCACCGAGTTCGTGATGTTGCCGTTTTCCAGGTAATCCTTCAGCTGGTCGGCTGCCATCACGGCACAGTTTTCCTCGGACTCCTCGGTACTGGCGCCAATGTGTGGCATCGCAATCACCCTGGCATGGCCCAACAGGGCCGGCTCGGGGAAGTCGCACACGTAACGGCCCAGTCTGCCGCCATCCAGGCTGTGCAGCACGGCGGCGGAGTCCACGATCGTCTCGCGGGCAAAGTTGAGCAGGACGGCGCCTTGCTTGACACCGGCCAGTGCGTCGGCGTTGATCATGTGGCGCGTGGCGTCCATGGCCGGCACATGCAACGAGATGTAGTCCGAGCGCGCCAGCAGCGCCGGCAGATTTTCCATGCGTGTGACCTCGTTGGACAGGCGCCAGGCCGCGTCAATGGAGAGGGCCGGATCGAAGCCCACGACCTTCATGCCCAAGGCCAGGGCCATGTCCGCGACCATCGAGCCAATCGCACCCAGGCCCACAATGCCCAGCGTCTTGCCCTTGATCTCGCCGCCGGCGAAGCGGGCTTTTTCTTTCTCCAGCAGTTGCGACATTTCGGCGGCGTCGGTCATGCTGGTGAGCGACTGCACATAGTCGATGCCGGCCAGGATGCCGCGCGTGGCCAGCAACATGCCGGCCATGACCAGTTCTTTCACGGCGTTCGCGTTGGCGCCGGGCGTGTTGAAGACCACGATGCCCTGTTTGCCATAGTCGACGACTGGCACGTTGTTGACACCGGCTCCCGCGCGTGCCACCGCCACCAGGGACGGGGGCACCGGCTCGCCATGCAGTTTCTGGCTGCGCAGCAGGTACGCGTCCGGGTGCGTCATGTCGCTGCCTACCTCATAGGACTGGCGCGCAAACCGCTCCAGGCCCTTGACCGAGATCTGGTTGTAAGTCTTGACTTTGTACATGGACAGTGCTTTCCAGAAGAGCAGGCGGGGCAGGACGGACAAGCTCAGGTCAGGCGCTGACCTTGTGGTAGGCCCAGCTCAGCCAAGGCATCAGGGCTTGAAGGTCAGTCGCCTCCACGGTGGCGCCACACCAGATGCGAATGCCAGCCGGTGCATCCTTGTAGGCGCCAATGTCGCAGGCCACGCCTTCGGTGTCGAGCAGCTTCACCACCTGCTTGACCTGGTCGTCACCGAGCTTCAAGGTCAAACAGACGCTGGTGTTGGAGCGCGTGGCGGGGTCTTTGGCCAGGAAGGAAATCCAGTCGTTGGCCGCGACAAAGTCAGAGATCACCTTCAAGTTGGCTTCACTTCGCGCCATGGTGGCCTGGACGCCACCAATGCGCTCCACCCAGGCCAGTGCGTCCAGATAGTCGGACACGCACAGCATGGACGGCGTGTTGATGGTCTCGCCCTTGAACAGTCCTTCGGTCAGCTTGCCGCCGGAGGTCATGCGAAACAGCTTGGGCATGGGCCAGGGCGGGGTATAGCTTTCCAGTCGCTGCACCGCGCGCGGGCTGAGAATCAGCATGCCATGCGCACCTTCGCCGCCCAGCACTTTTTGCCAGGAGTAGGTGATGACGTCCAGCTTGTCCCAAGGCAGTTCCATGGCGAACACGGCGGAGGTGGCGTCGCATATGGTCAGGCCGGCACGATTGGCAGGAATCCAGTCACCGTTGGGCACTTTGACGCCAGAGGTGGTGCCATTCCAGGTGAACACCACGTCGTGATCGAAGTTGACCTTTGAGAAATCGGTGATGTCGCCGTAGCCGGCTTCCAGCTTCGTCACATTGGGCAGCTTGAGTTGCTTGACGATGTCCGTTACCCAGCCCGAGCCGAACGATTCCCAGGCCAGCACATCCACGCCGCGTGGCCCGAGCAGGGACCACAGCGCCATTTCGACCGCGCCGGTGTCCGAGCCCGCCACCACCGCGACCCGGTAGCCTTCAGGCAAGCCCAGAATGCGTGCGGTCTCCGAACAGCACAGGCCCAGGGCCTTCTTGCCCAATGCGGAGCGGTGCGAGCGCCCCAAGGTGTCGAGCTGCAAGTCCGCCACGTTGTAACCGGGGCGTTTGGCGCACGGGCCGGAAGAGAAATTGGGATTTTTGGGTTTGACCGTGGGTTGCATGGGGACTCGCTTCCAGAGAGCAAATGAGACGGGACTGGAGGAGTGCTTGCGCAGCGCAGGCGAGCAGTCTCCAGGCGAAAAATCATTGTAGCAATCCGTCCTGGCTGTGGTGCGCATCGGATAGAAGGCGGCCCAGTTCCTTCTTGACCACGGCATAGCATTCGCAGGCGTGAGTCTCCAGCTTGGGTCGATCAATCACGGCAATGTGGCCGCGCCGGTAACTGATGAAGCCTGCGCGCTGCAGCTTCCCGGCGGCCTCCGTCACGCTTTCGCGTCGCACGCCGAGCATGCTGGCTACCAGTTCCTGCGTCATGACCAACTCATGCGAGGGAACCCGGTCCAGGGTCAACAGGAGCCAGCGGCATAGTTGCTGCTGCACCGAATGGTGCCGGTTGCAGACCGCAGTCTGGGATATCTGTGTCATCAGCGCCTGGGTGTAACGCAGCAGCAAACGCTGCATCAAGCCACCGCGATGGAATTCCTGCTGCAGCGTCCGGTGCTCCAGGCGATAAGCGTGTCCGGCGGTCTGGACCACCGCTGAGCTGGAGGTGGTGTCGCCGCCCATGAACAGTGAAATGCCGACCATGCCTTCATTGCCTACCCCTGCGATTTCGGCTGAGGCACCAGACTCCGTGACATAGTGCAGGGACACGATGGCCGTGGTTGGAAAATAGGCGTGCTGCAACCGGCCGCCGGGCGCATAGAGCATTTGACCGAGTGCCAGCGGGACCAGCTCCAGCCCGGCAGTCCGGGGCTCGTATTCCGCCGCAGCCAGCGCGGCGAGAAGCTGATTCTGATTTGGATGGTGGAATGAAGACATACGATACAGAGGCCTATGAATTTGACAGTTCTTCGACTTCGTGGGCCCACGCGTCGGCACTCGCCTCATAGAAGGCATGGCCGATCTGCTGCCGCTTGGCGCGGTACATCGCTGCATCGGCGTTCTTGAGCAGTGACTCGGCGGTCGCGCCATCAGCGGGACATATCGCGATGCCGATACTGGGGCGCACAGTGAGCTTGAGTGGCCCGATCTTGACGGGCGCCGACACGGCGTCGAACAACTTGCAGGCCAGATGGCGCAGTTGCTCCTGATTGGGAAAATCCCACAGCAGACACGCGAACTCGTCACCTCCCAGGCGACTCACCACGTCTTCGCAACGCAGCGTCTGGGTCAACCGGCCCGCGACAATCTGGAGCAGCTCGTCGCCAATGGCGTGCCCGTAGGTGTCATTGACCGGCTTGAAGCCATCAAGGTCAAGGTACAGCACGGCGAGCGACTGGCGCGGGCGGTTGGCGTCGGCCAATGCCTGATTGAGTCGCTCGCCGAAGAGGCCCCGATTTGGCAGTGAGGTCAGGCTGTCATGCTGAGCCAGGTGCCGTGCACGCTTTTCCTGGACCTGCGTACCGGCAAGTTCTGCACGGGATTGCACCAGAGCGGTTCGCGTGTCAAAAATCTCCAGTTCCAGTCGCTGGCGCCGGCTGAGTTCCTGTTGTTGGGTTTTGTGGAGCTGGTCCAATGCCTCGACGCATTCCAGCACGCTTGTGCGGACCCTGTCCGCTGTTTCCTGTGGCTGGCTCCCGGGTGTTGCCCCGAGGTGGTCGCCAACGCTCAGCCGCAGTCGCTCTTTGACGGCGCAGAAGAGGGCGTCCCAATCCTCGATGGCGACATCGGATGCCTGGGGTGGCAGCGGTTCGCGCGCAAGCGGCGTCACGCGGCCGGCGACGCCGACGTCATCGAACTGGGCGTGGGCCCAGGGCCTGTCGACGGCGGCACTGCGGGCCTCCATACAGCGAGATTTCAACTCCGGGAAAGGGCTGACGGAATTTGCCATCGTCCGCGCTGTATGCGTCAGGTTCACGGCCACGGAGGCGTGTGCGGGAGCGAGTCGGAACATGTCGGCGTCCTTGCTGGAATAGATTGATGGATAGGCCCCCCAGGGGGAGGCCCGCCCGGCACCCGACGCAACGCGCTGACTTCAACTGATAACATGGCTACAGCGCGCCGGGCAGGACACCGGACTGCAATGTAAGCGTGCCGTTCCATGCCCCTTGTGTGAAAAGACATGCTGCGATGCATGTATGGTTTTCGTACAACAGAAAGGAAAATTCGATGACCGAAGTTCGCTGCAGCGAGTGCCCTCTCAGGGCCCTTCCGCTGTACATCGCGCATAGCCCCGAGGAACTCGCTCTGGTGCAGTCGCTGAAACGACGCGAGCTCAGCATGGGCGCGGGCGAAACGCTGATCCACGAGGGTCAGACCGATGCCCCGCTCTACACGCTGCTCAGTGGCTGGGCCTTTCGCTTCAAGACCCTGAGCGACGGGCGCCGCCAGATTCTGAGTTTCCTGCTCGCGGGCGACTTCATTGGTGTCCAGCAAAAAATGGGCGACGCGGCTGCCCATGGCGTGATGACGCTGACCGAGGCTGTGTTGTGCGTCTTCCAGCGTGATTCCTTGTGGGAGCTGCACCGGCAGTCGCCTTCAATGGGGTTCAACATTACCTGGCTGACCGCGCACGAGGAGTCTCTCGTCGACGACACATTGCTGTCCGTCGGGCGGCGAAACGCGGAAGAGCGCATCGCAACGCTATTGATCCTGCTTTTCAAGCGCGCCGCGGCGCTGCAGGCAGATGGTGGCACCTCGGGTGTGCCATTCCCGCTGACGCAACAGCACGTTGCTGACGGTTTGGGCCTCTCGCTCGTCCATACCAACAAGACGCTGCGCAAGCTGGAGCAGCGCGGCCTGCACCGCATCAGTGATGGGCGGCTGTACATGCGTGACGTCAAGGCGCTCGCGCGCCTGGCGGACTTGTACGGCGATGGCCGTCCGCCGCAGCGTCCGCTGGTTTAGGCGGCTGGCGGGTCAGGCATCCGGGCCGGAGCCCGGCCAAGTGCGAATTGCCGGGCGACGAAGGCCCAGATCATGCGCGACGCGTCCGGGCCTTTCGGATCGCTGTACGCCTGCCCGGCGGCGCCGCCACTCCACGCATGACCTAGCCCGTTGACTTCGCACAGGGTCGCGACCAGCCGGTCGCGCGTTCGGTAGTCGGTAATCGTGGCGGCGTAGCGTGCGCCGCGTTGAACGGTACGCGGCGCACGCGGTTGCGCGCCCTCCCGGGCGGCCCACAAGCGTGCTACCGCGGCACCGTTGCTGGGCGCGACGACGTGGTCGGCGCTGCCCTGGATCACCAGCAGCGCGGGCAGGTGCGCACCGGTCGCCAGGGGCACAAGCGGCACGCTGGCGGCCCGGCGTCCGCGCATCGCACTGAGCGCCGTCGCCGAAGAATGCGCGGCGCCCGGTGCGACGCCCGAGTGCATGGCGATGGCCTGATAGCGCTCCGGATGGCGTGTCGCCAGCAGCGCGGCCATCCCGGCGCCCGCCGAAAGACCAGCCAGCGCGATGCGTTCCGGGTCCACCGGTTGCAGCAGGCGAACGTGACTGATCGCGGCGTCAATCGTGTCGGCCTCGCGCTGGGCCCGGCCCGTGCGCGTGTCGTACCAGTTCCAGCAGCCTTGCCCGTTGGAGAGGCGGTCCTGCTCCGGATAGAGCACGAAGAAACGCTCGCGAGCGGCAATCCGGTTCATCTGGCTGCTCGCGGCCAGCGCCTGGGCGTCCTGGCCGCAGCCGTGCAGCATGACCACCAGCGGCAGACGCTCGGTGCGCCGCACGCCAGGCGGCTTGAAGAGCCAGTAGCGTCGCGCGCCTGCTGCGCCGACGGCAACGCCTGCGCTCCAGCTCGTTCCTGCGGCGGGTGTCCGCTTCGCCAGGGTGGATTTGCGCGCGCTCGGCGCAGCACGTAGCGTCTGCTTGAGCGCCTTGGAGCCGGCGCGCACAGCGGTGCGCGTCATCGCGCTCAGTGTGCGCTGGAATGAGCGACTCAAAAAAGGGTTTGCTTGGCGCCTTGCCATGTCTTTCAGTGTCAGTCCGGACCTGGTGCTGCGGGTCTTTGAGGGTCGATGGACCAGCGGCGACAGCCTGCTGTAGTCCCTGTGAATCAGAACAAGTCTAGTCCAGACCTTGCTGATTCAAACCGCCTTTGATAATGCCCTTTTATGTGCGCTGGCACCCTGTGGTTTCATCAAATCTGTGCTGCATGGATCATGTCCACCGCCGTCTCAGCCATGATGAGGGCCGGCTCAGGGGTGCGGTTTCACGACTGGGTGGCTGCTTTTATACTTCGCCCTTATGAGCCCGCCGTCTTCCCTGCTGTCGCCGGACCTGATTGCCTTGGTGGATGGGGGCGTGTCCGCTATCGTCAGCTCATGCGATGCCGCGCTGCGCCCCAGCATCATGCGGGCGGTCGGCAGCACCATCACGCCAGACGGCCGGTCGATCACGGTGTACCTGTCGCGCCGGCAGTCCCGCCAGCTGCTGCAGGACGTGGCCGCCAACGGGCGCATTGCCGTGGTGTTCAGCGAGCCATCCAGCCACCGCACCGTGCAGGTCAAGGCCGCCAGCGTGCTCACCCGCAGTGCGTTGCCATCGGACCAGCCGCTGCTGCAACGTTACCTGGCCGCGATGCAGGAGAAGATCAGCGAGGTGGGCTTTGGCCACGCTTTCACGCGGGCCATGCTGGCCTGCCAGCTCGATGACCTTGTGGCCATCAGCTTCGAGCCTGCACAGGCGTTTGACCAGACGCCAGGCCCCAGGGCCGGTGCTTCCCTGTCTGCGGCTGCCACCGGGAGTGCTGAATGAGCGGCCCGGCGCTGGGCGCCATCCGGCCCTGTCTGGAAGGGGCCATTCCGGCAATGATGGCCACCTGCGCCGCCGATGGCACGCCCAATGTGGCCTATATTTCTCAGGTGTATTACGTGGATGAGCGTCACGTGGCCCTGTCCTTCCAGTTCTTCAACAAGACGCGCCAGAACATACTGGCCAACCCGTATGCCAGCGTGCTGGTGCTGCACCCGGTCACGGCGGAGTTTTTCCGGCTCGGTATCCGTTACCTGCGTACCGAAACTGAGGGCCCGCTATTTGAAGGCATGAAGGCGCAACTGGCGGGCATTGCGTCGCACAGTGGGATGGCCAGTGTGTTTCGGTTGCGGGGCTCCGACGTCTACGAAGTGGAGGCCATTGAAGCCCTGGAAGGTGAGCCGCTGCCCGCGCCGCCAGCGCGCTGCGGCATGCTCGGCGTCGTGCGTCGCTGCAGCGAGCGGTTGTCGAACTGCACGGCCCTGGACGAATTGTTGAATGCGGCGCTGGCCACACTGACTGATTTCATGGCGGTGCGTCATGCCATGGTGCTGATGCTCGACCCCGTCACCCAGCGCCTGTACACCGTGGCCAGTTGCGGGTATGCCACGTCGGGAGTGGGTTCGGAGATCGACATGGGCGACGGTGTGATTGGCGTGGCGGCGCGCGAGCGCACACCGGTGCGCATCATGCATGTGACCAGCGCCTACCTCTACAGCCGGGCGGTGCGCAGCAGCCTGCGGGCCGACAGCCCCGGACTCCCGCTGGATGTGGACATTCCTTACCCCGGTCTGAGCGAGCCGCACAGCCAGCTTGCCGTCCCCATCATGTCGGCCGGGCGTTTGCTGGGGGTCCTGTTTGTCGAAAGCCCTGACGACCTGCAGTTCAGCTTTGAAGACGAAGACGTGCTGGTCGCCGTGGCTGGCCATCTGGGTGCGGCCATTGATTTGCTGCAGGCGACGAGCGACGTGGCCGAGGTCGCCCTGGCGGTCGGGCCATCGGCAGTGTCCGCACCCGGCATCCCTCTGCAGCTGCGCCGCTACAACGCCAACGACAGCGTCTTCATCAACGACACGTATCTGGTGAAGGGTGTGGCTGGCGCGATCTTCTGGAAGTTGCTGACTGACTACGCTCAGCACGGCCGCACCGAGTTTTCCAATCGAGAGTTGCGGCTGGATCCTTCCATTCACCTGCCTGATGTCACGGACAACCTGGAGGCGCGCCTGCTTTTGCTGCAGCGCCGCCTGGTTGAGCACAGTCTGCACATCCGGATCGAAAAGACCGGCCGGGGGCGTTTTCGGCTGTCGGTGAATCGCCCGGTGCAGTTGGCTGAAATTCCCGCCTGAGGCTTTACTGGTAGCCAACCAGTCCCGGCACCGGCGGCAAAGCCAGGCTGCGAGCCAGCTTGAGCCACTCGGGGTCTTTGAGGTGCGGTCGAACCATGTCGATGACGGCGGCAAAAGCCGGCGCCGGCGCATGGCGTTGCATGTCGGAGAGCATTGCGGTGCGCTCGGCCGGGTTCATGAAGGGCACGATCCACCTCACTTCGCGCATCAGCTCGTCCGGTGGAATTGAGCTGACCAGCGCCTGGTGGATGCTTTCCAGTTCGGCATCGGTGTAGCGTGACCAGAGAACGGCGCTGAGGGCGGTCTCCTCCGTGTGCATGTGCTGGAAGTTATGGGCGACGAACAGAGCCAGCCGCCGGTAAAGATCCAACGCGGCAGACGCGCGTGCCGTCCCGGGTCGACCGTTCAGCTCTGCCACCATCTCCCTGAGTTCGGTGATGGTCTGCTCGTGTTCCTGGTGTTCATGTGTCACAGCTGCACTGCCGCCTGGAGCGCGGGCCTCGATGGCGGTGTGAATGAACTCGTTTTCGTGCTGCAGGTGTGCTGCGCAAAAGTCCAGCAGTGCGAGTACACGCTGGCTAACCTGGGCGACGTCATTTTCATCGTCGGGGTCCATTCGCCCCGCGCTCAGCAGTGCATCGGCCATGCAGGCCCGCAGCGCCTTGTGAATACCCACATAGATATCCAGGCGTGGAGTGGCCTGCGCAGCCATCAGTTCAGTCATTTCTTTAGGGTCAATTTTCATGGTTTCCTTCTTTTCCCGGCCTGGTGCAGGCCCGGCGGTGGTTTCGAGGCGGACGACACCCCATGTGCCGTCAACCTGAAAAGAAGTCTAAAAAAATGCCACCCGCGCCGCTGCTAAGAATTGCTTACCGTTTTCCTAAAAATATCTTAAACAGCAAAGGCACGCGCTCAGGGAGCCAATGACTGCCCACGTTTTTGCTCTGTTGCAGATTCAAACGGCTCAGTATTGCGCCGCCTTGATCATGTCCGCCGCCTTCTCGGCAATCATGATCACGGGCGCATTGGTGTTGCCGCCCACGATACGCGGCATGATGGACGCGTCCACCACGCGCAGGGCGTCGATGCCGCGCACACACAAGCGCGCATCCACCACGTCCAGCGGGCCATTGCCCATGCGGCAACTGCC
The DNA here is from genome assembly GCF_030646845.1 of Rhodoferax sp. GTDB lineage: Bacteria > Pseudomonadota > Gammaproteobacteria > Burkholderiales > Burkholderiaceae_C > Rhodoferax. The sequence continues at coordinate 24,811 of NZ_JAUSLE010000020.1, read as the reverse complement.
GACCGGGTGGTAGATGGTGTCGGCGTGGTCGCGGATGAAGTGCTCGATCTGGGCGTCGCTCTGCGCGGCTGCTGAGGCGGGCAGTTCCTTGCCGTGAATGGTCGCCAGTGCGGGCTGCGACAGAATGTGGCGCATCAGCTTGAAGCCGCGCATCAGGCGGTCCATGTCGTCCCGCACACCCAGAAAATTGGGGTCGATCAATGGTGGTGCCAGCGGGTCCTTGCTGTCCAGCCTGACGCTGCCGCGGCTGCGTGGGCGCAGCAGGCACACGTGGCAGGAGTAACCGTGGCCAAAGGTGGTGGTGCGGCCGTGGTTGACCAGCATGCCGATGACAAAGTGCAGTTGCAGGTCCGGGATGGGCTCGCTGGCCTGGCTCTTGATGAAGCCGCCCGCTTCGGCAAAATTGGTGGTGAGCATGCCGCTGCGCAACTTGCGCCATTCGAAAATGCCCTTGATGGCGCGCACCATGCCGGGCAGTGACAGGCCAAACAAATCTTTCGCCTGCGGGGCCTCTGCCACCAGCACCACATCGACGTGGTCGTGCAGGTTTTGCCCCACGCCGGGCAGGTCGTGCAGGGTGGCAATGCCGTTTTTCAGCAGGTGGTCATGCGGACCAATGCCGGACAGCATGAGGATCTGGGGTGACTGCAAGGCGCCCGCGCACAGCAGGACCTCTCGTTTGGCTTTGAGCTGCTTCACCTCGCCCTCGTGATGGAATTCCACCCCCACCGCGCGCTTGCGCTCCAGCAGGATGCGGGTGGTGTGGGCACCGGTGAACACGCGCAGATTGGGGCGGGAGCGGTTGGGCGTCAGGTAGGCCTTGGCTGCGCTGAAGCGTTCGCCATTTTTGTGCGTCACCTGGAACATGCCCACCCCTTCCTGGTCCGCGCCGTTGAAGTCGGGGTTGCGGGCAAAGCCGGCCCGTTGCCCGGCCTCCACAAACACCGGGCCAAAGCGGTTGGGGCTGCGCAAATCCATCACATTGAGTGGGCCGCCGGTGCCGTGAAAGGCGTCGGCACCGCGCTCGTTGTGCTCGGCGCGTTTGAAGTAGGGCAGCACATCTTCATACCCCCAGCCGGGGTTGCCTTCGGCCGCCCAGTGGTCGTAGTCAGCGCGGTGCCCGCGGGCGTAGATCATGGCGTTCACCGAACTGGAGCCACCCAGCACCTTGCCGCGGGGTTGGTAGCCCTGACGGCCATTGAGGCCCGGTTGCGGCACGGTGTCAAATTTCCAGTTGGCCTGGCCATTCTTGGCGATCAGGGCCAGCCCCGCCGGGCAGTGAATCAGCACGCTGCTGTCGGCGGGGCCAGCTTCCAGCAGCGCCACCGTGACGTCAGGGTTCTCGCTCAGCCGGGCGGCCAGCACGCAGCCGGCCGAGCCTGCGCCGATGATGATGTAGTCAAACATGTGTGTCTCCAGGGCACTTTGGTGATCGTCTGGCGGTGTGTCGGAAATGTACGCTACCGCAAACCCGGGAAGGCATGTACAGGGTTGTCACCGGGGCGACGCACGAACGAACGACGGCAGATCACGATACGATTTCCAACTCGGTACGCATTGAGGAAAGACAAACATGAATGACACTCCGGTTCCTTTTGAAGGTTGTATCACCTGCGAGCGGCGCGGCCATGTGCTGCTGATCGGCATGAATCGCCCGGCCAAACTCAATGGCTTTACGCCCGCCATGTTCCGTGAACTCGGCGAGGCCTATACCCGACTGGACGACGACCCCGAACTGCGCGTCGGCGTGCTTCACGCTTTTGGCGCGCACTTCACGGCGGGGCTGGATCTGCCCACCATTGCGCCCCTGATGCGCCGCGGCGAAAAGGCCATTCCGCTGGGCCTGGTGGACCCGCTCAATCTGGGTTTGCCGGGCTATCGGCGCCGTACCAAGCCCATGGTGGCGGCGGTCAAGGGAATCACCTACACACTGGGCATCGAGTTGATGCTGGCCGCCGATATCGTGGTCGCGGCCGACGACTGCCGGTTTTCCCAGCTGGAGGTAAAGCGCGGCATCATGGCCACCGGTGGCGCCACGCTGCGCATGGCCGAGCGGGCAGGGCAGGGCAATGCCATGCTGCACCTGTTGACCGGCGATGAGTTTGGCAGCGCCGAGGCGCTGCGTCTGAACTTCGTGCAGAAGGTGGTGCCCGCCGGTGACGAGTTGGCCGAAGCGCTGCGCCTGGCGGACCTGATTGCCGCGCAGGCGCCGCTGGCCGTCGTGGCGACACGGCTGAATGTGCTCAAAGCCATCGAGCATGGCCCGCTGGTGGCGATGCATGACTTCATCGATGTACAGCAAAGGCTGTCGAACAGCGACGACGCGGCTGAGGGGGTGAACTCGTTTCTCGAGAAGCGCGCCGCCCGGTTTACGGGGCGCTGACTTTTTTCAAGCTCGAATCAGTGGCCGGCATCTTCTGGTTTACGCAATTAAATTGCACGCAATTTAATTGCGTGATACATTAACGCCATGTCAACGCCAAACCCAGCCTCCCAACCCAATCCCGCCCTGCTGCTGGACAACCAGTTGTGTTTTGCGCTGTATTCCACGTCGCTGGCCATGACCAAGCTCTACAAGCCGCTGCTCGAAGCCCTGGGGCTCACCTACCCGCAGTACCTGGTGATGCTGGTGCTGTGGGAGCAGGATGATGTGTCCGTGTCGGAACTCGGCGAGCGCCTGTTTCTGGACTCCGGCACGCTGACGCCGTTGCTCAAGCGCATGGAGGCGGCCGATCTGCTGGCACGCACCCGATCGAAGCAGGACGAGCGTCGGGTGCATATATCCCTGACCGCCGTGGGCCGCAAGCTCAAGGCGCGGGCCGCCAGGGTGCCGGGCTGCGTGGTCAGCGCCACCCACTGTCCTATCCCTGACCTGATGGCACTCACCCAAAAGGTTCAGGCCCTGCGCCGCCACTTGGCTGTCTGAAGCCGCACGGATCTCTTGATCCCCTCAACCGTTCTCTTCTCAACCGCTTCAATTCAAGAAGCATTATTTTCAGGAACCACCATGGTCACCAAAGTCGAAAAAGTCATCTACCAAGCCCACGCCACTTCCACCGGCGGTCGGGACGGCACCACCAAAACATCGGATGGATTGCTGGACCTCAAGCTCACGGTGCCCAAGGAAATGGGCGGCGCGGGCGGTGGCGTCAACCCCGAGCAGCTGTTTGCGGCGGGCTACAGCGCCTGCTTCATTGGAGCCATGAAATTCGTCGCCGGTGCGCAAAAGATCGCCATGCCCGCCGATGCGTCCATCAATGCCACAGTGGGCATTGGCCAGATTCCTGCGGGCTTCGGCATTGAGGTGCAAATGGTGGTGAACCTGCCGGGCATGGACCGTGAAGTCGCCCAGGCCCTGATCAGCAAGGCACACGAAGTTTGCCCCTACTCCAACGCGACGCGCGGCAACATTGAAGTGACTCTTACGCTGGCGTAATTTCCAGGTGGTGCTGGCGTAATCACCCTGTCACCTTGGTGGCCCGCCCCGATTGTCGGCGCGGGTCGTTTCGTTTAAGGTGGCGCCATGACCACACTTGATTTTCTGGTTCGAAAAGACCAGCTCGCCACCACCGAACTTCGCTGGACACAGGACCTGCCCTTGAGCGACGGCGAGATCCGCCTGCGCATCGACAAGTTCGCGCTGACATCCAACAATATCACCTACGCTGCCTTTGGCGACGCGATGAACTATTGGTCTTTCTTCCCGGCCAGCCCGTCAGACGACGGCAATTGGGGACGTATCCCGGTCTGGGGTTTCGGGACGGTGATGCAGTCACTGCATCCCGGTGTGGCGGTGGGCGAGAAGCTTTATGGTTATTACCCTATGTCCAGCAGTGTGGTGTTAAAACCAGCGCGTCTGTCGCCCGCCGGGTTCTCGGATGGCGCCGCGCACCGGGCCAGTCTGCACCCGGTATACAACCAGTATTTGCGCTGCAGCGCCGACCCGTTTTACACAGCCGACACCGAAGACACGCAGGCCCTGCTGCGACCGCTGTTCATCACCTCGTGGCTCATCGATGACTTTCTCGCCGACAACGATTTCTTTGGTGCCGTCGTGGCGGGCGGCCAACCTGCGCTTATGTTGTTGTCCAGTGCCTCCAGCAAAACTGCGTATGGCACCGCGTTCCAGCTGGCGCAGCGCGCGGGTATTGACGTGGTGGGTTTGACCTCAGCGGCGAATGTCGGGTTTTGCGAAAGCCTGGGGTGCTACCACCGCGTGCTGACCTACGACCAGCTCGACCAGCTCGACGCAGCCGCTGCATGCCTCTACGTCGACTTTGCCGGTAACGCCGACCTGCGCCGTGCCATTCACAGCCGGTTTGCGAACCTGAAGTACAGCAGCTCCATCGGCGGCACGCACGTCGACCAGCTCGGGGGTGCCAAAGACCTGCCCGGTCCCCGGGCCACCCTGTTCTTTGCCCCGGCACAGATCAAGAAGCGCAATTCGGACTGGGGTGCCGAGGGACTGGGGCAGCGCCTGGTCCAGGCCTGGCAGGCTTTTGTCGCGAAAGTCAGTGATCCGGCCGGTGCGTGGCTGGTGGTCGAGCAGCATCAGGGGCCCGTGGCAGTCGAGGAGGCTTACCGTCAGGTGCTGGGTGGGCGGGGAGACCCGCGCCGGGGCCACATGCTGTCGCTGAGCTCAGGCCAGGGCAATCGCTAGGGGGCGTTGCGCAGGGCCTGGAATTCACGCAATTCGTCATGCAGGCTGCGCACCTCAACGCGCAGCGCGCCAATCTCGTGCATCAGGTCGCGCTCAATTTGCCGCTCTTCAACTTCGACGAACATGGCAGCAACCGAGGCTGTGACCAGCGAGAGCACCGCCAGGCCAAGCAACACGACGAGCACCGAGAACACGCGCGACGCGTGGGTGCTGGGCACAATGTCGCCATAGCCCACGGTGGCTGCCGTGGTGAAGGCCAGCCACAGTCCGTCGCTCAGGGTGATGGCGGTGGGCTCCAGGATCCAGAAGCCAACGCCGCCCAAGCCCAGGATGAAGAGACAAAGAACCAGCGAGTAAATCAGGCCGCGTCGGGTAATGAATCGTTTACGTTGTTGCCATTTCATACTCGGGGACTGTACATGGCCTTGATGCCGGAGATGCTTGACTTGCATCAAAGAGCGTCCGCTTGATACGCTGCAAACCTGTCGTCAGCGCGATAGGGCATGATGTCCGGTCACGCACACAAGGAGCACCATGAAGCTGGCGTTGCTGTCAGACATTCACGCGAACGTTCAGGCATTTGACGCCTGTCTGGCGCACGCCCGTGCGCTGGGCGCCGAGCAGTACGCCTTGTTGGGAGACCTGGTCGGTTACGGTGCCGATCCCGCTGCGGTGGTCGAGCGGGCGCAGGATCTCGCCGAAGGCGGCGCGTTGCTGATCAAGGGCAATCATGACGCGATGGCCGTCCTGCCGCCGGCGGATGTCAACACGGTGGGGGAAAGCACCGCCGCCTGGACCCACGCGCAACTCGATGCGAGCCAGCGGCAGTTCCTGGACGGCCTGCCTCTGACTCTGCAGCAGCGCACGATCTTGCTGGTGCACGCCAGCGTGGACGACCCCGGGCTCTGGCGCTACGTCTATGACCAGCGTGCTGCCACCGCGAGTCTGGACGCCGCCGCCACCTTGCCGGAGGTGCGTTATGTTTTTGGCGGCCATGTGCACATGCAGAGTCTGTATTACCGGGGCGCGGGGGCGGGCTTGATGAAGTTCATGCCGACGCCCGGTGTCGCCGTGCCAGTGCCCAGGCATCGCCACTGGCTGGCCACGATCGGCTCGGTCGGACAGCCGCGGGATGGCAATCCGCAGGCCATGTACGCCCTGTTTGACACTGACAAATTGCAACTGGCCTTTCAACGGGTTTCTTACGACCATCAGGCTGCTGCCACGGCCATCCGGCAGGCGGGCTTGCCGGCCTTCTTTGCCGACCGACTGGAGCTGGGGCGATGAAGCTGCTGGAGCCGGGTACGCAGCTGGACGGTTTCACGATCGACGAGTGCATCCATTCGGGTGGCATGGCCCACATTTACCGTGTGCACTACACCGAAGGGGCCAGCGATCCCGGTTTTCCCATGGCCATGAAAATTCCCCGCATGACGGCTGGCGACGGCGCCGAGAACATCGTCAGCTTTGAGGTGGAGCACCAGATCCTGCAGGTCCTGACGGGTCCGCACGTGCCGCGCTTTGTGGCGGCGGGCGACCTGGAAAACGTGCCCTATCTCGTCATGGAGTACGTCCAGGGGCAAACGCTGCAGCACTGGCTGGATGCCCCCCAGCGCCCCAGCGTGGATGAGTTGACCCGCCTTGGCGCGGCCATGGCGCTGGCGGTGCACAGCCTGCACCAGCAGAACACGGTCCATCTGGATTTGAAACCGGCCAATGTGCTGATCCGGCCCGATGGCAGCGCGGTGTTGCTGGACTTTGGCCTGTCCTGCAATGCCCTCTACCCCGACCTGCTGGCCGAGCAGTTGCGCAAAGCGGTCGGGTCGCCGACCTGGATTGCACCGGAACAAGTGGTCGGCGTCAGGGGAGATCCCCGCAGCGACATTTTCGCCATTGGCGTCATGCTGTATGAGCTTGCCACCGGAGAGTTGCCGTTTGGCGCCCCCCAGACTGCAGGTGGGCTGCGCCAACGGCTGTGGATGGACCCGACCCCTCCGCGCAAGCTGCAGCCGCAGCTGCCCGAATGGCTGCAGGAAATCATCCTGCGCTGCCTGGAGCCCGAGGCGGCGAGACGCTATCCATCGGCGGCCCATCTGGCGTTTGATTTGCGGCACCCCGATCAGGTCACGGTGACCGAGCGTGGCCGCAACGCGCAAGGCACCGGGTTTGGCACCCATTTCAAGCGCTGGGTCAAGGCCGCCGGCATGCACTACCAGCCCAGCCCCCTGCCGGCCCAGCAGATTGAAGAGGTGCCGATCGTCATGGTGGCCCTGCCGCACAAGGACGTGAGTGACGCCACGCTGTATTCCCTGCGCCAGGCGGTGGCGCGCACGCTGGGAACGCGCCCCGGTGCCCGATTGGCCTGCGTGACGGTTATTTCATCCGCGCAGACCAGTGCCTCCAGTGACGCCACCAGCGAAACCAGCGTCCATCGCCGCTACCTTGCCAGCCTGCGCCAGTGGGCACAACCGCTGGATCTGGCGGGGCACCAAACCTCGTACCACGTGCTGGAGTCGGGTGATGTGGCGCAGGCGCTGGTGAGCTATGCGGTGGGCAACCATGTGAGTGTCATCGTCATGGGGGCGGCCACGCACGGTCTGAAGACGCAGCGCTTCGTGGCCACCGTGCCCATCAAGGTGGCAATGGACGCGCCCTGCACCGTCATTCTGGTGAAACAGGTCCTGCCGTTTGAGCGGCTGGTGGATGAGGCAGCGAAATTGAAACCGGCCTGGGACCCGGAACTGGACGCACCTTTCTAGCCATCCGAGGGATACACCGCAGCGTCACCCACTGCGCAAGCTCGCTCGCCTGCGCTTCGGGCGTGCAGGCACGACAATGCGGGCATGGTTTTACTTTCTCCCACTTCATCTGCCCGTCACCCATTCGAGGCGCTCACGCCCGACGTGGTCATGGACGCGCTGGCCAGCGTCGGCCTTTATGGCGACGGGCGGCAACTCGCGCTGAGTTCCTACGAGAACCGCGTCTACCAGTTGCACCTGGAAGACGGCCCGGTGGTGGTGGCCAAGTTCTACCGCCCCGAGCGCTGGAGCGAGGCCCAAATTCTGGAAGAGCACGCTTTTTCCGACGAGCTGATGGCCGCCGAAATTCCGGTGGTGGGGCCGCTCACCCTGAACGGCAACACGCTGAATCACTTTGGCGGCTTTGCCTTCAGCGTCAGCCCCAGCCGCGGCGGGCGTCCACCGGAGTTGGACGACCCGGATGTGCTGGAGTGGATTGGCCGTTTTCTGGCGCGCATTCACACCGTGGGTGCCGCCAAGCCCTTTGTCAGCCGGCCGGCGCTGGACCTGCAGAGCTTTGGCATCGAGTCGCGCGAATGGCTACTCAAGAACGACAAGGTGCCGCTGGACGTCCAGTCGGCTTGGGCGAAGGCGTCGCAGGATGCTATTGGTTTGATAGCTGGTTATGCATGTTTGACGGGGGCTAAGGGCCAAAAAGGCTCCGAAGGTGAGCCGATCAGGCGGTTGCGGCTGCACGGCGACTGCCATCCGGGCAACATTCTCTGGACGCCGCTGGATTCGCCGACCAGTGCCGGCCCCGGCCCGCATTTTGTCGATCTGGATGACGCCCGCAGCGGCCCTGCGGTGCAAGACCTGTGGATGCTGCTCAGCGGCGACCGCCAGCAGCGCACGCGCCAACTCGGCGCGCTGGTGGACGGCTACGAGCAGTTCCGCGAGTTTGACCGGCGCGAGACGGCGCTGATCGAACCGTTGCGCACCCTGCGCCTGATTCACTACAGCGCGTGGCTGGCCCGGCGCTGGGACGACCCGGCCTTCCCGATCAACTTCCCCTGGTTTGGCTCCAGCGACTACTGGCAGGGCCAGGTGCAGATGCTCGAAGAACAGATGGAAGCGATGCAGGAAGAGCCGCTGGTGGTGTGATCAGCGTACCGGGTTTTCCAGGTGGCCGATGCCGTCGATCTCCACCCGCACCACATCGCCTGACTGCAGGTACTTGGGCGGCTTGAAGCCGATGCCCACACCGACCGGCGTGCCGGTGGCGATCACATCACCGGGGTAAAGGGTGATGCCGGCAGACAGGGTTTCGATCAGGGTCGGAATGCTGAAGATCAGGTCGGTGGTGCTGGCGTTCTGGCGCAGCTCGCCGTTGACGAAGCAGCGCACGGTGGTGTTGTTGCCGTCCAGTTCGTCGGCACTGACCAGCCAGGGCCCCATCGGGCAAAAGGTGTCGAAGGACTTGCCCATCAGCCACTGGGAGTGACGGCTTTGCCAGTCGCGGGCGGTCACGTCGTTGACGATCGTGTAGCCCCAGACATGCTGCATCGCGTCCTGCGCCTTGATGCCTTTACCACCCTTGCCGATGATGACAGCGAGTTCGCCTTCGTAGTCGATCGCCTCGGAGACGCCGACCGGGAGTTCGATCGTGTCCGTGGGTCCGATCACGGACTCCGGCACTTTGGAGAAGATGATCGGCGCCTTGGGAATGTCGCCAGCTGCGGCGCTGCTGTCAAACCCGCTGCCTGCGAACTCCTTGGCGTGGGCGTGGTAGTTTTTACCCACGCAAAATATATTGCGACGTGGTTTGGGCAGGGGCGCGCCGACCTGCACATCGCTCAAGGCCAGGGGCGCCAGTGCGGCGGGCAGTGCGGCGCCGCCAGCCAGCGCTTCAATGATGGGCAGGGCACCCAGCGCTCGCTCATTTGCAGGCAGATCGAACGGCGTGACTGTTTTCAGATCGCCTGATACCAGGCCGACGCCAGCTTGGCCCTTGTGACGGTAGACAACTATTTTCATGATTTTGTGGGGGATTGTTCGGTGGATGACCTGCGAATTTAGCCTGTGTTTTGCATTGACCGGATGAGGGGTCTTACGCATGCGCGACTTGCGCCGGGATGCTAGCATGACACGGGCAAAATGCCGCGCCCCGGTGGACGCGGCATGATGCCCTACCGTTCACAAAAATCAGGAGACACAATATGAAACGCCGTACCGCCCTGGTGGCCAGCATTCTCATTTCCGCCAGCAGCTGGTGTGCCGCGCAGGCGGCCTGGCCCAGCCGCTCTATCACCATGATCGTGCCGTTTCCACCGGGTGGGCTGGCAGATCTGGTGGCGCGCCCCGTGGCTGAGGCCATGTCGCGCGACCTGGGACAACCGGTGGTCATTGAAAACCGGGCGGGGGCGGGCGGTGGCATTGGCATGGGCGCGGCGGCCAAAGCCAAGCCGGATGGCTACACCATCCTGCTGGCGTTGTCCTCACTGACGGTTATTCCTGAAGCGGACGTCGTGCTGGGCCGTGCGCCAATGTTCACGCTGCCTGACCTGCGTCCGATCGCCCGCTTCACGGCGGACCCGACCGTTCTGGCCGTTCGGGCCGATGCGCCATGGAAGACGCTGCAGGCATTCATGGCCGATGCAAAAGCGCGGCCAGGGGCCATCAACTACGGTTCATCCGGCAACTACGGCACCATGCATGTGCCGATGGAAATCCTGTCCCAAGTGGCTGGCGTCAAGATGACGCATGTGCCTTTTACCGGGGCCGGCCCCGCTGTGGTGGCGCTGCTGGGCGGCCAGATTGACGCCGTATCAAGCGGTCCGGCGACCGTGCTGCAACACATCAAGGCGGGCAAGCTGCGCGTGCTGGCCCATTGGGGCAACGAGCGGCTGGCGTCGATGCCGGAGGTGCCCAGCATGAAAGAGACCGGCTATAACGCCGAGTACGCACAGTGGTCCGGGATGTTCATTCCGCAGGCCACGCCTGAACCTGTGGCCCAGCGGCTGCGGGCTGCGGCCAGGTTCGCCGCGCAGGACGCGCGGGTGAAGGAGGTCATCCAGAACGCCGGCAGCCCGGTGCTGTACCAGGACTCGGCTGACTTTGAAAAATATGTGCAGGCGGATGCCAAACGCATGGTCGATGTGGTCAAGCGTATCGGCAAGCTGGACTGATCAGCCCCTCTCAATTCAGAGACCCGCCATGCGTTTTGGCAGGCTGGCCTACTTGCCGTTGATCGCCAGCAACTCGACTTCAAACAGCAGCGTGGCGTTGGGCGGGATCAGGCCGCCGGCGCCGCGTTCGCCATAGGCGATGGATGCCGGGCAGGTCAGCTTGGCTTTGCCGCCCACTTTCATGCGTTGCACGCCTTCGGTCCAGCATTTGATGACGCCACTCAAGGGAAACTCAATCGCTTCATTGCGCTTGTAGGAGCTGTCAAATTCACGGCCGTCAGGAAACGTGCCGCGGTAATGCACCTTGACTTTGTCGCTGGCGGCGGGGCTGGGGCCGGTGCCGTCTTTGAGTGAGCGGTAGACCAGACCGGTCGCGGTGACCACGGCCCCTTCTTCCTTGGCGGCGGCTGTGCTGACTGCGTCAGCGGACCAAGCGGCGGGCAGGGTGGCCAGCGTGGCGGCGAGGGCGGCGATGCGCAAAACAGTTTTCATGAGATTTTTTCATTGAGTTGAAGCAGAGCGGCCATTGTCGCAGCCCGGGCCGCCACGCGGACCTTGTTGCTTGTCATGGCTTCCCCGGGCTGGGTCTGGCATCATGAGCTTTATGGACCCCGACTTGCCACCGCTCATCCAGGCCCTGCTGGAGCCGCAGCGTTATCCGCATCCGGTGCAGCGGGTCGAGCTGGTGCAGACCCATATCTCCTGGGTGTTGCTGGCCGGCGATTTCGCCTACAAGGTCAAGAAGTCACTGCAGTTGCCTTTTCTGGACTTCAGCACGCTGGCGCAACGCCAGGCCTGCTGTCTTGACGAGTTGCGCCTGAACCGCCGCTTTGCGCCCGATATCTACCTGGATGTCGTAGGAATCTTCAACACGCCGCAGGATCCGCAGTTTGGCGGGCCGGGTGCGCCGATCGAATACGCCGTCAAGATGCGGCGCTTCGATGAAGCCGGACGACTGGACCGGGTTTGCGACCGTGGCGAGTTGCAACCCATGCACCTGTCCGATCTGGCTGGCACGCTGGTCGCCTTTCATGCGGCCGCCGCGACAGCACCGGTAGCGTCGCGCTTCGGGTCTCCTGAGCACGTGCTGGCGCCGGCACAGGACAACTTTCACGACCTGTTGCGGCTGCTGCCCGAGGCGGCCATGCGGACCCGGCTTCAGGCCTTGCAGGTCTGGACCGAAGCGCAATTCAGGCATCTTGCACCGCTGATGGAAGCGCGCAAGCGGGCAGGGCGCGTGCGCGAATGCCACGGCGACCTGCATCTGGCCAATCTTGTCTTGATCGACCACCGCGTGAGAATGTTCGACTGCCTCGAGTTCAACGAAGACCTGCGCTGGATTGACGTGTCAAGCGAGATCGCCTTCACCTATGTGGACCTGCTTGCGCACGGTCAGCCGGGATTGGCCGACTGGTGGGTGGACGAGGTGCTGAGCCGTAGTGGTGATTACGAGGCGGCGCCGCTGCTGCGCTTTTATGCGGTGTACCGGGCCATGGTGCGTGCCAAGGTGGCGGCGATTCGACAGCATCAGACCCAGACGGACGACAGCGAGGCGCAGGCCTATATCGCGCTGACAGAACGGCTGGTGGCACCACCGCCGGTGCGGCTCGTGATCACGCACGGGCTGTCGGGCTGCGGCAAGACAGTCGTCTCGAGCGAACTGCTGCAACACGACCGCCATGCATCGACCCTGCGCCTGCGCGCGGATGTCGAGCGCAAGCGCCTGTTTGGGTTGGCCGCTGGCGCGCACAGCGGCTCAAGTACGAACGCCGGCATTTACGCGCCCGACGCCCATGCCCTGACCTATGGCCGCCTGCGCGAGCTGGCCGAGATGTTGTTGCGCGCCGGCTGGTCGGTCATTGTGGATGCCACCTTTCTGAGACGCGCTGACCGGGATGACTTTCGTGCGCTGGCCCGAGACGCCGGAGCGGCGTTTGGCATCCTGGCGCCGCAGGCCACGCCGGCGCAGCTGCGGGAACGCATCCTGGCGCGCAGTGCCAGCGGGCGCGACGCGTCCGAGGCCACGCTGGAGGTGCTGGCGCAACAGATGCGCACGGTCGAGCCGCTGGGGCCGGATGAAGAGTCTTTTGAAGGGCGTTTTTGACGGAGGAGTACCGCATGAACGCCATCAACCCCTGACCGGGTTCAAGATGCTGCCGGTCGGCGGCGATCACTTCCCCTGCAGCGTTCGCCAGAATTTTTCCAGCACATCGTTCACGATGTCCGCCAGCGGCTCGATCTTCGGTCCTGGCGGTGGTGGGCGGGGAATGGCGAATTCAGCCTTCGGGTCCAGCCAGCGGCTGCGAAATGCCTGCTGAAACACCTCTCCCACCATCGGCAGCGCGCTGCGTGCGCCCTGGCCCCAGGACCCCATGGTGACACTGTTGTCGTTGAAGCCGACCCGGGCGCCCGCCACCAGTTGCGGATTCATCATGATGAACCAGCCGTCGGTGTTGTCCTGGGTGGTGCCGGTCTTGCCCGCCAGGTCGGCCTGGATGCCGTAGCGCTGGCGAATCGCTGTGCCTGTGCCCTCATCGATCACACCGCGCATGGCGTTGACCAGGGTCAGCGCGTGCGCGCGCGGCATGGCCGGCTCGCGCTCTGGCGCCGATTCAAATTGTTCCAGCAACCGGCCGTTGCGGTCTTCCACCCGCAGCACCAGCACTGGCGCCATGTAATTGCCGCCATTGGCGATGGTCCCGTAGGCTGTGACCATCTCGATCAGTGTGACCGGGCTGGTGCCCAGGGCCAGAGAGGGCACCAGGTCCAGCTTGCTTTGACGCACCCCCATGGCCTGCGCCAGTTGCCCCACGCGGGCGGGCCCCACTTTCTGCATCAGCTGGGCGGTGATGGTGTTCTTGGAATACGCCAGCCCGTCGCGCAGGGTGGTGGGCTGGTAGCTGGGTGGCGTCGCATCGCTGGGCGTCCACACCGCGCCGCCGGGCGAGGTGATGACGACGGGTTCGTCCATCAAGGTGTCTGACGGGCTGAAGCCCTGCATGAACGCAGCGCCATACACAAAAGGCTTGAAGGTCGAGCCGGGCTGGCGCCGCGCCTGGCTCACATGGTCAAACTGCTCCTGGGCATAGTCGCGGCTGCCGACCCAGGCCCGTACCGCGCCGCTGCGCGGGTCCATCGCCACAAAGCCGGCCTGCAGCACGGGGCGCTCCTGCCCCGCCTTGCGCCGTCTGTCGGCCAGGGTCTGCAGTTGCGCCATCTGCCGTTCCACCGCCTGGTTGGCCGCCTTCTGGAGCCTGGCGTCCAGGGTCGTGTGCACCCGCAGTCCGTCGGCCTGAATGTCATAGCCCCTAGGGTCGGCCCAGGCGATCAGCCATTTGCGCAGGTGCTGGGCCACGTGCGGCGCCGGCCCCAGCGACTCGTCCTGCCGCTCAAAATCCAGCTTGAGCGGACGCTTGGCCAGCACCTCGACCCGGGCCGGATCCAGCTTGCCGTATTTGGCCATCTGCGTCAGCACCAAGTTGCGGCGCTGCAAGGCGCGTTCGGGGTTTTGCACCGGGTTGTAGTAGCTCGTGCCTTTGAGCATGCCGATCAGGGTGGCGCTCTCCAGCTCATCGAGCTTGTCGGCCGACTTGTCAAAGTAGGTGCGCGCCGCCATCTCGATGCCGAAGGCGTTGTAGAGAAAGGGCACGGTGTTGAGGTAAGTCTCCAGAATTTCGCGCTTGGAATACACCGCCTCGATCTTCAGCGCCGTAATGGCTTCCTTGGCCTTGCGCGTGATGCTGGTGGCGCGGCCGATTTCTTCGGGGTAGAGGTTGCGCGCCAGTTGCTGGGTAAGGGTGGAGCCGCCCTGCAGATCACCCGTCAAGGTGCTGAGTACCGCCCCGACGGTACGGCGAACGTCAATGCCATGGTGCTCGTAGAAACGGCGGTCCTCGGTGGCGATCAATGCATTCACCACGTGGGGCGAAATCTTCTCCAGAGTCACCCACTGGCGGTTGATGCGCTTGTACTCGGCCAGCACGGTCCCGTCGGACGCCAGCAGCACAGACGGCGCTTCTGACTTCGCTTTGCGCAGGCCGCCAATGCTGGGGGTGAATGGCAGCAACACCAGTCCGTAGAGCAGCATCAGCGTGGGAAGCACCATAGCCGAGCGAAACGGGTGTCGCCGGATGGCTCCCATGAGGCGGCGAAGCTGCACGCCAGCGAACGTGGCGGCGCGGTGGAAGGCCATGGTCATGGGCGGAGTTTAAGTGCGTGCGATGCGCAACGATGAAACGGACGCAGCGCACAGAGGCGGCGACTCATTCCAGCGCGCCAGCATGAGAGAGAAGAGCCCGGCAAGCCGATGAGGCTGCGGGGCGCTGTGGCGTTCTGATGCTATCGTATTAATAGCTGCTTGCGCAGTACCTGCGAGGGCTGGAGGCTGATTTGATCAATAGATATCAAGCCAGCAGCGCATTCACCCGCTTCACGTAGGCGGCCGGGTCGGCTGGCATGCCCCCTTCGGCCAGCAGGGCCTGGTCGAACAGGATGTGGGCCAGGTCGTTGAAGTGCACCGAGCCATCCAGCTTTTTCACCAGCGGGTGTTCGGCATTCACTTCCAGCACCGGCTTGACATCCGGCGCGGCCTGCCCCGCCTGCTTGAGCATGCGCGCCAGTTGCGTACTCATGCCGTGGTCCTGCACCACGAGACAGGCCGGGGAGTCGACCAGGCGGGTGGTCACGCGCACGTCTTCGGCCTTGTCCTTCAGTGCTTCCTTCAGCTTGGCCAGCAGCGGCTTGAAGGTCTCTGCGGCTTCTTCAGCCGCTTTCTTTTCCGCTTCGTCCTGCAGTTTGCCCAAATCCACCGCGCCCTTGGCCACGCTTTGCAGCGGCGTGCCGTCAAAGTCATGCAGGTAGTTCAGCGCCCACTCGTCCACGCGATCGGTCATCAAGAGCACTTCGATGCCTTTCTTCTTGAACACTTCAAGCTGCGGGCTGTTCCTGGCGGCGGCCAGTGTGTCGGCGGTGATGTAGTAGATGGCCTCCTGGCCTTCCTTCATGCGCGCCTTGTAGTCGGCAAAACTCACGCTGACCGCGTCGGTGGTGCTGGAGGCAAAGCGCAAGAGCTTGGCCAGGCGGTCCTTGTTGGCAAAGTCTTCGCCCAAGCCTTCTTTCAGCACCGCGCCAAACTCAGCGTAGAACTTGCTGTATTTGCCCGCGCTGGCCTCGGCTTCCGCCTTGTCTTCGGCACTGACGACATCGGTCACCCCATCGGCCGGTGTTTCGGCTTCGGGCAGCTTGTCGTGCTTGGCCAGGTCTTCCAGCATGCCGAGCACGCGCTTGGTGCAGCCTTCGCGGATCGCTTTGACGTCGCGGCTTTCCTGCAGCAACTCACGGCTCACGTTGAGCGGCAGGTCGGCCGAGTCCACCACGCCCTTGACGAAGCGCAGGTAGGTCGGCAACAGCGCCTCTGCGTCCTCCATGATGAAGACGCGTTTGACATACAGTTTCACGCCCGCTGATTTCTCGCGGTTGTACAGGTCCATCGGCGCCTTGCCCGGGATGTACAGCAGCTGGGTGTACTCGGTACTGCCTTCCACCCGGTTGTGCGTGTAGGCCAGCGGCGCTTCAAAATCGTGGCTGATCTGTTTGTAGAACTCGGTGTACTGCTCGGATGTGATGTCCTTCTTGGCGCGCGCCCAGATGGCATTGCCCTTGTTGACCGCTTCCCACTCGCCGGTTTTGACCATGCCACCAGGCTGGCGCCCGCCGGCCTCATCACCCGGGTTGATCAGTTCGCCGTCTTTCCATTCTTCCTTTTCCATCAGGATGGGCAGGCTGATGTGGTCGGAGTATTTGTTGATGATGCCCTTGAGCTTCCAGGCTGACGCATAGTCCAGGGCGTCGTCGTTCAGGTGCAGGATGACGCTGGTGCCGCGCTGGGGGCGGGTGATGGTCTCGACCTCGAAGTTGCCCGCGCCACCGCTGATCCAGCGCACGCCCTCCGTCTCCTTCATGCCAGCGCGACGCGACTCGACCGTGATCTTGTCGGCGACGATGAAGCCGGAGTAAAAGCCCACGCCAAACTGGCCGATCAGTTGGGAGTCGGCCTTCTGGTCGCCAGAGAGCTTGCTCACAAAATCCTTGGTGCCGCTCTTGGCAATGGTGCCGAGGTGCTCAATGGCTTCCTGCGCACTCATGCCAATGCCGTTGTCGGTGATGGTCAGCGTCCTGGCGTCCTTGTCAAAGGACACGCGCACCTCGAGATCGGGTGCATCTTCATACAGGCCGCTGTCGTTGATGGCCTCATAACGCAGCTTGTCGCAGGCATCCGAGGCGTTGGAAATCAGCTCGCGCAGGAAGATCTCCTTGTTGGAATACAGCGAGTGGGTCACGAGGTGCAGCAGCTGCGCCACTTCGGCCTGGAAGGAAAGGGTTTGTTTGGTCATTTTGGTTTTGAGGGTCTGACAAATGAAACCGGCGTCCCGGAACCGGCGCCGCCAACCCTCAATTATGGGCGATGTCCCCCGGTTTCAAGGGCCGGAGACAGGCCCGGGAGATGCCCCAGTGCAAATCGTGTATGCTGGCCGCGAGATGCTCTTGCCCGCAGGCGATCACTCGGAGACCGCATTTGGATAACCCGCAGAGCCCCCATCAAAACTACCTTCTCGCCGCCCTGCCCAGCGCAGAATTCGAGCGCATTGCGCCCCATCTGGAGCTGGTCGCGATGCCGCTGGGCGAAGTTCTCTACGAATCTGGCAGCCAGATGCAGCACGTCTATTTTCCGACGACCGCTATTGTGTCGCTGCATTACGTGACCGAGAGCGGCGCATCGGCGGAAGTCGCGGGAGTCGGCAACGAGGGTGTGCTGGGCGTATCCCTGTTCATGGGTGGCAATACCACGCCCAGTCGGGCCACAGTGCAGACCGGGGGCCAGGGTTACCGGCTGAAAGCCGGGCTGATGATGGAGGAATTCAATCGCGCCGGGCCGATGATGCGTTTGCTGCTGCGTTACACCCAGGTATTCATCACGCAGATATCCCAGACTGCGGTGTGCAATCGGCATCATTCGGTGGAGCAGCAGCTCAGTCGCTGGCTGTTGTCCACCCTCGATCGCCTGTCCTCGAATGACTTGACCATGACGCAGGAGCTGATTGCCAGCATGATCGGCGTGCGGCGCGAAGGCATTACCGAGGCCGCCGGGCATTTGCAGCAAAAAGGGGTAATCAGTTACCGGCGCGGCCACATCACCGTGCTGAACCGCTCGGGGCTGGAGTCCCGCGCCTGCGAATGCTATGGGGTGGTCAAGAAAGAACGCGAACGTTTGCTGGGCGATGTCCGGCCCCGGTAGGGCTGCCCCCGGTCAGTTGCGGCTGATCTATCTGAGTACCTTTTGCGCAAAAACTGCCCTTATGTGCGATAGCGCACGGAGAGCAGCAGGCTTGGTCGCTACCATGAATAGCGGTCGTTGAAGAACCCATTGGCGGGTCAAATTCACCTCATTCAGAGGTCTGCCGGCAAAAGCGGGCAGCTTTTTTGCAGGATGAGCGTATAAGCAGCAGGTGGGGCGCCAGTCGCACCTTCGGCCACGCGGTCCGTCAGACTCCTTCGCGCGATAACAGAGATCCATCATGATAGAAAAACTCCGCGATGCCGCCAACCACCGTCTTGCCGCTGGCACAGCAGAAGGTATCACCGAGTTCCGGCGCCAGGAGGCCTTGCTCAAGACTGGGGCTTTGCAGAACGCCATTCTCAACAGCGCCAACTTCTCCAGTATTGCCACTGACGAGAAGGGTGTCATCCAGATTTTCAACGTGGGTGCCGAGCGCATGCTGGGCTACGCGGCCGACGACGTCCTGAACAAGATCACGCCGGCCGACATTTCCGATCCGCAGGAAGTAATCGCCCGTGCCAAAGCCTTGAGCGTGGAGCTCGGCACGCCGATTGAGCCGGGCTTCGAGGCCCTGGTGTTCAAGGCCTCGCGCGGCATCGAGGACATCTACGAGCTGACCTACATCCGCAAGGACGGCAGCCGCTTCCCGGCGGTGGTGTCGGTCACCGCGCTGCGAGACGCGCATGACCTGATCATCGGCTACCTGCTGATAGGCACCGACAACACCGTGCGCAAGCAGATCGAAGCCGAGCAAAAACTGCTCGATCAGAGGCTGCGGGACCAACAGTTCTACACGCGCTCACTGATTGAATTCAATTTGGACGCGATCATGACCACCGATCCGTCCGGCATCGTTTCTGACGTCAACAAGCAGATGGAGGCGCTGACCGGTTGCACGCGCGACGAGCTGATTGGCGCACCGTTCAAGGACCACTTCACCGATCCGGAGCGGGCCGAGACCAGCATCAAGCTGGTGCTGAGTGAAAAGAAAGTCTCCAACTACGAACTCACTGTGCGTGCCCGCGACGGCAAGGAAACCGTAGTCTCCTACAACGCGATGACTTTTTACGACCGGGACCGCAGGCTCCAGGGCGTGTTCGCCGCCGCACGCGACGTCACGGAGCGCAAACGCCTCGATCAGGCGCTACAGGAAACCAATGCGGAACTGGAGAGGGCCAAGATCGCGGCGGAAAAGGCCAACCTCGCCAAATCAGAATTCCTTGCCACCATGAGCCACGAGATCCGCACGCCGATGAATGGCGTGATTGGCATGATCGATGTGCTACAGCAGAGCAGCCTCAATGCTTCGCAGATGGAAATGGCCAATATCATTCACGACTCGGCGTTTGCGCTGCTGGCCGTCATCAACGATATTCTCGACTTCTCCAAGATCGAGGCCGGCAAGCTTGAGATTGACTCCGTGCCGATCAGCGTTGCCGATGTGGTTGACGGGGTCTGCGAAGCCATGGATCGGATGGCGCTGGAAAAGAAGGTCGAATTGACCCTGTTTACCGATCCGGCCATCCCCGCCCTGGTCATGGGCGATGCCGGGCGACTGCGCCAGATTCTGATCAATCTGACGAACAACGCCATCAAGTTCTCGGCCAAGATGCAGCGCCCGGGCAAGGTGTCGCTTCGTGCCGTGGTGCTTGCCAGTACGCCAGAGCAGGTCACGCTGGAGTTTCGAGTGCTCGATAACGGTATCGGCATTGATGAAGCAACCCAGGCGCGCTTGTTCTCGGCCTTTATTCAGGCCGACGCTTCCACGACCCGAAATTTCGGCGGGACTGGGCTGGGCCTTGCCATCTCGCGCCGCATGGTCGACATCATGGGCGGCGAGGTCGCGGTACGCAGCGACGTGGGCCAGGGCTCGTTGTTCACCGTGCGCATACCGTTCGCCTTGGTACCGGAACAGCATCAGTCGGACGAGAATGAGCCGAACCGTGCCGGATCGAATCCGGACCGGCAACTGGTGGCCGGTTTGTCCTGTCTGGTGGTGGACGAGGGCCTGCAAGATGGAATGGGCGACGACCTTGCCGCCTACCTGGTCCACGACGGGGCACAGGTGCAACGCGCATCGAATCTGGAGGCCGCCTTGCAATGGACCGCCGGCCAACCCTCGGGCCTGTGGATAGTCGTCATTGACTCGCAAGCCGCCCATCCGCTGCTCGATGGTCTGCGCAGTGCAGCCCGACTGCGCCCGGAACAAAAAGCCCGGTTCGTCGTCATCGGGCGTGGACAGCGTCGTGGTCCGCGCCTGGAGGGCGCCGATCTGGTGTTCGTGGATGGCAATGTACTGACGCACAAGGCGCTGCTGGGGGCGATCGCGATTGCGAGCGGTCGAGCTCAAGTGCCGGACCGGGAAAGCCTGCCCGACGCTGCCCTGGCGGCACCGAAGCCGCTGTCGCGTGAGAAGGCGCTCCAGCAGGGCCGGCTGATCCTGATCGCGGAAGACAACGAGACCAACCAGAAAGTCATCCTGCAACAGCTCCTGCTGCTGGGGTACACCGCGGACATCACGAACAATGGCCGTGAGGCACTCAAGCGCTGGCGCAGCGGCGATTACGCCATCTTGTTCGCCGACCTGCACATGCCGGAAATGGATGGCTACGAGCTCACCACAACCATTCGCACCGAAGAGGCTGGCAAGACACGCATGCCGATCATTGCCTTCACCGCCAATGCGCTCAAGGGCGAGGCCGAGCATTGCCTGTCAATCGGCATGGACGACTACCTGGGCAAACCGGTGCAACTGGTCAATTTGAAGGCAATGCTGGCGAAATGGCTGCCGGTGGCTCCTTCGGTACCGGTGGCCAAAGAGACTGGATCGAACGCAGCCCAGGCGTCCGCCGTTTCCTCTGCCGAGACTTCTGCCGCCGTTGATGTGGGTGTTCTCAAAGCCCTGATCGGCAACGACGAGGCGGTGCTGCGCGAGTTCCTGGGTGACTTCCGCGCCAGCGCGGCAGACATCGCCGCGGAGTTGCGCGGAGTCTGCGCGGCGGGCCAGCCCGCGGCCAGCGCCGCCCTGGCGCACAAACTCAAGTCGGCTGCGCGCTCGGTCGGGGCGCTCGCGCTGGGGGAACTGTGCGAAGCGATGGAGCGCTCGGGCAAGGCCGGCGAAGTTCAAAACATGGCCCAGCTAATGCCCCAATTTGAACAAGAATGGGCCCGCGTTGACGGTTTCCTGCAACGAATAATGGGAGTCTCCCGTGCTATTGAATAATTCGGCAATCAAGATTTTGGTGCTTGATGACGAGCCCTTCATGCTCAAGCTGCTGGCGCGCATGCTGACGAACCTGGGAATTACCTCGGTCCGGACCTGCGACAACGGACGCGCCGCCCTGATGTTGGTCGATAGTCCGGAATGTCGTCCGGATCTGATTTTGCTGGACATCAACATGCCTCAGATGGACGGTGTTGAGTTCGTGCGGCATCTGGTCGAACATGATTACGCGGGCGCTGTAATTCTGGTCAGTGGCGAAGATGAGCGTGTCGTGCAATCGGTCGAGAAATTGGTGCGGGCGCACAAGATCAAGGTACTGGGCCGACTGAGCAAACCGGTCAGTCCGGAGCGACTGGCGGCCGTGCTGGAGCGCTGGCGGGCGCCGCTGCCGGGGGCTGTCAGCAGCACGAGAATTAGCTACAGTGCGGATCAACTCCGGGCTGCCATGGTCCGGGGCGAGTTGCTCAATTATTACCAGCCCAAAGTGACGCTGGCCAGCGGTGAGGTTGTCGGTGTGGAGACCCTGGTGCGTTGGCGTCATCCGAAAGACGGGATGGTTTCCCCAGACCAGTTCATTGGCATCGCCGAGCGCCACGGACTGATTGACCAACTGACCGAAGTGGTGTTGACCGGCGCGCTGGCGCAGGCCCGGGCCTGGCGGGACGCCGGCCTGTCGTTGCGGGTAGCAGTCAATTTGTCAATGGACAACCTGGTTGCCTTGAGCTTTCTGGACTACGTGGTGGACCTGACGAGCAAGGCCGGCGTGCCGCCTCAGGAACTGGTGCTGGAGGTGACGGAAAGCCGGCTGATGCTGGACCAGCGGGTACCGCTTGAAATTTTGACGCGCCTGCATCTGAAACGTTTTCGCCTCTCGATTGACGATTTCGGCACCGGCAATTCCTCTCTCGCCCAGTTACGCGATATTCCATTCGATGAACTCAAGATCGATCAGAGTTTTGTCCATGGGGCTTGGGGCAACGAGCGGCAACGTGCGATGTTCGACGCCAGTCTGGGCCTGGCAAAGCAGCTCAAAATGGAATCGGTGGCGGAAGGGGTGGAGGACCGGGCAGACTGGAATTTTGTCAGCCAACGAGGCTGCGATCTGGCCCAGGGCTACTTCATCGCCGAACCGATGCCAGCCGAGGATCTTCCCGCATGGCTGGCTGACTGGGAAGAGCGTCGCGCTCAGTTAGCACCACACAAGTAGGCGCCAGCACAACGCCAGTGCAGCGTTCGATAGCGTACAGACGCAGCCAAATACCAAGCCTATAACCGTTCTCATCAAAAGCTAGAAATGTTGGGGACAGAGCTGGTTCTTTTGACGGTTGAGGACAGAGCTGGTTCGCTTCGCGTAACTGCGGTCTGTCCCGCAAAGTCTAGGAATTCGGTCTGTCCCGCAAGAAGATTGGATTTGATCAACAACTTACTGGAGAAAAAGAATGACGAGAATTACAAAGATGCGCTTGGCGGTCCTGTGCGGCGCAGCGCTTATCCTGACTGTCGGCTGTAGCAGCCTGAAGACCCCGGCGACCGCCGATGTGGCGGTCTCCAAGGCCGCGCTGGAGAATGCCGCCGGCGCTGGCGGTGTCGAATTTGCGCCGGTCGAGATGAATTCGGCGCGCGAAAAAATGGCGTTGGCGAACAAGGCCATGGCCGACAAGAACTACAAACTGGCCGTTGATTTGGCGGCACAGGCGCAAGCCGATGCGAAGTTGGCGCAAGGCAAGGCCAACTCGGCCAAGGCGCAAGCGGCGGCGAATGTCTTGCAAGACGACATCCGTGTCTTGCGTGAAGAGCTGGAACGCAGCCGCAAATAAACCCCCTTCCGACGCCACTGTTTCACCAAGGATTTCATCATGAAAAATAGTTACCTGACACCCGTTCTATTGGCCGTTGCCGCGCTCATTGCGGCTTGCGGCACGACACCGACCAGCACCACCATGCTGGATCAGACGCGCAGCGACTACCGGGCCGCGCAAAGCAACCCTGCCGTCGCGAGTTACGCTGCCCTGGAATTCAAGCAAGCCGGCGAGGCCCTAGCGCAGGCCGACGCGGCCGCCAGTCACAATGAGAGCGGTGAAAAAGTCGACAAGCTGGCGTACCTGGCGCGGCAAAAGATTGCCCTGACACAGGAAGTGGCGAAGCAGAAATCGGCCGAGGCAGAAGTTGCCAATGCCGGCAAGCTGCGCGATCAAATGCGCCTGGATCAGCGCACCCGGGAGGCCGATCTGGCCACCACCCGGGCCCAGCAGTCCAGGCTGGCAGCCCAGGCAGCCAAGGTCGAAGCTGTCGACGCCCAGCGCCAGGCGCAGCTTGCCCAGGGTCAGGCGCAGCTTGCCCAGGGGCAGGCCGCCGAGGCCCAGCGCAAGACGCAGGAAGCGCAAGCGCGCGCCACGCAACTGGAAGCCCAGTTGGCTGATCTGGCGGCAAAGAAGACGGAGCGTGGCATCGTCATCACCTTGGGCGACGTGTTGTTCGGAACCGATCTGGCGCGCCTGAATGCGCAAGGCATGAGCACCGCGCAAAAGCTGGCGGATGTCATGCAGCAAAATCCGCGGCGCACGGTGCTGGTGGAAGGTTTCACCGACAGCACCGGGACCGCTGCGCACAACCAGGATTTGTCGGAGCGGCGTGCTGGCGCCGTGCAATCCGCCTTGCTGGACCTGGGCATCGCCCGGGAGCGGGTTGCGGTGCGTGGCTATGGCCAGTCCTACCCGGTGGCGTCCAACGACCGGGCCGAGACACGCCAGTTGAACCGGCGCGTCGAAATTGTTCTCTCGGACGACAGCGGCCGGGTAGTGCCGCGTTGATGGCGGCATGAGAGGTGATGGGAGCCGGTGATGATGAACCCCACTTCGCCGTCGCTGCTTCATCCTGGCGCCGACCCACTGGCCCCGGCCCTCGAAGCCACCGAGCCGGCGCGTGTGTTGCTGCACATGCCGGTGGATGTGCGCAGTGTGTCGTTGGCGCTGCTGGCGACGCTGGCCAGTGTGTTCGCACTGCGCTGGGCCAGCGCGGTGGCTATTCCGGTGATGGTGGGTCTGCTTTTCAGCTATGCGCTGTCGCCGCTGGTGGACTGGCTGCAGTTGCGCCATATTCCACGCGCCTTGAGCGCTGCCTTGTTGATTCTGGGCATTTTGAGCGGTGCCGGTGTGGCCGCCTATTCCTTGAGCGAGGACGCCAGCAAGTTGGTCGAGTTGCTGCCGGCGGCGGCGGAAAAATTGCGCGACTCGGTGCGCGCCGCGCCGGGCAAGCCCGACAGTGCGCTGGCAACGGTACAAAAAGCCGCCACCCAACTGGAGCAGGCGGCCGAAGAAACCAACCATACGGCACCGGCCGGGCGCGGTGTGCAACGGGTACAGATAGAGAAACCTAAATTCGACGTCAAGGATCATCTCTGGAGCGGCACCCTGGGCTTGTTGGGGATGCTGGGACAGCTCGGGATCATGGCCTTGATTGCTTTCTTCCTGATGGCTTCGGGCGACAGCTTCCGGCGCAAGATGGTGAAGCTGGCGGGACCCACGCTGAGCCGGAAAAAAGTCACCTTGCAAGCCCTCAATCAGATTCACGACCAGATCCAGCGCTACATGCTGGTGCAGTTGTTCACCAGTGTGCTGGTCGGGCTGGCCACCTGGTTGTGCTTCATGGCCCTCGGTCTGGAGCACGCGG
>NZ_JAUSLE010000011.1 GCF_030646845.1 Rhodoferax sp. | reverse complement strand
TACTACGACATCATTTATGACGCCGTGGATGAGCTCAAGCTCGCCATGTCGGGCATGTTGACGCCGGACAAGAAAGAAGAAGTCATTGGTACCGCCGAAATTCGTCAGATTTTCAAGGTGTCCAAGATCGGTTCGATCGCTGGCTGTATGGTCACCGCCGGTGTCGTGCGGCGCACCGCGCGGCTGCGCTTGTTGCGCGATAACATGGTCATCTTCACGGGTGAACTCGACTCGCTCAAGCGCTTCAAGGACGATGCCAAGGAAGTGCGTGAAGGCTTTGACTGCGGCTTGAATATCAAGAACTACAACGACATCCAAGAGGGTGACGTGCTGGAATTCTTTGAAATTCGCGAAGTGGCCCGTACCCTTTGATGGACAGAGCGTAAATCGTGCGACTAAAGTCAAAAACCCCTAACCGCAGCTTCAAGGTAGCCGATCAGATCCAGCGCGATCTGACCGAGCTGATCGCGCGCGAGCTGAAAGATCCGCGGGTGGGCATGGTGACGATTCAGGCGGTGGAAGTCACGCCTGACTACGCACACGCCAAGGTGTTCTTCAGCCTGCTGACGGGAGACCCCAAGGCATGTACGGAAGGTTTGAACCAGGCCGCCGGTTTTTTGCGGGCCGGCCTGTTCAAGCGCCTGCATATCCATACCGTGCCGACGCTGCATTTTGTGTTTGACCAGACGACCGAGCGAGCCGCTGACATGAACGCGTTGATTGCGCGCGCCGTCGCTTCTCGCGCCAAAGAGGATTGAATCGATGAATGCGCCTCGTGCACGGGTCACCAGGCGCCCCGTGCATGGGGTGCTGTTGTTGGACAAGCCTTTGGGTTGGTCGAGCAATGACGCCCTGCAAAAAGTCAAATGGCTATTGCGCGCGGAGAAAGCGGGCCATACCGGCACGCTGGATCCTTTGGCAACCGGCGTTTTGCCCCTGTGTTTTGGTGCCGCCACCAAGTTCAGCCAGCTCCAGTTGGATGCTGATAAAACCTACGAAGCGGTGGCGCAGCTGGGGGTCAAGACCAGTACCGGGGACGCCGAGGGCGAGGTGATTGAGGAACGGCCCGTGACTGCGACGGAAGAAGACGTCCGTAATGTGGCGGCGCGGTTCACTGGCCTGATCCGCCAGATACCGCCAATGCACAGTGCATTGAAGAAGGATGGCAAGGCGCTGTACGAGTACGCGCGCGCCGGCATTGAGGTGGAGCGGGACGCCCGTGAAGTGACGATTTATGAGTTAAATGTGGCGCTAGCCCCCGTGGATATTGCGCAACTAGCTATCAAAATGATAGTAAAATGCAGCAAAGGAACCTACATCCGGACGCTGGGCGAGGATATTGGAGAGGCCCTGGGCTGCGGGGCGCATTTGACGGCGCTGCGACGGGTCGAGACGGGCGGCTTCCACGTGTCGCAAGCTGTGACGCTGGAGGCGCTGGAGGCCATGACGGAGCAAGAGCGCTTGAGCTGCCTGATGCCGGTGGAGGCGCTGCTTCGCGATCACATGGTTGTCACGCTGGATGGCGAGAATGCAGGGCGTTTCCTCAGTGGCGTGCGTCGCCGGGGGAACTGGCCTGACACGGGGTTGGTCGCTGTGTATGGCGAACAACCGCGCGCTTTGCTGGGCACTGCCCATGTCAAAGCGGGTGAATTGATACCAGGGCGGCTGTTGAGTCCGCTTGAGATTGAGCAAATATTGGGAAATTGTGGAACGGGTGTGAGCGCACAGCACGCAACTCTGGCCTCAACCCCCCCGATACCAAACATTGACCAGATTTAAGAGAAAGTGAACCATGACCATTAAGCAAATCAGAAACATCGCCATCATCGCCCACGTCGATCATGGCAAGACCACCATGGTCGACCAATTGCTGCGCCAGTCCGGCACCTTTGCCGAGCACGAGAAAGTGGTCGACACCGTGATGGACAACAACGCCATCGAAAAAGAGCGTGGCATCACGATTCTGGCCAAGAACTGCGCCGTGACCTGGGAAGGCACGCACATCAACATCGTCGATACCCCCGGACACGCCGACTTCGGCGGCGAAGTGGAACGCGCACTGTCCATGGTCGATGGCGTGGTGCTGCTGATCGATGCGCAAGAGGGCCCCATGCCCCAGACCCGTTTTGTCACCAAAAAGGCACTGGCCCTGGGCCTGAAGCCGATCCTGGTGGTGAACAAGGTGGACAAGCCCGGTGCACGCCCCGACTTCGTGGTTAACGCCGCGTTCGACCTGTTCGACAAGCTCGGCGCCACCGATGAGCAGCTGGATTTCCCCGTGGTCTACGCTTCGGGCATCAACGGCTGGTCGTCGATGGAAGAGGGCGCGCAGGGCGAGCAGTGGGGTCCCGACATGTCGGCCCTGTTCAACACCATTCTCAAGCATGTACCGCACCAACAGGGTGACCCTGCAGCGCCACTGCAGCTGCAAATTTCGGCGCTCGACTTTTCGACCTTTGTCGGCCGGATCGGGGTTGGCCGCATCAGCCAGGGCACGATCAAGCCCATGATGGACGTGGTCGTGATGGAAGGCCCGGACGGCAAGCCCGTCAAGGGTCGTATCAACCAGGTGTTGACCTTCCAGGGCCTGGAGCGCGAGCAGGCCACGGAAGCCGGCCCAGGCGAGATTGTGCTGATCAACGGCATCAATGAAATTGGCATTGGCGTGACGATCACCGATCCGATCACTCCGATGCCGCTGCCCATGCTCAAGGTCGATGAACCGACCCTGACCATGAACTTCTGCGTCAACACCAGCCCGCTGGCCGGCCGTGAAGGCAAGTACTTCACCAGCCTCCAGATCTGGGACCGCCTGCAAAAAGAACTGCAACACAACGTGGCCTTGCGGGTATAGGAAAACGACGAAGAAGGTATCTTCGAAGTCA
>NZ_JAUSLE010000080.1 GCF_030646845.1 Rhodoferax sp. | reverse complement strand
GCAGGTTGAGCCGGTCGAGCGCGGCGCCCTGCCGCAGTGGATCGCGCAGCGGCTTTCCAGCCAGGGCCAGCGGGTGGTCGCGGGTGAAGACGGGCAGCGCACGCTGCAGTTTTTTGCCGACCGGGTGGAAGGCAATTTGCTCGCCGCGCATCAGGAAATCCAGAAGCTCGCCCTCTTGTATGCGCCCGGCGAGCTGACGTTTGACCAGATTGAAAGCGCCGTGCTGAACGTGGCGCGCTATGACGTGTTCAAACTGTCTGAAGCGGTGCTGGCGGGCCAGACCCTCCGGGTGCAGCGCATGCTGGACGGCCTGCAGGCCGAGGGCGAAGCCGAAGTGCTGGTGCACTACACGCTGGCCGAGGACATTCGCGCCCTCAAGCGCGTCAAAGACGCCATGGCACAGGGCCGCCCCATGCCGATGGCGCTGCGTGAGCAGCGGGTGTGGGGTGCCAAAGAGCGTCTGTTTGAGCGCGTGCTGCCGCGTCTGAGTGAAGCCACTTTGGCCCATCTGCTGCAGGCGGCCCATCAGGTGGACGGGATTGTGAAGGGCCTGAAACAGCCGGACTGGCCGATTGATAACTGGCAAGCCCTGCAGCGGCTGGCGATGTTACTGTGCAGCCAATGTGCCGTACAGGCACCGGTACCGCGCGGGCGGTAAGCGGTTTATCCCATGCGAAAATGAACTTCATGAACGCGCTCAACATCCCCGATTACACCCAGGCCCTTGGTTTAAAGGCAAAACAGGCCTCAGCCCTTATGGCTAAAGCGCAGACAGCTACTAAAAGCAGAGCGCTTCGGAAGCTGGCCGAGTTGCTGCGCGCCAACGTGCAGCCGCTGCAAATCGACAACGCCAAAGACATCGAGCGCGCCGTAGCGGCAGGCCTGGCCGCCCCGATGGTGGACCGCCTCAAGCTCAGCCCCCAGGTGATCGAGACCTGCGCCCAGGGCTGTGAGCAGCTCGCCGCCATGCCGGATGTGATTGGTGAAATCATCGGCATGAAGCAGCAGCCCAGCGGCATTCGGGTCGGGCAAATGCGGGTGCCGATCGGCGTGTTCGGCATGATTTTCGAGAGCCGGCCCAATGTGACGATTGAGGCGGCCAGCCTGTCGATCAAGAGCGGCAACGCCTGCATCTTGCGCGGCGGCTCGGAGGCGATTGAGTCCAACAAGGCGCTGGCCCGGCTGGTGCAAGAAGCGCTGGAGACCAGTGGTTTGCCAGCCGATGCTGTGCAACTGGTGCAAACCACCGACCGCGAGGTGGTGGGCCAGCTCATCACCATGCAGCAGTATGTCGACGTGATCATTCCGCGCGGCGGCAAGGGCCTGATCGAGCGCATCAGCCGCGACGCCAAGGTACCGGTCATCAAGCACCTGGACGGCAATTGTCATGTGTATGTCGATGATCCCTGTGATATCGAGATGGCGGTCCAGGTGGCGGACAACGCCAAGACCAGCAAGTACAGCCCCTGCAATGCGGCCGAAGGTCTGCTGGTGGCGCGCGGCGTGGCGGCGCAGTTCCTGCCGAGAATCGGCGCGATCTACGCGGCCAAAGGGGTGGAGATGCGCGGCGACGTTGAAACGCTGGCGCTGCTGGCCACCGTGCCGGGCGCGCAAGTGAAGGCCGCCACCGAGCAGGACTGGTACGAGGAATACCTGGCGCCCATCATCAGTATCAAGGTGGTGCAGGGTGTGGATGAAGCCATTGCCCACATCAACGAGTATTCATCGCACCACACCGACGCCATCATCACGCGGGACCACATGCACGCACAGGCGTTCCTGCGGGAAGTCGACTCTGCGAGTGTCATGGTCAACACAAGCACCCGCTTTGCCGATGGTTTTGAATTTGGCCTGGGGGCTGAAATCGGCATCAGCACCGACAAGTTCCATGCGCGTGGCCCGGTGGGCATCGAGGGCCTGACTTCGCTAAAGTATGTGGTCCTGGGCCAGGGAGAGGTGCGAGTCTAGTCCGACAGGAGGCGCCTTGGTGTAAAAAGCCAGCGTACCGGCGGATTTGTCCGGGCAGTCCTTGCAAGCGCCGCGGCCGCCCCCAAATCCTAGAATACGTCCAGTTTTCCCACGTCATCCTTTCAAGAGGGCCGCATGGTTCCACATCTCGTCACAGCGCTCACTGGCCCCATCAACGAACTTGAGCAACGCGTCCTGGATTCGATGCCGGCCATTGAGCGCTGGTTCCGTCTGGAATGGATGGAGCACACGCCCCCGTTTTACAGCTCGGTGGATGTGCGCAATGCCGGCTTCAAGCTGGCGCCGGTAGACACCAATCTGTTTCCCGGCGGCTGGAACAACCTCACACCCGAGATGCTGCCGCTGGCCGTGCAGGCGGCCATGGCTGCGATTGAGAAAATCTGCCCGGAGGCGCGCAACCTGCTGCTGATTCCCGAGAATCATTCCAGTAACACGTTTTACCTGTCCAGCGTGGCGCAATTGCGGCGCATCTTCCACATGGCTGGCCTGAACGTGCGCATTGGCTCCATCGACCCGGCGATCAAAAAAACCACCACGGTTGAGTTGCCCAATGGTGAGAGCGTGACGCTGGAGCCTGTCATCCGCGGCAAGCGCCGCCTGGGGGTCAAGGATTTTGACCCCTGCACCATTCTGCTGAACAATGACCTGCGTGCCGGCGTGCCGGGCATTCTGGAAGACATTCACGAGCAGTACCTGTTGCCGCCGCTGCACGCCGGCCGGTCGACGCGGCGCATGAGCAAACACTTCAAGTGCTACGAGGAAGTGGCCAAGCGCCTGGGCAAGCTGTTGGGGGTTGACCCATGGCTGATCAACCCCTTGTTCGAGAAATGCGGGGAGGCGAAACTGGCTGAAGGCGTGGGCATGGAATGCCTAAGCACCAATGTGGATGCCCTGCTGACCAAAATTCGTCGCAAATACAAGGAATATGGCATCAAGGAGAAGCCATTTGTGGTGGTCAAGGCCGACAACGGCACCCATGGCTTGGGCATTGTGACCGTGCGTGATGCCAAAGACCTGGAGGCGCTAAGCCCGAAAGTGCAAAGCAAAATGAGTGGCACACGAGAAGGTCAGCCAACCCAGGATATTCTGATTCAGGAAGGCGTGCTGACCAAGGAACGCATGCATGACGCGGTGGCCGAGCCGGTGGTCTACATGATGGATCGTTACGTGGTCGGTGGCTTCTATCGTATTCATGCTGATCGCGGCGTCGATGAAAATCTTGATGCACCGGGATCGAGCTTTGTGCCATTGGCTTTTGAGCAGAGTGCGCGCCTGCCCCAACCCGGGATCAAGCCTGGCGCCAGTGCCCCCAACCGCTTTTATATGTACGGCGTGGTTGGGCGTCTGGCGATGCTGGCCGCCAGTTATGAGCTGGAAGCGACGGACCCGAATGCCGAAGTGTATGAATGAGGGCGGCGGTGGGCTCAGGGAATCAGGTCACCTGAAGTTGCTGCGCTGCAACATTTTTGGGGTTTGTTGACTTTAGAGCCTGGCGTCCTCATGCAACTTCACCCAGCAGGCGCAAAATAGCGTTCCCAAATGGAATGGAACCCCGCTTGAAGTTCAAGACGGGGTGAACTTGTGTCTTCATCCAAATCGTCTCTCACGGCGCTAACGCTGGGCGCCATCGGCGTTGTGTACGGTGACATCGGCACCAGCGTTCTGTACGCAGTCAAAGAAGTCTTTGGCTCCGGCCATGTGCCATTCACGCCGGACAATGTGTACGGCATTCTGTCGATCTTTTTCTGGACATTGACGGTCATCGTCTCCGTCAAGTATGTGTTGCTGGTGCTGCGTGCTGACAACAACGGTGAAGGCGGGCTGGTTGCCATGCTGGCGCTGGCCTCGCAGTCGGTGAAGGACAAGCCCGCGTTGCGGCGCGTGCTGCTTGTGGTCGGAATTTTCGGCACCTGCCTGTTCTACGGCGACGGCGTCATCACGCCGGCCATATCGGTGCTCTCGGCGGTGGAGGGTCTGGAGGTGATCTCGCCGGCCTTCAAGAAATACGTGATTCCGCTCACGCTGGTCATCCTGTTCGGCCTGTTCGCCGTGCAAAAGCGTGGCACCAGTGGCATCGGCAAGTTTTTCGGTCCCATCACTCTCGTGTGGTTCGCATGCATCGCGGCACTGGGTGTGGCGCAAATCGTCACCCATCCCACCATTCTGTGGGCCATCAGCCCCCATTACGCGCTTGGCTTCATCTGGCACAACCCCGGCACCGCCTTCATCATCCTGGGGGCCGTCGTGTTGTGTGTGACGGGGGCCGAGGCGCTGTACGCCGACCTGGGCCATTTCGGCAAGAAGCCGATTCGGGTCGCCTGGTTCTCCGTCGTCATGCCAGCGCTCACGCTCAACTATTTTGGCCAGGGCGCTCTGCTGCTCAATAACCCCGAAGCCGTCAAAAACCCTTTTTTCCTGATGGCGCCGGACTGGGCCCTGTTGCCGCTCGTGGGGCTGGCCACGCTGGCGACCGTGATCGCGTCGCAGGCCTTGATCTCGGGCGCTTTCAGCGTCACCAAGCAGGTCATTCAGCTCGGCTACCTGCCACGTTTGCAGGTGCAGCACACCAGTGTCAAGGAAACGGGCCAGATCTACATGCCGTTCGTGAATTGGGGTCTGTTTGTGGCCATCGTCCTGGCGGTGGTGATGTTCCGCTCCTCCAGCAATCTGGCGGGGGCCTATGGCATTGCCGTGACGCTGGACATGCTGATCACCACCGTACTGACCTTCTTCGTGATTCGCTACCACTGGCACTATCCGCTGGCGTTGTGCATTGGCGCCACGGGCCTGTTCTTCATTGTGGATCTGGCGTTCTTCGCCTCCAATTTGTTGAAGTTGTTTGACGGTGGCTGGTTCCCGCTCATGATTGGGGGCGCTATCTTCACGCTGATGATTACCTGGAAAGATGGCCGGCGCCTGATGACGGCCAAACTGCGGGTCGATGCCATCGATCTGGACAGTTTTCTGGAGGCCGTATTTGTCAGTCCGCCGACGCGGGTGGAAGGTACGGCGGTGTTTCTCACGGCTGAACCCGGCACAGTTCCCAACGCGCTGCTGCATAACCTGAAGCACAACAAGGTGCTGCATGAGAACAACCTGTTCGTCACGGTGCGCAACCACGAGGTGCCCTGGATCGGCATGGCCAAGCGCCTGACGATCGAGTCTCTCGGGCACGATTGCTGGCAGGTGATTGTGAACTACGGGTTCAAGAATGACCCCGATCTGCCCAAGGCCTTGCAGCAGATCAAGGGCCGCGGCTGCGAACTCGACCCGATGACCACCAGCTACTTCCTCTCGCGCGACATCGTGGTGCCGACCATCGGCAGTGGTATGTCGCAGTGGCGCGAGAAGCTGTTTGCGCAGATGCACCACAATGCCAGTGCGGCAGCCGAGTTTCTGAATCTGCCCAACAACTCGGTGGTCGAGCTGGGCTCGAAAATCGAGATCTGATGGTTTTTGGGCGTCAGGCCCCCGCTGAATGGTCGTTGTCTGCTATTACTTTGGTAGTCCCTCATGAATCTGCTTTTCATCGCCGATCCCCTTGCCTCCTTCAAGATTTACAAGGACACCACCTTCGCCATGATGCGCGAGGCGCAAAGGCGCGGCCACAGCGTGGCTGCCTGCGAGCCGCAGGATGTGATGTGGCAGACCGGGGGGCTGGTCACGGCGCACGTCCGCGATATCGTGCTCACGGGGCAGCCGGATGTGTGGTTCGAGGCCCGAGAAGCGCGCGCCGTGGCGCTGAAGGAATTCGACGCCATCCTCATGCGCAAGGATCCGCCTTTTGATTCCGAGTTTTTCTATGCCACGCACCTGCTGGAGCAGGCCGAGCGAGAGGGCGCACGCGTCTTCAACAAGCCGGGCGCGCTGCGCGACCACCCGGAAAAGCTCGCCATCATGGAGTTCCCGCAGTTCATCGGCCCCACCCTGGTCACGCGGGACGAGGCCGACATCAAGCGCTTCCACGCCGAGCACCAGGACATCATCCTGAAGCCGCTCGACGGCATGGGCGGTATGGGCATCTTCCGCGTCGGGCCGGACGGACTGAACCTGGGATCCATCACGGAGACGCTGAACCGCCACGGCGCGCAGAGCCTGATGGTGCAGAAGTTCCTGCCCGAGATCGTGGACGGCGACAAGCGCATCCTGGTGATTGGCGGCAAGCCGGTGCCCTACAGCCTGGCGCGCATTCCGCAGGGCAGCGAGGTGCGCGGCAATCTGGCCGCAGGCGGCAAGGGTGTGGCCCAGCCGCTGAGTGAGCGCGACCGTTTCATCGCCGAGTCACTGGGGCCGATCCTCTACGGCCGCGGCCTGCTGCTGGTAGGCCTCGATGTGATTGGCGACAGTCTGACCGAAATCAACGTCACCAGTCCGACCTGCTTTCAGGAGATCTTTGATCAGACCGGCTTTGACGTCGCCGCCATGTTCCTGGATGCACTGGAGCAGGCGCTCAAGCGCTGATGCGCTGAGCAGTCAGTGTCGCGCTGGCCCGCGAGGCGCAGATCGCCAGCGCCCCTTCCACAAACACCTGAATCTCGCCCGGCGCCATGGCCACCCAGTCTTCATTCAAGGTGAGGGGCTCGGTGACCACGATGGCCAACCGGTCCTGCGGACCATTGAGCGTCGCCAGGTCCACACGTACGTCTTCGTCCTTCATGTGCACCTGGGTAAACGGATAGCGACGCAGCACGTAGTGCAGTTTGGTGCTGGCGTGCGCCCACAAGGCCTGACCGTTGCTGAGCAGAAAATTGAAAGTGCCATGGCTGGCAATCTGGGGAACCAGTTCTCTCAGTGTGCAGGTGAGTTCTTCGACTGAAGGGACGCCGGCATGCGATTTGTCCAGCTCCTGCAGCAGCCAGCAGAACGCCAGTTCACTGTCGGTATTGCCGACCGGGCGGAAGCTGCCGTGTAGTGGTGGCGCATAGTTTTTCAGATCGCCATTGTGGGCAAAGACCCAGTAGCGTCCCCACAGTTCACGCACAAATGGATGGCAGTTTTCCAGCGTTACCGCCCCCACGGTGGCCTTGCGCACATGGGCGATGACGTTGTGGCTCTTGATCGGATAAGAGCGCAGCATTTTGGCAATCGGAGAGGTCGCGGCACCCTCCTTGTCGACGAAATAGCGCACGCCCTTGCCGGGCTGATTCGGTGTGGCGCGCTCGCTTTCAAAGAAGGCGATACCCCAACCGTCGGAATGGTGGGCGGTGCCACCGCCCCGTTGCGAAAACCCG
>NZ_JAUSLE010000031.1 GCF_030646845.1 Rhodoferax sp. | reverse complement strand
AAGCCCAAACAAGCCAGGGTGTTGGCAAATGGTGATCTGGTGATCAATCGGTCGCAGGACGGCCATTTTTACACCACCGGCACCATTAACGGAAGAGAGGCCAGATTCATGGTCGATACCGGTGCATCCCTGGTGAGCGTGAGTGAAAAATTCGCCCAGAAAGCATTCATTCGCGGCGGCGTGCCCGCCATGTTCCATACGGCCAATGGCGATCGTCCCGGGCGCATTGTGGAGGGTTTGGGTGTGTCTATCGGACCGGTGAGCGTCACCAACGTCAAAGTGGGCGTGGGCCTGAATCTTGGTGATGAAAACGAAGCTCTATTGGGCCAGTCGTTCCTGTCGAAATTCGACATCACAATGGGCAAAAACCAGATGGTGCTACGGTCCCGGTGAGCGGGTTGTGCGTCGCCCATCTTCGCAGACGGATCTCCAAGCCGAAAGCGTGACTGCAAGGTGACAATCTTGACGGACGCTGGCGAAGCATGATGAGCGGAGACGAGCCTCAGTCGTTGATAACTAAGGGTTCCCCCTGACAATCCTTTGGTCCACAGCTCAAGTCTGTGACGGCCCACCATTCAATCTGTATCCGCTTGCTCAGCAAGCAGATGTGCTCACATGAACCGTGACGCCAGCTCCTTCATGATCTCATTGGTGCCGCCGTAAATGCGTTGCACGCGTGAGTCGGTGTACAACTCGGCGATGGTGTATTCGCTCATGTAGCCATAGCCGCCAAACAGCTGCAGACATTCGTCCATCACCTTGCATTGCTGCTCTGACACCCAGTATTTCAACAATGCGGCGCGATCCACGCCGAGTTTTCCTTGCAGGTGGGCGGCCATGCTGGCGTCCACCAGCGTGCGCGCGGCCAGTACGGTGGCCTGGACTTCGGCCAGTTTGAAGCGTGTGTTCTGGAAGTTCCAGATCGGCTTGCCAAAGGCCTGGCGCTCCTTGGTGTATGCCACGGTCTCAGCCAGAGCGCGTTCCATGGCGCCCATGCCCCCCAGGGCGACGATCAGGCGCTCTTGCGGCAATTGCTGCATGAGCTGGAAGAAGCCTTGTCCCTCGCTGCCGCCGAGCAATTGATCGGCGGGCACGCGCACATCATCGAAGAACAGCTCGGAGGTGTCCTGTGCCTTCATGCCAATTTTGTCGAGCTTGCGGCCACGCCGAAATCCGGGCGAACGGTCAGTCTCCAGTACCAGCAGGGACATGCCCTTGGCGCCTTTGGTTTCGGCGGGGTTGGCGCCATCGGCCGCCACGGTGCGGCACGCCACGATGATGAGGTTGGCGTTTTGGCCGTTGGTGATGAAGGTCTTCTGTCCGTTCAGGACATAGTGGTCACCATCGCGTCGGGCGGTGGTGCGGATGGCTTGCAGGTCGGAGCCGGTGCCGGGTTCGGTCATGGCAATGGCGCTGATGAGTTCACCGGTAGCCATTTTGGGCAGCCAGCGCTGTTTTTGAGCCTCGGTGCCGTAGTGGAGGATGTAGGG
Source organism: Rhodoferax sp. (assembly GCF_030646845.1). Taxonomy (GTDB): domain Bacteria; phylum Pseudomonadota; class Gammaproteobacteria; order Burkholderiales; family Burkholderiaceae_C; genus Rhodoferax. Next base: position 107,168 of record NZ_JAUSLE010000031.1, on the reverse strand, counting down.
CGCAACAATGCCTGAATGCAGTGCGCCGCCAAAACCACTCAGGTTGGCGCGCGCCTGTTCCATGATCATGACGGCCTCATGGCCAAAGTCGCCGCCACCTCCGCCATAGCTCTCAGGCATGGCCGCGCACAACAGGCCTTGCTCGCCGGCCTCGCGCCAAACTTCCGGTCCCATGACGCCAGCGGCGCGCCATTCAGCGGCGCGCGGAACCCAGCGTTCGTTGAAAAAGCGTTTGACCGAATCCTGGAGCATGCGATGCTCCTCGGTCATCCAGGTGGATTCAAAGTTGTCGATAGCCATGTGAGGTCTCGTGAATTGCGGCGTCAATACGCCGCCAAAATTTCAGGCGGGAGGTTTTGCGGTGCGGCGACGTGATTCCAGGTGCTTGCGGCAGCTGGCATTGATGACGCGCAACTCGGCAAGCGTTTCGTCAATCTGGGCGCGCTTCTGTTCCAGCTCTTGAATGGCCGTGTCCGTCCGGTCGATGACATAGCTCAATTGCTGTGAACGGCCTTCACCGTGATCGCCGTACAGGTCGAGATAGCGCTTGATTTCTGACAGGGGTGAGCCGATGTCCTTCGCGCGAAGGATCAGGGCCAGGCGTGCCCGGTCGCGCCGGGTGTAGACCCGGGCGCCGTTGACGCGCCTGGGCGCCAGCAGTCCCTTGTCTTCATAGAACCGCAGAGCCCGCAAGGTGATGCCGAACTCCTTGCACAACTCGGTAATGCCGAACAGCTCGGAGTTTCCCTCGTCGCGGTGCGAGTCGACAAAAGCCTGCGCGTCGGTCGTGCCCGACGGACTGGCCGCGATGACACGCTGCTTGCGTGCTCGCGGCGCCTTGACTGGCGAAGAGGGTGAGGCCACGCCTTGCGTCCGAAGGGATTAGATGACGCGTTGCAGACGCATGGCGACGCCCATGTCGCCGGACACCTTGAGTTTGCCTGCCATGAAGCCGGTTGCGGGTTCCAGGTCGCCGCTCAGCAGGGCGTTGAGGTTGTCCAGGGTGATGCCGACAGTGCAGTCCACATCCACGTTGTCATTGGTGACGGTGTTGGGAGTGGATTTGCCGTCGATGACGATCACGCCATCAGCGCCGCAGTCAAATTTCAAGGTAGCTGCCAAGCCGCTGTCAGCGCCTACTTTGGTGCGGATGGCTTGGGTGCATTCTTCGATGTTCATTGTGGTTTCCTTGGTTAAAACAGGGTTGTAGAAAAGGGTGGTTTGGAACGGGATGGATAGTAACACTCACACATGCCGTTAAGAACAGTATAAACACCTATACGAAATCAGGTTGACGTATACGTTACCTTAGTATCTAATGCGGAAACTTTTCGTGAAGGACCCGTTCTGATGCCCTTAATACGTTCCAAAATAAATGCCCGCTCCGATGCCTTTGCCGCCAATGCAAAGCGGATGAATGACCTGCTGGCCGAGGTGCAGCGCCTCGAAGGCATGGTGATCGCCGAATCCGAATCCAAGCGGGAAAAGTTCGAGAAGCGCAAGCAGTTGCTGCCGCGCGAGCGCGTTGCCCGACTGCTGGACCGTGGCACTCCGTTCCTGGAACTCAGCCGCCTGGCGGGCCTCAATATGCATGACGACGACGGCAAGAAGTCCGTGCTGGGTGGCGGCTCCATCATTGGGGTAGGCGTGGTCGCCGGCAAGCGCTGCCTGATCTCGGTCAACGACAGTGCCGTCAAGGGCGGCACGGTGGCGCCCATGGGCCTGAAGAAGGCCCTGCGCGCGCAGGAAATTGCGCTCGAGAATAAATTGCCTGTCATCTACCTGGTGGAGAGCGGTGGCGCCAACCTGATGTACCAGGCGGAGATTTTTGTCGATGGTGGGCGCAGCTTTGCCAACCAGGCGCGTATGTCGGCCGCTGGTGTGCCGCAGATTTCGGTGGTGCACGGCTCATCCACGGCCGGTGGTGCCTACCTGCCAGGCCTGTCGGACTATGTCATTCTGGTGCGCGGGCGCTCCAGCATCTACCTGGCAGGCCCACCGCTGGTGAAAGCCGCCATTGGCGAAGACTGCACGGATGATGAGCTGGGCGGCGCCGAAACCCATGCGCAAGTCACGGGTCTGGGTGAATACCTCACTGAAGATGATGCCCATGCCATTGCCATGGCGCGCGAGGTGATGGACAAGTTGCGGTGGGACACCACGCCCGCTCCAGTCACCTTTGCTGAGCCCTTGTTTGACGAGCAGGAATTGATGGGTATCGTGCCGGCGGATGAGCGTGAACCCTACGACGTGCGCGAGATCATTGCCCGTCTGGTGGACGGCTCCGACTTTCTGGAGTTCAAGGCTTCGTATGCACCTGAAATGATGTGTGGGCACGCCCGCGTGCAGGGCCATCTGGTCGGCATTCTGGGCAATAACGGCCCCATCCAGCCAACCGGCTCCACCAAGGCGGCGCAATTCATTCAGCTGTGCGACCAGAGCGGCACGCCCCTGATCTTTTTGCAGAACACCACGGGTTACATGGTGGGCTCGGCCGCTGAGCGCGGCGGTGCTATCAAGCATGGCTCCAAGATGATCCAGGCGGTGGCCAACGCCCGTGTGCCCAAGTTCACCGTGGTGCTGGGCGGCTCTTACGGCGCCGGTAATTACGGCATGTGTGGCCGTGGCTTTGACCCGCGTTTCATCTTCTCCTGGCCAACCGCCCGCACGGCGGTGATGGGCGGCGCCCAGGCGGCCAAGGTGATGGACATCGTCAACCGTGCAAAGATCGAGCGCATGGGCATGGAGGCCAACGACGAGGCGCTCAAGGCCATGTCCGATGGCTTGCGCCTGCGGCTGGACAAAGAGTCTGCCGTGCTGTTTGGCACGGCGCGCCTTTGGGACGACGGGATCATCGATCCGCGCGACACGCGCCGGCTTCTGGGTTTGTGCCTGGCATTGGCCGACGAAGCTGAGAAGCGAACCCTGCGTCCCAACACCTTTGGTGTGGCACGCATGTAGAGCGCAAAGATCTTTCCAGCCTTTTCCTTCCTCCAATTTACGAGAACGAACCATGAAATTCACCCCTGAACACGAACAGATCAGTGACACCGTACGCAAGTTTGTCGCCAATGAAATCAATCCGCATTTGCCCGAGTGGGAGAAGGCCGGAATATTTCCGGCCCACCAGTTGTTCAAGAAAATGGGCGACCTGGGGCTGCTGGGCATCAAGTACCCGACCGAGTTTGGCGGCATGGGGCTGGACTTCAGTTACTCCATGGTGATGGCCGAGGCGCTGGGCGAATGCAAGGCCGGCGGCGTGCCCATGGCCATTGGGGTGCAGACCGACATGTGCACGCCCGCACTGGCGCGCTTTGGCTCCGACGCGCTGCGCCACGAGTTCCTGGCTCCGGCCATCGCCGGTGACATGGTGGGCTGCATTGGGGTGAGCGAAGCAGGCGGTGGCTCGGATGTGGCCGCACTCAAAACCACGGCCCGCAAAGACGGCAACGACTACCTCATCAACGGCTCCAAAATGTGGATCACCAACGGCATGCAGGCCGACTGGTGCTGCCTGCTGGCCAACACCTCCGATGCACCGGCGCACAAGAACAAGTCGCTGATCATGGTGCGCCTGGACAGCCCCGGCGTGACGCGCCAGAAGATCGAGAAAATCGGAATGCACTCCAGCGATACCGCACAGCTGTTCTTTGACAACGTGCGCGTGCCACAGAGCAATTTGATCGGGCAGGAGGGCATGGGCTTCATGCTCCAGATGCTGCAGTTCCAGGAAGAACGCCTGTACGGCGCCGCCGGTTGCCTGCGCTCGCTGGACAGCCTGATCGACCAGACCATTGACTACACGCGCCAGCGCCAGACCTTTGGCAAACCCATTTTGCATAACCAGGTCGTGCACTTCCGCCTCGCGGAATTGCGCACCGAGGTGGAAGCACTGCGCGCTCTGACCTACCGGGCGGTGGAGGCCTATGTTTCCGGCAAGGACGTCACCAAGCTGGCCTCCATGGCCAAGCTCAAGGCAGGCCGTTTGAGCCGCGAAGTGGCCGACAGTTGCCTGCAGTACTGGGGAGGTATGGGCTTTACCGCCGACAACCCGATCTCCCAAGCCTATCGGGATGGCCGCCTGATCTCCATCGGCGGCGGTGCCGATGAAATCATGCTGGGCATCATCTGCAAATTCGAAGGCACCTTGCCGGGCAAGGCCTGATCATGGGGCTGGCATTAGATGCTATGAATTTGGAAGCAGTCTATGCAGAGCAGACGGGGGCTGTGCTGCATATTACCTTGAACCGTCCGGAGTCTCGCAACGCCATGTCGCTCAAGATGGTGGCCGAGCTGCGTCAGGTGCTGGCAGCGGCGCAAGACACTGCCGGCAAAGACGGAGCCGTGCGGGTGCTGGTGCTGCGCGGTGCCGGCGGGCACTTTTGCGCTGGTGCTGATTTGAAAGACATGGCGGGTGCGCGCATGCGTGCCATGCAAAAGCCCGAAGGTGATGCGCCAGATCCCATCGCCCAGGTCAACGCCGAATTTGGCGAGCTGTGTGTGGCCTATGCCCAAACGCCGCTGGCTGTGGTGGCGGTGCTGGAAGGTACCGTGATGGGTGGCGGGCTCGGCCTGGCCTGTGTGGCGGATGTCGCCATTGCCAGTGAAACTGCCAGTTTTCGCCTGCCCGAGACGAGCCTGGGCGTGGTACCCGCGCAAATCGCCCCTTTCCTGGTGGAGCGGCTCGGCTATTCACAGGCCAAGCGGCTGGCAGTGACCGGTGGCCGGCTCGACGCGGGCGCGGCCCTGGCGATTGGCATGGTGCACGCGGTGGCAGACAGCGCCGGCCTGCAGGCGCAGCTGGACCAGGTGCTGGCCGACATTCTGGCCTGTGCTCCCGGGGCGGTGACTGCCACCAAGGCCCTGATGGCACGGGCGCGGCTGGTGCCACCCCAGGAGCTGGTTCTTGATGCTGCCGCCATTTTTTCCCATGCTGCGCAGGGCCCTGAGGGGGTCGAAGGCATGACCGCATTTATTCAGAAACGCAAACCAGACTGGGCATTGCAATGACTTTCTCCAAACTATTGATTGCCAACCGTGGCGAGATCGCCTGCCGCGTCATTCGGACTGCGCGCAACCTTGGCTACAGGACTGTGGCTGTCTTCAGCGACGCGGACCGCGACGCGCCCCATGTGGCGCTGGCGGACGAAGCCGTCCACATCGGCGCTTCACCCGCTGCCGAGTCGTATCTGCGCTTTGACGCCTTGCTGGAGGCGGCACGCAAGACCGGTGCCGATGCCTTGCACCCGGGCTATGGTTTCCTGAGCGAAAACGCTGCGTTTGCGCAAGCCTGTGTCGACGCCGGGGTGGTCTTCATCGGCCCCCCTGCCTCCGCCATTGAGGCTATGGGCGACAAGGCCCTGGCCAAGCGCCGCATGCTGGAGGCCGGCGTGCCTTGCGCACCGGGCTATCTGGGTGAAGAGCAGGGCGATGCACAGTTGATCGAAGAGGCTGAGAAACTGGGCTTTCCGCTGTTGGTGAAAGCGGTGGCCGGTGGTGGTGGTCGCGGCATGCGCCTGGTGCGCCATTTCTCGGAACTGCAGCAGGGCATCGATGGTGCACGCCGCGAAGCGACCAGCGCGTTTGGCGACGGCACGCTGATGCTGGAGCGGCTTATTGACAACGGCCGTCACATTGAAATACAGGTGTTTGCCGATGCCCATGGCAATGCCGTGTACCTGGGTGAGCGCGATTGCACGGCGCAACGCCGGCGCCAAAAAGTCATTGAAGAAGCGCCGTCACCGGTGGTGACACCCGCCATGCGTGAAGCCATGGGCAAAGATGCGGTCGCGGCCGCTCTGGCCGTTGGCTACCGTGGCGCGGGCACCGTCGAATTCATTGTGGATGACAAGCTCAAGCACTACTTCCTGGAGATGAATACCCGCCTGCAAGTGGAACACCCGGTGACTGAAATGATCACCGGCTACGACCTGGTGGAGTGGCAACTGCGGGTGGCGTCGGGCGAGCCCTTGCCGGCGAAGCAGCGCGATATTCAACTCACCGGCCATGCCATTGAGGCCCGTCTGTACGTGGAAGATCCCTATGCCGGCTTTGCGCCGCAAACGGGCACCGTGCTCTGGTGGCAGCCCGGCCGCGCGTTGCACGCCGGGGTGCGCATTGACGATGGCATCCGGCAAGGCAGTGTGATTTCGCCGTATTACGATCCGATGGTGGCCAAGGTCATCGTGCATGGACGGGACCGCGATGACGCCATCCGCCGCCTGCGCGCGGCGCTGGCCAACACGCCCCTGCTGGGCCTGAAGAACAATGGCCGCTTCCTGAGCGACCTGGTGGACCACCCTGCTTTTCGCAAGGCTGAAATGACCACCACGCTGATTGACCAGTGGCTGGAGCAAGGCGAGCCCCTGCTGCAAGCGACCGCGGCCAATGACGCCGTATGGCGTGTCGCCGCCATGGTGATGGCCATGCAACATGGCAATAGCTGGCGCGCGAACAGTGTGGCTGCGTTTGATTTGAAACTGCAAAGCGGCGACGTGGTGCGCAGTGTTCGGGTGCACCCTGATCGCCATGGCGGCATCGCGCTCACGCTCGATGGCGTCGTGGTCCATGCGGCTGTGCTGTCCTATGCCGACGGCGTGTTGCGTTTTTCTGTCGACGGCGTGCTGCAGTCCGCCATTTCCGTGATGAATGGCAGCGACCTGCATCTGGCGCTGGATGGCTACTCGTTTGCCTTCAGCGAAGTGTCGGCCTTCCCCAGCGCCGATGCCTTGAAGGACGCCAGCCGGGCCCGCTCGCCGGTGGCCGGCAAAGTCACGCAGATTCTGGTGGCGCCTGGCGCTCCCGTGCAGGAGGGGCAGCAAATGGTCTGCGTGGAGGCGATGAAGATGGAAATGTGGCTATCCGCCGAGGCCGCGGGCACGGTGCAAGCGGTTCACGCCAAGGTCGGAGACCAGATGGAGTCGGGCGCCTTGCTGATCGAAATTGAACTCAATACAACCAAGGAAGCATGATGGAAAAAGCAATACTGACCTGTGCGCTGACTGGCGTCCTGACCAACCCCAAACAGCATCCCGTGCCGGTGACCCCGGCGCAGATGGCCGCCGAGGCGCGTGACGCGTTCAATGCGGGCGCCTCCATCATGCATGTGCATGTGCGCAACCAGGAAGAGGGCATGGGCCACATGCCCTCATGGGACCCGGAAGTGATGGCGTCGGTGGTGGATGCGATTCGTGCTGCGTGCCCCGGCGTCATCATCAACCTGACCACCGGTGTGGTGGGCAAGGATGTTTCCGGACCCCTGGCGTGCATCCGCCGCGTCAAGCCCGAGATTGCTGCCTGCAACGCTGGCAGCCTGAACTACCTGAAGATCAAGGAAGATGGGAGCTGGGCCTGGCCACCCATGGTGTTTGACAACCCGGTGGCCAAGGTGCAGCAGTTTCTGGACGTGATGGCGGAGTGCGGCACCCACCCCGAGTTTGAGTGCTTTGACGTGGGCATCGTGCGTGCCGTGGGTATGTTCGTGAAGAACGGCATGCTCAAGCCCGAGATGGGCCGCCCCGAATACAACCTGGTGATGGGCGTGGCTTCGGGCATGCCTTGCGATGCCGATCTGCTGGCCTTGTTGCCGCAGTGGATGGTGCCCAACAGTGTCTGGCAAGCCACCTTGATTGGCCGCACCGAGATCTGGCCTGTGCATCAAAAAACCGCCGATCTGGGCGGCATGCTGCGCACCGGTCTGGAAGACACCTTCTATCTGCCCAATGGGGAACGGGCCAAGGGCAATGGCGAGTTGATCACGGCCTTGGCCGGGTGCGCGCGCAATGCTGGCCGCTCTGTGGCGAGCCCGGCAGAGGCACGAGTCCTGCTCGGCTTGCATCACTGATGAACGCCGCTTCCATTCAAGCCACCCAGGTGGCAGGTGTTCCCTTTGTTGCAGCACCAGTCCGCCTGTTGGCGACGGCGCAGCGACTCGGTGCGGTGCCCGCCTACTTTGAGCGCGGGGACACGCAATGGGAGCCAACGAGCTGGACGGCCTATGCCGAACAGGTTCGTTGCGCGGCGCGCGCGCTGGTCGCGATCGGTGTCATGCCGGGTGAGGCCGTGTGCATCCTGGGATTCAACCGTCCTGAGTGGGTGATCATGGATCACGCCGCGATGATGATCGGGGCGGTAGCAGCGGGTATTTACTGGACCAGTGCTGCCGGCGAGGTGGAGTACATCATCGACCACTCCCATTGCGCGGTGCTGCTTGCAGAAAACGAGGCGCAATGGGCCAAGGTGGCGGACCGTCGCGCGGCGCTTCCCCGCCTGCAGCGGGTGGTCATGATGCGTGGCGCCAGGGCCGACGATGGCTGGCAGGTCACCTGGAATGACTTCCTCGCGCTGGGCGAGCAGAAGCATCAGACCGAGGTAGACCGCCGCATGGCCGCGCTGGGCCCCGATGATCTGGGTACCCTGATTTACACATCAGGCACCACCGGTGCGCCCAAGGCTGTGATGCTGTCGCATGGCAATCTGATGTGGACGTCGGTGGCCTTGTCGGCTGCTTTTGGTGCCAACCCGGCCGATCGCCTGATCTCCTACCTGCCACTGGCCCATGTGGCTGAACAGCTGGGTGCCATTCACAACCACGTGAACGCTGGCTATACGCTGTACTTTGCCCGAAGCATTGAGTCGTTGGGAGCGCATCTCACCGAAGTACGTCCGACGATTTTTTTTGGCGTGCCGCGTGTCTGGGAAAAGATGCACACCGGCATTGCCGGCAAGCTGGCCACCGCCACCGGCTTCAAGGCCCGGCTGGCACGGTGGGCGCTCGACGTCGGCCAGCGCTGGCACGCCAGCCAGCTTGCCGGCACAACAGCGGGTGTGTTGCTGCGGGCGGAGAAGGCGCTGGCTTCAAGGCTGATTCACCAGAAGGTTCAGAAGGCGTTGGGCCTGGATCAGGCTCGTCTGATGATTTCTGCCGCAGCCCCGATTTCGCCCGAGAATTTGCGGTTTTTCACAGGCCTTGATCTGTTGATCTGCGAAAGTTACGGGCAGTCCGAGGATTGCGGGCCGACCTCCATCAGCCTGGCGGGCACGACCCGCATTGGCGCGGTGGGCAGGCCGCTGCCGGGCACAGAAGTACGAATCGCCGGCGACGGCGAGATTCTGGTGCGTGGGCCCCATGTCTTTCAAGGCTATATGGGTCGGCCCGAAGACACGGCGCAGACCCTGGTCGATGGCTGGCTGCACACAGGTGATCTCGGCCATTTTGATGCCGACGGCTACCTGTATGTATCAGGTCGCAAAAAGGACCTGCTGATTACTTCCGGTGGCAAGAATATTTCGCCGGCAAATATTGAAGCGGAATTGATGGACTTGCCTTTGGTAGAGCATGGCGTGGTGTGCGGTGACGGCAGGCATTTCCTGGCGGCGTTGTTGACGCTCAAGCCGGATGTGCTGAAGACATTTCTGGAAGCTGGCGGCGTGTCTGGCGTTGGCGATGCAGATGCGTGCCAGCATCCGCTGGTGCTGGCGGAGCTGCAGAAAGGAATTGATGCGATCAATCAGAACCAGGCCCGCGTTGCCTGGATCCGCAAGTTCACCGTGCTGGCCGAACCTTTGTCAATTGACACCGGTGCATTGACCGCGACCATGAAGATCAAACGCAAGGTGGTGATTGACCGCTATCGCCAGGTGGTCGAGAAGATGTATGCCGACTGATCCAGTCCCGTCGGATTGGGACGTCGTTGTTGTCGGCAGTGGCTTTGGCGGCTCGGTCAGCGCTTTGCGCATGGCCGAGAAAGGCTATCGGGTGCTGGTGGTCGAACAGGGACGGCATGTCAGCCAGGAAGACTTGCAGGCCGCCGGGGAAGACTCAAAGCGGCTCATGCGCATGCCTGCTTTGGGATTGAAGCGGGGGTTCTTCGCCCAGGAGATTTACCGACACATCAGTCTGGTGCGTGGCATTGCCGTGGGGGGTGGCAGCGTCGTCTGGGCAGCGGTTCTGCTTGAGCCCAAGCAGGCGTTCTATGACGATGCCGCCTGGAAGCGATTGCCGTCGCGTGATTGGCGCCAGGAGCTTGCGCCCCATTATTTGACGGCACGTCGAATGCTGGGGTTGGCGGAAAACCCGCGGCAGTCTCTGCAAGACGATTGGCTGCGAGAAACGGCACGTCAGCTTGGCGCTGAGGACAGCTTTGGCCCGGTGACGCAGGCCATTTACTTTGGTTCGCCAGACACGGAAAACCCCGATCCTTTTTTTGCAGGCGAGGGCCCGAGCCGGCGCGGTTGCATCTTTTGTGCGCGCTGCGCAACCGGCTGCGCCCAAGGCGCCAAAAACACGCTTGACAAAAACTACCTGCATCTGGCGCAGCGCCGGGGCGCGAGAATTCTGGCCGAGCGTCGCGTGCAACGCATCACGCCATCGGAGGGCGCGCAAGGCGGTTATAGCCTGGTCCTGGAACATCCTTGGGACAAGCAGGTGGCACCGTTGACGATCACTGCGCGCAAAGTGATTGTGGCAGCAGGCGTGGTGGGCACGCTCGAGCTGTTGCTGGCCTGTCGGGACCGTTATGCCGCACTGCCCAGACTCTCGCCCGTGCTGGGCAGACATGTCCGCACCAATAGCGAGAGCATTCTGCCGGTCATTTCGCGCGATCCGGCGACCGATATAGGCGATGGTGCAACCATATCAACGCATTTTTTTGTCGGGGCGTCGCACGTCACACAAAACCGATTTTCGCCGTCGCACCGCGTTCTGCGCTGGCAGACCGGCCCGCTGGTCAGCGACGCAGTCCCGTGGCGGCGCGCCTTGCGAACGGTGTGGCGCTTCGTCGCCCATCCGCTTGATTCCACGCTTTCCATGCGTGCGGGTCGCCAATGGTCGGCCCGTACCTCCTTGTTGACAGTCATGCAGACGGCCGACAACCAGCTATCCTTTGACTACGGTCGCAGTGCCTGGCGGGGTTTTCGCTGGAGTCTGCGCTCGGTCATTCCCGCTCATGAGACTCGTGCACCCTCGTATTTGCCGGAAGCCAATCGCATTGCCGAGGTGTTTGCCCGTGTCAGTGGTGGGGTGCCGGGCAATGCCTTGCTGGAGTCTGTCGGCAACGCTTCAATGACCGCGCACGTGTTGGGCGGCTGTGTGATGGGCGGTTCGGCCGCCGATGGCGTCATCGACGAGCGGCATGAGGTGTTTGGCTACCCTGGCCTGTACGTTGTTGATGCTTCCGCGATCCCCGCCAATGTGGGCGTCAATCCCAGCCTCACGATCACCGCGATGGCCGAACGCGCCATGGCGCTCATGCCAGAGATGGCGGTCCGCTGACGCGTGCCTGAGTTCGATAAAAAGGCAAATGATTTTGCGTATCCGGGGCCCTTCGTGCTATACTTCAAAGCTTAGCGGCTGTAGCTCAGTTGGATAGAGTACTTGGCTACGAACCAAGGGGTCGTGGGTTCAATTCCTGCCAGCCGCACCAAAAAGTTAAGGCCTGCAACTGCAAAGTTGCAGGCCTTTTTCTTGTGCGCCATGTATGCTCACGCGTTCTTCGCCAAAATCCAATGAACAAGGCCTTCACCAAGGAATCTGACGATGCGGACGATGATGATCCGCATTTGCCGTCCTTGCCGTCTGGCGGGAAAAATTACATCACGCCCCAAGGCTATGCCCGAATTCGTGCCGAACTGCTGGATTTGATAGACAACGAGCGCCCCAAGGTGGTCGAGATTGTTCATTGGGCCGCCAGCAACGGGGATCGATCGGAAAATGGGGATTACATCTACGGCAAGAAACGCTTGCGCGAGATTGACCGCAGAATCCGGTTTCTGACGAAACGCGTTGAAATCATGGAGGTCACAGACCCCGCCGTGCACCATGGCAGCGATCAGATATTCTTCGGCGCGACCGTCACTTACATGGACGACGCTGGCGTGCAGCGAACGGTCACGATTCTGGGCATTGATGAGGCGGACAGTTCAAAAGGCCAGGTCACCTGGGTGTCGCCCATTGCCAGAACCCTCCTGAAAGCCAGGACCGGGGATGTGCTTCAGCTTGTGACGCCGGCCGGCCTTGTGGAAATTGAGGTCATCAGCGTGCAATACCCCGTGCCGGGCCTCAACTGACCTGTTGTGCGCTTTTGGCCCGTTGCGCCTTGAGGACAGACGGCGTTCTTCTCAAATTGCGCAGCGCGGCATCCAGCTGGGTGAGGTCGCGCACTGCGATGATGAAACGCAGATCCGCAGCATCCTGGGCGGCTTCATCTTCCATGTCGATGTGAGTGATGTCGGCCTCGGCAGCCGCCAGCGCGGCCGCCACGCGGGCCAAAACGCCCTTGCCATTGGCGACAGTCACCAGCACCTCGGTTTCAAATGTGCGAACGGGTTCATCTGACCACTCCACGCTGATAAAGCGCTCGCTGTCCTTGTTTTTGAGCTTCCTGGCCACAGCGCAGTCTTCCGCGTGCACGATCAAGCCTTCGCCGCGGCCCAGGTAGCCCACAATGCCGTCACCTGGCACAGGTCTGCAGCAGGTCGCAAATTGGACGGATGCGTTTTCACTGCCATCCAGTACGACGCCACCCTGAGAGACAGTCTCGTTCGCGGTGTACCGTTCACGCGTGAGCAGCAGAGCATCCGGCTTTTCACCACTGTCCGTCAGCAGCGTCAGCAAGCGCTTGGCGACGATGGTGGCAATTCGTTTGCCCAGACCGATATCCGTCAGTAGTTCGGAGCGATTCTTGTTGCCAGTGAAGCGCAGCAGCTTTTCCCAAATCAGCTTGTGCTCACCGGTGTTGTCCGGCAATTTCTGAATCCCCTCGGCGCGAAGCGCCTGCGCCAGCATCTTCTCGCCCATGCCTTCCGAATCAGCTTGTGCCAGTGTCTTGAGGTGATGACGGATTTTTGAACGCGCGCGCGCGGTTCGCACGAAACCCAGCCAAGCAGGGTTGGGTGTGGACACCGGTGCGGTGACGATTTCTATGACGTCGCCATTTTTGAGTTCGGTACGCAATGGCACTTGTTCGCCATTGATTCTGGCGGCCAGAGTCCGATCGCCAACGTTGCTATGAATTGCGTAGGCAAAGTCCACGACGGTCGCCCCCCTTGGGAGCGCCATGATCTGGCTTTTGGGCGTAAAAACATACACAGCGTCCGGGAACAGATCTACCTTGACATGGTCCCAGAATTCAGCGGCGTCCCGGGTCTCGTCCTGAATATCCAGCAACGACTGCAGCCACTTGGAACCCAGCCGGTCGCCGTTGCTTATCTCTTGCGGGCTGTTGACCTTGTACAGCCAGTGCGCGGCGATGCCGGACTCGGCAACGAGGTGCATGGCTTCGGTACGCACCTGGAATTCCACATTGACGCCAGAGGGGCCAACCAGGGTGGTGTGAAGTGACTGGTAACCGTTGAGTTTGCCAATGGCGATGTGGTCTTTGAACTTGCCCGGCACCGGTTTGTAGAGTTGGTGCAAGGTGCCAAGGGCCGTATAGCAGTCAATCACGCTGGGCACCAGAACCCGGAAGCCATAGATGTCCGTCACCTGGGCAAAGCTCAAGTGTTTTTCGTCCATCTTCTTGTAGATCGAGTACAGGGTCTTCTCCCGTCCTGCGATCCTTACCTTCATGCCACTGTTGGCGAAAGCTGTTTCCACTTCCCGTTGCACTTTTTGAATCAGGTCCCTTCGGCGGCTGCGCGCTTTGGCCACCGCCTTCGATAAAATGGCGTAACGCCACGGCCGCAAATGGCAAAAGGCGAGGTCCTGGAGTTCACGGTAGGTCTGGTTCAGGCCAAGGCGGTGTGCAATTGGGGCGTAGATATCGAGTGTTTCGGAGGCAATGCGCACCCATTTTTCGCGCGGCGCGTCTGACAGCGTGCGCATGTTATGGGTTCGATCAGCCAGCTTGATCAGGATGACGCGGACATCACGCGCCATCGCCAGAAGCATCTTGCGAAATGACTCTGCCTGGTTTTCCTCCCGGGTATTGAAATGCAGCTTGTCCAGTTTGGTCAGGCCGTCCACCAGTTCAGCCACGGGGGAGCCGAAGCGTTCGATCAGCTCGGTCTTGGTGATCCCGCAGTCTTCCAGTGCATCGTGCAAAAGCGCGGCCATGAGCGCTTGGGCATCAAGCTTCCACTCTGCGCATTGCGCGGCTACCGCTATGGGATGGGTGATGTAGGGCTCACCGCTGTTGCGGATTTGTCCCAGATGCGCCTCGTCGGCAAATCGGTAGGCCAGGCGTACCTGCTCGAGATCGGGGGGTGACAGGTAGTCAAGCTTCGCCATCAGGCTGGCGAAACTGGCCGCAGCTGCGTTGGCCGCGGCTGGACTCGGCGTTGTCGTCGCTTGACGATCTGCACCGGAGGCCGGGGCCTTGCTGGAGGATGATTTGACTACAGTACCCACCCCTTGAATATAGCCGTGCGGATGCCAGTCTGCCGGCCAACAACAAAAAAGCACCGCGAACGGTGCTTTTCAGAGGATGTGGAAAAGTCTTAGAGAGGCACTTTTTTCAGCATTTCCAGGCCGATCTTGCCAGCTGCGATCTCGCGCAGGGCGGTGACGGCGGGCTTGTTTTTGCTCTCCACTTTGGGCGCGTGGCCCTGGCTCAGCATGCGCGCGCGGTAGGTTGCGGCCAACACCAGTTGGAAGCGATTGGGGATCTGCAAAAGGCAGTCTTCGACGGTAATACGGGCCATGAAATTCTCCGAAAGACCAGGGAAATGCACTAGGGGATGTTCAGTGCTTTGAACGTTTCAGCCCTGGCGCGACGTTGCGCCGAGAACTTGAGTCGCTGGGAGTGAACGATCGCCTTCAGGTCAAAAAGCGCCCGATCAAACAACTCGTTGATTATAACGAAGTCGAATTTGTTGACCTGCGCGACTTCAACTGCGGCGTTTTTGAGCCTCAACTCGATGACGTCGGGTGAGTCTTCCCCACGGCGTTCCAGTCGGGCGCGCAATTCTTCCCAGCTTGGCGGCAAGATGAAGATACTGATGGCATTGGCAAAAATCTTCTTGATCTGGACCGCGCCCTGGAAATCGATCTCAAGAATGACATCGGCGCCCTGCGACATCCGCTCCTCGATGGCTCTCTTGGAGGTGCCGTAGCGATGGTCATGCACATTGGCCCATTCCACAAAGGCATTCGCCTGAATCATGGCGTCAAATTCAGGTTCGGATACAAAGAAGTACTCGCGTCCGTGTTTTTCCTGTCCTCTGGGCGCACGCGTGGTGTGTGAAACCGAAGGTTGGACATGTGAGTCAAGCTCAAGCAGAGCCTTGACCAGACTTGATTTTCCAGCCCCGCTCGGGGCTGCAACGACAAACAAATTTCCGGGGTAGTCCATACGGGAAGCGGCTTTCGAGGGCGATTGACAGAGTCGCTTTATTCTATGTTCTGCACCTGCTCGCGCATTTGCTCGATCAGCACCTTCATGTCCACCGAGATATGGGTCAGTTCCAGCGCCGCGGATTTTGAGCCCATGGTGTTCGCTTCCCGGTGCAGTTCCTGGATCAGGAAATCGAGTCGTTTCCCGAGCTCGCCACCCTTGTTGATCAGTCTCTCCAGTTCATCCAGGTGGGAGTTCAGGCGGGTGATTTCTTCGGCGACGTCAATGCGAATGGCAAATGCAGTGGCTTCTGTAAGCGCCCGATCCTGCGCCGCCTCCGGCAAGGCCGCGCCTTCAGTCAGGGCCATGGCCTCCATCCAGCGGTCCAGGAAGCGCTGGCGCTGCTGTGCCACCAATTGGGGCACCAGGGGCACGGCCTGGCCGGCCAGGGCGCGAAGCTGCCCGATTCGTTCCAGCAGCATGGTCGCCAGCCGGGCGCCCTCACGCTCGCGCGCGGACAGCAGTGCTTGCAGCGCTTTCTCGGCAAGCGGAAGAATGTCCTCGCGCCAGTCGCGGGTGGAGGTCTGTTCGCTGGAGGAAAGGCGGATGACATCTGCCACGCTCAATGGCCGGGCATCTGGCAGCCAGGCTTTGACGCTGTCCTGTACTGCATTGAGCCGCTGCAGCAGTCGGGGCGTCGGATCGACCACGGCGCCCTGGGAACTCGTTTCAATGGCAGCGCGCACTTCGACCTTGCCCCGTTTGAGCCGGCCGACCACGAGTTCCCGCAGCGCCGGCTCGTATTGCCGGAGTTCCTCGGGCAGTCGAAATGACAGGTCCAGGAAGCGGCTGTTGACAGACCGGATTTCCAGGCCGAGATGGCTGGGAGGCGAATTTTTGGACTCGGGCTCGGGACTGGAATTGGCTGTGCTGTGCTGGGCACTGGCATAGCCGGTCATGCTGTAAACTGGCATCTCGACTCTTTGATCAATGGAATGTGCCTGAGAATAACCCGGTTCAGGCAGGCGAGATCGGGGTTCATCAAAAATTATGTCAAAGGTCAAACCCGCACCGTTACCACCCGACACCATGATAGGTGGGTACCGTGTTGTCCGAAAAGTGGCCGCTGGCGGATTTGGCGTGGTGTATCTGGCGGTCGATCCAGAGGGCCAGCAGGTCGCCGTCAAGGAGTACTTGCCGTCATCACTGGCATCGCGTGCGCCAGGCGAATTGCTGCCCAAAGTTCAGCCGGAAAAGCTG
Organism: Rhodoferax sp.; assembly: GCF_030646845.1. Lineage (GTDB taxonomy): Bacteria > Pseudomonadota > Gammaproteobacteria > Burkholderiales > Burkholderiaceae_C > Rhodoferax. The sequence goes on along the minus strand of NZ_JAUSLE010000031.1, from coordinate 90,636 downwards.
TCTTTGTACCGGTTGGGCCTGAAGAGTTTCTTTGAAGAGGGGCGCTCGCTCGCCCAGATTTCACACCCCTCGGTGGTGAGTGTGATGAACTTCTTCCGGGAGAACGAAACCGTTTATATGGTGATGAATTATCTGGAGGGTGCGTGCCTGCAGGATTTCATCATCACAGCGCGGGATCTCAAGAAGGCGAAAGTGTTCCGGGAATCGACGATCCGGTCCCTGTTCGACGAAATCCTGCGTGGTCTGCGCATTGTCCACCAGCACAAGATGCTGCATCTGGACATCAAGCCCGCCAACATCTTCATCACGGATGACAATAAATCGGTGCTGATTGACTTTGGTGCGGCCCGTGAAGTCCTGAGCAAAGAAGGCAATTTCATCCGTCCGATGTATACCCCCGGTTTTGCCGCGCCGGAAATGTACCGGCGCGACGCCGCGATGGGGCCCTGGACTGACATTTACGCCATCGGCGCCTGCATTTATGCCTGTATGCAGGGTTATCCGCCGAACGAGGCGCCACAGCGTCTTGAGAAGGACCGCATAACCACCGCACTGACGCGTTTGCGAGGCGTGTACTCGGACAACCTGATCGAGGTGGTGGAGTGGTGCATGTCGCTTGACCCGCTGTCCCGACCGCAGTCGGTGTTCGCCCTGCAAAAAGAGCTGAGCCGGGAAGGCGAACGCCGCTATACCAAGCTCAGTGTCAGCGAAAAGGTTCGTCTGCAGTTCGACACCATGGTGTCGGACACCAAGAAGAATGTCCAGAAAGCGACGGCGGTTGGCGGAAAACCCAAATGAAGTTCTCTGTTTTTCAGGTAAGTCGTAAGGGCGGGCGGGAAAAAAACGAGGACCGCATGGGGTATTGCTACACCCGCGGATCCGGCATTTTCCTGCTCACGGATGGCATGGGCGGTCATCCGCAAGGTGAGGTGGCAGCCCAGTTGGCCTTGCAGGCGATCTCTGCGATGTTTCAAAAAGAGGCCAAACCGCAATTGCCTGACGTTGCCGCATTTCTGGCGTCCGCAGTGATGGCGGCTCATCGCCAGATTCTCCGTTATGCGATCGAAAAGGGCATGCTGGACACGCCCCGGACCACGCTGGTTGCAGCCGTGGTGCAGGCAGGGGCGGTCACCTGGCTTCATTGCGGTGACTCGAGACTTTATCTGGTGCGCCAGGGTGAGTTGTTGGCGCGCACGCGGGATCATTCATTTCTTGAACAGCGCCAGGGTTCTCCGGCGGCCATGAAAATGCCGGAGCGCATCAACCGCAATATTCTGTTTACCTGTCTGGGCTCCCCGACCAAGCCGGTGTTTGACATTACCGGGCCGGTTGCATTGCAACAGGGTGACAAGCTCATGCTGTGCTCGGATGGGCTGTGGGGCAGTTTGAGCGATGTGGATATTGCCTACCATTTGGGCCACAAACCGGTGAGTGAAGCCGTTCCTGATCTGGTGGAAAAAGCGCTCCGCAAGGCCGGTGACAGCAGCGACAACGTCACGTGCATTGCGCTGGAGTGGGAAACGCCTGACGGGTTTGAGTCAACCCGCGGGAGCATTTCAACCGATACCATCAGCGAAGGCGTCTTTGCTTCCACCGTTCAGGCTGGCTGGCTGGACTCCGAGCTGGAGGATCTGGACGACGACGCCATTGAGCGGTCAATCGCCGAAATCAACGAAGCCATCCGCCGGTCGGCAGCAAAAAAAGCATGAGTGAATTTGTCAGAAGCGGCGCGCGCGCTGCAAACGAGCTTCGGCCTGTGCGCATCACGCGCGCGTACACCATCCATGCCGAAGGGTCCGTCCTGATCGAATTTGGCGCCACCAAGGTTCTGTGCACGGCATCGGTTGAGGAAAAAGTGCCGGGGCACAAAAAAGGCAGTGGCGAGGGCTGGGTCACCGCCGAATACGGCATGCTGCCGCGTGCCACGCATACCCGCAGCGACCGCGAGGCCGCGCGCGGCAAGCAAAGCGGACGCACCCAGGAAATTCAGCGCCTCATCGGTCGCTCCATGCGGGCCGTGTTTGACCTCACCAAGCTGGGTGAGCGCACGATTCACCTGGACTGTGATGTGCTGCAGGCTGACGGCGGCACCCGCACTGCGGCCATCACCGGTGCTTTTGTCGCGGCACAGGATGCGGTGAACCAGTTAATCGCGCAGGGCAAACTCCAGACATCTCCCATTCGCGACCACGTGGCGGCGATCTCGGTCGGCATGGTGCAGGGCACGCCCTTGCTGGACCTGGAGTACACCGAAGACTCGGCCTGCGATACCGACATGAATGTGGTGATGACCGGGGCCGGTCACTTCGTGGAAGTGCAGGGCACTGCCGAGGGCGCGGCGTTCTCGCGCCAGGAGATGGATGCCTTGCTGGCGCTGGCCGAAAAAGGCATCAGTGACCTGGTCGCACTGCAGAAACATTCGCTATCAAATTAATAGCTTCATAGGCATATTCTACGAGGGCTCTGGCCTTATTTAATGAAAATTGTTCTGGCCTCCAACAACAAGGGCAAGCTGGCAGAGCTTCGCGCCATGTTGGCGCCGCTGGGGTTTGAGTTAATACAGCAAGGTGACCTGGGCATTCCGGAAGCGGCTGAGCCGTTTCACACCTTTGTGGAGAATGCGCTCGCCAAAGCCCGCCACGCCGCAGAGCACAGCGGCCTGCCCGCGCTGGCAGACGATGCCGGTTTGTGCGTCGATGCCTTTGGTGGCCTGCCGGGTGTGGATACGGCGTATTACGCCACCCGCTTTGGCTATGAAAAAGGCGACGACAACAATGTGCGCGCCCTGCTGGAGCAAATGCGCGATCTCGACAATCGCCGGGCCGCCCTGGTGAGCACCCTGGTGGCGGTCCGCTCACCCCAGGATCCCGAGCCCCTGATTGCCGTGGGGCGCGTTGTAGGCGAGATCGCCCGCGCCCCGATGGGCAACAACGGCTTTGGCTTTGACCCGGTGATGTACATCCCAGAGTTCGGCAAGACGTTTGCCCAGTTGCCAGTGGAGGTTAAGAACGCCAACAGCCATCGCGGGCGGGCGGCGCGGGCCATGGTAGAGCTGATGCGCGAGCGCTGGCTGTAATTCCATTTCTTCTTCAATGCGATATGTCGTTGCCCCGCTTTGCCGCACTGAAGTGCTGTCTGCAGCGGTACGCCTAATCTCGCATCGAATTAGAAACGGAACAAAGCAGTTGCACTCACCATGATCCCCATTCAGCCAGTGACGGCCGAGACATCGGTCGCCCACGATATTCAGCACTACATGCGCCCGGGCACCTTGCAGTTGGCGGCCTTGCCGCCGCTCTCGCTCTACGTGCATCTGCCCTGGTGCATCAAAAAGTGCCCGTATTGCGACTTCAACTCGCACGAAATGCGCGTGGCGGAAATGCCCGAGCAGCGCTACCTGGATGCCTTGATGGCCGACCTGGAAGCCGCGCTGCCGCTGGTCTGGGGCCGCGCAGTGCACAGTATTTTTATTGGCGGCGGGACGCCCAGCCTGTTTTCGCCCGAGGCCATTGACCGCTTGCTGGGCGGCATTCGCGCCCGCCTCCGGCTGGAGCCCGACTGCGAGATTACGCTGGAGGCCAATCCGGGTACGTTCGAGAAGGACCGTTTCCGGGTCTTCCGGTCTGCTGGCGTCACCCGACTGTCGGTGGGCGTGCAGAGCTTCAACGATGACTTTTTGAAAACCCTGGGGCGGGTACACGACCGGGCCCAGGCGCTGGCCGCGGTAGAGGAGGCGGCGCAGTCTTTCGACACCTTCAATCTGGACATCATGTACGCGCTACCCGGCCAGACGCTGGCCGATCTCAAACAGGACATGGCGACCGCCCTGGCGCTGGCGCCGCCGCATATCTCGATCTATCACCTCACCATCGAGCCCAACACGTATTTCGCCAAATATCCACCGGTGATCCCGGAAGACGATACGGCGTACGACATGCTGGATCTCATCACCGACATGACGGGGGAAGCCGGGCTGCAGCGCTACGAAGTGTCAGCCTATGCGCGCCATGGCCACCGCTGTTTTCACAATCTCAATTACTGGCAGTTTGGCGACTACCTGGGGCTGGGCGCCGGCGCCCACAGCAAGCTCAGCTTCGCCCACCGGGTGGTGCGTCAGGTGCGTTTTCGTGAGCCCCGCCTGTATATGGAAAAAGCACTGGCCGGCCATTGCCTGGCGCAGGACACGGAAGTCAGCCGCGCAGACCTGCCGTTTGAATTCATGCTGAATGCCTTGCGCTTGAAAGATGGCTTTGACTTGCAGCAGTTCTGTGAGCGTACCGGCTTGCCCCTCAGCGCCATTCAAAAGGGGCTGGAAGAGGCCGAACGCAAGGGCCTGATCGAGCGCGACTTTGCCCGCGTCAAACCCAGTGTGCGTGGATTTGACTTCCTGAATGACCTGCAGGCGCTGTTCCTGCCGTCGGACCGCTAAGGTTTCTCCGGCGTGTTGGCGTTGCCGCGCTATAGTCGGATCGAACGACGGAAGGGCTGAACCATGTTCTCGGTGTATGGCATATCAGGGCAGGTGTTTCGTGGCTCGCTGGAGGGCCTGCGTCAAATAGGCGCGGTAGCTTCTGTTGCCCGCACCAATCCAGTCGATGCGGTCGGCCGCGATGGGCGAGACGCTGCATCGGGCCTATTGACCGGCGTGGCGCAACCCGTCCCCAGCGACGAGGCGCATCGCAGCGCACTGGCGGCCTACGCCCAGACCCAGAAGCCCATGCTGGCGCGCCATCCCCTGAGTCAGGTGGATGCCCTGATGAGCCGTACGGTGATCACCGTACCGGATACCGCAACGGTGCTGGAGGCCTGGCAAATCCTCTTCCTGCAGGGTGTTGGGCAGGCCCCTGTGGTGAACGGGGCGGGGACGCTGGTTGGTTTGCTGTCTCGCGCTGATTTGCTGCGCCCCGAGCGGCTGCCCAGGCCAGACAGCAATGTGCTGGTCTGGCGGGCCCTGCTGGCGCAAAGCGTCGTGGACATCATGTGGACGCCGATGCCCAGCGTTTCACCGGCTACCGATATCCGGCGGGTGGCCCGTGTGCTGCTGGAAACGGGTCTGCCAGGTCTTCCGGTGGTTGACGAGCAGGGGCTGGTGACCGGTTTTGTCTCGCGGTCCGACATCCTGCGTGCGGTGGTGACGGACCCGCCGCTCGATCTCTGGGGCTAAAGGCGGCGTTTGGGCGATTTGGCGGAAGGCACGGCTGGCAGTTCGGCGGGTACGGTGTTTTCAAAACCGGTCTCAGGCGTTCTGTTTTGCGGTGATAGAGAGTCTTCCCACAAATCCCACGCGGTGTCGGAATCAGACTCGACCGCCTCCGGGACGGGGATCGGATCGTTGACCGAATAGGGATGAACGGTCGGCGATTTAGGCTCTGCAGGCGGTTTTTGAGAAGTTTCCTTGACCATGAGATCCCCCACTTTCAATTCACGATGACCTGCTTTTTTCAAGCCGATCCTGCAGGATCGGGCGCCAAGACAAAATCATTTTAAGCGTGGGATTTTATTCGGTATCCCCAGTTTTGGGGAGCTGAGGCACGGGGCCGGTGGAGTCATGGCCCGTTGGAGGAACTCCAGGCCAATTGGCGGAAGCGGTGAGATTCGAACTCACGAACGGTTTCCCGTTGCCGGTTTTCAAGACCGGTGCAATCGACCACTCTGCCACGCTTCCGAGCCTCATATTCTAACTGGCTCGCAGCATGCCTTTGGTTTCGATGAAGGCAATCACGTCGGCGAGTCCCGTATTGGTCTTCAAATTGGTCATCACAAAGGGCTTGAGTCCTTTGGGGGTGGTGCGCATGCGGGTGGTATCGGCCGCCATCACGTTCAGGTCGGCGCCCACATGCGGGGCAAGGTCAGTCTTGTTGATGACGAACAGGTCGCTCTTGGTGATGCCGGGGCCGCCCTTGCGCGGGATCTTTTCGCCGGCCGCCACGTCGATCACGTAGATCGTCAGGTCGCTCAGCTCGGGGCTGAAGGTGGCGGCCAGGTTGTCGCCACCGCTCTCCACAAACACGATGTCGGCATCGGGAAAGTCCACCAGCATGCGGTCGATGGCCTCCAGGTTGATGGAGGCATCCTCCCGGATGGCGGTGTGCGGGCAGCCGCCGGTTTCCACGCCCATGATGCGCTCGGCGGGCAGCGCGCCGCTTTCGGTCAGCAGGCGCTGGTCTTCCTTGGTATAGATGTCATTGGTGATGGCGACCAGGTCATATTTGTCGCGCATGCCCTTGCACAGCATTTCCAGCAGCGTGGTCTTGCCGGAGCCGACGGGGCCGCCGATGCCGACGCGCAGCGGCGGGAGTGTCTTGGTGCGATGGGCGATGTGGTGCAGTGCGGACATGGGGTTCGACTTTCAGGATCTGAACAGGCGTGAGTATTGGACTTCATGCTGGGCGCTCAGGATCGCCAGCATGGGAGAAAACGCCTGGCGCTCGCAGTCCGCCAACGAGATGGCGTGGTCCACGGCGGCAGGGATCTCCGCCGTCAAGGCCGAGAGAATGCGCTGCCCCGCGCTCTGGCCCAGCGGGACCGACTTGATAGCCGCCTGCACCATGTTCTCGGCCCAGCCGAAGGTGTAGGTCAGCAGGCAATCGCGCAACGGGGCCTGGCAGGCACTGGCGGCCAGCGCGAACGCCACTGGGTAGGTCGGCTGCAGTGCGGCCAGCGCCTCGATTTGTTCTGTCCGGGCGGTGGTGTGGTTGCGCAGCCACTCCAGCAGGGAGCGGCCCATTTGCTCGGCCTGCGCCCGCAACTCGCTGCTTTCGCGGGTTTGCAGCACCCAGGCGTTGAGCTCGGTGATGCGGGGCAGATCGTTACGCTGCCAGGCGGGCACGGCCTTGGCCACCACGGCCAGGTCGCCGCGCGCCAGGCTCAAGTGAAGTTGATCCAGTAGCCATTCTTTTGCTCCTGATTCTGTAGCCACCCGCGCAGTATCGACGGCAGCTTCAAGGCATTCCGAGTAGGAGAAGCCGCCGATGGGCAGGGCGGGTGAGGCCAGCCACATCAGTTGCATCAGGCTGGTGCCGCTGCGTGCGGCAGGGGCTTCCCGGCGCCGACGAATGCCGGCATACAGGCTGCTGCGTTGGGTCGTGCCGGGGCGGCGCATCAGTGCTTGTGCCCGTGGTCGTGACTGCAACCCGGCCCGTGAACGTGGGGCACTGCCGCTGCAATCGTGATGGTGGCGGGGTTGGGCTTTGGCGCTGCATGGGCATGGTCATGCCCGTGCTCGCCGGCGGCGTGGCTGTGGCCGGTGACCGAATAGGCACCACCTTCCGGCTCAAATGCTTCGGTCGCCTCGCGCACCGTCAAATGCATGGCCCGCAGCATGTCGGCCAGCACATGGTCGGGCTCGATTTTCAGATGGTCGGGCTTGAGTTCGATCGGCACATGGCGGTTACCCAGGTGATAGGCGGCGCGCGTCAGGTCGAACGGGCGGCCGTGCTGGGTGCAGGCGGTGATCACCAGCACGGGCTGCGGTGCTGCAATGACCCGGATCAGCGAGCCGTCTTCGGCCACCAGCACATCGCCGCCACGCACCAAGGTACCGCGCGGCAGGAAGATTCCGAGTTGACGGCCTTGCGAGTCGCTGGCATCAAAGCGGCTTTTCTGGCGCACGTCCCAATCCAGTTCCACGGTGGCGGCGCGTTTGAGCAGCACCGGGGCCAGGCCGGCGCCTTGGGGCATGAGTTTGGAAGTTTGGAGCATCAGAACAAGAAGTAGCGTTGCGTCATGGGCAGACTGACGGCGGGCTCGCAGGTCAGCAACTGGCCATCGGCGCGCACTGTGTAAGTCTGGGCGTCAATTTCCATTTTAGGCAGGTAGCTGTTGTGCACCATGTGCTGTTTGCGCACGCCCCGGATGTTCTTGACGGCGCTCACAGTCTTTGCCAGACCAAAGCGTTCCTTGATGCCGGCATTCAGCCCCGCCTGCGACACAAAGGTCAGCGAGCCCCGCGCCAGCGCCCCGCCATAGGCGCCAAACATGGGGCGGTAGTGCACCGGCTGCGGCGTCGGGATGGACGCATTGGGGTCGCCCATCGCGGCCATGGCGATGAAACCGCCCTTCAGAATCAGGGCCGGCTTGACACCAAAGAACGCCGGTTTCCACACCACCAGATCAGCCCATTTGCCAACTTCGATGCTGCCCACCTCATGGCTGATGCCGTGGGCAATGGCCGGGTTGATGGTGTACTTGGCGACATAACGTTTGGCGCGAAAGTTGTCGTTGCGTGTGTTGTCTTCAGCTAGTTTTCCGCGCTGTCCCTTCATCTTGTGCGCCGTCTGCCAGGTGCGCAGGATGACTTCGCCGACACGGCCCATGGCCTGGCTGTCGCTGGACATCATGCTGATGGCGCCCAGGTCGTGCAACACGTCTTCAGCGGCGATGGTTTCCTTGCGGATGCGGCTCTCGGCAAAGGCCAGGTCCTCGGCAATCGCCGGGTCCAGGTGGTGGCACACCATCAGCATGTCCACGTGCTCGTCCAGCGTGTTGACCGTATAGGGCATGGTGGGGTTGGTGGAGGAGGGCAGAAAATTGCTCTCGCCCACCACGCGCAGGATGTCGGGCGCATGGCCGCCGCCGGCGCCCTCCGTATGGAAGGCGCACAGGCCACGCCCCTTGGTGGCGGCGATGGTGTTCTCGACAAAGCCGCTCTCATTGAGCGTGTCGGAGTGAATCGCCACCTGCACATCCGTCTCTTCGGCCACGTCCAGGCAGTTGCTGATGGCGGCCGGCGTGGTGCCCCAGTCCTCGTGCAGCGTGAGGCCGATGACGCCGGCGTTGACCTGCTCGTGCAGCGCCGCCGGCAATGAGGCATTGCCCTTGCCCAGAAAGCCCAGGTTCATCGGGAAGGCGTCGGCCGCCTGCAGCATGCGTTCGATGTTCCACGGTCCTGGTGTGCAAGTGGTGGCAAAGGTGCCGGTGGCCGGGCCTGTGCCGCCACCCATCATGGTCGTCACGCCCGAGGCCAGTGCTTCTTCAATCTGCTGCGGGCAGATGAAGTGAATGTGCGAGTCGATGCCGCCGGCGGTGACGATGTTGCCCTCGCAGCTGATGACCTCGGTGCCGGGGCCGATGACGATGTCGACGCCCGGCTGCACGTCCGGGTTGCCAGCCTTGCCGATGGCCACGATGCGCCCGCGCTTCAGGCCGATGTCAGCCTTGACGATGCCCCAGTGGTCGAGGATGAGGGCGTTGGTCATGACGCAGTCCACCGCGCCTTCAGCGCGTGTGCGCTGCGATTGCGCCATGCCGTCGCGAATGGTCTTGCCGCCGCCGAACTTGACTTCCTCGCCGTAACCTCCGGCGCCCAGCGTGAGGTCCCGCTCCACCTCGATCAGCAGATCAGTGTCAGCCAGCCGCACCCGGTCGCCGACCGTGGGGCCAAAAATCTCGGCGTAGGCGCGTCGTCCAATCGTTGCCATCAGAGAGCCCCCTGGGTGAGTCCGCGAAAACCAAACACCACTCTGGCACCGGCGTAGTCCACCAGTTCCACCGTGCGCTGCTGCCCCGGCTCGAAGCGCACGGCCGAGCCGGACGCAATGTTCAGGCGCATGCCCCGCGCGGCAGCCCGGTCGAACCCGAGCGCGCCATTGGTCTCGGCAAAGTGGTAGTGGGAACCGACCTGGATCGGGCGGTCTGCCGTGTTCTGCACCACCAGCGTGACGGTGCGCCGGCCGGGGTTGAGCGCGAGATCAGGGCCGTCGGTGATGATTTCGCCGGGCGTCATGGTCGCCTCACTTGCCGCCGCGCGACAACCAGATGGCTAGCGCAATCATGCCGCCCAGCGCCACAAAGCCCCACACGTCGGTGGTATGCCAGTGCGAGCCCGCCAGGCCATGACCATCGTGGGCAAATGCGGTGCTAGCCCTCGTAGATATTGCGTATGTAGCTAGCAAAACAATAGCATTTAGAAATTGGCTTCGCATGGTGACTCCAAAAAATGATCGGCGGAAAATGAAGTGTCTGTGCCAGAAACACCGTGGAACCGGCTCAGCCGGGCCACCCCTGTTGCCCCCTGCAAGGGGGAAAGCGGCCACACGCAGTGGGCAATCCGGGGGTTGTTCATAGGATCGGCTGGTGCACGGTGACCAGTTTGGTGCCATCGGGGAAGGTGGCTTCCACCTGAATGTCGGGAATCATCTCGGCAATGCCGTCCATCACGTCCGCCCGGGTCAGGAGGGTGCGGCCTTCGCTCATGAGTTGCGCCACGGTCTTGCCGTCGCGCGCGCCTTCCATCACGGCCGCACTGATCAGGGCCAGCGCCTCGGGGTAGTTGAGCTTGAGTCCGCGGGCCTTGCGGCGCTCGGCCAGCAAACCAGCAGTGAAAATCAGCAGCTTGTCTTTTTCACGAGGAGAAAGTTCCATTTCGTTTCACTCAATGCTTTGATCAATTAGCTCGTGCGGCCGGAAATGCCGGCCGAACGCGCGGGGTGAGTTCCATGGCTCCAACTATGCAAATCCCGTGCCGTGGCATGAAAACTGCACCACAAGGGTGTGACTTCAGCGACCCACCCACCTTCCCAGCCCGATGCGGTGCAGCGCATCACGCTGGTCCGGCGCGACTACAACGCGTGGGTGGCCAGTGAAACCATGGAAGACTACGCGCTGCGCTTCACGCCGCAGCGCATTCGCAAGTGGTCGGAGTGGCGGGGGGCCAACACCGCCTTTGGCGCGGCCTCTTTCCTGATTCTGGAGGCGGTGGGCGCCACGCTGCTGGTCCAGTATGGTTTTGCCAACGCGTTCTGGGCCATCCTGGCCACCGGGCTCATCATCTTTCTGGCCGGTCTGCCCATCAGCATCTACGCCGCCCGCTACGGGGTGGACATGGACCTGCTCACTCGCGGCGCAGGTTTTGGCTACATCGGCTCCACGCTCACTTCGCTCATTTACGCGTCGTTCACCTTCATCTTCTTCGCGCTGGAGGCGGCCGTCATGGCCTATGCGCTGGAACTGGCCCTGGGCATTCCGCCGCGGTGGGGTTATCTCATCTGTGCGCTGGTGGTGATTCCGCTGGTGACGCATGGCGTCTCGACCATCAGCCGCCTGCAGGTCTGGACCCAGCCCTTGTGGCTGGTGATGCTGGTCGTTCCGTTTGCCTATGTGCTCATGCGCGATCCTGGTGCCTTTGCGGGCGTCACGCACTATATCGGGGAGAAGGGCGTGGGCCCGGGCTTCAGTCTGCCCTTGTTTGGTGCGGCACTCACCGTCGGCATTGCCTTGATGACGCAAATGGGCGAACAGGCCGACTACCTGCGCTTCATGCCGGTACAGACTTCGGCCAACAAACGCCGCTGGTGGCTGGGTGTGCTGATGGGCGGGCCGGGCTGGGTGATTCTGGGCGTGCTCAAGATGCTGGGCGGTGCTTTTCTGGCGTATCTGGCCATCAGCCACGCCGTGCCGGCTGACCGGGCGGTCGACCCGAATCAGATGTACCTGGCGGCCTATGAGTATGTGTTTCCCAACTATGGCTGGGCGGTGGCCGCCACTGCGCTGTTTGTGGTGGTCTCGCAGCTCAAGATCAACGTCACCAATGCCTACGCCGGGTCGCTGGCCTGGTCCAATTTTTTCTCGCGCCTCACGCACAGCCACCCGGGCCGCGTGGTGTGGGTGGTGTTCAACACGCTGATCGCCTTCATGCTGATGGAGATGAACGTGTTCCAGGCGCTCGGTGATGTGCTGGGCCTGTACTCCAACATCGCGATCGCCTGGATGATGGCGGTGGTGGCCGATCTGGTCATCAACAAGCCGCTGGGCCTGTCGCCGCCGGGCATCGAGTTCAAGCGCGCCCACCTGTATGACATCAACCCGGTGGGCGTGGGTGCCATGGCGCTCGCGTCCATCCTGTCGATCACGGCGCATCTGGGACTATTTGGCGAACTGGCGCAGGCCTTCTCGGCGCTGATCGCACTGGGGACGGCATTTGTTGCTGCGCCGCTGATTGCCTGGGCCACTCGCGGCAAGTACTACATCGCCCGAGGGACTGACCCCCACGCTCCGCCGCTGCGCGGGTCGCTGCCCCCCGAGAGGGCTGTTTCGCCTTGGGGCGGCCCGGCGGCGAAACGCCTGCTTTTTGCGTCTGCCAGCGACCATCCTTATCAGCTCAAGCGCTGCGTGATCTGCGAGCGCGAGTACGAGGGGCCTGACATGGCGCATTGCCCGGCCTACCAGGGGTCCATCTGCTCGCTGTGCTGCACGCTGGACGCGCGTTGTGGTGACATGTGCAAACCGCACGCCAGTCTGTCCTCGCAATGGACCGCCACCTTGCACTGGCTGCTGCCCCAACGCAGCTGGCCTTATCTGGATACCGGTCTGGGCTATTTCCTGCTGCTGATGCTGGTGATTGCGCCGCTGCTCGCCAGTGTGTTCGGGCTGTTGTATCACCAGGAGCTGCGGGCCCTCGCGCTCGCCTTGATTGACATCGACCTGCTCGAGGCGCCACAGGCGGCCCTGCGCTCGGGCTTTCTCAAGGCCTACATGGCGCTGCTGGTCATTGCGGGGCTGGTGGCCTGGTGGGTGGTGCTGGCGCACAAGAGCCGCCAGGTGGCGCAGGAGGAATCGAACCGCCAGACCCATTTGCTGATGCAGGAGATCGAGTCACACCGCCAGACGGACGAAGCCCTGCAAACCGCCAGGCACGTGGCGGACGAGGCGAGACAGGCGGCCGAGCAGGCACGGCAGGCTGCCGACCAGGCCAACCAGGCCAAGAGCCGCTACATCAGCGCCATCAGCCACGAGTTGCGCACACCGCTCAACAGCATCCTGGGCTACGCGCAACTGATGGGGGAAGACGCCTCCATCCCGGCACATCGCAAGCAGGCGGTCAGCGTCATCAAGCGCGGCGGCGAGCATCTGTTGTCACTGATCGAGGGCACGCTCGACATCGCGCACATCGAGAGCGGCCGGCTCACCCTCACGGTCCGGCCCATGTACTTCTCCAATTTTGTGCAGGAGATCGCCAGCATGTTCGAGCTCGAGGCGCAGGCCAAGGGCCTCGCCTTTTTCTATGAGGAGCAGGGCGCGCTGCCGGCGGTGGTGCGGGCAGACGAAAAGCGCGTGCGCCAGATTTTGATCAACCTGCTGGGCAACGCCATCAAGTTCACGACCCGCGGGCAGGTGACGTTTCGCATTCGCTACGCGCGCGAGATGGCGGCGATTGAAATAGAAGACACCGGCCCGGGTCTGTCGACCCAGGAGCATGAGCGCATTTTTGAGCCTTTCACCCGCGCCAACACGCCGGGTGCAACGGCCCCCGGTGCGGGCCTGGGGCTGACCATCGCCAAGATGTTGACCGACCTGATGGGCGGTGAGCTCACGGTCTCCAGCACACCGGGCGTCGGGTCGGTGTTTCGCGTGAAGCTGTTCTTGCCCGAGGTGCACGTGACGTATGTTGCCTCTGGCACCTCATCCGCGGTGCTGGCTGGCAGCCCCAGGCCGTTGGCCCGCAAGCCGCGCCATGGCTATGCGGGGCCGCGCCGGCGCGTGCTGGTGGTGGACAACGAAGAGGCCGACCGCGAGCTGCTCGTCAACCTGCTGCAGCCGCTGGGCTTCGAACTGCGCACCGCTGCCAGCGGCCATGACTGCCTGGACCTGCTCGCCACCGGCTACCAGCCCGACGTCATCTTCATGGACCTGGCCATGCCCGGTATCGACGGCTGGGAGACGATTCGCCGCCTGCGCGCACTGGGTCGCGACGGACCGAGGGTGAAGGCGCACATCGCCATCGTGTCGGCCAATGCGTTTGACAAGGGGCTGGACAACGATGCGGGTATTCCGACAGACGACTTCATGTGCAAGCCGGTGCGCCATTCCGAACTGCTGGACTGGCTGGCGCTTCGACTGGCCCTCACCTGGCTGGAATCTGCCCCTGCACCAATAGCCCCTGTCACACCGTCGCCACGGCCGGCATGGGTCTACCCCCAGCGGCCATACCTGGATGCGCTGCGCGAGGTGGTGAGCCTGGGCTACTACCGGGGCATTCTCAACAAGCTTGATGACATTGAGAAGATGCAGCCGCAATGCGCGGCCTTCGTCGGCGAGATGCGCAGCCTGGCCCGCCAGTTCAGGTTTGAGGCCATGGGCCAGCAGTTGGCCGGAGAAGTCCATGAAAATTAGCATGCCCAGTCGCGCGCTGGACCAGACCCTGGACCGTGCCAATAGCGACGTCGTTCTGATTGTGGACGACGTACCCGACAACCTGTCGGTGCTGCACGATGCGCTGGATGAATCCGGCTACACCGTGCTGGTGGCGACCCATGGCGAAGCCGCCCTGCAGCGCGCCGCGCAAGCCTTGCCCGACATCGTGCTGCTGGACGCCATGATGCCCGGCATGGACGGCTTCGAAGTCGCCAAGCGGCTGAAGGCGTCGCCCCAGACGGCGCACATCCCGATCATCTTCATGACCGGCCTGACCGAGACCGAGTACCTGGTGGCCGCGTTGGAGGCCGGCGGTGTGGATTACGTCACCAAGCCGATCAAGCCCAAGGAAGTGCTGGCCCGCATCAGTGTGCACTTGCAGGGTGCGCGGGAAAGGCGCCAGGCCCGCAACGCGCTCGACGCCTTTGGTTTCGCCAGCATCACCGTGCGCGCCAGCGACGGCAAGCTGATGTGGCAAACCCCGCTGGCGCGCGATCTGCTGCTGCGCTACTACGGCACCAGTGCGCCGCACACGCCCGAGCCGGTGTGCCAATGGCTGCGCCGCCACGTGGCTGACACCGTGGCGCTGATCGAGCCACCGCGCCTGAGCATTGAGTCCGGCCCCAAGCGCCTGACCTTTCGTCTGCACCAGCAGATCGGCGACAGCGAAGGCGGCGGCGACTGGCTCATCATCATGCAAGAGGTGTCAGACGAGTCCGTCATCGAAGCCATGTCCTTCAGCTTCAAGCTCACGCCGCGCGAAGCCGAGGTGCTGTACTGGGTGGTCAAGGGCAAGATCAACCGCGACATCGGCGACATCCTGGGCTCCAGCCCCATGACCGTGAAGAAGCACCTGGAGCGCGTGTTTGCCAAGCTGGGCGTCGAAACCCGCACCGCTGCTGCCGGCATGGCGATGAGCCGGATACGGCAGTTGCATCCGCAGTTTGAGGGGTGATTTATAGGTTTTATGCCTCTAGCCCCCGTGAAATATGCTTCAGTAGCTATCTAGTTGATAGCGCATCGGCGCCGGTGGCCTGGCCCGGGCGGGGCCAGGGTATCGTGTCGAAACCCTGGCGCACCGCGTTTACTCAGCCATGTGTACGGCGAGAAAGTCAGGCCCGCTGCGGGGCCAGTGTCTTGGCGTACAGCGACGCCCCCGCGAGGTCCTTGAGCGTGACGGTCATGGCTTTGGTTTTGGCATCGATGTCCACCTGGCCAAAAAACTGCATGCCATTGGTGGGCGGCGCATTCACTTCGCTCGGCGCTTTCTGGTACATCACCTGCATGCCAAAGGTGGCGTCGGTCTTGTTGGGGCCAAAGCCACCGGCATTCAGCGGGCCGGACACAAATTCCCAGAATGGAGAAAAGTCACTGAACCTGGCCCTGGCCGGGTCAAAGTAATGCGCGGCGGTGTAGTGCACATCGGCCGTCAACCAGACCACGTTCTTGATGCCGGCACGCTTGATCTCGCGCAGCAGGCGGGCAATTTCAATCTCGCGGCCCAGCGGTGCACCGTCGTCCCCATTGGCGCTGGCTTCCCACCGGTTGCGGCCCTCGGCATCCTTGCCGTCGGCCACATGCAGGCTGATGGGCATGTCGGCCGCGATCACTTTCCACACCGACCTGGACCGCTTGAGTCCGTCCAGCAGCCAGGCAATTTGCGGGCGGCCCATGAACGCGCTCTCTTCGGTCTCGGTGGTCTGCAGGTTGTGGCTATTGGGGCCGCGGTAGCTGCGCATGTCCACCACGAACATGTCCAGCAGCGGGCCCTGCGGCAAATGACGGTAAATGCGCTCGTTTTCCACGTCGGCCGTGCGGCGCAGCGGCGCATATTCCAGAAACGACTTGGTCGCGCGTGCCACCAGCAAAGGCACGTTCTTCTCCGTATAACGCTTGTCGCCGCTCAGGTCCTTGGAGTCAGACCAGTTGTTGCTCACCTCATGGTCATCCCATTGCCAGATTTGCGGCACGTCGGCCGCCATGCGGCGCACGTTGGCGTCCATCAGGTTGTAGCGGTAGCGGCCCCGGAACTCGTTGAGCGTCTCGGCGACCTTGCTCACCTCTTCCGTCACCACGTTGTTCCAGTTCGAGCCGTCGGCCAGCTTGACTTGCGCCGAAATCGGGCCGTCGGCGTAAATGGCGTCTCCGCTGTGCAAAAAGAAGTCCGGGTTGACTATGCGCATCTGCTCATAGATCTTCATGCCGCCCCAGGCTTCGTTGATGCCCCAGCCCTGGCCGGCGGTGTCGCCGCTCCAGGTGAAGCGCACGTCGCGCACAGCCCTGGCCCCTGCTGCGGCAGGCAGTCGCAGGTGGCCCGGCATGGCCTCGGACAACACACGCTCGTTATGCAGGTCCTGCAACACCACGCGATAAAAAATCTCCTGCCCGGCTGGCAGGCCTGCCAGATCGACACGCCCGGTGAAATCGGTGTCTTCCATCAAATACGGGCCGCGTACCCGGGTGGCATTGGCAAAGCTGGCGGTGGTGGCCCACTCCAGCCAAAGGCGCGACGGGCGGTCGCTGCGCGTCCAGATCACGGCGCCGTCTGACCGGGGGTCGCCACTCTGAATGCCATGCGCCATCTGGGGCCGCATGGCGTCGCGCGTGATCACCGCGGGCGCAGTCTGCGCCAGGGCGAGTCCGGGCGCTGCGAGGGCGGCGCCTCCCAACACGGTGGTGGTATTCAAGAAGCTGCGACGGTCCATCAGGGCTCTCCAGTGTTTAAGGGATGAGCGGATTGTTTTGGTTCAACATGTCAGGAAAATGACCCTTGAATCAATTGCCGTCTCTGTTCCTCCTCGCGATTGCGAAATATCAAGCCATCGGGGCGCCCCGGACATAGAGTGAGGCTGGCTCGCGGGGCCGGATGTCATGGAGGGAAAAGTGCTCAAAACCATCAACGATGAACTACGGGAAATCGGTGTTGCACCGTTCCGTCAGTGTTAGCCATGGCGGAGCAACTCACGCCTGATGCCCTGGCGCCGCTGTTGTCCGTTGCGGCCAACGATCCGGATGTTGCGGTGCGCATTGCCGCGCTGGACGCGGCCACCAGATTTCCACTGACCAAATCCGCCTGGCAGGGCGTCGCCGATGTGAACTGGCGGATTGTCCAGGGCGAGGTGGCGGGTTCGCCAGCGCGCCGCCAGGCGCTGGCACTGGCCGTGCGCGTTCCGCTGCGTTCGCTGCGCGACCATCTGCGCGGCATGGCCGAAGACACCGGCGAGGCCGACCGCGACGCGCTTGCGCAAGCGCTCGACCAGGCGGGCGATCCATCGCGAATCCTGCCGCTGCTGGCGCAGGTGCGCATCGGGCGCCTTGAGAATTTCGAATGGCTGGCGATGATGCCGGTTGAAGACATGATCAAGGTGGCTGACGTGCCTGCGCTGGCGCCGGGCGAGGCGCCCCTGTTCTGGCGTGCGCTGGTGCTGGCACGGCTTGGTGAGTTCGGGCCGCTGGATGCCTTCTTTTCCGGGGCAGCACCTGAACCCGGACTGTTTTGGGGCAGTCCGTGGACAGCCTACGACGCCATTGCGCGCATCCGGCCCGTACCCGAGCCGATGCGTGTCCATCTGCTGGCGCAGCTCGCCCGGCTCGAGGCCGCCCCTGCGGACCAGCAGCCCGACCATGCCACGCAGCGCCTGCTGCGGCTGACCGTGTGGGCAGCCACCGGCATCGCCGATGCCGAAGGCACGCCGCGGGGGGAGGGACCAGTGCCGCCGCCCGTGCCGGCGCCGGCATCCGGGCCGCCGGCGGTGGTCGATCTCACGGTCGGGCACCTGGGTGCGCCGCATCCCGCCCCTGACGATGGCCAGTTCGCCTGGGTCATCGCCCGCGCGCCGGCCGAGCAACTGATCGCCCAGCTTGCCAGCCTGCTGACGCCCGGGCGCAGCGTGAATGAGCGCCTGCGCATCCTGCACCTGCTCGGCGCGGCGGCGGATTGCCAGGGCGGTCGCGCAGGCTCTCCGGTGCGTGGTGCCGGCCCGGCCGGCAGTGCCCCCACAGGCCAGGGCGAACTGATCGATGACACGATTTCCCGGGCGGCAGGAAGCATGGCGCCCAGAAAATCAGCACCACCGGTCAAGAAGAGCGCGCCGCCGGCAATGGCGCCAATGTCCATGGCGCCACCGGCGATGGCCGGGTCAGCGATGGCGGCGCCAGGGGAAATGGCGGATGTCGAGCAACGCAGGGTCAATGCGTTCATCCTGCACGAGGGAAAAGTCCGCAAGACTTTCATCGCCGGCGCCGACAACGTCATTCGTTGCTGGATCGGGCTGCCGGACAAAGACGCCGCCGTGGCGGACGGCACCATCCCGCCGGTGCACATTCCGCCCGAAGGCTTGTTGCTGACGGTTCAGCTGCTATGGCGTGACGGGAGCGGCCAGGACCATACCGACAGCAAGACGGCGCTGCTGCCGCCCGATCGCACCGCGCGCAGCGGGGACTGCGACCTGCACATCCATGTGCCCGAGGGTGAGCGCTACGTCAGCGCCGAGATCCTGTTTCTGTACCGCGGTCGCACGTTCGAGGCCGTGCGCCTGGAGGCGTTCGCGCTGGCAGCCGATGAGGTGCAGGGGCCTCAGCACGAAGTCAGGGTCCGGGTACAGGCCAGTCGCCGCCAGGTGATCGAACTGCCGGACAGCCAGCCGGTGGATGCCGTTATCGTCGTTGGTGACGACCGCCCGCGTCAGGGGCAGGACACTGCCGCACCGGCGCCTTCGAGCCTGCGCGTATTCGGCGGCGAACGCGGCAAAGGCTTCGACCTCAGCGATGCCAGGGTGGCGATCAAGTGGCTGAACGAGACGCTCTTCACCACCGAGAAGCTGGTCGTGCGGCGGCAGGCGACCAAGGGGCCGGCCAGCACGGGGCAAGGCGCTGGTGGCGGCGCGCCGGACGTGTTCGATTCCGACGACCCCGACGTTCGCACGCTGCTGCGCGACATGGCGCGACACGGGGCCGGCATGTACAACCAGCTGATGAGCCAGGGCTTCACGGATCCGGGCGATCGCATCCAGGTGCTGAACCACGAGCCCCGGACCTACGTGCCGCTGGAGTTCGTCTACGACCGCGGTTATCCCATCAGTGCGGCCAAGCTCTGCGAGCCGGGCCTGCAGGCCCTGAAGTCCGGGCACGACGCATGCCCCGTTTGCGCCCTACCGGCGCCGGACGATCAGCGCAGCAACGCGCCTGTCATCTGCCCCTTCGGTTTCTGGTCGCTGCGCAAGATCATCGAGCACGTGGCCCCGGGCGATGCCGCGCAGGCGTCGTCGCCCGCGGTCGGTCGGCGCAGCCTGCCAGTGATCGATTCGGTTGCCTTCGCCAGCAGCCATCTGGTTCCGGAGGAAGAAAGGCGGGCGACGCAGGCGGCATTGCAGCAAAGCTTCACGCACCTGTTCCTGGCCGATGACTGGAGCCAGTGGAAGACGGCAATGAAACAGCATCCCGCGCTGCTGATGCTGCTGCCGCACCATGGCATCCAGGCGGCACTCGACTACCTGGAAATTGGCGATGAGAAGCTGGCTGAGGATCTCGGCAAGTTGAGCCGTGGGCAGATCGACCGGCAGTACGTCAATCTGGACGGCCGCGATCCTGGGCCAATCGTGCTGCTGCTGGGCTGCCAGACGGCGGGCGAGACCGAAACCGGCTACGGTGAGATGACGCAGCTCATCCAGCAGCAGCACGCGTCCATCGTGCTCGGCACCCTGGCACAGATCCTGGGCCGCCATGCGGCGCCGCTGGCGCGGGAACTGGTCGCCGAACTTGTGGCTGTGGCGGATGCGCAGGCTGATTTCGGCACGATCATGCGCCGCGTGCGCCGCCGCATGCTGTCGCGTGGCTACCTGATGGCGCTGTGTCTGGTCGCGCTCGGTGATGCCGAATGGCGTCTGACACCGCGAGCGGCGGTTGGCCAGCCTTGACATTGCATCGGGAGAAGATTCATGTTCCGTATCGAGATGCTGCCCGCCGCGCATGGCGACTGTCTGTGGATCGAGTATGGCAGCGGGCAGCAGGCCCGGCGCATTCTCATCGATGGCGGGCCGGCGCACACTTACCCGGCGCTGCGCGAGCGCATCCTGCACCTGCCAGCCGATGAGCGGCATTTCGAGCTGCTCATCATCACCCACATCGACGCTGATCACATTGAAGGCGTCGTGCGCCTGCTGCAGGACGCCGAGGCGCTGAACTGCCGCTTCGAGCGCATCTGGTTCAACGGCCGCGAGCAACTGGACCAGGTGTTCGATCCGGCGGGCGCGCCGCTGGGTGCGCTGCAGGGTGAAATGCTGGGCATGCTGATCGCCGACTATGAAAAGCGAACCGGCCAGCAGGTGTGGAACGCCGGCCTGCCGGCTGCCCTGGCGGCGATCGACCGCGCGGCCGGCACACTGCCGGTGGTTGATCTGCCGGGTGACTGCCGCCTGACGCTGCTGTCGCCCGACCATGAGCGCCTGCTCGAACTCAAGGACCGCTGGCGCGACGAGTTGCGCAAGGCGGGCGTGGCATCGGGGGACGAAGCGGCCTTGCGGCACGCGCTGGAAGAGGCGCGCAATCTGCGCCCGCTCGGTGATGTGCTGGGCACGGACGGCGAGTCCATCGAGGGACGCTTCGAACTGCCGGACCCCGCCGGTCACGACCTCGCGGCGGGGCTGGACGACACGCTCGGTGGCGGCGACGGCGAGGCCGGCGCGGACGCGGCGTTCGGCGGCGACGCCAGTCGTGCCAACGGCAGCAGCATTGCGGTGCTGCTCGAATACCCGAAAGAGCAGCCGAAGGTGCGGTTCCTGCTCGCTGGCGATGCCTGGCCTTCGGTGCTGGAAGCCTCGGTGAAGCAGTTGGTACCGGGGCAGGACAAGCGGCTTTCGCTCACCGGTTTCAAGCTGCCGCACCATGGCAGCGTCGCCAACATGAGCGCCTCATTGCTGGGCAGGCTGCGCTGCCAGCACTACCTCGTGTCCACCAGCGGCGCTGTGTTCCGCCACCCGCACGCGCGCGCGCTTTTACTGCTCCTGAGCGAACACGCTGGCCCGGGCAAGCCGCGCTTGCACTTCAACTACCTGACGGAAACCACCCTGGCGTGGAGCGATCCCGCGGACCAGCAGGCGCGCCGCTACGAGGCATTCCACCCCAAGGGCCTGTCGCTCCTGCTCTGACCCCGGCGCCTGGCGCCGGGTGAATTGCCTCAGACGGTGAAAGGCGTCTGCGCCAGGAATGTGCCCGCCTTGCCCAGGGCGAACAGATTGGGCGACTGGGTGGCCGGCATCGTGGCCTTGATGCGCGCGTGGAAGCTGCCGTAGTTGCCCTTGAAGGTGCCCTGGTTCCAGACTTTCAGCAACTGCTCGGTGAATGCGCCGTTGTGGTCGCCGTCCATCGAGGTCTGGTTGTCCTGGCAGCCCGAGATCAGCAGCACCGCCGGTTTGAAATTCTTGACGATGGCGGTCAGGCGCGCGCTCGCAGCCACGTTGGCAAGCGCGGCGTCGGGGTCCACTGCCGCCTTGCCGGCGGCCTTGGCAATGTCGAGCTGCAGCTTGTCGTAGAACGCCTGGTGCTCGCGGTAGGTGCGCATCGCCACCGACGGCGGCATCAGCTTGGGCCGCTGGTGCCTGGTGGCCATCATGAGCGGTGCAACACGCGTGACGGTGCCGCTGTGGCAGCTGTCGGACAGCACCAGAATGCGTACGCCAGCTGCGAACTTGCTGAGTTCGAAGTACAGCTCGTCGTCGATCAGCTGGCCGTCGTAGAGGCACCAGGTTTCGTCCTGTTTGTCGGCTTCGTCGCCGCTCACGTCCGGCACCTGCCCACCGTGGCCGGAGTAGCTCAGGAAGAAGAAATCGCCAGCCTTCAGCGCTTTGGCGGAGCTGCGCATGCCGGCGAGCGCATTCGCTCGCGTCCCTTTTTTTGTTAGCAGCACGGTGGATTTCATGCCCTTCGATTTGGCGATCGCTGCCATGTCGTTGGCGTCAAATTCACAGGCCGCCAGGGGTCCTTCCCAGCCGCCGTAGGCGGCGCGACTGACGCTGTTCAGGCCGATGTGCAGGGAGATGCCCCTGGGTCGTGCGGTGCTCGTTGTGTCTGGTTTCTTTGCCATGATGCTGTCCCTCGTGGAGCCGCTGCAATTCTTCTGCGGCCGGTTGGCGTGGACACGCCACTCCCTGGCAGATGCAGGGGAGGGCATGCGCGAGTCCGGCAATGTAAAAACCCGCTGACGTGTGGCGACGCGGCGCGGCAGTTCAATGACGGTTTTTCAGTATCTCCATATCGGACTGCCGCTGTCAATCGTGGCGGCCCCTGTACGGCGATGGGATGTGCGTTGCGTTTGCGAAATATCAAGCCATGGCGTAACCCCGGTCATAGAGTGCAGTTGGCTTCTCGTGGCAGTTTCAGCAGGGGGAAAAAATGACCATCAGCATCAACGGTCAACAACGCAGAATTGGTCTGGCTTTGTCTGGCGGCGGCTTTCGCGCGGCAGCATTCCATCTGGGCGTCATGCGAAAACTGCAGAGCCTCGGACTGTTTTCCTCCCTGGACCTGCTGTCCTGCGTGAGTGGCGGAAGCATCGCAGGCGCCTTCGTCGCGCTGAACTGGGGCAAGGCCACGGTGCTTGACGAGCTTGAAAACTACCTGGCGACCCGGTCCATCGCCGTCAGTTCCGTCATCGGCGGCATTCTGGATCCGTTCGAAAGCCGCCTGGACAAGCTGGCTGGCACCTATGACCGCGATCTCTTCAAGGGCGCCCGGCTGAGCGCGCTGCGGGCGGGGCCCCGGATCTATCTCAACGCCACCAACCTGGCGACCGGCAACATGTTCTTTTTTGTCGCCGGTGGCGCCGGTCCGGAAGAAATGGGGGAGCATGAACTGGGTGTCGTCCATGGTTCTGACTTCAGCCTGGCAAGAGCCGTTGCCGCATCGTCTGCCTTTCCCCCTGTGTTTCCCCCATTGCGACTTGAATCGTCGGAATACGTCCCCGCCGCCCAGGTCGACTATGTCACGCTGGCAGACGGCGGTGTCTACGACAACATGGGCGTGAACCCGGCCCTGCGTGCGCGCAACGCCCTCGACTACCTGATCGTCAGCGATGGTGGCAAGCCCTTCGCCAATGATGCACAGCCAACCGAGTCCGGTGCCATGGTCCTGAAAGCGGCGCTCGACATCATGATGGAGCAGATCCGGGGACTAGAGTTCGACCGCATGGAGCATCGTCACAAATCCGCGCTGGGGCCCAAACCCATGTGGTTCTCCATCGACAGCACGCTCGGGCAGGCGCAAGACGGCGATGCGCAGTTTGCCAGTTCGATTGCGACCAATCTGATGGCGCTCAATGCGGCTCAAAGGGCCGTGTTGGTGCGCCATGGCGGCGCCCTGGTCGAGTCCCGCATCAGGGCCTACGCGCCCGAGCTGATTCCATGACGCCCGCCCACGCGGGAAGGACACCCTGCCCATGATGGCCTTTTCAAGCGCCGAATACCGCTACGACCCGCCTGATCAGCTGGCCAACCGGCCACCTTTTCGCCGCCTCAGGGGTTATGCATTTGACCCCAGCCTGTCCATCAGGCTGGAGACGGCGGCCATCAACCACGCAGTGTTCGAGATCCCGTGGGAGCGCTACCTGAAGCCGGGGCCCAGGGGTGAGTATGTTGAGGTCATTGACTACGACCCCGCCAGCGCCTGCTGGTATGAGCCGGTCGATCTGAATGCGACCAATCTCCTTGCGCAGGATGGGCTGGCGCCTTCCGAAGGAAATCCGCAATTTCATCAGCAGATGGTCTATGCCGTGGCCATGAACACGATCAACCACTTCGAGCAGGCGCTGGGCCGGCAGGTGTTGTGGTCGCCCCAGACCAACCCGGAGGCTGAATCTGGCCAACGTGACAGCTTTGTCAGGACCTTGCGGATCTATCCCCATGCCCTGCGCGCGGCCAACGCTTACTACAGTCCGGAGAAAAAAGCGCTTCTGTTTGGCTACTTTCAGGGCCAGACGGGCACCGTCTTCAGCTGCCTGTCGCAAGACATCGTGGCGCATGAAACTACCCATGCGCTGCTGGACGGCATGCATCGCCGATACGTGGAGGACAACCATCCGGATACGCTGGCCTTTCACGAAGCCTTCGCCGACCTCGTTGCGCTGTTTCAGCATTTCACCTTTCCCGAGGTTCTCAGGCACCAGATCGCCCGCACCCGCGGCGACCTGGAGACCCAGTCGCTGCTGGGTGAGCTTGCCCAGCAGTTCGGCGAGGCGACGGGCCGTTACGGCGCCCTGCGCAACGCTATCGGTGAACCCGATCGCGACGGCAAGTGGAAGCTGGTCGTGCCCAACCCGGATCGCCTGCGGGACGCGACCGAACCACATGAACGGGGCTCCATTCTGGTAGCCGCCATGTTCTCCGCATTCCTCGCGATCTACAAGGTGCGGACCAAGGGCATCATCGCGCTGGCCAGCGCCGGCTCGGGCATCCTGCCGCAGGGCGCGCTGCATCCGAATCTGGTGGACGCCCTCGCGAACGAGGCGACCAGGGCGGCGCATCATTTCCTCAGCATGTGCATACGCGCCCTCGACTACTGTCCGCCGTTTGACATCACCTACGGCGATTACCTGCGCGCGCTGATCACGGCAGATTACGACATGGTCGCCAACGACAAGTACGGCTATCGGGTTGCCTTGATCGAGTCATTCCGGCGTTGGGGAATCATTCCGCAAGGGCTGAAAACCCTCTCGGAAGAACAACTCCGCTGGCCCTATGCGCGCCTGGAGTATGAAGACTCCGACGGCATGCAATGGAATGCACTGGCTGCGCTGGCGGTTGAGCTGAAGGACTTGATCAGTGCGTCCCTCTATCTGCAGGATCGGGAGAAGGTGTTCAATCATCTGACAGAGGCCCGGCTCAAGGCCCATGAATATCTCCGGGGTGTGCTGGAAGAAAACATGACCCTGCAGCGCGAGAATTTCATGAAGGTGACGGGACTGAACATGAACCGTGACGCCGGTTTGCCGGGCCTGAGTTTCCGGCCATCGGGACTGCCGTCCTTTGAGGTTCATTCGGTGCTGCCGACCTTGCGCGTGACCCCCGACGGGCAGATCATGAAACAGCTGATCATCTCGATGACACAGTGGCTGAAGGACATGCCCATCGATCCCGAGATACCGGCCAACGGGACGTTTGATTTTCGCGGCGGCAGCACGCTCATCTTCGATATGGAAGGTGAGTCGCCAACCCTGCGGTACGCGATCACCCGCCCCATCAATGATGCCGCCAGGCTGGCGGCGATCCAGACCTACCGACAGACCCGGCTGGGGCAAGGTCTGTCGCTACGGGAAACCTACTTTGGGGACACCACCGCCTTGCGCGCTGCCGAGCCCTTCTACATGCTGCACGGCGAGAACTAGGAGGTCGGCGATGGGAACCAGCGCCACGGCAAAGAGGACCACCGCTCGCACTGCGGCGAAAGTAAAAAAACCGACCGAACCCCGGCTGCGGATCCGCCTGTACGCCCACGGGCTGGGAGATTGTCTGCTCCTGCGGTTCGCAAAGTCCGACGGCACCACGTTCAACGTGCTGATCGACTGCGGCATCATCACTGTGGCGAGTGGCGCCGCGGCCACCATGAAGAGCGTCGTTGACGATATTGCCACGGCCTGTGGTGGCCGGCTGGATGTCGTCGTGATGACCCATGAGCATTGGGATCATGCGTCCGGGTTTTCCGAACAGCAGGCCCAATCCCTCTTTGACAGGATCGACATTGGTGAAGTCTGGTACGGCTGGACCGAGGACCCGCAGAATGAATTGGGCAAACGGTTGCGCAGAGAACGCGCTGACAAGGTTCAGGCACTTGCGATGGCCACGCTGGCGCTGGAGCGTTCGCCTAGCCTTGCCGCGCAAGAGCGGGCGAAGGGCCTGGCGTCCATGCTGGGATTTTTTGGTGTTGAGCGGGCCTCGACAGACCTTGCCGCCGGCCAACCCATTCAGCGCACCCGCTCGGCGTTCGACTATCTCATGAAGCGAAGAGGCGTGAAGACCCGGTATCTGTATCCCGACAAGGCGCCGATGCCCTTGCGTGGCGTTGAGCAGGCCAGGGCATTCGTGCTGGGCCCACCTCAAGACGAATCCCTGATCAAGAAAAGTGCACCGGGCATGAAAGGGCGTGAGGTGTATGAGCTCGCGGCTGAAGCGAATGTTGCGATGAGTTTGGGCGCTGCATTTGGCCGGATGGCGGTTGGTGATGACACCGGCGCGTTATGCAATGACTGCCCTTTTGATGCAGGTGTCAAGCCGGGAGGCAACACGGTGCCCCGGGGGTCGCGCGAGCTGGATGCCCTGATAGCAGCCACCTGGAACAAAGAGGGTCAAGAGTGGCGCCGGATCGAAGACGACTGGACACAGGCGGCCGAAACGCTGGCGCTCAATCTGGACACCCATACCAACAACACCTGTGTCGTGCTGGCGTTCGAGTTCGAGGACACTGGCGAAGTGTTCCTGTTCCCGGCCGACGCACAAGTCGGTAACTGGTTGTCATGGCAGGACCTCAGATGGCGTGTCAAGTCACCGGGCGGTTCGGTGGAGGTGACCGGCCCGGAGCTGTTGTCCAGAACCGTGTTCTACAAAGTCGGCCATCATGGCAGTCACAACGCGACGCTACGGACATTGGGTCTGGAACAAATGACCAGCGAAGACCTGGTGGCGTTCATTCCCGTGTTCAAGGAGCAAGCTGTCAAGAACCGGTGGATGAACATGCCGTTTGCGCCACTGGTCAACCGGCTCAAGGAGAAGACCGGGGGGCGCCTGCTGCAGTCCGATGGAAAGATCCCGACCGAGCGGCAGCTGTCGGGGCTGTCGAGCGCCGCCCGGCAGCGCTTCCTGGCATCCGTGCAACGCCATCCGCGCGGTTTGTACTTTGAATGCAGTTTTGACTGACCCGACCCCGGCGAAGGCGCAGCGGGCGCCCCCTGATCAGCGCATCTTCGATGGCAGTCTGATTGTGTCGCCGGCCACCATGAAAGCGCCGCGTCCCCGGTGATGCAGGGTACGCGGGTCCTTGCAGGCCGGGTCGATCCAGGCCTTGAGCACCTCAAGCACGAAGAAGTTGTAGCGATTTACCAGTCGGGTGTCGACCACGCGGCACTCCAGATTGGCGTAGCACTCGGCAATCAGCGGGGCGTCGACCAATGCAGCTGGTGCAGCAGTCAGGCCGAAGGCTTCGAACTTGTCGACCTGTTGGCCCGAGGTGTTGCCGCAGGCCACCACCTTCTTTGCCAGCTCCACCGTCGGGATGTTGAGCACGCATTGCCGTGTGGTCTTTAACGCAGTGAAGCTGAAGTCATGGCCGCTGACGACGCAACCGACAAGTGGTGGCTCGAATTCCATCATGGTGTGCCATGACATTGTCATGACGTTCGCCTGGTCCTTGTGCATGGTGCTCAGCAGCACCACGGGACCGGGTTCGAGAAGACCGTAGACCCGGGACAGGGGTAAAGCGCGTTTGGCCATGGTGACACCTCCGTTTGCAGTGATGACCTTACTACAGTCGGATGGTATCGGTGGTGCGTTGACGTATGCCGGCGCCCGGCGTAGCATGGCCGACTGAACCGCACGGCCAATGCGCGTGCATCTTGGGCATGGAGGTATCGCCATGAACACTGATCCCGCCCCGAACGGGGCCGCCGTGCAACCGGGCCCCGACGCGGCTGAACCCGAACTGGCCAATGACTGGGCCGCGCTGTGTGCCGCGGAGGAACAAGCCATTGCCGCGCGCCGCCGCCGTGTGCTGGGCGAGGCGGCCAGCAGCAATCAGAGCGAATTGAATCTGCCACGCGTCGGTCTGGCCCTGTCCGGCGGCGGCGTGCGCAGCGCCACGTTCGCGCTCGGGCTGATGCGTGGCCTCGCGCAGAGCCGGGAGGCTGCCGCTGCCGACCCG
Organism: Rhodoferax sp.; assembly: GCF_030646845.1. Taxonomy (GTDB): domain Bacteria; phylum Pseudomonadota; class Gammaproteobacteria; order Burkholderiales; family Burkholderiaceae_C; genus Rhodoferax. Next base: position 62,607 of record NZ_JAUSLE010000031.1, on the reverse strand, counting down.
GCCAGGCGCACGCTGATCAGCGACGGGCTGCTGGGGCGGCTCGACTACCTGTCCACCGTGTCCGGCGGCGGCTACGCCGGCGGCATGTACGGCCGACTGGTCGCGACCTACGGCGTACAGCGTGCCCTGGCCTTGATGGCGCGCGGTGGCTCGCCGGTGCTGGAGTGGCTGCGCCGCAATGGGCGCTACCTCAGCCCTGCCGGCTCGCGCGACGTCGGCATTGCGGTGGTGACCTACCTGCGCGCCTGGGTCGCCATTCATACCGAGTTCATGTTTGCCTGCATCCTGCTGGGGCTGGTGGTGGTGGTGCCCCATCTGTGGCAACACAGTGTTCAGGTGCTTGACCCGCAGGGCTGGGAACGCTGGCATACGGCGTGGTGGGCCTTGTCGCTGGCGTTCTGGGCGGCCCTTGCGCCAGGGCTGATTGCCGGGTACTGGGCGGCCCGCGATGCCTCCAATCCGGCGACGACCGCTTTGGCGCCAGGTTGGCGTGATGCCCTGTTCGTGTCGGTGGCGGCGGCGGGCGCCTACCTGCTGCTGCGGGCGCTGCAGCCCGATGGTGCGATCGATCCGGTGCGCCACAGCCTGAACTGGCCGAGCGCCGGTGTGCTGGCGCTGGTCTCGCTGGTAATGGGGCAACTGGCCGTGATGGGCTGGATGGCCGCCAGCCGGGCGCCCCACGCGCTGAAGGTGGCGCGCCTGCGCAACTGGCTGACGCGGGCGCTGCGCGTGGTTCTGCTGGGCGCCTTGGCGCTGGCCGGACTCGGTGCGCTGGACCGGCTCAGCTGGTGGGTGCTGGAGGAATTCCAGACCGGCAACCAGTGGCTGTGGGGCGGGGTAGGCGTGGGCGGCATCGCTTTGGTGGTGCTGCGTACGCTGATGCAGCCGCTGCAGAAGATTGCCGCGGAATCGCGCAGCCGGGCGCACGACTGGTTGCCACGGCTGCTCAACTTTGGCAGCCTGCTGGGACTGCTGGTGCTGGTCACGGCCTGGCTGGTGGTGCTGCAATGGTTCATCTTTGCGCCCGAGACGTTCAGCGCCCTGCGCAGCGTGCCGGCCTGGATGCGGGCCGGTTTGCTGGCGGCGGCGTGGCTCACCTGGGTGGTGCTGACCGCCGGCAATTCGCAAATGGCCAACACGTCTTCGCTGCACAGCTTCTATCGCGCCCGCCTGACCCGCGCGTATCTGGCCGTGGGCAACCGCCAACGCTGTCTGGATGATGACGCGGTGGGCAACCGCGCCGACGTCACGCGGGTGGTGGAAGGCGACGACACCCGCCTGCGCAACTACCGGCCCGAGCTCGAAGGCGGCCCGATTCACCTCGTCAATACCTGCCTGAACCAGACGCGCGACGACAAAAGCGGCCTGTACAACGCCGACCGCAAGGGCACGGCTGTCACGGCCAGCTGGCGCGGTTTCGAGCTTGGTCCGCGTGAGTTCATTGCCCTCAAGCCCGAACACGACGCCGGCACGCTGGGGCGCTGGATCGCGGTGTCGGGGGCGGCGGCCTCGCCGGGCGCCGGTGCCTACACCTCGCGCGGGCTGTCCCTGCTGGTGTATTTTCTCGGGGTGCGGCTGGGCCACTGGATGCGGGCGCCGCGCGAGCGGGTGCAGCTGCGCTGGCTGAGCCGCCTGGCATGGCGCGCCATACCCAAGCCCATGATGCTGACCAGCGAGGCCTCGGCCACGTTCTTTGGCGTGGAGCGGCCCTGGTGGTACCTGTCGGACGGCGGGCATTTCGAGAACAGCGGTGTCTATGCGCTGCTCAAGCGCGAGCTTGGCTTCATCATCCTGTCGGACGCGAGTTGCGACGCGCAATACGAGTTTGGCGACATCGAGAACCTGGTGCGCAAGGCACGCATCGACTTCGGGGCCGAGATTGATTTCTACAGCCGTGAAGAAGCGGCCAACCTGTTCACGCTGGGCAGCACCGAGCTCACGGTGCTGTCGCCGGAAGACATGGCCAACAACCATTCGTGCCGCGGCGTGCTGCTGGCGCGCATTCGCTACCGTGAGCGCCCGGGGCCGGGCGGTGCCGATGGCGGTGGGGGCCAGTCATTCCGGCCCGAAGGCACGCTGCTGGTGATCAAGCCGAATCTGCACGACGCGCTCGACGTCGACCTGTTGGCCTATGCGCAAAAGCATGACACTTTCCCGCACGAATCCACCGGCGACCAGTCATTCGACGAGGCCCAGTGGGAGAGCTACCACCGGCTCGGTGAGGACTTTGGCCGGGCCATGCACGAGAGCTGGCTGGCCCAGTTGCCGGGCTGGCGCAGTGCGGCGCGCCACGGCATCCGCGTGGCGGCCCGGCTGGGCTCAGGCAAGGACGTTGCCGACGCGCCGCGGGCCGAACCGCTGTGGCGGCGCAGTGCGCGCGCCACGGCGATAGGCACCACGCTGGGCGTCGGGGCATCCGGTACGTTGCTGCTCTCGTTGTGGCAGGTGCAGGAGCAGTTGCAGCGCAACCGCACCGACGAGCAAACCGAGGCCCGCCAGCTGTTCACCGACGTTTCCAAGGGGCTGCAGTCCTTCAAGGGGTCCTGCCCGGAGATACCGGAGCACGTGGTCACGCAGGCCTCCCTGCTGCTGGATCTGCGCGGCAGTCCGACCATGCGGCCGCTCGAACAGGCCGGCCTGGAACGCCTGGCGGGGCGGATCGCCGACGAATGCATCCAGGAGGTGGAGGCCAGCCCGGGGTGTCTGGCGGCGCATGAGCGGATCCAGAGCAGCCTGTGTGCGCTGGTCCTGAAGCCGCCCACCGAAAACACCGCGCTGAATTACTGGCACCCGGGCGCGTCGCCGCGGGAGCAGGCCCGCGACAGTCGCAAGGTGTTGCTGGCGGCGGCGGGTCGGTTTCCGGTGTTCGGGACACGGTCCATGCCGGGTCCGCAAGATGTCACTGTGGCGGCTGGCAGCCCCTCGCCTGCGGTGCCGGTGGTACCGCCTGTGCTGGTACCGGTCCGGCCGCAGGCCAGCACGAGCAGCATCGCCCTGCCGTCGCTGCAGCCGTGCCTGCGCGAGGCGGGGCGCACCACGCTGTACATCCATATCTACGATGAAGCGTCGCGCCTGCCTGCGACGGCGCTGCGTCAGTCCCTGCAGGCGGGGGCTGACTCGCCTGTGCTGGTTGCGCCCGTCGAGAACGTGATTCGCAGCGCCGACCTGCGCCGGCAGCGGCGGCCGGTGCCCTGGCCGAAACCGACGCTGGTGCTGCACGACCCCGCTAGCCGGGACTGTGCCGGCGCCATCCTGCGCCACATCGGCGCCCCATGGGTTTTGCCCGGGGATGTGGATCAGGTCTGGCTGCGCGACCTGCCGCGCTCGCTCCAGGCGCGCCCGGGCGTGATCGAGCTATGGCTGCCGCCGACGGAAGTGACGACGTCGCAAAACAGTCCCGATCGCGAGGAACTGGTGGGTACACTCAATCTGACGCGCTGAGGGAACCGCGCGCCGTCAGGAGTACCGGTGCAGCTTCCATTTTCGATCGGCCAGTTCTACGGCGTTTTTCGCGAATACAACACAGCCCTGTGGCCAGCCCAGGTGGTTCTGCTTGCGCTCGCCCTTGCGGCCATTGCCCTCGTACTCGTCCCGCGTCGCTGGTCCGGTGTGGCCGTGTCCGCCATTCTTGCTTATCTTTGGGCCTGGCTTGGTCTGGCGTACCACCTCGCATTTTTCACGTCGATCAATCCGCTAGCCTATGCCTTCGCGGGGATATCGCTGGCAGGCGCCGGCATCTTTTTTTGGCAAGGCGTTGTTCGTCGCACGCTTGATTTCCGATGGACCTCCAGTGCCCGCTCTTGGGTCGGTGCCTTGCTCATCGTGTTCGCACTCGTCTTGTATCCCGCCTGGTCTTATTACGCGGGACACCGGTACCCGGCCGTGCCGACATTTGGCCTTCCGTGTCCCACCACCCTATTCACCATCGGCTTGCTCGCATTTTTGGTTGCACCGTATCCGCGCAGTCCGTTGATTGTTCCGGTCCTTTGGAGTTTTGTAGGGGTCCAGGCCGCCTTTCTTCTGGGTGTGTCACAGGACCTGGGGCTCGGTGTCGCCGGTGTGTTCGGCCTGGTGTTGATCGCACGGGCAAGAGCGCCCGGCCTTGGTCCTGTCTCCAGAGAAGGTGACACACAAGAGCATGGCTGATGCATGGTAAATAGGCGCAGCTCCTCCGAGGCGTTCTGCTCGAAGCGGACATTCAGCGCGATGTAGTGGTCATGTCACAGCCTGTTTTGAGCATTGCCGTCGCGGCCCATCGCGAGTTCACCCTGCCGACGGATCTGACAGCGGCAGTGGCGCATTTCCGGGATTTTCGCGGGACGTTGCAGGACTTGCCGGAGTTGCGTCTGACGGAGCTGTATTCGAACGACCGATACCGGGTCCTGTACAGCGCCGCCGTGGCCGGCGTCTATCAGGTCGAACTCTACAGCGACATCCAGGCTCGGTTCAATGAGGTGGACCATGTTCTCCTTGTGACCCCCTGGCGCGGACTTGCGCCTGCCGCGTCACGGGCCAGCTGGAGTTCGCTGACAGGTCAGGGAGAGTATTCCAGCCGCTTGGCGCTTCGATCCGCCGGCGCCCAGACACAGGCAAGCTATGACGTGGCGATTACAGCCAGCATACCGAAGCCGCTTGCGTTGAGACTGCTTCCCGATGCCATTGCCAGAAGTGCCGTCGAGCGTGTGGTGCAACGGCGTGTGCAGGAAATCACCGATCGATTCATTGAGCGCTCGCGGCTCCGGCTGCGTCGCTAGCTTCCTCGTCGCCTCCAGGTGCCCTGCTTCACCGAGGAGCGGCATTTTGGCCTGCAGCCCCCGTGAAATATGCGCAGTATGCTATTTATTTAATAGCTAGAAAAACGGATGTTTCAGGCCGGGGTACGTTTTCAGACGCTCCCAACGGCCGGTGCTACCGCGGCACACAGCAACAGCTCGTTCGGTCCGACCCAGCCCGCCGGCGTTGTGAAGACATTCAAGCGCTGCACCATGTCGTCCCATGCATCTTTCTGTGCCTGTAGGGGAAGCGAGGCCAGGATCGCCATAACCGGCGAGCCGGATGCCCGCACGAAATCAACATAGTGCTGACTCGATGGCACGCGAAACGGGGCGGACACCGACTGCACCTCGATATTGACGAAGCCGGCGTCATCCAGCAGCTGTGCCAGCAGACCTGGCTTGCCCAGGCTGAGCAGCGTGCCCGGTTCGAAGGGCTGTTTCGCCGGCACGCCGGCATGCTGGAGCGCGGTGGCCATCATGATGGCGAGGCACGGATTGTGCTGCGGCTGCGAGAACACCACCGCAGCGAGCCGCCCCCCGGGCTTGAGGGCCTGGCGGGTGCCGCTCAACGCATCCAGCGGGTTTGCGCAGAACATCAATCCGAGCCGGCATACGGCGGCATCGAAGTCAGACCCAGCGAGACCCAGCGCCTGCGCATCGGCCAGCCGCGTCTCCACATGCTGCAAACCGGCAGCACGCAGGTTCTCCTGCGCCAGGGCGAGCATGCGTGCTGAGATGTCGGTCGCCAGCACGTAGCCCTGCGGCCCGACGCGGCGCGCAACATCCAGCGTCTGGTCGCCGGCGCCGGCGGCGATGTCCAGCACGCGCGAGCCGGGTGCGACGCCGGCGGCATCGAGCATGGCGGCCGTCACGTCGTGCAGCCAGCTGCGGATCAGCGTTGCGTGCTTGTTCCAGCCGTCTGCGCCCTTGTCCCAGACCGGGCTGGACGGGGCGGCAGATTGGGGCCCGGTTTCAACTGTGGGGGATCGCATCACTCGGCCCTCACGCCCGTTGCACGGATAACCGGCGCCCAATAGCGCTGCTCGGTCGCGATGCGCGCGGCCAGCGTTGCCGGCGTACTGGAGGCGGCAACCATCCCCGACTCCGCAAAGGCCGCGGCCAGTTCGGGTCGCGCGATTGCGCCGCGCAGGGCCTGCGACGCGCCGTCTACCGTCGCGGCGGCCACCCGCCCCGACATGAAAAAAGAGAACCACTCGCGCACCACCAGGTCGGGATACCCCTGCTCGACGAGCGTTGCCACATCGGGCAAATAGGTGCTGCGCTGGGCACCCGAGGTGGCCAGCACCCGCAGCCTGCCCGACGCCCGATGCTGGCGCAACAGCCCCTCGGGCAGCACCAGCGCCGCGATCTGTCCGCCCAGCAAGTCGACCATGGCTGGCGGGCCACCGGCGTAAACGACGTGCTGCCATGGCACGTTGGCTTCCCGAAACAGCAACTCTTCGAGCAGGTGCGGCAAGGTGCCGGTGCCGGGCGAGCCCACGTTGGCTGCCTTCGGGTTGCGGCGCATCCATTCAGCCAGGTCGCGGACGGTGATGACGCTGTCCGGCACAGCAGGTCCCACCGCCAGCCCGAGCGTCATTTCCGCTGCCAGCGACACCGGCTGCAGGTCGACAAATGGGTCATACGCCAGCTTGGCGTACAGATACGGGTAGACGGTTGCGATCGCTCCCTGGGCCAGAAGAACGGTTGCGCCGTCGGCCGGGGCCGACTTCAAGGCGGTCACGGCAATCTGCCCGGCGGCGCCTGGCCGGTTGTCAACAACAACGCCCCGCGGGTAGTGACTGGTCAATTGCTCCGCGATGCGGCGTGCCACGATGTCAGGAATGCTGCCGGCCGGCCCGCTGCACAGGATACGCAGCTGGTCGATCGGTGATTGCGCCTGGGCGAGGTCAGGAAGGCCAAGGGTGAGCACTGTGGCCAGGGCCCCGGATGCACCAAGAAACGCCCGCCGGGATGGAGGATGGTGGTTCATGAAAAACCTCCCAAAGCGGGAATGGGCGCCCAAAGCACCAGTCCCGCGCCAAGCCTGATTGAGCAAGAAGGTTTAGAGATATGTCGCATGAATTTCCCCTGTGTTGTCGCGGTGCCGATTGCATCGCTCCCTCAGACAGAGGCTAAACAGCGTGATCCTAGAAATGGCTTAGAGATTGCGCAGCGCCGCGACCAGGGCATCGGTTTCAGGGGCAGTGCGGATGCCCAGAACGATCGACAACTGCTGGCGGCAACGTCGATAGACCTCGTACGCCTCGGCGCGTTGCCCGAGTTCGAGCAGGCACCTGATCAGCCGGCGATAGATTGCCTCGGCCAGGGGTTGTTGCTCAATGACGCGCCTGTAAAGACGCACTGCCGCGTCAAACTGTCCCTCCGCCTCCAGCCATGCCCCCTGCGCACCCACCTGGCGGCTGAACCAGGTCTGGAGCCGTTGGCGCGTCACCAGCACATCAGGCAGCTCGTCTTCGCCGGCGAGGTATTCGCCCTGGTAGAGCGTCAGTGCCAGCTCCAGCAGCGCCAGCCGCGATGCCGAGTCGCAGTCACTGGCAAGCCGGTCCAGTTGGGTCAGACAGGTTGTCAGTGCCGTCACGTCGGTCCAGCAGGTGGCGGCATCGAGGCTCAGACCACCAGAGTGCAGTTGCACCCGCTGGTCACCGCCGAGCAACTTGCGCAATCGATGCAAGGCGTTGTCAAACGAATTGCGAGCCGCATCCCCCGGCGCCTCGGGCCAAAGGGCGGCGCAAAGGCGGGTCACCGGTACCGCCTCGCCGCCAAGGGACATCAGTATTTTCAGCAGATCAAGTGGCTTGCGGCTCTCCTTGCGGGAGGACTTTGCCGGCTCCCCATCGCGCTCGACGCTGAAGTGGCCGAGCGTGCGGATGCGAACCGGCCAGGGCCAATGTTCGCCAGCGCCCCTGGGTGCGGGAAGGGCGTAGCGGCGCACGATTTGCAGCGCAAAAGGCCGGTCGATACCGTGATCGAGAGCGAGCGAGGTCAGGCGGGGCATCATGTCATCGCAGCAATACGGCATCGGCCCGAAGTCGTAGCCGCAGGCCCGACCGATAGTGAAGGCTTGTTCAAGTGCAGCCAGGCAGCGTGGCCGGTCGTCTTGCCGCTCCGCCAGGTACGCTTCGATCAGCGCCGCCAGCCACTGGTGCCAGCGGCACACCGAATGGAAGCGGTGCAGCAGCACGGCCCGCAGTGCATCCTCGGCGTCAGCGAAGGCACCCACCTGGGTGCAGGCAAGCGTCTGGCCCAGCAGCGCAATGTGTTCGCGCAGCGGCCAGCCGCTTGTATGCCCGCTGGCGACCGCCGCGCGCATGAGCTGCTCTGCGCCACGCCAGTCGCCATCGAGCATCATGAGCAGGCCGCGCTGGAACTCGTAGGTGGTCACATCAATCGGGTTGTCTGCGTGGAGGACGCTGGCCGCTTCATGGAGATGCGTGCGCGCCAGTTCGCTGTTGCGCGCCGCCAGGGCCGCCAGCACCATCAGCAGGTGGGCTTTGGCGCGCATCGGTGCTGCTCCCGGGCTGGCCAGGGCGAGGGCTCGGCGCGCGTAGTCACTGGCCTCGTCGATGCGACCGAGCAGCGACCGGATGAGCACCCCGACGCCATACCAGCGAAACAGCGTTGCGGGCGCCACATCCTGCCCGGCGCACATGCGGTCGATCTTGATCATGATGCGATCGAGCCGCACGGTCTGGCCCGTCCACAGCAGGTAGTAGGCCAGCGAGCCGAGTAGGATGCGCTGGCTGGCAGCCAGCGGCTGGTCCAGCATGCGCTCGGCCAGATCGGCCAGTGGTGCCGTCAGGGGATGGGCCGTTTCCCGATGGACAAAGGCGGCCAGCAGACCGGGCAGCACGCGCAGGTCGGACTCAACATCCCGACTCGCCAGGTACACCGGCGCGTAGGACTCCAGCAGTGGCATCCACGGCGCCAGTGCGTCGAGGTTGGTGCCGAGGAAAATGATCGCGTCGGCGGCCGCCGCGGCGGTGTAGAACGAGCCAAGCGCATCCGCAGCCGCCGTGAAGCCAGCGTGCGCGCGCTCCAGGTGGCGCAGCGCGTCGGCCGGTTCGCTGGCCAGTGCACAGTAGCCGAGCCAGTACGATGCCTGCGCACCGCCGCGCACGGCTTCAGGCAGCGCCAGGATCCAGCCCCGTACCGTGGCCGTTCGCCCCTGTGCGACAAAGTGCCCGGCCTGTGCCACCAGCAGCGTCAGCGCTTCATCCCACGCCGCGGCTTCGATCAGTTGCGCCATGGCGGCATCGGCCTGGCCGTGCTCGACGAGAATCTGCGCCGCCTGCACGCGCAGTGAGCGCAGCGCCTCGGCATCCAGACGGTCCGCGGCCCGCGCACGAAGGAACGCGCTGAACAGTGCATGGAAGGTATAGGCAGGTGGCGGACCCGCGCGACGATCCGTGAACAGACTGCGCCGGGCCAGATCGGCCAACAGTTCGGCGGCGTGTGGATCGCCGCTGATGGCTACCGCCATGGCGGCGGTGGCGCTGGGCAGGAAGGCGATGCGCATCAGTGCCAGCCCGTCCGGGGGTGCCATCGTTTGCATCACCTCACCGGCGAAAAAATCGAACAGTCGGTCGCGCGCCGCACCGCCGTGCATCGCCGCTTCGGGGTCCAGCTCGCTGCGCGCGGCGAGCAGCAGGATCATGGCCGCGGCCCAGCCGTCGGTCGCGTGGCGCAGTGCGCTGGCTTGCCAGTCCCGGTCGTGCAATCGCACAAGTTGCCGTGTTTCCAGGTCGTTGAAGCGCAATGCTGCGGCCTCAATCAGCGCAAGTTGCTGGCTCGCCAGCGCGCGCGCGTAGGCGGGGCCCGGTGGCTCGCGGCTGATGGCGATCAGGCGGGTTTGCCCGGGCAATTCCGTCAGCGCGGCGGCAATGCCGGAATGCAGCGGGGCCGCGGGACCGATCTCTTGCAGGTTGTCCAGCACCAGCACCCAAGGCGGGTCAAGCGAGAGGGCGAGGCGCCGGAAACAGCGACGCGTGAAGCCCGGCACATCGCGCAGGTCGTCTGCGCTGGGCAAGGGCAGTCGCAACTGGCGCTGCGGCACGTGCCGTGCGGCCGCCGCACGCAGGAAATGAACGAAGGTTGCAGGGTCGGCATCGCCGGCGTCGAGCTGCAACCACAGGCAGGGCAGGGCCCGCGCTTCGAGGTAGGTGGCGACGAGCGTGGTCTTGCCGATGCCGGGCGGTCCCGCGATCCACATACCTGGCGCCGCGGCATACTGTTCCATCCGGGCAAACAGGCGCTCGCGCCCGATGACACGGCCCAGCCGTGGCGGGCTCAGTTTGCCGAGCGAACGCCCAACTGTTGCGCTAGCGTGGGGCATGCCGCGGGGCCCGCTTTCTGGCCGGCGCCTTCGCGGTATCCGCCTTCAACGCGCGGCGCATCGTCTCGAACTCGCGGTTGAACAGGTCGGTGATCGTCTCGGGGTCGGGCACCAGGTGCGCGTCGCCGATCACGGTCAGGGTGGCCAGCCCCCGGTAGCTCAGGATGCTGATCGCCATGCCGAGCTCTTTGCCCGGATGGGGTGCCCAGGAAAACATGCGGTCGATCGGCACGCCCGCCAGGTAAAGCAATTCGCGCGGCCCCGCGACGTTGGTCATGACGAGGCTGGCTTTGCTGCCGTAGAGTTCGTTGGAGAGGTCCTCCAGCGCTTTGGGCACGCGTCCCAGGATGTCGAACAGGACGCGCGTTGCGATCGGTTCCGGCGAATGTTTCAGCGCATCCATGCCGGCCTTGGTCCTGGCCAGGCGCTGCGCCGGGCGGGCGCTGGCCACTGCCAGATCAAGGAGCACCAGCCCGAACTCGTTGCCCAGTTCGCCAGCCCGCTCCGGCGGGCGCACGTCGACCGGGACCATGGCGCGAAGCGTGGTGTGATCGACGTCGACATCGCGGCCCTTCAGGTAGCTGCGCAGGGCGCCCGTCATGGCCGCCACGAGCACGTCGTTGACCTTGGCGCCGTGCTGCGCGCCAATGGCCTTGGCGTCCTTGATCGCGACGGGCCGGGACCAGGCGACGTGCTTTCGAAGCCCGAATTCGCCTTTCAGGGGAGACTGGGGATCGGAGGTTTTCAGCAACTCGCCCAGCAGCATGCCGGCACCGCCCAGCACCCGCTTCGCCTGGTCGATTGCCTGCTGTGGATGCGTGACGATATCGACCGTGGCGCTGGCCATCGCCATCGCGTCGTGGGCGGCGCGTTCGATCGCGTCGAGCGCCGGCGCCAGCAATCCGTCGCCCGCGGGCTGGCCAGCCGGCGCGGCATCCGTCGTTCCATGCGGATGGAGCGGCGCGCCGGGCGTCGTGTCGAACAGCTTTCCGATCACCGTCATCATCGCCGTCCCGTCGGCAATGCAGTGGTGGTAACGCATGATCAAGGCGCTGCCACCCTCGACATCGTCGACCACATACACCTGCCATAGCGGTTGCGTGAGGTCCAGTGGCGTGCTTGCGATGTCGCTGATCAGCGCCCGCAAAGCCGCCTGGTCGTAGGGTGCGGCCAGGGCAATGTGGTGCAGGTGCTGGTCGATGTCAAAGTGCGCCATGTCCTCCCAGTGCGGTGTCGCCAGGGGGAAACCGGCCTCAACCACGCGCTGGCGGAAGCGATCGAAGCCAAGCAGCCGCTCCTGGTAGACCGCGCGCACCCGGTCGAAGTCGAGTGGGTCCTTCGTCAGCAGGACGCCTGTCACGATGGCCAGATTCGCTGGCCCGTCCATGTGGTACCAAGCCGCGTCGGCAGGGCTCATCGCATAGGTTGTCATGGGTGCCTCTCAATACCGCCAGCAAGTCAACACGGCGGGGCGGACTTCGCCTGCCGATCACTGGCGCCATCCATGCTAGGGGCGGCGCCGCCATGGGCATTGATGACCGTCAAACGCCGCCACAATGGCGGTGCGGATGGTTGGCGCGCTTGACTCGATCTATATAGCGGTTTTGGCCTCTGGCCCCCGTGTCATAAGCGTTAGTAGCTATCAAATGCATAGCGAATGCTGGACGGTATTGCGCTTTGCGGCAAAGCCCCGTAACCTTGCCCCTGACTCACCAGCGCACCAGCGTTTTCGGGGACCCACCATGAAGACAACAACGATCAAAGGCCTTCGTCATTACTCTCGCATACCGTTTCATGCCGAGGTGTTGCTGCACCTGCATGACCGGACCATCAACGTCCACCTGATCGACATCGCGCTCAAGGGCGCGCTGGTGCAGACTGACACGCCACAGCCGCTCGTATTGCAGGAAGAATGCCGCCTGGTGCTGCCCCTGACCGATGGCGGCGAGGGGATCGTGATGGCGGGAAAGATCGTCCATCTGGACAACCAGCACGTCGGCATCGAATGCCAGGACATCGATGTGACCAGCCTGACGCGGCTGCGCCGGCTCCTTGAGTTGAACAGCGGGGACGCTGACCTGATGAACCGCGAGCTCTCGCATCTGTTCACCGGCCGCTGACCGGCGGCCGGGGCGTTTGGGGGGTCGCGCGGGCGAGGGCCATGGCCCGCCGCGGTATATTGCCCTCATGCACGACAAACACCTCCATCACCGCTCCGACCTAGTTCGCATTGCCACCCGCGCCATGGCGGAGCGCGGCCTCGAACCCGAGTTTTCCTCCCGTGTCGAGCATCAAGTGGCTGCCATCACCGGCCCCGGCAACGAGGCTGACCCGGCCATACGCGATCTCACCCATCTGCTCTGGTGTTCCCTCGACAACGATGACTCGCTCGATCTGGACCAGCTCACCGTCAGCGAGGTGCTGGCGCAGGGCAAGGTCAGGCTGTGGGTGGCCATTGCCGATGTGGACGCGCTGGTGAAGAAGGGCACACCGATTGACGAGCACGCCCTCATCAACACGACGTCCGTCTACACCTCGGCCCGCATCTTCCCGATGCTGCCCGAGCGCCTGTCCACCGACCTGACCTCGCTCAATTTCAATGAGGACCGGCTGGCGCTGGTGACCGAGATGGTCTTCAACGCCGACGGCTCGCTGGCGGGCTCCACCGTGTACCGCGCCAGGGTGCGCAACAAGGCCAAGCTGGCCTATGACGCCGTGAGCGCCTGGATCGATGGCGACGCCGCCCTGCCTGCGGCGGCGGCGGCCGTGCCCGGCATGGAGGCGCAGCTGCGCACCCAGGACCTGATCGCCCAGACACTGCGGGTGCGCCGCCATGCCGAGGGTTCGCTGGAGCTGGAGACTTTCCAGCCGCGCGCTGTGTTTGAGGGTGAGGAGGTGGTCGACATTCGCCAGCAGGTGCAAAACCGCGCGCGTCAGTTGATCGAGGAGGTGATGATCGCCACCAACGGCTGCACCGCACGTTATCTGGCGGGGCGGGGCGGCGCCTCGTTGCGGCGCGTGGTGCGCTCGCCCGAGCGCTGGCTGCGCATCGTGGCGGTGGCCAAGGAGTACGGTGAGACCCTGCCGGCCGACCCTGATTCCAAGGCACTCGAAGCCTTTCTGGCCAAACGCCCCAAGGCCGACCCGCTGCGCTTTCCCGACCTGTCGCTGGTCATCGTCCGGCTCATGGGTTCCGGCGAGTATGTGGTGGAGACGCCCGGTGGACCGCCGATTGGCCACTTTGGCCTGGCCGTGCGCGACTACACGCACTCCACCGCGCCAAACCGGCGCTTTCCCGACCTGATCACCTCGCGGCTGCTCAAGGCGGCGCTGGCCGATGAGCCGCAACCGTATTCGAATGCCGAGCTGGTCGAACTGGCCATGCACTGCACCCGCCAGGAAGACTCCGCCCAGAAAGTGGAGCGGCGCATGCGCAAGTCCGAGGCGGCGCTGCTGCTCGAATCCCGCCTGGGCCAGCGCTTTGACGGCGTTGTCAATGGCAGCACCGACGACGGCGTCTGGGTCCGGATTTTTTCACCGCCCGCCGACGGCAAACTGGTGGAAGGCGACGGTGGTCTGAAAGTCGGCGACAAAGTCAGCGTCAAGCTGGTGGGGACCAACGTGGAGCGCGGGTTCATTGACTTCGTGCTGGTGGGCTAGTCGCTGTCTCAAAGCATGTGCCCGCTGGCAAGTGCCGCGGCAGCAGCGCGGGTCTCGACCCCGAGCTTCTCAAAAATGTGTTCCAGGTGTTTGTTCACCGTTCGGTGGCTCATGCCGAGGATGTCGCCAATGTCGCGGTTGGTTTTTCCCTTGGCCAGCCATGACAGCACTTCGGTTTCGCGTGGCGTCAAGGCGGCATTGGCCAGTCGGGAGGGGGCGCCTCCATTGGCGCTGCGCTGTTCCAGCAGCAGCATGGTCTCGCCAATGCCAACCCGTCCCATATTGCGTACCGACAGCTGCACGCCCGCCAGTGTCAATAGCACCTGGTCGCTATCGCCGTCCAGGGCGGCGTACACAGGCTCGGGCAGGCGCCCGTCGGCCGCACCACTGTCCGAGGTCTGAAGCCACCGGGCCGCCTGTGGCGAGCGCCAGGCGATGCGTCCCCGCGCGTCCACCAGAACCACCCCGAAGCCGGCCACATCAACGGCCTCGCGGGCCAGCCGGGTCATGCGGGCATTGCGGGTATGGGTGTGCAGGCGGGCCACCACCTCCTGTGCGCGCAAGGGTTTGACCACATAGTCGACACCGCCGCAGGCAAAACCCTCCAGCACATGCGGCGTCTCCGACAGGCCGGTCATGAAGATCACGGGAATGTGCGCCAGCACCGGGTTCGCCTTGATGAGCCGGCAGGTGTCAAAGCCCGACAGACCCGGCATGACGGCATCGAGCAGGATGGCGTCCGGCGCCACCAGTTCAAGGCGCTGCAGCGCAGCATCCCCATCCCGCGCCACCAGCACGGTGTAGCCCTCGCCCTCTAGCGTATCGCACAACATGCCCAGGCTGCTGGGGGTGTCATCCACCACCAGCACGACCGGGCGTTGCGGGTCAGGATTCGCAGGCATCTTCTTCCTCGGTCAAAAGGTCCAGCAGGGATTCAAGCTCGCAACGGCTGACGAAGCCGCGCAACCTGGTGCAATGGGCTTCGAGCGTGGGGTCTTCCGCCACAAAGCGGTCAAGCAGGCGGAGCAGGCCATGGACGTGGCCAAGCCGCACCAGCCGGATGAGTTCGGCGCGGGCGTCTTCCGGGAGTTTGAGTCTTTCGCCGGTCGGACCGGCTGAGGCCGGGACTGGCGGCAGGACGTCTGCGGTCACCCATTCCAACCCCATATGGCGCTGCAAGGCGTCCATCAGCTCTGACTCAAGCACGGGCTTGCCCACAAACGCCTGGCAGCCTGCGGCTTTGAGCCGTGAGGCCTGGTTCTCGAATACGTTGGCCGACACCACGATGATGGGCACGCTGTCATACCCCTTGCCACGAATTTGAACCGCCGTTTGCCAGCCATCCATGCCATCCATGCTGATGTCGAGCAGGATCGCATCTGGCAGGTTGTCCTTCAGGCTGTCGATGCACTCCATGCCGCTGGCCGCCTCATGGACTTCAAAGCCCAGAGGGCTGAGCATGCCAGCCAGCATCTGACGTTGCACTGGCTGGTCGTCCACCACCAGCAAGGTTCTGCGCTTGCCGAAGAAGCCAGCGATCTGGTGTGGCGGGTCAGCCAGAGGGCCGGGGTCATCGATTTCCCGCAGGTACAGCCGGACGCTGAAGGTGCTGCCCTTGCCGGGTTCGCTCTGCAATGACAGGTCCCCTCCCATCAGCGAGGTGAGCAAGGCCGTGATCGTCAGACCCAGCCCGGTGCCCGGTTCACCCCGGCGCCGCCCGGCAGCGCCGCGTTCAAAGGGCAGGAAAATGCGCTGCTGATCCTGTGGGGCGATGCCGATGCCGGTGTCCACCACGTCAAACCGGATCACATCACTGCGGCAATCCACGTGAAGGGTCACGGTTCCCGAATCCGTAAAGCGAACGGCATTGCTCAACAGGTTGATGATGATCTGGCGCAGACGCTTGGCATCCGCCTGCACCCAGGCTGGCATGCGCCCACTGTGGGTGTAGGTGAAGTCCACGTCCTTGGCCTCGGCCTGTGGCCGCACCATGCTCACCAACTCGTCCAGAAAGTCGGGCAGGGGCAGCGGCGTCGGCTCCAGCCGCAGCCGACCCGCCTCGATGCGGGCCAGGTCCAGCAGTCCGTCAACCAGCGCCAGCAGGTGTTCACCGCTGCGATGAATGGTTTGCACGGCTTCGCGAGAGGTGTTGGCCAGCACTTCGCTTTTGAGCAGGATTTGCGAGTACCCCAGGATGCTGTTGAGTGGTGTTCGCAACTCGTGTGTCATGCCTGCCACATAGCGTGTCTTGGCCTGATTGGCAGACTCGGCAAGTTCCTTGGCGGCCTGCAGGGCTGCATCGGTGCGCTGATGCGCCTCAATCTCGCGCGAGAGCAGCTGGTTCTGGCGGTTGGACTCGTCCTGCGCCATGCGTCGGCTTTCGCTGCCCAAAACCACCCACCAGCTGCAGACCGCCACGATCAGCAGCAGCATGGCAAACACCTTCACGAAGGCAGACCGCAACAGGGCGACCGGATCGGCGGCAAGCGGCAGGGCCGTCTCCTGCGTGTACACCATGCCCATGACCGTGGCGAGCAGGGCACACAGTGACAGCGTCACGACGATGTAGTGGCCGACCCGAAAGTTCACCCGGCTCGACAAGGCGCTGGGTAGCAGGGTGCTGAGGAACTGTTCAGCCTGCTCGGCCGCGCGCGATCGGGTTTTGCAGCGGTCGTGGCAGCGTGACTCCAGCGTGCAGCACAGGGAGCAGATGGGGGCGCCGTAGGCCGGGCAGCTGGCCATGTCTTCTGCCTCGAAGGCGTTCTCACACACATGGCAACGCACCATTTGACCCGGTACACCCATCGCCTGCGGCTGACGGGCGATGTAGTAACGCCCCTTGGTGAACCATGCCAGCAGCGGTGACAGAACCATGGAGGTGGCGAGCGCAATGAACGGTGAAAAGGCCTCGGCCTGCGGGCCCATGAGGCCGGTGTAGGCGACCACGGCGACGGCGGCCGCCAGCAGCATCGAGCCCAGGCCGACCGGGTTGATGTCGTAGAGATGGGCCCGCTTGAACTCGATGCCCGGCGGACTGAGACCCAGGGGTTTGTTGATGACCAGGTCGGCCACCAGCGCGCCGACCCACGCAATGGCCACATTGGCATAGAGCCCCAGCACTTTTTCCAGCGCGGAGAAAACCCCCAGCGTCATCAGCAGCAGGGCGATGGCCACGTTGAACACCAGCCACACGACACGGCCCGGGTGGCTGTGGGTCAGCCGTGCGAAGAAGTTGGACCACGCCAGCGACCCCGCGTACGCGTTGGTGAGGTTGATCTTGAGCTGCGACAGCACCACGAACAGCACCGTGGCCGCCAGCACCCACGCCGGGTCGGTGAACACATAGGAAAATCCGGCCAGGTACATCTGCGTGGGTTCCACCGCCCTGGCCACCGGCAGCTCGTGCTGCAGGACCAGAAAGGCCAGGAACGCGCCGCCCAGCATTTTGAGCATGCCCAGCACGATCCAGCCCGGTCCGGCCATCAGCACGGCGGTCCACCAGCGTTTGCGGTTGGCCTGGGTCTTTTCGGGCAGGAAGCGCAGGAAGTCCACCTGTTCGCCGATCTGCACCACAAGGGAGAATGCGACGGTCGCCGCTGCACCAAACATGAGCGGATCGAATTCGCTGCTGCCCGAGGTGTGGCCGGCCAGGCCCGTGAAATCGGAGAACGCCTGCGGGTTCTTCCACAGGACCGCGAGGTAGGGCAACAACAGCAGCACGCCCCAAAGTGGCTGGGTCCACATCTGCAGCCTCGAAATCAGCGTGATGCCGCGCACCACCATGGGGACGATCAGCAAGGCACTGATCACGTAACACCAGGCGATCGGGATATCGAGGTACATCTGCAGCGCCAGCGCCATGATGGCGGCCTCCAGCGCAAAGAAGATAAAAGTGAAGCTGGCGTAGATCAGCGAGGTGATGGTCGAGCCCAGGTAGCCAAAGCCCGCACCCCGCGTCAGCAGGTCCATGTCGACCCCGTAGCGGGCGGCGTAGTAGGTGATGGGCAGGCCGGTGAGGAAGGTGATCAACCCCACCACGATGATGGCCCACAGCGCATTGGTGAAGCCATAGTTCAGGGCGATGGCGCCGCCAATGGCCTCCAGCGCAAGAAACGACACCGCGCCGAAGGCGGTGTTGCCCACCCGCCATTCCGACCATTTGCGAAAACCGCGCGGCGTGTAGCGCAGCGCGTAGTCCTCGATCGATTCGTCCGCGACCCAGGCGTTGTACTCGCGACGGATACGGAATATTTTCTGCGTGGCAATGGTCAAAACGGACTCCGTCGAATGATGAAGGCTTTTGCAAGAAGTGTGCCGGCCACTTCTCAGGCCAATCGCGACCGCTGTCTACGTTGATTGACGTATTGGATGGGAGTGCCTTTGTGAAGATGATTCATCTCACCAAGCGCAAGCTTTCAACCCTTTCCATCAACCGCAGGAGCTCACCATGTCAAACGACCATCGCGATTCACCCTCTTCGAACAACCGGCGCCGCCTGATGCAGGGTATGGCCGCGGCCTTGCCGCTGGCAGTGCTCCCCAAATGGGCGCAGGCCCAGCAATTCCCCACGGCCAAGGTCAATACAACCAAACTGGCCGTCACCGACACCGAAGTCACCGTGGGTCAGCTGCACTCATCCACCGGCACCATGGCGATCTCCGAGACCGGCTCGATCCAGGCAGAGCAGCTGGCGATCGACCAGATCAACGCCATGGGCGGCATCCTGGGTCGCAAGATCAAGGTGATCAAGGAAGACGGCGCCTCCGACTGGCCCACCTTTGCCGAGAAAAGCAAGAAGTTGCTGGTCAACGACCACGTGGCCGCCGTGTTTGGCTGCTGGACCTCGGCCTCGCGCAAGGCCGTGTTGCCAGTGTTCGAAAAAGAGAACGGTCTGCTGTACTACCCGACCTTCTACGAAGGCCTGGAGCAGAGCAAAAACGTGATCTACACGGGCCAGGAAGCCACTCAGCAGATCCTCTTCGGCCTGGACTGGGCACAGAAGGAGAAGAAGGCCAAGACGTTCTTCCTGATCGGCTCGGATTACATCTGGCCGCGCACGTCGATGAAGATCGCCCGCAAGCACATTGAAAACTTCCAGAAGGGCAAGGTCGTCGGCGAAGAGTATTACCCGCTGGGCAGCACCAATTTCGGCTCCCTGATGAACAAGATCAAGTTGCAAAAGCCTGACTGCATCTTCACCGCTGTGGTGGGTGGCTCCAACGTGGCCTTCTACAAGGCACTGAAGGCCGCCGGCATCACGGGCGACAAGCAGCTGCTGCTGACCCTGGCGGTCACCGAGGACGAGATGACCGGCGTCGGCGGCGAGAACTTTGCCGGCTTCTACTCGTCAATGAAGTACTTCCAGTCGCTGGACAACCCCAACAACAAGGCATTCGTCGCGGCCTTCAAGGCCAAGTACGGCAAGGACGCCGTGATCGGCGACGTGACCCAGGCAGGCTACCTGGGCCCCTGGCTGTGGAAAGCGGCGGTCGAGAAGGCCGGCAGCTTCGACGTCGACAAGGTGGTGTCAGCTTCGGAGACCGGCAACATCGAGCTGAAGACCGCTCCCGAGGGCTACGTCAAGCTTGACGCCAACCATCACCTGTGGAGCAAATCGCGTATTGCCCAGGGGCAACTCGACGGCACGTTCAAGGTGGTGGCCGAGTCGCCCGCGCTGATCAAACCCGATCCGTTCCCCAAAGGCTACCAGTAATCCCTTCGGGCCCGGTACGCCGGGCCCGCCCCAACCGGCCTGATATAGCCAGCCTGATACAGCGAGTACGCCATGAACTTTTCCGAGATGCTAAACATCGGCCTGATGCAGGGCTTTGCAGGTCTGAGCCTGTTTGCGGTGCTCCTGCTGATGGGTCTGGGGCTGGCCATCATTTTTGGCCAGATGGGGGTGATCAATATGGCGCATGGCGAGTTCATGACCATTGGCGCCTACACCATCTTTCTGGGCTCGACGCTGGCCGAGAAGTACGCGCCGCAAATGCATGATCTGTATTTTCCTGTCGCCATCGTGCTGGCCTTCGCCTTTTCTTTTGGAATGGGATGGCTGGTCGAGTGGGCGCTCATCCGCCATCTCTACAAACGTCCACTGGACACTTTGCTGGCGACCTGGGGTATCAGCCTGGCCATGCAGCAGGCCTTTCGGACTTTCATCGGGCCCAAAGAGGTAAGCCCTACGCTGCCAGACTGGCTGCTGGGCTCCTGGGCGCCTGCGCCGGGGCTGGACATCCCGATCAACGGCATGTTCGTGCTTGGCCTCACCACCGTGGTGACATGTGGCGTCCTGATCGCCCTGGCCAAAAGCCGCTGGGGACTCAGAGTGCGCGCCACGGTGAGCAACCGCACGATGGCCAATGCCATCGGCATCAATACCCAGAAAACCGACCGCCTGACCTTTGCCATCGGTTGCGGCATTGCCGGCATGGCCGGTGCGGCCTTCACCACGATCGGCTCCACCGGGCCGACCTCCGGCTCGCTCTACATCGTCGATTCATTTCTGGTGGTCACTTTTGGCGGTGCGGCCAGCCTGCTGGGCACCGTGGTGTCGGCCTTTGGCATTGCCCAGACCCAGTCGATCACCGAATTCTTCCTGTCCGGCTCGATGGCCAAAGTGATCACGCTGTCCCTGGTGGTACTGATCCTGATGATCCGGCCGCAAGGACTCTTTGCCAGCAAAGTGCGGCGCTGAACGTCCGAAAAATTACCCGGAGCACTACCCCATGAATGACTTCAAAGACCTGATCAAGCGCTACCAGCTGGCCAGCCTGCTGCTGCTCACCGTGTTGCTGGCCGTGGTTTTTCCGCTGGCGCTCGATATCTTCCGCCTGAATCTGGTGGGCAAGTACCTCACCTATGCCTTTGTCGCCATCGGGCTGGTGATGGTGTGGGGTTACGGTGGCGTGCTGAGCCTGGGGCAGGGCGTTTTCTTTGGCCTGGGCGGCTACGCGATGGCCATGTTTCTGAAACTGGAGGCCAGTGACCCGATCACCACCAAGATCCAGTCCACCCCAGGAATTCCAGACTTCATGGACTGGAACCAGTTGACCGAGCTGCCGGTTTTTTGGCTGCCCTTCAAGAGCCTGCCACTGACGCTGATCGCGGTGGTGGCGGTGCCTTCGTTGCTGGCCTGGATCATCAGTTATGCGATGTTCAAGCGCCGCGTAGGCGGGGTGTATTTCGCCATCATCACCCAGGCGGTGGCGCTCATTGTCACCGTGTTGATCATCGGCCAGCAGGGCTATACCGGCGGGGTCAACGGCATGACCGACCTGAAGACCGTGCTGGGATGGGACACGCGCACCGACTCGGCCAAGTACATCCTGTACTACCTCTGCGTCGCGCTGCTGATCGGCAGCATCCTGTTGTGCCGCTGGATCCAGACCGGCAAGGCCGGCACCCTGCTGCTGGCGATGCGCGACAAGGAGGACCGGGTGCGTTTCTCCGGCTACGACGTGGCCAACTTCCGCGTCTTTACCTTCTGCCTCGCTGCGGCGCTGTCGGGCATTGGTGGTGCGCTGTTTTCCTTGCAGGTCGGCTTCATGTCCCCCAGCTTTGTCGGCATCGTGCCGTCGATCGAAATGGTGATCTACGCCGCGGTCGGCGGGCGCATGAGCCTGGTTGGCGCGGTGTACGGCACGCTGCTGGTCAACGCGGGCAAGACCTATTTCTCGGAAAGCTTCCCGGACCTGTGGCTGTTCTTGATGGCCGGCATGTTCATTGGCGTCACCATGGCCTTCCCGATGGGACTGGCCGGTGTGTGGGTGGATCACGTGGTTCCCAGGTGGAACAGATGGCGCCTGGGCAAAGCCGGCTTGCCTTCAAGCGCAGTGGCTGCCTCCAGCAGCACGGAAGATACCGCCAAGCTGCCCTCCGGCATCAGCGGCCAACAAGCCTGAACCAGAAAGCAAGCCATGAGCAATACGGATTTCGCGCTCGCCGTTGAGGACCTGACGGTCTCCTTCGACGGCTTCAAGGCCATCGATGCATTGACGCTTTACATCGACAAGAACGAGTTGCGGGTGATCATCGGCCCCAACGGAGCGGGCAAAACTACCCTGCTGGATTTGATCTGCGGCAAGACCAAGGCGGCGGCCGGCAGCATCAAGTTCAAGAACACCGAGCTGACCAAAATGGCCGAGTTCCAGCGCGTGCGCATGGGCATAGGCCGCAAGTTCCAGACGCCCTCGATCTACGAGAACCTGAGCGTTTTCCAGAACCTGGAGGTGTCTTTTCCCAAGGGCCGATCCGTCATGGGGGCGCTGGCATTCAAGTGCACCGATGAGGTGAAGGACCGCGTCAAAGCAGTGGCTCAGGATATTCACCTGGCCGACAAACTCGACACCGAGGCCGGGCTGCTGAGTCATGGCCAGAAGCAGTGGCTTGAAATCGGCATGCTGCTGATGCAGGACCCGGAACTGCTGCTGCTCGACGAGCCCATTGCCGGCATGAGCGCCCGGGAGCGCGAGCTGACCGCCGAGCTGTTGCAGCGCATCTGCAGGAACCGGTCTGTGATCGTGATCGAGCACGACATGGAATTCGTCAAGCAGATCGCCCACAAGGTGACGGTCATGCACCAGGGAAAAATTCTCGCCGAAGGGTCGATGGACAAAGTGCAGAACGACCCCAAGGTCATCGACGTCTACCTGGGTCATTGAGGAGCCAAACCATGTTGAATGTGAAAGACCTTTTCGTCGCCTATGGGCAAAGCGAGGCGCTGCACGGAATCTCGTTCGATGCCGCCAGCAAGGAAACCGTGGCCATCATGGGCCGCAACGGCATGGGCAAGACCACGCTGTTCAAAAGCCTCATGGGCGTGTTGCCCACGCGCAGTGGCTCCGTCACGGTGGCCGGCCAGGAAATCAGCCACGACGAAAGCTTCCGTCGCGTGGCCAAGGGCATCGCCTACGTGCCGCAGGGCCGCATGATCTTTCCCACCTTGACGGTGGAGGAAAACATCCAGACCGGGCTGGAGAACGCCAGGCACCGGGTGATCCCCGAAGAGATCTATGCGCTGTTCCCCGTGCTCTGGGACATGCGCCGGCGCAAGGGGGGCAATCTGTCGGGCGGCCAACAACAGCAACTGGCGATCGCCCGGGCGCTGGTCACCAATCCGAAGGTACTGCTGCTGGACGAGCCGACCGAGGGCATTCAGCCCTCCATCATCAAGGACATCGCCAAGGCGCTCAACGAAATCCGGAAGCTGCGCGAAATCACGATTGTTGTGAGTGAGCAGGTTCTGAGCTTCGCGCTCGAAGTGGCTGACCGTCTTTTCGTCATAGAAGGCGGCAGGCTGGTCCATGAGACAGCCCGCGCCGACACCGACGTTGCGCGCATCAAGCAGTACCTGTCCGTGTAGTTGCAAGCATCAAAAATCCCGAAACCGCCCTAACCCAGGAGAAGTGACATGACCGATACCCTGATCAAAGTTGACCTGAGCAAATCGCCCACCGACAACGAGAATATCCACAACCGCTGGCATCCGGACATCCCGATGGCCTGCTGGGTCAATCCCGGCGATGACTTCATCCTGGAGACCTTCGACTGGACGGGCGGCTTCATCAAGAACAACGACAGTGCCGACGACGTGCGCGACATCGACCTGAGCACAGTGCACTACCTGTCGGGCCCGGTCGGCGTCAAAGGGGCCGAGCCCGGCGACCTGCTGGTGGTGGACCTGCTCGACATCGGCGCCAAGCAGGACAGCCTGTGGGGCTTCAATGGTTTCTTCTCGAAGAAAAACGGCGGCGGTTTCCTGACTGAACATTTCCCTGAGGCCCAGAAATCGATCTGGGACTTCAAGGGCATGTTCACCAGCTCACGCCATATCCCCGGCGTCAACTTCGCCGGCTTGATCCACCCGGGCCTGATCGGCTGCCTGCCTGACCGGGCGATGCTGGACCTGTGGAATGTGCGCGAGCAGAACCTGATTGACAGTGATCCGACCCGCGTGCCTGGCCTGGCCAACCCGCCGTCTGCCGGTACCGCCCACATGGGCAAGATGACCGGCGAGGCCCGCGCCAAGGCCGCCGCCGAGGGCGCGCGCACAGTGCCACCGCGCGAGCACGGTGGCAATTGCGACATCAAGGATCTGTCGCGCGGTTCCAAGGTTTTCTTCCCCGTGTATGTAGATGGCGCCGGCCTCTCCGTGGGTGACCTGCACTTCAGCCAGGGCGACGGTGAGATCACCTTTTGCGGCGCCATTGAGATGGCCGGCTGGGTGCACATGAAGGTCACCCTGATCAAGGGCGGCATGGCCAAGTACGGCATCAAGAACCCCATCTTCAAGCCCAGCGTCATCACGCCGGCCTACAACGACTACCTGATCTTCGAAGGCATCTCGGTCGACGAGACCGGCAAGCAGTACTACCTGGACGTCAACGTGGCCTACCGCCAGGCCTGCCTGAACGCCATCGAGTACCTGAAGAAGTTCGGCTATTCCGGCGCCCAGGCCTATTCCATCCTCGGCACGGCGCCGGTGCAGGGCCACATCAGCGGCGTGGTCGACGTGCCCAATGCCTGCGCCACGCTGTGGCTGCCGACGCAGATCTTCGACTTCGACATCAACCCGAATGCGCTGGGGCCCATCAAGCACATCGACGGCAAGGTCGACATGCCGCTGTCGCACGACCTGATCTGACACAACACGAGGCCAGCCCCATGCCCACCTATGACTACGCCTGCCCCCAGTGCGGGGGCTTCGACGCGTTTCGCACGCTGGCCGCACGCAACGAGGCGGCTGTCTGCCCCGAGTGTGGCGGTGCTGCACCGCGCGTGTTTGCCAGCGCTCCCCACCTGGCCCTGATGGAGGGTGGCACGCGCCGTGCCATGGATGCCAACGAGCGTGCCCGACACGAGCCCAAACGCTCCGGCGACTATGCGCGGCTCAAACACCCGGCCGGTTGCGGTTGCTGTTCGACCGGCAAGCGCGGGGCCACGGTAACGGCCCCCAACGGCAACAAGGCCTTCCCGGGCAAGCGCCCCTGGATGATCAGTCACTGACCGCGAGGTCGCATCAACGAATGAGGTCAATATGATTCACGGCGATATATCAAGCAGCAAGGACACCGTCGGCGTGGCGGTGGTCAACTACAAAATGCCCCGGCTGCACAGCCAGGCCGAGGTACTGGAGAATGCGCGCAACATTGGCCGCATGGTCGAAGGCATGAAGCAGGGTCTGCCCGGACTCGATCTGGTGATCTTTCCCGAGTACAGCACGCACGGCATCATGTACGACGCCAAAGAGATGTATGAGAACGCCGCCACCGTGCCGGGCGCCGAGACGGAGATCTTTGCCGCCGCCTGCCGCAAGGCCAAGGTCTGGGGCGTCTTTTCGCTTACCGGCGAGCGCCATGAAGAGCACCCCCACAAGGCGCCCTACAACACGCTGATCCTGATGAACGACCAGGGTGAGATTGTGCAGAAGTACCGAAAAATAATGCCCTGGGTGCCCATTGAAGGCTGGTATCCGGGCGACCGCACCTACGTCAGTGACGGGCCCAAGGGCATGAAGGTCAGCCTGATCATTTGCGATGACGGTAACTACCCGGAAATCTGGCGTGACTGTGCGATGAAGGGCGCCGAGCTGATCGTGCGCTGCCAGGGCTACATGTACCCGGCCAAGGAGCAGCAAATCCTGATCTCCAAGGCCATGGCCTTTGCCAACAACACCTATGTGGCCGTGGCCAACGCGGCGGGCTTTGACGGGGTGTATTCGTACTTCGGGCACTCGGCCCTGATCGGCTTTGACGGCCGGACGCTGGGCGAGTGCGGCGAGGAGGAGATGGGCATTCAGTATGCGGCCCTGTCCAAGAGCCTGATTCGCGACTTCCGGCGCAATGGCCAGTCCGAGAACCATCTCTTCAAGCTGCTGCACCGCGGCTACACGGGTGTGATCAACTCGGGTGAAGGCGACAAGGGCGTGGCCGCCTGCCCGTTCGATTTTTACGCCAACTGGCTGCGCGATCCCGAGGGCACCCGCGCGCAGGTGGAGTCATTTACCCGCACAACGATAGGCACGGACGAGGCGCCCATCGATGGGATTCCCAATCAGAGCAGCGCAACGCCGTAGCGAAATCAAACTAACTGCAGTTAGCGCGCCAGGTAGCCGCCGTCGATCGGGTAGTAGGCGCCGGTGACGAATGAAGCACGATCCGAGGCAAGCCAGGCCACCAGTTCGGCCACTTCTTCCGCGCGGCCCAGCCGGCCGATGGGGTGGGCCGCCACCAGCATCGCGTTCGCGCCCGCATCCTGCTCGAGTGCACTGATCATCGGCGTGTGGATGAAGCCCGGTCCGACGGCGTTGATGCGCACGCCCTGCGCGCTGTATTCCAGCGCGCCCGCCTGGGTCAGACCCACCACACCGTGCTTGGCGGCCGTGTAGGCCGGGGACGTGGCAAAGCCGACCGCCCCCAGGATGGAGGCGACGTTGATGATGGAGCCGCCGCCCGTCTTGAGCATGGCCGCAATCTGGTACTTCATGCCATAGAACACGCCCGACAGGTTGATGTTGATCACCTGCGCCCAGCCGTCCAGCGGGTAGTCTGCCGTGGGGGCCTGCGGGCCGCCGATGCCGGCATTGTTGCAGGCCACGTCAAGCCGGCCGTAATGTGCCATGGCACGCGCCACCAACGCCTCGGCGTCCTCCGGCTTGCCAACGTCAGCCGCCACAAAAATCGCATCGCCGCCCTGCGCGCGCACCAGTGCCACGGTTTCTTCCCCGCCTTTTTGCTGGATATCCGACACCACCACCCTGGCGCCTTCGCGAGCGCAGATCAGCGCGACGGCGCGCCCGATGCCCGACGAAGCGCCGGTGACGAGCGCAACTTTGTTCTTAAGCATGTAAATTCCTCCGGTTGTTGATCGATGCTGAGCGTTTCGCCGGCTGCGACTTGCTGCCCGCCCCTGATCGAATATAGGCGCCGGGAGCTACTGGTTCAATTGTCAATCGTCAACTGAGGTCGCTGTCAGCGCATACTGGGGATTTGATCGGCGCGCCCGTGGCATGTTCGCGGCTTGCTGCGTGGCGTAGCCAGGCGCCGCCGAATTCAGCTGCGTCAGGCAGGCGTCGCTGGCGCGCAGGCCCTGCAAGGCGTTGCAGCGCCACGTTGCTTCGACATGCGTGGCGTTGACTTGCCGTCGCAGGTCGCCTTGCTCCACGGCCCCCAGCACGACCTGATGAAAGGTCAGCAGCAGGGCGATGATGCCCAGCGTCGCCAGAATCCCCGGCCACACCGGTGCGCGCAGGTCAAGGGACGACCCGAGTGCCCAATGTGGCAGTTCCCGGTGGCGCACGGCGAACCGGCTGGCCTCGTCGTCGGACAATTTGAAGGTCTGGCTATTTTTGTACATGAACTTGCTCCTGCGTGCGCCCCTGGCGTGCGGGCACGGGGTGATTCGTGGGGCGTGTTCTAGCGTAGAAAAATAACCAGAAGAATGATGATCAGGAGGGTGCCGGCGCCGATATACATGTCGATCTCCACCGCATTGCCCATCCTCTGAGAGGGTGCATCAGCACGCGTTGTGAATCAATTGGAGCAGGCCGCGTGGCGCCCGTCTGTGTCCTGGCGAACTTAGCGGGAAATTGGCGGTTTTTCGTCAAAGCCTGGCGATTGGCGCCGGCATGACGTTTTGTTGCCAGCTGGCTCGCTCAGGCCCGCGCTGGGCCAGAATCGCCAAGCTCACCGTCACCGGCGCGACGGGTTCGGGCGCGCTGCAGCAGCACGGTTACCAGCAGCGCCGCGGCGGCCGAGCCCGCCATCGCCGGCGAAGCCGCAAGCAAAGTGGCCAGTCCATCGACGGCGTGGGCGCTGACCTGCTGCACATGGTTGACCAGGGTGATCACGTCGCGGGCCTGTACGTTTTGAGCATCCTCCATGCGAACGTGCACGTCCGGCCACCCGCTGCGAAACCGGATGCTCGCGAAGATGCCATTGGCCACGGCGACGAGGGACAGCACGCCCAGTGGCTTGAGCAGATGCTCAAGCAGGCGGCTGCGCTCGGCGGGGGGTGCGAATTCATAGACCTGGCCCACCAATTGCGCGATCGAGATTTCGGAGACCTGGCAACCCGATTTGTTCGATGAAACTGACCTGGGCGTATCGTTGGGATTCATATCACTTCTCTCCTGTGTGAGGGGTCCGCCACATGCAGTGGGCGAGACGGGTGCGCCCTGCATGGGCTTGAACTGTCAGGTTAAACGAGAGTATGGCGCGCACATGTATCAAATTGATGTCGAAATGCGACGTTGTGTAAATGTCTAACCCAATCCGCCCATAACGAATCAACATATCCATCGATGCGCCGATCACCCCATGTGCGATTGCGCAAGGAGTCGCCAGGTAGAGAGGGGTAGTCTGGCAAAAGTTCAGTTTTTTGGAGGACAAAAATGCGCTACCTACTCATTGTGTTTCTGATGCTGTTGGGCTCGGCGACTTCGGCCGTCGCTCAGGTGAGCATCGGCATCGGGTTTCCTGGGGTGAGCATCGGGTTCAATCTGCCGGTGTACCCGGAATTGGTGCGGGTACCGGGCTACCCGGTCTACTACGCGCCACGACTGGAAGCGAACTTCTTTTTCTACGACGGCATGTATTGGGTGTACCACGGTGACAACTGGTACGCGAGCTCCTGGTACAACGGCCCCTGGGGCCTGGTGGGCCCCAACTACGTGCCCTTCTTTATCCTGCGAATCCCCGTGCGCTACTACCGGGTTCCGCCGCCGTACTTTCGCGGCTGGCAACCGGATGCACCGCCACACTGGGGTGAGCACTGGGGCAGGGAATGGGAGCAGCGTCGAGGCGGCTGGGACCGGTGGGACCGCCGGGCTGTACCGGCGCCCGCCCCGTTGCCGATTTATCAGCGAGGCTATTCAGGCGATCGCTACCCCCACACCGAACAGCAGCCGCTGCTGCATGACCGCAATTACCGCTACCAGCCGCGCGACGCCGTCGTGCGCCAGCACTATGAGGAACAAGCCGTAAAACGGATCCCTGTACCTTCCCAGCGCAGACCGCCAGGCGGCTCAGCCGGGCAGGAGCACAGGCAGCCGCCGCAGCAGGGGCGGGGGAGCGGGCGCGAGAAAGATGAGCAACGGGGTCCCCAGGGCAACAGGTAGCGGTAACGCGGGCGTGCCAACAGTCTCTCAGCCTGGCATCAGCCTGGCGGCAATCACCGCCTCGTCGAGGGTGTCGAAGGTGGTGTTGTGCCGGTCCGTCAGCGGCCCGCCGCCGGGGATGACCTCGCCGTTGGGCTCGTAGCCAATCGCTTTGAACTTCCAGACTGCGTTGATCAGTTTCAGGTTGCCCACGTGAGCGCCCTGGTCCGTCAGGACCTGATACACGTGGTCATTGACCTTGCCGAGGGTTAATTTGTTCAAGTCGTCTCGCTGTTGAGTTGGGGCCATGGCGTCGCGGTGGCGTTGAAGCCACTGCAACGATCATGGACAGGTGTTCGTCGCTATGCTGATGAAAGGTTTTTCGCCTTCGCGCGACCAACTGCATATTACCCACCCGATAGAGGCTCACCATGTTCCGACACCTACGGTCAAACGTTTTCGCCCTGGCGACCCTACTCGCTCTTGCGGTGCTGACCTGCGCGCAGGTCCGTGCGCAAACCACACCGACGGGGGCTGCGCCCACGGCGACGGCCAAGGCCATTTTTGCGGGTGGCTGCTTCTGGTGTGTGGAGTCTGACTTTGACAAGATCCCCGGCGTCATCTCCACTACCTCAGGCTACACAGGCGGGCGCACAGCCAACCCCAGCTATGAGCAGGTCTCAAGCGACATCACCGGCCACGCGGAGGCGGTCGAGGTCGTGTATGAACCGGCCAAAGTCAGTTACCAGCGATTGGTGGATTATTTCTGGCACACCATCGACCCGACCGTCAAAGACCAGCAGTTCTGTGACATCGGCTCACCCTACCGCACCGCCATCTATGCGCAAAACGCCGAGCAACTGAAGATTGCCCAGGCCTCGCGCGCCGCACTGGAAAAGTCCAAACCGTTCAAGGGACCCATCGTCACCGAGATCACGCTGGCAAGCGCCTTCTACCCCGCCGAGGAATACCACCAGGACTATTACCAGAAGAACCCGATTCGCTACAAGTACTACCGCACCAGTTGCGGCCGGGATGCGCGGCTGAAACAACTGTGGGGCGACCAGGCCGGGCGTTAAGAGTGTTTTAGGCCGCTAGCCCGCGTCCAATAAGCGTAAGCAGCTATTGATTTTGTAGCGAATAAATTCTGTTCAAAAGCCTGGCAAATTCATCGCGCGTCGGTTGTGAAGGGCTGCGGTGGCGCCTCAAGGCCCTCGCTCGCAAGGCGCTCGTATTCGGAGATCACCTGCGCGCCCAGCAACAGCAGGGTGGCCGCCAGCTCGAGACTCAAGAGAACCGCGATGGCGGTGGTCAGCGAGCCGTAGACGGTGCCGATCTGGGACAGCGTCGTGAAATACCACACGAGTGCATGGCGCGAGATCTCCCACAGCAGCGCCGCTGCAATGGCGCCCAGCAGTGCGTGGTGCAGCGACAGCCGGCCGACCGGCATCACCAGGTAAATGGAGGTGAACACAAAGATCTCGCCCGCGAAGCCGAGCAGATACAGCAGCACGCCGGACAGCCCACCAAGCGACCAGCTGCGCCACAGAAAATCCACCTGCTGCTGGCCCATTGCCTGCAGGCTGCCCGCCACCAGCGTCACCAGCAGCAGACCGAGCCCGAGTGACAGGATGTAGGCATAGGGAATCACAGCGGAAATCAGGAAGTGGCGCCGCCGTATGGCCACACGGTGATGAAAGATCACCGACATTGCGTTCTCCAGCACCGTGAAGGCGAGCGAGCTGAAGAACAGCATGCTGCCCAGCAACACCCAGCCAAGAATATCGCGGTGCACCAGGAAGTTGGCGAGTTCGGCCACGAGCGCCTTCGACTGCCCGGGTACCAGCCACTCGAGCGATCCGCCCAGGGTCTGCAGCAGTGCGGCCTGATCGACAAAGTGCGACAGCGCAATCACCGTGAGGATGAGCATCGGCACAATGGACAGCAAGGCGTAGTACGCGACGGCCCCGGCCAGCAGCAGGCCCTGATTGGCGCGGAAACCTTTCAGCGTCCGCAGGGCGAATGCCCCGGGGTGCTTGAGAACTTGTTTGGCGGGGCGAGTGAGGAGTTGCATGAACAGCAGAGCCTACACGCTTGCGCGCATTTGCTCAATTTCACCTGCGCCGCGCGATGGTCACCAAGGTGCCTGAAATGCCCCTACCTTGCTACGCAATGCCCAAATACCGGTGGCTTGCGGAGCCAATTCCGGAAACGTTTCGTCATGTTCAGAAGTCAGATCAAACAGGGCCTTCAAGACGTCAGGCGGAAACCCTGCTCTGGTTCGTCCTCCCTTTTCCTGCTGAAGGCCCTCCATGAATTCATGGAAGTCAGGGTGACCCCAGAACAGCAGAATGGATCTTCCGATATTGGGAAACGCGTCATTCACCAGTTTGAAACTTTGATTTTCTTGGGTCATTTTTATGTTCTCAGCCAACGATTTACCTGAAATATAAAAGACAAAGCACCGATGAGATACCTCAACGACAAGGCAAGTCGGGCCGAATTGTGACAAAACACCGAAAGCAGCCGTGCGCCGTTTCCACATGCCGGTCTAGTTCTGGTCCGGCCCGTCCTTTTGCTTTTTGTAGGAGTGGACAAACCGGCCAAATGCCCGGTCCTTCTTGCGCCGATCGATGTAGGACAGGTCGTGGAATTCGGATTCCTTGCGCAGCTTCAGGTAGTTCTGCAAATGCTCTTCGCTCAGTTCGCGCCGCTCGATCGCCGCACGAACCGCACAACCCGGTTCGCGGCCATGACTGCAGTCGGGATACCGGCAGTTCCCTGCAAGTGCGCTGATGTCGGCAAAGGCCTCATTGATGCCCTCACCAGCGCCAAGCATCCCCAGTTCGCGCATGCCCGGCATGTCTATCAACAAGCCACCATGCCCGAGCACGATCAACTGGCGCCGCGTGGTGGTGTGACGCCCCTCACCCGTATGGCTGACCTCGCGGGTTTCGAGCGCGCCGCCACCCAGCAGACGGTTGATGAGGGTTGTCTTGCCAACGCCCGACGAACCGAGGAGGCAGTAGGTCTTGCCGGGCGCCATGAGCTCGCGAACCTGATCGACGCCCGCGCCCGTCACGTTGCTGACGCAGACGATCTTCGCGTCTATCCCCATGAGCCGGATCTGGCCGATCAACCGCTCCAATTCTTCCGGACTGACCAGATCCGTCTTCGTCAGAAGCACCACGGGCTCGATATGGCCGTCCCTGACCATCACGAGGTAGCGCTCCAGCCGTCGGACATTGAAATCGAAGTGGCAGGCCTGCACGATGAACGCCACGTCGATGTTTGCCGCAATCATCTGGAACTCGACGTCGCGGCCGGCGGCTTTGCGCCGGAGGAAGGACCGGCGTGGCAACAGGTGGTGAATGCTGGCCTGCGCGCCGGCATCGCGGTAGTGCACGCACACCCAATCGCCCACGCATGGAAGTTCGGCGGAGGACTCGGCGAGGTGGAGGAATTTGCCGGTCAGTTCGGCTGGCACCTCGCCGTCCTCACCCCGGATCAGGTAACGCCCCCGGTCAACCGCGGTGACCCTGGCTACGGACAAATCGGGCCCACACAGTTCGCTGGCTTTGTCCGCCAACCAGCGATCCAGACCAAGTTCACTGAATTTCATCCTGAAAGTCTCGCAGATACTGATGTGCCTGCCAAGCAGGCCGCTCCAGGCAGGCTGATTTGTCTCGCGAATGACCGGTTGAATCCACGCTCCAAACCGGTCACTCAGAACGGGGGGATGTCAGTCGGCTACCGTCCATTAAAAGCTAGGAGCGATCAGTCTTCGCAGTCATTGTTGATAGCCCCACCAAGTTGCGAACATGGAGATGCCCTTAAAATCCAGCCCCATGTCACGCAATCTTCGCGCATTCATCCTTCTGGCTGTCCTCTTATGGCAGTCAATGGCGATGCTCGGCTCGATGACGGTGGCACAGCGGGCTGGCGAGCTGGAGCATCTGGCAGTGCACAGCCAAGATGTCAATCACCACCACCATGCAGACCATGCGTCGCACATGGACGATGACGGCCTTGTGCAGCACCTGCACGCAGACTCTGGAACCAATGCCGCCGGGTTATTGACCTCGTTACAGCCTTCGCTTGCGCACGGTCGGTCCATGTCGCCCCTTGAGGCCAGCCACGTCATTTGGCGCTCTCCCACGCTTGAAGGCCCCCTGCGGCCACCCATGCAAAACGCGTAATGAAAGACCCGGCCCCCTTGATGGCGGGCTGCTGACTTTCGCAATCTGAATCCCTTTCGGAGCTACCGGCTGTGTTGAGCTGGGAGCTGCACGTGCGCTATTGCACGACAACTTTACGTTTGCCCTATTGATGGAAAAACTAATTTTTGGCCGATTCATGGCCCTGCTGCTCATGGCTTTGCCACTCATGGCATTTGCTCACGGAATTTCCGAGGCTGACCGGCAAAGCATGCTCGATGGTGGTTACGTCCGTTTCATCGGACTGGGTGCCAGTCACATGCTCACCGGCTATGACCACTTGCTGTTCCTGTTTGGCGTGGTGTTCTTCCTGACCAGCTTCAAGGACGTGGCGAAGTTCGTCACCGTCTTTACGCTGGGACATTGCATCACCCTGATTTTTGCGACCTATTTCAAAATCACCTGGAACTACTACCTGGTCGACGCCATCATCGCCATCAGTGTGATTTATAAGGGCTTTGACAACAACGGGGGCTTTCAGCGTGTCTTTGACATGAAGTCGCCCAACCTGTTGGCTGCTGTCTTTGGCTTTGGCTTGCTGCACGGTTTTGGCCTGTCTACCCGTCTGCAACAGTTGCCCTTGGGTGACGACAGCACCGGCATGCTGTTGCGCATTCTGAGCTTCAACGTCGGCGTGGAAATTGGTCAGATTGCCGCTTTGACGGTGATGGTTGGCTTGCTGGCGTTCTGGCGCCATCGTCCATCCTTCAAGCGTTTCAGTTTTGCCGCCAACCTGGGTTTGATTTATGCCGGGGTGTATTTGCTCTTCATGCAACTGCACGGCTACCAACATGATGCCAACCCGGACAGCTTCCGCTTCCCAGTCCAAGAGCACAAGCACATCCATGAGGACATGGACATTGACAAGACGCTGGACCCCAGCCGCAACTCCCTTTGAGGCCCTTCAATCTTTCACACCTACTTAACCCCCAAGGAAATCATCATGAAAAAATTCGCATCTATCGCTGCTTTGACCGTATCCTGTTTT
The DNA here is from genome assembly GCF_030646845.1 of Rhodoferax sp. Lineage (GTDB taxonomy): Bacteria > Pseudomonadota > Gammaproteobacteria > Burkholderiales > Burkholderiaceae_C > Rhodoferax. Next base: position 28,511 of record NZ_JAUSLE010000031.1, on the reverse strand, counting down.
GCAGCGCCTACCGCTTTTGCGGGCGCTGGCGGTGGCTGCCACTTCCACGGTCATGCGCCTGTAAAGCAAGCTCTTATCGCGGGCTGCGCCAGCGATTACAAGGATTCATTGGCAAGCAACGGCAAAATCGACGCTTCATGGAAGTCGGTCAAACTGGACAAGGCCGAATCTGTTGAAGGTAAGAACATGAAGGAATGGAAGCTCACCTTCAAGAACCCGGCTGAGAAAGACGCCACCAAGCAGACCCTCTATATGTTCTACACACTGACTGGCAACTTCATCGCTGCCAACTTCACTGGAAAGTAAGCCTTGGATATCCGAATGTCTGCACCTGCCCTCAGGGGTGGTTCACTTGCACTGTTGGCAGCTGCGCTGTTTGGGCTCAGCACGCCGCTGGTGCAGCATTTCGGGCAAGGGCTTGGCGCTTTCACGACCGCAGCACTGCTGTATGCAGGAGCGGCCGTGGTTTCGCTCTTGATGCGCCATCCCCCTGAGCGGGAGGCGAGCCTGCGCCGCTCAGAGCTGCCGCGTATTGTTGCCATGGCAGGTTTTGGGGCGGTAGTCGGCCCAGTGGCACTGGCCTGGGGACTGCAACGCACCAGTGGCTCCAGCGCCTCACTCATGCTCACACTGGAAGCACTGTTCACGGCCGTGCTTGCCTGGCGACTCTACGGCGAAACCATGGACAAACGGGTAGGAACTGCCATGCTGTTCCTGCTTGCTGGTGGAGTAGCACTGGTTTTGGAGCAAGGTATTGCCGGAGACACCCAACTGTTGGGGCTGTTGGCCGTATTGGTCGCCACCGCCGCATGGGGGATAGACAACACACTGTCGCGTGGCGTTGCGGAACGCGACCCGGGGCAGGTTGTTTTTGTTAAATCCAGCTTGGGGGCATGTGCGACAGTGGGTCTTGCCTTTCTATTTGACGAACCATTGCCCGGACTCCTTACGGCGGGTGCCCTGCTTGTCATTGGCGCTACCGGTTATGGGCTGAGCTTGCGGCTGTATTTGCTCGCCCAGCGGGAGTTTGGTGCAGGACGTACAGGCTCCGTGTTTGCGTTTGCGCCGTTCATCGGGGCACTGGGCGCGTTCGCATTCGGTAGCCGCTCTGGCAATTGGATGCTGGGCGTAGGAGGTGTATTGATGTTGGTCGGCGTTGTGCTGCATTTATTTGAGTCGCATGGTCACGAGCACGACCATGAAGAGCTCGAACACGAACATGCCCATACGCATGAGGATGGGCACCACCTGCATACCCACGATGTCGTACCCTTGGTGCACCACAGCCATTGGCATCGGCACGAACCAATGCGTCATGAACATCCGCATGTGCCGGATGCACATCACTTGCACTCGCATTGACGGTCATTCGGTTCTTAATAAACGGACTGGCGAACATGACTAGCGGATGACTGGTAAGGGGACCAAGCTGGCCGGCAAGTCCCGACCAAGACCGGCCATTCAGGCCACTTCTCCATTGCGGACGTTCAAGTGCAAAGAACAGACCACCCTAAAAAAGTGTTTATGAAACCGGCAGCAGCCCAGTCATCGCTTCCAACCTGACTTCCTTGGTCGGAACGAATCATCACCGGCGTCTTGGGACGTCTGCGCCACACGGCCATCACGAGCGCAACCGGTATCCCCTATTTGGGGGATACCCAAGCCTGGAGGGGTTCAGTAAGCTGCCCCCCTAACTGCCATCGCAGTGACGCAATGCATCCGCCACTTCTAACGTATCGATCACACACAATGACTAACAACTCGGTTGAGCAAGGCGATTTTGAGACTGACACCACAGCTAAAACTCTCGCCGAGGACCCCGCAACACCCGAGTCAAGCACCAATGCGTCCCAAAGCAGCTTCCCATTTGAAGCCATGAATCTCAAGGTGGCTGATCGTTTGCAGGCCCAACCGCCCAAAAGAGTTTCTGCCGAGCGCTGTTTTGTGCGTCTGATCGGTTACTTGCAGGACCTCAGCATGTTGGTCACAACGCCGGCAACGGTCAACAGTGTGCGTTTGCAACTGATGGAGGGAGACCAGCTCGTCATGCGGGTCTTTTCCAGCCAAAACGCCTTCGGCTTTGCCTGTGACGTTCAGAGGGTTTGCAAGGTGCCCTACAGCTACCTGCATGTTTCCTTCCCCAAAGAAGTACAGGGAACAGTGATTCGCAAAGCGGCCCGGGTCAAGACCAAGATCATTGTCAAAGTCCGTACGGAACAGGGAGGTGGCACCGATCTGACGGGCGTCATCTCCAATCTCAGTGCCAACGGAGCCTTGATTGATGGGCCACGCAATACAGCAGCGACGGGCGACTCCATTCGATTAACTTTTCCCCTCAAGCTGCACAACATCGAGGCAAATTTGTCGCTGGTTGCCATTGTGCGTGCGGTTCTCGTCGACGAGACGATCAAGCAAAGTGGAACTTCGTTGGCGCATTTTGGTTTGGAGTTTGTTGATCTCCAGCCGAATGACCAAATGATGCTGCAAAGCATGGTCTACCAACAAATGATCGAACAGCCGCAATCTTTGGTTTGAACGTCAAGGGCAGCGGATCAAATCCACATGCTGAAACGAATCAGTGTTCATCAACTCACCCTCGGGATGCACCTGAGAGAGTTTTGTGGCTCCTGGATGGAGCATCCATTTTTTCGCTCAAGTTTTGTCTTGACCGATGAGGCGGATATCGTGGCCATTTTGGACAGCAGCATCAAGGAAGTCTGGATTGACTGCGACAAAGGTGTCGACGTGGCCAGCGGCGAGGCTGTCGTGTCCGAGTTTGAGTCCGAAACCCGGGTGGAAGAAGAGCTAACGCCAATAGCCAATGAACAGCGTCAGGTGGCGCCGGTTTCCGCCGCACAGGAAATGGACCGTGCTGCCACTATCTGTCGCCGCTCCAAACAGGCCGTGATCTCGATGTTTGAAGAAGCACGCATGGGCAACACCGTGAAAGTCGGCGATGCCAAGTTACTGGTCGAGGAAATAGCCGACTCAGTGTCGCGCAACCCCAGCGCGCTTATCAGTCTGGCCCGGCTCAAGACGGCGGACGACTACACCTACCTGCACTCGGTCGCGGTGTGCGCCATGATGGTGGCCTTGGCCAAGCAACTCGGTCTCGATGAGACTCAGACACGCGCGGCCGGTCTGGCTGGGCTGCTCCATGACTTGGGCAAAGCCGTGATGCCGATGGACGTGCTCAACAAGCCAGGCAAACTCACCGATGCCGAGTTCCGCATCATCAAGAGCCACCCGGTCGAAGGGCACAAGATGCTTCTGGGGGGCGTCAATGTGGACCCGGCCGCTATTGAGGTCTGCCTGTACCATCATGAAAAGATGGATGGCTCCGGTTATCCCGATGGGCTCAAAGGTGATCAGATCAGTCTGTGGGCCCGCATGGGTGCGGTGTGTGATGTCTATGACGCCATCACCTCCGACCGGCCGTACAAGTCGGGCTGGGACCCGGCTGAGTCCTTGCGGAGAATGGCCGAGTGGACCAAGGGCCATTTTGACCCCAAGGTGTTTCAGGCCTTCGTCAAGGCCATGGGCATCTACCCGGTGGGTTCGCTCGTGCGCCTGAATTCGGGGCGCATCGGCGTGGTGATGGAGCAGACTGTCAAATCACTGACCGTTCCGCGCGTCAAAGTGTTCTTTTCCACCAGGACGGACATGCGCATTCTGCCTGAGATCATTGACCTTTCCTTGTCAAGTTGTAGGGACAGAATCGCAAGCCGGGAAGATCCGGGAAGATGGCATTTCTCCGACCTCAACGAGTTGTGGTCAGGTTTCCACAACGTGCACGGGTAAGCCAGGTTTCATCGCTTGTGACGCTGGGGTGTACCGAACATGTTCTCCCGGGCTTTGGGCCAACCAGACTTGCAGCCATTTGCCAACAAGGGGGACGGACTGAGTACCGGTGGAACTCTTGCCGACCGACAAACCGGAATCGGAATGGCCGGTCACGATCGACTGGAATACCCACCAACCGCTTTGCTCAATGATCTGTATCGTTTTTGGGCACCTTGCGGGTCGCCGCAAACGGCTTCTGACTGGAGTCGAACTGGGCAGCCGGAAAGCTGCCTGTCGTGAACGACTGGACCCGCTGCAGATCCGACGACCAAATGTGTCAGTCCCCAGTGACTGCTAAGTGCCATCTACCCGCGCCTATGTTAATTCTTACGGCACCTTGTCGAACGAAAACTTACGGAAGTCTGGTTGATAATTCTCAGTTAAACACCGTTCCAAGCCATTAATATTCACGCATTATTTGCTTCTTGTGAAGATGGCGTCTCGTCCGCGCGGGCCAAACGTCGAACGTCCAGAGAACACCTATGCGAAACCTCATCAAACCAAGGATCGCAGCCATTGCGATTGCATTCCTCTTGCAAGCCAATGCACAGGCTGTGGAAAAGGTAGTGGAGATTTCCACCAGGACTGGTGTTACTCAACGTATGCTTGTGATTTCGTCGGCAGCGCCAAAGGCAAGCGTCATTTTGTTTGCTGGCGGCCACGGTGGATTGCAGATATATCCCAACGGATCGTTCAAGTGGGGCGATGGCAATTTCCTGGTTCGCACTCGCAACCTGTTCGCCGAACAAGGATTCATGGTTGCTGTCATTGATGCCCCATCCGACAGGCAGAATCCACCTTATCTTGGTGGCTTTCGCCAGATGGCCGAACATGCATCAGACATCAAGGCAGTGATTGCATGGATGCGAGGGCAGTCCCAAACACCTGTCTGGCTGGTGGGAACCAGCCGTGGTACTCAGTCCGTCGCTTACGCCGCCACGGAGTTATCTGATGCCGATGGCCCGGATGGCATCGTTTTGACTTCAACCATTCTCACCGATGACCGTAGCCGAGCAGTTCCTGCAATGCCGCTGGGAAAGATACGAATTCCAGTTCTCGTTGTGCATCACGAACAGGATGGTTGCAAGCTGTGCGAATTTTCAAAATTACCGACGCTCATGGAGAAGTTGTCCAATTCGCCTAGGAAAGATCTGCTTGCCTTTAAAGGGGGGCATAACAGTGGTGACCCTTGCGAGGCCATGGCGTACCATGGTTTCAATGGACTTGAGCGGGACGTTATTCAGAAAACTGCGGCTTGGATGTTGGCCAAGTAGTGCTTTGCCATGGCTCCTGTGAGTATCAGTATGGTGCAATGGCAATGGCCGGTATCGAGTTGGCATTTCAGTAGTCTGACGGATCGGTATGGTCAGCTTTGCCGAAGTCCGCGAACGTCGGCTGAACGGCACTTGAAATCATGAAATTGGGCGACCAGATAGCGGGCATTTGCCAGTACCCGCAAACGCTGCATATCGGAAGTTCACGAACCCTATGTGTCCCCGCCGAGTAGTTCTGAAGCCTGGCGCGCATTCTTCAAGCGATAGCGGCCCCCGTACGCCACTCGGCGTATTTCCCAATTTCACGCTTCTCCCTAAAGTCACCTCATCGTTACGCGAAAGCCTGTCTTACCCACAGGCCCTGCGCAACGAAATGGTTTCTTTTTTACCTACCGGAGAAGCACACATGCAACGTCGTTTCACACTCAAGGCACTCACTGCTGCCGTCGCCCTGTCTGGCTTGACAGCCATGCCAGCGTTTGCTGCCGACACCATCAAGGTCGGCATTCTGCACAGCCTCTCGGGCACCATGGCCATTTCGGAAACCGTGTTGAAAGACACCGTGCTGATGGCGATTGACGAGATCAATGCCAAAGGTGGCTTGCTGGGCAAGAAGCTGGAGCCCGTGGTGGTGGACCCCGCCTCCAACTGGCCCCTGTTTGCCGAGAAAACCAAGCAGCTGCTGACGCAAGACAAGGTCGATGTGATCTTTGGCTGCTGGACCTCGGTGTCGCGCAAGTCGGTCTTGCCAGTGGTTGAAGAACTCAACGGCCTGCTGTTCTACCCCGTCCAGTATGAGGGTGAAGAGCTGTCCAAAAACGTGTTCTACACCGGTGCCGCACCCAACCAGCAGGCCATCCCTGCGGTGGACTACCTGATGAGCAAGGACGGCGGCGCGGCCAAGCGCTGGGTGCTGCTGGGCACCGACTATGTCTACCCCCGCACCACCAACAAGATTCTGCGCGCCTACCTGAAATCCAAGGGTGTGAAAGACACCGACATTGATGAGAAATACACCCCGTTTGGTCACTCCGATTACCAGACCATCGTGGCAGACATCAAGAAGTTTTCCGCCGGTGGCAAGACCGCCGTGGTGTCCACCATCAATGGGGACTCCAACGTGCCGTTCTACAAGGAGCTGGGCAATGCGGGCCTGAAGGCTAAAGACGTGCCGGTGGTGGCGTTCTCGGTGGGTGAAGAAGAGTTGCGCGGCGTGGACACCAAACCGCTGGTGGGCCACCTGGCGGCCTGGAACTACTTCCAGTCCATCAAGAATCCGACCAACGACGAGTTCATCAAGAAGTGGTCAGCCTACGCCAAGGCCAAGAACATTGCCGGTCACAAAGACAAGGCGCTGACCAACGACCCGATGGAAGCCACTTACATCGGCATCAACATGTGGAAGCAGGCGGTTGAAAAAGCCAAGTCCACCGATGTCGACAAGGTGATCGCCGCCATGGCGGGCCAGACCTTCAAGGCGCCCAGCGGCATCGTGAGCAAGATGGATGAGAAAAACCATCACCTGCACAAGTCGGTGTTTATCGGCGAGATCAAGGCCGACGGCCAGTTCAACGTGGTGTGGAAGACACCCGGCCCGGTGAAAGCCAAGCCCTGGTCGCCCTACATCGAAGGCAATGCATCCAAGCCTGATGAGCCGGCGAAGAAGTAAGAAGCACCCTGGCAGTCCGAAGTGGGGCTTCGCCCCACCTCGGACCGCTCGCTACGCTTCTTCCGTTCTTCGCGTTTTGTAGTTGGCCAAGGAGTTGTAGTTCCATTTATGCTGATTCGATATTTCCTCATGGCTGCTACGCTATTTATAGCTGGTCATGCATATTCCATAACGGCTACAGAGGCAAGAGCCATTGCATCCGGCGAGTCCGATGCACGCGTTGAGGCTTTGAACAAAGCGATGGTCACGGCTGACGACAAAACGGCTGCGTTTTTGCAGGCCCTCACCGACGACGCAGTGAAAATGGCCGGTGATCAAGTGTTCATCATGAAGGACGGCAAGGGCTTTGACCCCGTGAGCGGCGCCGAAGCCGTGGTGCCTGAGGGTGCCGAAGACGTGATGAACAACAACCGCATGCGCGGCGAGCTGGATTCAGCGCTGGCCGCGCTCAGGCTGTTTTCCAAAGACGATAAGACGCGCATTGCTGCCATCAAGCAGTTGCAGAGCGATGCCGATGAAACCAAGCTGCCGCTGATCGAGAAGGCGTTTGCAGCGGAGCAAAACCCGCAGATCAAGGAGCAACTGGGCCTGGTGCGGGCGGCGGCGCTGCTCAACAGCACCGACAAAACCAGACGCCTGGAAGCCGCCAAATTGCTCAGCAGCAGCACGCAGGCCAACACCAAAACCGTGTTGCTGGCTCGGCTGGCACTGGAGACCGAGCCGGACGTCAAGTCCGCGTTGCAGAACACACTGCACAAGGTGGAGACCGCGCTGGCCTGGGGCGACCGGCTGGGCGCGATCTTCAGCGGCATCAGCCTGGGGTCCATCCTGCTGCTGGTGGCGCTCGGCCTGGCCATCACCTACGGGTTAATGGGCGTGATCAACATGGCGCATGGCGAGCTGATGATGATTGGCGCCTACGCCACCTACGTGGTGCAGGGCCTGTTCCAGAAATATCTGCCGGGCGCGTTTGACTGGTATCTGCTGGCCTCGGTACCGGTGGCCTTCATGGCGTCGGCCCTGATGGGGGCTGCGCTGGAGCGCAGCGTGATCCGCTTTCTGTATGGCCGCCCGCTGGAGACCCTGCTGGCCACCTGGGGCATCAGCCTGATGCTGATGCAGCTGGTGCGCACTTTGTTTGGCGCGCAAAACGTGGGGGTGGAAAATCCCTCGTGGATGAGCGGCGGCGTGCAGGTGCTGGGCAATTTGTCGCTGCCCTACAACCGGCTGGTGATCATCGGCTTCGCCGTATTTGTGCTGCTGGGGGTGGCGTGGCTGATCGGCCGCACACGGCTGGGTCTGTTCGTGCGCGGTGTCACGCAAAACCGCCCGATTGCGGCGTGCATGGGCGTGAACACCGCCCGCATCGACACCTACGCTTTTGCGTTGGGCTCCGGCATTGCGGGGCTGGCGGGCTGCGCCTTGAGTCAGGTGGGCAACGTGGGGCCGGACCTGGGGCAGGGCTACATCGTGGACTCATTCCTGGTGGTGGTGCTGGGTGGCGTGGGGCAGCTGGCGGGCACGGTGTATGCCGCGATGGGCCTGGGGGTGCTGAACAAATTTCTGGAGGGCTGGGCGGGTGCGGTGCTGGCCAAGATTGCCGTGCTGGTGTTCATCATCATCTTCATTCAAAAACGTCCGCAAGGCATCTTTGCCATGAAGGGCCGGAGCGCCGAAGCATGAGCACCCTTGTTCTCCCTTCCAAAAGCCCGGTGCTGTCCGGCAGAGGCTGGAGTGCCTTTGTCGTCGCCCTGATCATGGTGTGCGCCGTGGCGCCGGCCTTGAACCTGCTCGTGCCCGCAGAGAGCCTGTTTCATCTGAGCGACTACGCTGTGGGGCTGGTCGGCAAGATCATGTGCTACGCCATCTGTGCCCTGGCCATGGACCTGATCTGGGGCTATACCGGCATTCTGAGCCTGGGCCACGGCGTGTTTTTTGCACTGGGTGGCTACGCCATGGGCATGTACCTCATGCGCCAGATTGGCACCGATGGCAACTACAAAAGCAATCTCCCGGACTTCATGGTGTTTCTGGACTGGAAGGAGCTGCCCTGGCACTGGACCTTCAGCGACAGCTTTGTTGCGACGCTGTTCCTGGTGGTGGCGGTGCCGGGCCTGGTGGCCTTTGTGTTTGGCTACTTTGCCTTTCGCTCACGCATCAAGGGGGTGTACTTTTCCATCATCACCCAGGCCATGACTTTTGCCGCGATGCTGCTGTTTTTTCGCAATGAGACCGGCTTTGGCGGCAACAACGGCTTCACTGATTTCAAGCGGATTTTGAGCATCCCGATTGCCACGCCGGGCATGCGCATGACGCTGTTTGTGATGACGGGGGTGGCGCTGCTGGGCTTCTTTTTGCTGGCGCGTTGGCTGGTGAGCAGCAAGTTTGGCCGCGTGCTGCAGGCGGTGCGGGATGCGGAGACCCGTGTCATGTTCAGCGGCTACAACCCGATTGGCTACAAGCTCACCATCTGGACTATCTCCGCCATGATGTGCGGCGTGGCCGGTGCGCTGTATGTGCCGCAGGTGGGCATCATCAACCCGAGCGAGATGAGCCCGGCCAATTCGATCGAGATTGCCATCTGGGCCGCGGTCGGCGGCCGCGCCACCCTGATCGGCCCCATCGTTGGCGCCTTCATCGTCAACGGGGCCAAGAGCTGGCTGACGGTGGCCTATCCCGAGTTCTGGCTGTACTTTTTGGGCGCACTGTTCATTGGCGTCACCCTGTTCCTGCCGAGCGGTGTGGTCGGCCTGCTGAGGAGAAAGAAATGACGCCTGATCTGCTGGAGCAGGGCGCCCGCCGGATCGAGGCGCACCGGGCCGCCATGGCGGCCAGGACGGGGCAGACCGAGTCCGGCGGACGCGCCGCGGGCTTCTCCCGCCTGCACACGCCGGGCGAAGTGGATGTGACCCATGGCCGCATCCTCTACCTGGAAGAGGTGAGTGTCAGTTTTGATGGTTTCAAGGCCATCAACAAGCTGTCGCTGGACATTGCACCGGGCGAGCTGCGCTGCATCATCGGGCCCAATGGCGCGGGCAAGACCACCATGATGGACATCATCACCGGCAAGACGCGACCGGATGAGGGCCGGGTGTACTTTGGCAGCACGATTGACCTGCTGCGCTACACCGAACCGGAAATCGCCGGGCTGGGCATCGGCCGCAAGTTCCAGAAGCCCACGGTGTTTGAGCAACTGACGGTGTTCGAGAATCTCGAGTTGGCCCTCAAGACCAACAAGTCGGTGACAGCATCGATGTTCTTCCGGCTGGATTCCGCGCAGAGCGACCGCCTGCTGGATGTGCTGCACACCATTCACCTGGCGGACAGCGTGAGCGCCCAGGCGGGCAACTTGAGCCATGGGCAAAAACAGTGGCTTGAGATTGGCATGCTGTTGATGCAGGACCCCAAGCTGCTGCTGCTGGACGAGCCGGTGGCCGGCATGACCGACGAAGAGACCGAGCGCACGGCCGAGCTGTTTCTCAGCCTCAAAGGCAAGCATTCGCTGATGGTGGTGGAGCACGACATGAGCTTCATCAACACCATCTCGGACATCGTCACCGTGCTGTGTGAGGGCGCGGTGTTGGCGCAGGGAACGCTGGCGCAGGTGCAGGCCGATGAGCGGGTGATTGAGGTCTACCTGGGAAGGTAATGGTGAGCATGCTGAACGTCAAAAACATCAACCAATATTACGGCGGTTCGCACATCCTGCGGGATGTGAGTCTGCAGGCCAGCCTGGGCCGCGTCACCGTCATTCTGGGGCGCAACGGTGTGGGTAAAACCACGTTGCTCAAGAGCCTGATGGGCCTGGTGCCGATCAAGACCGGCAGCATCGAGCTCGATGGCAAGCCGATTCAAAACGCCACGCCGTATGAGCGCGCCCGAGCCGGTATTGGCTTCGTACCGCAGGGCCGTGAAATCTTCGCCCGACTCACGGTGGAAGAAAATTTGCGCATGGGGCTGGCCTACAAGAGCGCGGGCACACCGATACCGCCCGAATTGTTTGACCTGTTTCCAGTGCTCAGGCAAATGCTGCATCGCCGCGGCGGTGATCTGTCGGGCGGGCAGCAACAGCAGCTGGCGATTGCGCGCGCCCTGGCAGCTGCGCCCAAGTTGCTGATGCTGGACGAACCCACCGAGGGGATTCAGCCCAGCATCATCAAAGACATCGGGTGCGTCATCCGCATGCTGGCGGATCGCGGCGACATGGCCATTGTGCTGGTGGAGCAGTACTACGATTTTGCGCAGGAGCTGGCCGATGACTACGTGGTGATGGAGCGCGGCTGCGTGCGCGCCAGTGGCCAGGGCCGGGAGATGGAAGCCGACGGGGTGCGGCAGCTGGTGGCGATTTGAGGGCGATGAACACCCAGGGTCTTGATTGGCCGATTTTCAGGACGCGACGACCGATGCCTTGGCGGACGCGCTGCCCGTGCGCAGGGTCAGCCCGCCCGCCTGGCGCTTTTGCTCACCCAGGGCCGGTTTGGTGCTGATGCTGCAAAAGCGGGTACGCAGGTCCTGCACCATGGCGCCCAGGGTTTGTGCGTCGGCAATCTTGCCGGCATACCGATGCAGCACCAGGTGGGCGGTCTCGATCAGCTTGCCATTGAGAGTGGCGTTGCCATGGAAGGCAAGGTTTTTGACGGCGGCCTGGGGATCGCCGCCCATGCTGAGGGACATGGCATGTTCGGTGATTTTCAGAATCTGCGCGTGGGCTGCCCGGATGCGGGTCGCATAGGGCTCGTGCACGGCAGCTGCACCGGCGAGGAGCTCACACATGGCCCGGCTGGTACAAAAGCGCATACCCAGCGTGTCAACAACCGACTCCACCTCATCCAGCTGAATGGCCTTGTTCGCCAGCTGCGCCATCAGGGCCAGGAGGTTGGAGGCTGATTCGAAATCAAAGTCGGCGGCTTTCACGGAGCGGATCATGGCCCGCACAGCGTCTAGGGCCTGCGCAAACTGGTGTTGTTGAATCGCGGACAGGGCATCCACAATGTCGGCGAGGCGCTGATGACGCGTGCTTTTCAGATTCTTTTCGATCAGGCGGACGAAGTCGTCGCGGCAGCGCTGCAGGCCTTTGCGGTCACCGCTTTCCAGCCGCGTGAATGCCAGCAGCACCAGTGTCTGGCAGTCGAACATTTTCGAGTCCAGCCCGAGCCGTGCAGTGCGGTCGAGTATTTTTTCGGCTTCTAGCCGGTCGCCCGAGTAGTAGGTCATCATGCCCAGATTCTGCAGGCGGCTGATGGATGCCGGCGTGAGCTCGGCCGCCATCTTGTAGGTGGCCATGGCCTGGTCAAATTTGCCGAGTTCAAACTGGGCGCGTCCCATCACGTCGTAGGCGTCAGCGTAGCTGGGGTCTTCGCTGATCAGGTTCTCCAGCGTGCTGGCGGCCACGGCGGTCTGGCCGGAATCCAGCAAGGAGCGCGCCACGCCCAGCTTGGCCCACGGCAGGGTTTTGGCAGCCACGACCGCTTCGTACAGCGTATGGGCCTCTGCATATTTGCCGACACGCAGCAGCAGTTCAGCACCGACGCGGGCGGCATACAGCCAAAACAGGCCCTTCGTCTCAAAGCGGTGAAGACACAGATCGGCAGCCGCCTCAAAGTCTTCTGCTTCAATCGCGGCAAATATTTCCTGTAGCGAGATTTTCCGGATGCGGGCCTGCCGCAGGCGCTCTCCCAACTGGGTGGCTTTGTGCGGTTTGAGCAAATAGCCGTCCAGCGCCGACTCGGCCGCCTCGGCCACCTTGGCGTAGGTCGCCTCGGCCGTCACCATGATGAAGACGGTTGAAAACGGCAGGAGCTGGTTGCGACGCAGATCGTCCAGCAGATCCTGGCCCGACGAGGACTCACCGGCAAAATGCTGCTCGCACAGGACAACGTCAAAGGTCCGGTACTCGAGCTGGCGGCGGGCGTCTGCCAGCCGCGCGCATTGGACGATGACGCCCATCCCGAAATCGCGCAACTGGGACACCAGAATGGAGCGCGAGGTCGGGTTGCTGTCTATGACCAGCGCTTGCGAGGCCGACAAGTCGTCTTCAGGCAATGCCATCAGAACGTCCCCGTCTGCGGAGCAGCAACAGATGCTGCATGGAAAATTTGATCACCTCATGTTGTGCTGATATGAAAATAATAGCACTAGGTCGACCAGATACGGGGACTGGCAGCCGAAAGAGTCCATAAATGCTGACGCCAGCCGGCCCATACGCGGCGCAGCAGATCCATGGCGGGCTCCACCATGGGGGCCAGTACCCTGACCACGATGACCTGTCCGTCCGGGCTGGTGGCGCCCGCCGTGTGGCGCAGGTCATGGGCTTCGATCACTGCCCGGGCCAGGTCCAGCGCGCCCTGACGCCGGGCCCTCTCGATCCTGCTGCCGGCTACAAAGAAGATGGAGGCCAGGCAGCGGTGCCCTGCCAGCCCCAGCGGGCCATTCATCAGTCGATGGTCATCGGCCTGGATGCGGCCGCGCTCCAGCCAGACGCCGGGCACTTCGATGTGCTGCAGGAAGCTCCCCTGGTCAAATGGCTGATGGGCGTGTGGCAGCCCGAGCGCCGTGACATCCCAACCCAGGAACTCCGCTTGCGGTGCCAGGTCCAGTGTGAGGTGGTTTTCGGCGAGGCAGTTGTTGTAGCAGATGGTTTCCAGGGGCAGCCATTCCAGGCGTGCCTGTTCAGTCAATGTGATGTGCGTGCGTTGCAGCGCCGGTTCGCCGCTGGAGCGGTAGAAACGCGTGGCCCCTGGCGTGGTGATCAGGCCGTGGGAAGCATCGCTTGCCGTGATCCGGAGGTCCAGCGTGTCACCGCCCACCAGACCGCCGGGGGGATGCACGAGCACGCTATGGCACACAGCATCGCCCTCGGGGTACAGGCTTTGCAGCACACGAAGCGGCCCATCATGGCGAAACTGGGCAACCGTGCGCCCGGCCCGCAACGCATAGTCAAGCTGGAGCGATGCGTGCCAGGCCATGGATGGACGCGGCCGGCAGGGTACCTACTCGCCCTGGGAGCCGCGATGTGCCCAGGCGGTTGTGTTCTTCTCGATAAAGCTGAACAACTCGTACATGGCCATGGCCATGGCCCCGATCACCACCAGGCCCGCGAAGGCGAGTGGCAGCCGCTGGGACGAGCCCGCCGACTGCATCAGATAGCCAATGCCCGAGTCGCCAGCGGTCATCTCCGCCAGCACGGTGCCGACAAAAGCCAGCGTGATGGCAATTTTGAGGGAGCCAAAAAAATACGGCATGGAACGCGGCAACCCGACCTTCACCAGCACATCCCAGCGTTTGGCCCCCAGCACCCGCAACACATCCTCAAGCTCGGGCTCCAGCGTCGCCAGACCGGTGGCCATGTTGACCGTGATCGGGAAAAACGAAATCAGGAAAGCCGTCAGGATGCCCGGCCCCACGCCAATGCCGAACCAGACAATCAGGATCGGAACCAGCGCAGCCTTGGGCACTGCATTGAACGCCACCAGCAGCGGATACACCGCTGCGTAGGCCAGACGGGATGACCCCACCAGAAAGCCCAGCATCACGCCCACCACAATCGAGATGCCAAAGCCGACCATGGTGACCCAGAAGGTCTTCCAGCCGGCCTCGGCAATGGGTCCGGCAAACTCCGCCATGGCCTGACCGATGGCCAGGGGACTGGGGAAAATGAACTCGGGAATGGCGAATGCCATGCACGCGGACTGCCACAGCAGCAAGAGAATGAGCGCCAGCACAATGGGCGCCCAGCGTTCGGTAGTGTGTCGGCTCATGGTGTGGTGCTCGCCGTTTGCGCGGCCGTGTTTCGAACCGCGCCAATATGGCCACGCAGTTCGTGCACGATGTCGGTGAACTCGCGGGTGTAGGTGATTTCGAGGTCGCGCGGACGCGGCAGCTCGATTTCTTTTCTGACCACAAAGCGGCCCGGGCTTTTGCTCATGACATACACGGTATCCGCCAGAAAGACCGACTCCCGCAGGTCATGCGTGACCAGAATCACATTGAACTTCTGCTCGGTCCACAGGTCGCGCAGGATGCACCACAGCTCTTCGCGCGTGAAGGCGTCCAGCGCGCCAAAAGGCTCATCCAGCAGCAGCATTTTGGGCTCATGAATCAGCGCGCGGCAAATGCTGGCGCGCTGCTGCATGCCGCCCGAAAGCTGCCACGGGAATTTGTCCTCGTAGCCCGCCAGCCCCACTTTTTGCAGCAGCGCGCGGGCCCGCGCCTCAAACTCTTTGCGCTTTGCCTTGAAGTTGCTGCGGTAGGGCTCCACAATTTCCAGCGGCAACAGCACGTTGTCCACCGTCGTACGCCAGGGCAGCAAAGAAGGGGCCTGGAATGCCATTCCCGAAATCTTCAAGGGCCCGGTGACCGGTTGTTCGTCGATCAGAATGCGACCCCGGGATGGCATTTTCAGCCCGGTGGTCAGCTTCATGAACGTGGACTTGCCACAGCCGGACGGTCCCACGATGGCAATGAACTCACCCTCATGCACCTTGAGATCGATGGCCTCTACGGCGAAGTGATTTTGGGCGAGTAATTGCTCGTTGTAAGCCAGCCAGACATCCTGGAAGTCAACAAAGCAGGTTTCAGCGGCGGCCTGCATGCCTGCTTACTTCTTGCCTGGCAGGATGTTGAGCTCGGCGGCGCTGGGCAGGAAAGAGCCATTCCAGACCGCATCGGCGTTGACACGGGTTTTGGTATTGAAGGCATCAGATACCTGGGATGCCATCAAGGTCAGGCGTGGTCCTTTGGCTTGTCCAAATCCCTCGGCGCGGGCGTCCGGGCTGTTCACCACGGTGTCGATGGCGAGTTTCAGGCGGCGCGTTTCCAGCTCAACGTTGATGATGCCGTCGCGCTGGCGCACATAGTCGATGGCGGCTTCGGGCTTGGCGACGACGTCCTTGACGCCCCTGGTGAACGCCGCCAGAAACGCTTTGACGGCCGCCGGATTTTCCTTGAGGATTTTCGGCGTGGCAATGATCACGTTGCCGTAAAGCTTGACGCCATTGTCAGCATAGGGAAACACCACCACATCGGCGGCCTTGACGCCACGGGCTTCCAGGTTCAGCAACGAAGTGAAGGTGAAGCCGGTGATGGCATCGACGTCACCGCGGGCGAGCATGGTCTCACGCAGGGGCGGATCCATGGCGGTCCATTGCACGCCGGTGATGTTGTTGGCCTTTGAAAAAATCGGGAAAGCGCGTCGGCCGGCATCAAAGACGGGGGCGCCGAACTTCTTGCCGCTCAGATCGGCCAGGGTCTTGATGCCCGACTTCTTGAGCACCATGACGGAGGCGGGCGTGTTGTTGTAGACCATCATGATGGCCACCGGTTTGTTGGGTGAGTCCGGGTTGTTGGCATGGAACTCCATGAGCGCCGCCAGGTCGGCAAATCCCATGTCGTAGGTGCCGGAGGCGACCCGCGTCACGGTACCACCCGAGCCATTGCCGGCGTCGATGGTGACGTCCAGTTTGGCGTCCTTGAAGTAGCCCTTGGCCGCAGGCGCCAGGAACAAGGCTGCCGGGCCCTCAAACCGCCAGTCGAGCTGGAATTTGATGGGCGTGTTCTGGGCATGGGCAACACCCAGCCCCGAGGTGATAGCCAAGGCTGCGGTCAGTTTCAGGAGTAGACGTTTGGTCATGGAAAGGCTCCGATGAGGATGAAAAAAATCCGGTTTGGATGAGAATTTATTACGCAATAACTGTGCCAATTATCTGCAGTGAGGCGTCCTGAGGCATCCCCAGTAACCCCTAGCCTGGGCGCTTTTCCCCTTGGGCTGCGTTGGCTACGGCCAGCGCTGTCATGTTGACCACGCGCCGTACCGTGGCGGACGGCGTAAGCACATGGGCAGATGCTGCCGCCCCCAGCAGGATGGGACCCACGGTCACGCCGTGTCCGCCCGTTACCTTGAGCACATTGAAGAGAATGTTGGCGGCGTCCAGGTTGGGGCAGAGCAACACGTTGGCCTCGCCGTGGAGCTTGGTGTCCATCAATGCTGCATGGCGCATGTCTTCCGACAAGGCCGCATCGCCATTCAGTTCGCCATCGCATTCCACATCCGGCGCCAGTTGGCAAAACAGCTCGTGCGCCAGCCGCATTTTGACCGCCGACTTGCGGTTGGATGATCCGTACATGGAGTGTGAGAGAAAGGCGACCTTGGGTGGCAGGCCGAAACGCCTGACTTCGTCGGCGGCCATGACGGCGATGCTGGCCAGCTGTGCGGCGTCCGGGTCTTCATTGACGAAGGTATCCGCAATGAACAGGGTTCGATGCTCGAGCATCAAGGCATTCAATGTCGCAAATCCTGAAGCGCCTGGCCTGACACCAATGATGTCACGAATATGCTCCAGGTGTGTGTCGAAGCGCCCGAGCAGGCCGCACAACATGGCGTCGGCATCGCCGAGCTTGACCATCAAGGCGGCAATGGTGGTGTTGGAGCGGCGCACGGCTGCTTTGGCGGCATCGATGGATACACCGCGCCGGCCCATCAGGCGGTGATAAGTTTCCCAGTATTGGTGAAAGCGCGGATCGTCTTCCGGGTTGACGCACTCCACATCCGCACCCAGCCGTATTCTCAGGCCCGCCTTCGCCAATCGGGCTGCGATCACTGCCGGGCGCCCAATCAGGATCGGGCGGGCCAGGCCTTCGTCCACGGCCACTTGCGCCGCGCGGAGCACCCGTTCGTCTTCGCCTTCGGCATAAGCCACCCGCTTGCTGCCATGCGGCGCGGTTTTTGCAGCCGTGAACACCGGGCGCATGATCATGCCGGTCTGATAGACAAAGCGGGACAACTGCTGGCGGTAGGCCTCCATGTCCCGGATGGGGCGGACTGCCACGCCTGATTCTTCAGCCGCTTTCGCCACGGCAGGCGCAATGCGCAGGATCAGGCGCGAATCGAACGGCGTGGGGATCAGGTAGTCGGGCCCAAAGACCAGCTCCTTGCCGGCATAGGCGGTGGCGACTTCTTCGCTGATGTCGGCTTTGGCCAGATCGGCAATTTGCCGCACACAGGCCAGTTTCATGGCCTCAGTGATCTTGGTGGCGCCGCAGTCCAGCGCGCCCCTGAAGATGTAGGGAAAGCAGAGGACGTTGTTCACCTGGTTCGGGTAGTCGGAGCGTCCGGTGGCGATGATGCAATCCGGCCGCACCGCTTTCGCCAGCTCCGGACGAATTTCGGGTTCCGGGTTGGCCAGCGCCAGGATGATGGGTTTGACCGCCATCGTTTTGACCATGTCCTGCGTCAACACACCCGCGGCCGAGCAGCCCAGGAAGACGTCGGCACCGTTGACGACGTCCGCCAGCGTACGCCATTCGGTCTTTTGCGCGTAACGGGTTTTAGAATCGTCAAAACCGCCCGCCCGACCTTCATAGATAACTCCTTTGGAATCACACACATAGACGTTCTCGCGTCGCACGCCCAGGCCCACCATGACGTCCAGACAGGCGAGGGCGGCCGCGCCGGCGCCAGAGACGGCGACGCGCACACTCTCGATGGACTTGCCCACCAGTTCCAGACCATTGAGCAGGGCGGCGCTGGAGATGATGGCGGTGCCGTGCTGGTCGTCATGAAACACCGGTATGTTCATGCGCTCCCGCAATTTCCTCTCGATGTAGAAGCACTCGGGCGCCTTGATGTCTTCCAGGTTGATGCCACCCAGCGTGGGCTCCATGGCGGCAATCATGTCCACCAGTTTGTCTGGATCGCGCTCGGCCAGCTCGATGTCGAACACATCAATGCCGGCAAATTTTTTGAACAGGCAGCCCTTGCCTTCCATCACGGGTTTGGCGGCGAGCGGGCCGATGTCACCCAGCCCCAGCACGGCTGTGCCGTTCGTGATCACACCCACCAGATTGCCGCGCGAGGTGTATTCCGCCGCCAGCGAGGGGTCGGCTTCAATGTCCAGGCACGGGTAGGCCACGCCGGGCGAATAAGCCAGGGACAGGTCGCGCTGGTTGGAGAGTGGCTTGGTGGGTGTGACTGAGATCTTGCCGCGCATCGGCAGGCGGTGGTATTCGCGGGCTGCTTCCCGGAGGGCATTTTCTGCGGGGGAGAGTTCCTTGGCCATTTGATTCTCCTGATTAAGTGAGCAAGTCCTTCAAGGTGCGGGCGATGACTTTGGTCGCCCGGCGGAGGTCTTCCAGATCGAGCCGCTCGTCCGCGCGCTTGGCATGCGACTCCAGCACGGTGCGCGGCCCGGCGCCGTAAATGACACCGGGAATTCCCGCCTCGCAAAACAGGCGAACGTCGGTGTACAAGGGGGTTCCCAGCGCTGGAATCTCTTCGCCAAACATGGCCAGGCCGTGCTTTTGAATGGCGTCGACCAGGGGTTTGTTGCCCGGCAGAGGTTGCATGGCGTTGGCAAGCAGAATGCGTTTGATGTCCACGGTGACGCCCGGTTTTTGCGCAGCCGCGTCGTTGATGATCTGGCGTAAGGTGGCTTCAACCTGCGCCGGGTTTTCTTCCGGGATCATGCGCCGGTCCAGCTTGAAAGTGACGCGACCCGGAATCACGTTGGTGTTGGTGCCGCCTTCAATCATGCCGACGTTGAGGTAAGGATGGGTAATGCCTTCGACCGTGGAGCGCACCTGTTTGTACAGCGTGTTCTGCGCGTACAGGGCATTGAGGATGTGCACTGCGGCCTGCAAGGCATCCACCCCTGACTCGGGAATGGCGGCATGCGCCATTTGCCCATGCACGGTGACTTCCATTTGCAGGCAGCCGTTGTGCGCCGTGATGACCTGGTAGCTGAAGCCTGCGGCAATCATCAGGTCGGGCTTGATGATCTGGTGCGCAAGCAGCCACGCGGGCCCGACTTCGCCGCCAAACTCTTCGTCATAGGTAAAGAGCAATTCGACGCTGCCCGCCTTCGGCTGGGCCACCGCCTCGAGCGCACGCACCGCAAAGGTATAGGTCGAGAAGTCACACTTGCTCACGGCTGAGGCGCGGCCATAGATCTTGCCGTCTTCGATCTCGCCGCCGTAGGGGTCTTTGGTCCAGCCTTCGCCGGGGGGCACCACATCGCCATGCGCATTGAGGAGCACGGTCTTGCCCGGCCCGTATTTGCGGCGCACGAGCAGATTGGTGATGCTCTCCAGGCCTGCCGCGTGGACTGCGGCCGCAGGCACCGGGTGTTTTTCAGCGTCCAGTCCAAGCCCGTGCAGCAGTTCGGCTGTTCGCTCGGCGTGGGGGGCATTGTTGCCAGGCGGTGTGTCGGTGGGGACGCGGATCAGTTCCTGCAAAAAGCGGACCTGTTCATCAAAGTGCGCGTCAATCCAGGCGTCGAGTTGTTCGTAGGTGTTCATGAAAAACCAGGTATTTGAAAATCAGGACTCGGAGGCGAGCTGGTCAAGCAGCAGCGAAAACGCTTGCACTGCCAATTGCATGTCATCGCCGGTGGTGCTCTCCAGCGGGTTGTGGCTGATGCCAGCGTTTTGCCCGCGCACAAACAGCATGGCCTGCGGCATGACCTCATGCAACTTCATGGCATCGTGGCCGGCACCGCTGGGCATGCGGTGAAGCGGTACCCCCAGGGTGCTGAGTGCCTGTTCCCAACGTTGCTGGCATTGCGGTGCGCTCGGCGCGGCGGCGGCGCGCATGGTTTCTTCCAGCGTGTGGCGAACCTTGCGACGTTCGCAGATCGCTTCCAACTCTGTTAGGACGTCATTCACCATGGCGTCCCGCTGGGCATCGGTCGGCGCCCGCATGTCCAGTGTGAACTGGCAACGTCCCGGCACCACGTTGGTGGAGCCATTGGGCACCAGCAGCTGTCCCACGGTGGCCACGGAGTCGCCGTCCCGCAGGGCCCGCTTTTCGGCAAAAAGTAACACTTCAGCAACGGCGGCAGCGGCATCGCTGCGCCGGTCCATGGGTGTGGTGCCGGCGTGGCAGGCGGTGCCGATGACTTCAGCGAGGTAACGCACGCCGCCATTGATGGAAGTGACCACGCCCAGGGGAAGGTCCAGTTCGTTGAGGACGGGGCCCTGTTCAATGTGGACTTCAACAAAGCCCAGGTAGTCTGCGGCGTTGCGTGTCAATTTGGTGATGTCGTCGATAGGCAGGCCTGCCCCGGTCATGGCCTCACGCAAGGTGATGCCATCGGCATCTTTTTGATCCAGCCATGCGGTATTGAACTGGCCGATGAGTGCGCCAGAGCCGAGGAAGGTCGCCTTGAAGCGTTGTCCCTCTTCCTCGGCAAAGGCAAGCACTTCAAGGTGAAACGGCAGACGTTTGCCTTGGGCATGCAGTTCGCGCACACAGGCCAGGGGAACAAAAATGCCCAGGCGGCCATCGTACTTGCCACCGTTTCGTACCGTGTCGTAATGCGATCCCGTCAGCAGGGTGCGGGCCTCCTTGTTGCCGGAGCGGTATCGACCGACGACGTTGCCGACTGCATCAAGGCTGACCTCATCAAAACCACAGTCCCGCATCTGGGCGTGGATCTGCGCGGCGCACGCGCGGTGCGCCTCAGTCAGGTAAGTGACGGTCAGTTGTCCCTTCTCCCGGTAGCCCGGATCACTGAATTGCGCCAGCTCTTCATGCCAGTCCCAGACCATGTTGCCCACCGTGGGTGCGACACCGAACTTGTCGTTCAGGCGAAGCTCGGCAATGCGATGGATGTTGCGCAGGCACTCCGCGCGTTCAAAATCGGGATGGCCCTGCAGACGGCGCTCAAACGTGTCGATGATTTCCTGGCGGGACAAACCTGTTCCGCGGGGTCCGCGCACCGCGAGAATGAAAGGGAATCCAAACTTTTCGTTGTAAGCCGCATTGAGCTGCTGGATTTTTTCAAATTCAGCCGGGCTGCACTGGGTCAAGCCGGCCTTGTTCTGCTCCAGGGCAGATTCAGCGGTCAGGGACTGGCTGACCATCGCCTTGCCCGCCAGTTCGGGATGCGCCCGGATGAGCGCCAGTTGGGCGTCGGGCCCGGACCCGGCGACCACGCGCGCCATGGCGTGCTTCATGTGCGCCAGGGATGCAAACGGCCGTGCGGTCAGCGCTTGCTGTGCAATCCAGGGCGAGTGCTCATACAAACCCTCCAGCAGCTTCGCCGCCTCCCCGATGGGTGCGTCATTGAGTTGATCGAGGGTAATGCTCATGTTCGGTCTCGCGTCAGTCCTGGTAGGGGTGGGTGCTTTTCCAGTGCCGGGCAATGTCGACGCGCCGACAGACCCACACCCGATCATGTTTTTCGATGTGATCGAGGAAGCGCTGCAGTGCCACGATGCGCCCCGGGCGACCCAGCAGCCGGCAGTGCATGCCGACGCTCATCATGCGCGGTGATTCGGCGCCTTCCGCGTACAGCACATCGAAGCTGTCCTTGAGGTACTGGAAGAAGGGGTCGGCGTGGGAGTAGCCCTGCGGCAGTGCAAAGCGCATGTCGTTGCAGTCCAGCGTGTAGGGCACGATCAGTTGCGGTACCACCTCACCATCGGTTTTCTTGACCTTCATCCAGAATGGCAGGTCGTCCCCGTAGTAATCGCTGTCGTATTCAAAGCCACCGTAGTCAGCGACCAGGCGGCGCGTGTTCGGACTGTCGCGCCCGGTGTACCAGCCCAGGGCGCGTTCACCGGTCAGGCGGGCAATGATCTCCATGCCGATACGCATGTCTTCGCGCTCGGTGGCCTCGTCAACATTCTGGTAGCTGACCCAGCGCCACCCATGGCAGGCGATCTCATGCCCCAGGTCTTTCAGCGCATGCACCAGTTCCGGGTGACGCTCCAGCGCCATGCTGACGCCGAACACGGTCAATGGCAGTTGTCGCTTCTCGAACTCCCGCAGGATGCGCCACACGCCCGCGCGCGAGCCGTATTCGTAGATGCCCTCCATGCTGATGTGGCGATCCGGAAAGCTTGGCGGATTGAACATCTCGGACAGGAATTGCTCGGACCCGGCATCGCCGTGCAGCACGCTGTTTTCGCCGCCTTCTTCGTAGTTCAGGACAAACTGCACCGCCACACGGGCCTGGCCCGGCCACTGCGCGTCGGGTGGCTTGGGCCCGTAGCCGGTCAGGTCGCGGGGATAGGGGAGTGTGCTGTCGTAGTGGTTCATGGATTCAGGACAGTGGCAGGCAAATATCGTTGCCGGGGACCGTGTTGTCAAACGTCAGGTTGGCCTCGACGTTTTTCAGGTGTTCGTCCATCAGCCGAACAGCCCGGGCTTCGTCTCTGGCGGCCAGCGCTTTCACAATGCCCGCGTGTTCTTCGTTGGAGTGTTCGGCCGCGCTGGCGGACTGGTACATCAAGGTAATCAGCGAGCAGCGCGAGATCAGGTCGACCAGCATTTGGGCCAGCACATCATTGCCCATCAGTTCAGCCATGCGCACATGAAAGTCCCCCAGCAGTTCGGTACGGCCGGGCACGTCGTCAAGCGCCACGGCCGACTTTTCCATGGCCACATGCTCTTTGAGTGCCTTGATCCTGGCCGGCGTGACTTCCCGCACGAATGCCCGCGTCATTTCCGCTTCCAGCATGCGTCGCACGGCGAAGACCTGTTTCGCCTCCGCCACGGACGGGGTGGCCACGAACGCGCCGCGAGCCGGTTCCAGACGGATCAGGCGGTTTTGCGAGAGCTGGAACAGCGCCTGCCTGACCAGGGTGCGGGACACGCCGAACTGGTCCGCCAGTTTTTGTTCGGAAAGTTTGACGCCGGGCGCAAGGCGGTGCTCAACGATGGCTTTCGTCAATGCGTCGACGATCAGACTGGTCGCGGAACTGGTGGAAGAACTGGGAGGTGGGGGCGCCATAACGGCATGATAGCCTCAATCCAAAAAAGTGTATACACTTTCAGCCTACCGTCGCACTTGTCAGATTGGCGGTTGTCACGACAGAGGACACACCATGGGTTTGAGCACACACGTACTGGACACGATGCACGGCACACCTGCGGCGGGCATGCAGGTTGCGCTGTATGCGACCGACGGCGAGACGGCGACACTGGTGAGGCAATTCGTGCTCAACCAGGATGGACGCAACCCGGATGGATTGCTGATTGATAACGAGAGTCTCAAGCGCGGCACCTACCGGCTTGTTTTTGATGTGTCTGGTTATTTCAGGATGCGCGGTGTCCCGCTGGAGGAACCGAATTTCCTGGGCAAGGTGCGCATTGATTTTGGCATCGCCCGTGCTGACCAGCACTACCACGTGCCCCTGCTGGTCAGCCCCTGGAGTTACTCCACCTACCGTGGTTCGTGACCCATTGCGAATGCGCTCACAGTTGCCCTTCGGTCAGCGTGTCCAGCTGGAAACGGCCACTCTTGTGCCACAGCCAGGTGTCGGTGTAGGTCACACGGCCCATGCGCGCAGGAACCGGGTAGGGCGCGGCGAGTCGGACAGTTCGTTCGATCTCGGCGACGACCTCGGGTGCGTGGCTGGGCGCCCGCATCCAGTTGGTGCTGGTGACACGGCCTTTGCCATCGACTTCAACCTGCAATACGCCAATGGCGTAGAGCAGGGGGGGCATCTGGCCCTTGAAAATTCGGTGCGCATTTTGCCCGTAGAGATGAGTGGCCGCGTCGCGGCGGTAATCGCGGGGATTCGTGGCGCCAGAGACATGGGTCGCGGGCGCCGTGGTGTGGCTTGATACTGGCGGCGGCGGTGCCGCAGGAACCGGCGCTGCCGGTACCGATGGCGGCGCGGATGTGCAGCCGGCCATGATGGCGGCAACGCCGACGGAGGTGGCTGCCAGCAGAGTGTGGCGGAGTCTGGGTAGGTAGTTCATGCGGCGTCTCCAGGGCGGACTGGTGTTTTTTGGTTGACGATCAGCTGCGTCGGGCAGGCCTCAGGGGCACACTTTGCCCGAATTGATGCGTTTTGGGGAAGCATTTTGGGTTTCAAAAGGTAACGGTAGTGTGACTACAACGGATATTTTTTTCAGGCGCCTGGTCGAGGAGGATGCCATTTTGATCACGGTGCACGCGTCACGGGGCTCGGTGCCGCGCGATAAAGGTGCCTGGATGGCGGTATTTGGCCAGCACACGGTGGGCACCATTGGCGGCGGTCACCTTGAGTACCAGGCCATCACGGAAGCCCGCCAGCGCTTGTCCGGTGGTGCCGGCGAACCGGTATTGCGTTATGCCCTGGGTCCGGCCTTGGGCCAATGCTGTGGTGGAGAGGTTCAGCTGCGGTTTGAGCCGGTCGCAGCGGCGGACAGCGACGCGCTGCGAGCGCGTCTGGTGCTGACGCGTTACCCGGTGGCCTTGTTTGGCGGGGGCCACGTCGGTCATGCGCTGGTGCGTGTGCTGGGCGATCTGCCCTTGCAGGTCAGCTGGGTCGACAGCCGCGACGAGATTTTTCCGGCAGACCTGCCCTCCAATGTCAGCTGCGAGCATTCCGACCCGGTGCAGGCGGCGGTGAATTCCCTGGCCAGCGGCTCGCGCGTGCTGATCATGAGCTTCAGCCATGCCGAGGATCTGGATGTGGTGGCGGCCTGTCTCATGCGCCAGCGCCTGCAGGCAGACTTGCCGTATGTGGGTCTGATAGGCAGCCAGACCAAGTGGGCCACTTTTCGGCGCCGGCTCGAAGGCCGGGGCTTCACGCCGCAGGAGTTGGCGCATATCACCTGCCCCATCGGGGTGCCGGGGATTGCCGGCAAGGAACCCGCGGTGATTGCGGTCGCTGTGGCGGCACAAATATTGCAGACATTGCCAGCGCCTGACGAGAATCGCAGGCATGAACAAGGTGAACACTGATGGAAAGCTACTATCTCGACTGGGCCAACCTGCTGCTGCGCTGGGTCCACGTCATCACGGCCATTGCCTGGATCGGTTCGTCGTTCTATTTTGTTTTTCTGGACAGCAGCCTCACGCCGCCGGTCGACGAAGACCTTAAAAGGCAGGGCGTCAGCGGCGAGTTGTGGGCCGTGCACGGCGGCGGCTTCTACCACCCGGTCAAATTCAACGTGTCGCCGCCACAGCTCCCCAGTCACCTGCACTGGTTTTATTGGGAGAGCTACAGCACCTGGTTGTCGGGCTTCGCGCTGTTTACCGTGTCCTACCTCTGGAGCGCCAGCACCTACCTGATTGACAAATCGCGCATGGACTGGGCACCCGCCACGGCCATCGCGGTGGCGCTGTCGTTCCTGGTTGTGTTCTGGCTGCTGTACGACCTCGTGTGCCGGGTTTTTGGTCAGCGCAAGCATGGTGATGCCATCGTGGGCGCCCTGGTGTTCGTATTGGTGTGTGTAGCCTCATGGCTGGCCTGCCACTGGTTTGCGGGGCGCGCGGCCTTTTTGCTGGTGGGCGCCATGCTCGCCACCACCATGAGCGCCAGTGTGTTCTTCTGGATCATCCCGGGGCAGAAGAAGGTGGTGGCCGCCATCAAGGCGGGCGAGCCGGTGGACGCCATCCACGGCAAACGCGGCAAGCAGCGCAGCGTGCACAACACCTATTTCACCTTGCCCGTGCTGTTTGCCATGCTCAGCGGCCATTACAGTTTTACCTACAGTCACCCGCAGAACTGGCTGGTGCTGATTCTGATGATGTTTGCCGGTGCAGCGATTCGCCAGTTTTTTGTGATGCGTCACGGCTACAAGCTGGGTCGCAATGGCAATCCGCTGCCGTATGCACTGGTGGGACTGGCGGCCATCGTGGCCGTGATCGTCTGGCTCAGGCCGGAGCCGGTACTGGCGGCCAATGGTGTTGCTATGAATTCAATAGCTGGTAACGCATATTCTACGGGGACTACAGGCCAAAATAGCTATAAAGAGTTGCAGGCGGTGCTGGCCCAGCGCTGCGCCATGTGCCATGGCGAAGAGGTGCAGATGAAGAATGTCCGGCTGGACTCACCGGCCAACGTCAAGACCCACGCACAGAACATTTACCAGCAAGTTGTGGTGACGAAGCTGATGCCCATGAACAACGCCACCCACATCACCGATGCCGAGCGGCTGCTTGTCAAGCAGTGGTTCGAGGCCGGGGCCAGGACCGACTGACATCTGGACACTGCCTGTCCGCCGGTCCTGCTATCCCAGTACCAACTGCCGATACGCGCCAGGCAACTGCATCAGTCGACCCGGGCGCCGGTGGCCTTCACCAGCTTCTCATACTTGGCGCGCTCGCCTTTCATGAAGGCGCCAAACTCGTCCGGTGTGGTCGGCACCGGTTCGGCCAGCAGCGTGGCAAAACGCGTTTTGGTCTCCGGCGCGTTGAGTGCTCCCACAAAGGCCTGATTGAGCCGGGCCACCACATCCCTGGGTGTGGCTGCGGGCGCTACCAGGCCCCACCAGGTGTCGATGGCAAAGCCCTTCAGGGTGTCCGCCATGGGTGGCGTATCGGGCAGGGCGCCCGTCCGGGTCAGCGTGGTCACGGCAATGGCCTTGAGTTTGCCGGAGCGTATGTTGGGCGCTGCGGTGGCCAGGTTGTCAAAGTTGAAATCGACCTGGCCGCTCAGCAGCGCCAGCTGGGCCGGGTTGCCGCCGTTGTACGGAATGTGCAGCGCAAAAATGCCGGCCCGCGCCTTGAACATCTCGCCGGCCAGGTGGCCTGCGCTGCCGTTGCCGCCGCTGGCGTAATTGAGCTTGGCCGGGTTGGCTTTTGCGTAGCTGATCAGGTCGGCCAGGGTATTGATGTTCAGGCGCCGCGCCGTGTCGGCGTTCATCACCAGCACGTTGGGTACCCGCACCATTTGCGTGATGGGCGCGAAATCGGTCGCCGCGTTGTAGGGCATTTTGCTGAAAAGCCACGGGTTGATGGCGTGCGTGGCCACCGCTGCTATGCCTACCGTGAGCCCGTCGGGCGCGGCCTTGGCGACCGCATCCACGCCGATGTTGCCGCCCGCGCCGGGCCGATTTTCAATGATCACGGTGCCGAGCGTGTCCTTCACGCCTTCGGCCATCAGGCGTGCGGTCACATCGATCGGGCCGCCGGGCGCGTAGGGCACGATGAGGCGCATGACCTTGCTGGCGGGCGCTGCGGTCTGCGCTGCGGCGGGCGCTGCCAGGGTCGCGGTGAAGGCGCCCAGCACCAGCGCGCTGGCGGTGACCAGCGATGCAAGGCTGAAAATCTGGCGCGTGGCCGGTTGAGGATGCATCATGATATTTATAGGAAAAGTGCCGCTGGCGCTTTAACAGCAGGCGTCAGCAGCTATGGTTTCAGGCGTTTTGGCGAGAGGAACCCGCGTTATGCCGCCTGGGCCTTGTCGGCTTCGGTGGTGAACGAGTCGGCAAAAAATTCTTCAGCGGGCAAGCCTGCCAGCGCGCTGTAGTCGGCCCTGGCCGACTCCACCACCACCGGCGCGCCGCAGGCATAGACCTGGTGGGCCGACAGGTCGGGCAAATCCTGCAGCACCGCCTGGTGCACAAAACCGGTCCGGCCGGTCCAGTCGTCTTCGGGCAAGGCGTTGGAGATCACCGGGATGTAGGTCAGCTGGGGCATTTCGGCCACTTTGGCCAGCACCCAGTCGTTCATGTACAAATCCTGCGGGCGGCGGCCGCCCCAGTAGAGCACGGCGGGGCGCGTGATGCCCTTGAACTGCATGTGCTCGATCAGTGCCTTGAGGGGCGCAAAGCCCGTGCCCGACGCCAGCAGCACCAGCGGCTTGTCGCTGTCCTCGCGCAGAAAGAAGCTGCCGTAAGGCCCTTCGATCCGCAAGATGTCTTTTTCCTTCATGGCGCTAAACACCTGGTCGGTGAACTTGCCGCCCGGCATGTGGCGAATGTGCAGCTCGGCCCCGGGCTGCTCGGCCTGGGTGTGCGGTGCGTTGGCCATCGAATAGGCGCGGCGGTCGCCGTCCCGCAGCAAAAA
>NZ_JAUSLE010000074.1 GCF_030646845.1 Rhodoferax sp. | reverse complement strand
ACCCGCATCGTTGGCAATCAGCTTGGCAAGCTCAGCCATACCCGCGTCATCGGCCTGACACAGTTCGATCAACTTGAGGAGAATCTGCGGCATCGCCGGCAACCGGGCCACGAGTAGCCGGTTGCGGATATCCTGATCATTTGGGGACATTTTTACGGATGCTATTGCCAATATATTGCCGGACAGTAAACACGCAGCGGGGCGCAAATCGATCTATGTTGAATGCCACGCCCAGGTCTTGTCACGCAAGTCATACTCATGACAATGCGGGAACCTAATTGCGAGATTCAGAAGAAACGAGTTTCTGCGCATCGAGCTTGTCGCGGTATTCCTCCAGCAAGTTCTCGATCGCTACCCGTTTAATGCCTGTAAATGGCTCCAGTCGAAGCACCGCGTCGCTTGCACTCTGGTCACGACACTGCCCGATGAGGTCGCGTCCATATTGATAGAGTTTGACGTTCTTTTCTTCGCAACTGGCGACCTGCTGGTCACGCGTTGAGAGCGTGGACTGGGCCCGCTTCTTCTGTGCCTGGGTTAGTGCCAGTTCACGTTCGGTACCGGCGTGTTTGGTTGTCAGTTCAGCCAGCCGCTGATCAAGCTCGGCCTTCTGCGCCTGCAACGTCTGTCTTTCCTGGGTCACTGCGTCAAGTGCCAACTGCAACTGCTGATGTTTTGCGCTGTCTGATTTGGCGCGTGCCTGCGCGCCACTCACCTGACCCGCGAGCTTTTCTTTCTCTTGCTCGGTATTGGTCAGCTTTTCCTCCATGACAGTCTTTTCTTGACGAATTTGCTGCAATTGTTGCTGCACCCGGCGCAGCGCTTCGCGCTCGCGCGACGCACCTTTATCCTGACTCCATGCACTGCTGGCCAAGAAGGTGCACGCCAGCACAAGCAACAACAACGGACTAGATAAACGCGACATCAAAATTCCCCAAAGCTGTATGGCTGACTGACAATGATTTCTGTCTTTTTACGTGCTGAATCTGCGCCAGCATTGCGCAACAGCTGCGCCAAAGCGGGGCGATTCAAATATTCAGCCCAATACAGCGCGGTCAACCCATTGCCGTCTGCAAGGTCAGGGTCCACACCCTGCTTGAGCAAGAGCGCGAGCATGTCCGGGTAGTTTTCAGTCACGGCCACCGCAAGGAGATTGTCTCCGGCGCGATCCAGCACTCGGGTGCTGGCACCTGCCTTCAGAAGCACCCGCGCCACGCCCAGTCGGTCCAGCTTGACTGCGTTCATCAGAGGTGTCAGCTCGTTCAGGCCCACGGCATTGACGTTCGCACCTGCACGCAGAAGCAGTTGCACCATGTGCGTATGCCCTCTCAAGGCGGCAGCGGCCAGCGGTGTCATGGCACCTCCCCGGCCCTCAACGTCCGCCAGCGAGCGCAGTAGCAGGCGGGCACTGTCGATCTCGCCTTCGCGCGCGGCCACCAGCAAGGCCGTGTTGCCCCACTCGTCCACCGCGTTGACCTGCGCACCGTCCTTGATGAGCTGGCGAGTGCGCACCACATCACCAATCGCGGCGGCCTTGAGCAGCCCGAGGTCGAGCGCGCTGGCAAGCTGGGGCGGCGGGTCACTGGCAGAGGCCTCCAGTGCCAGCACTTCAGCCTGCGAAGTACGAAAACGTTCAAACTCCTCAGGCGCAATGGCACCCTGTTCAAGCCGATCGCGATACAGCAAGGTCTTCGGGTCGTGGGCACAACCCACCAACACCACCCCCAGCAAGGTGCAACCGACACCGCGCCAGCCAGCCTTAATGAACTCAGAACTTGGCATTGAACAGCATCTGAAAAGTGTTGATCGACAGAGGCAAACCGCTGATTTCCTGGCTGGAGAGCCAGCGGGCGCTTAGCCAGGTGGACTTGCTCAGACCGTACTGTGCGCCGACGATGAACCCCTTTGAATTGGTACCACCAAGGTGGAAGTCAGAGTCCGTAAACGCGTCAAGCACAGCGTCCGCCTCTACGTAGCGGTAGGTCAATGAAAGCTGCCAGTCGTCCTGCAGCAGCATGGTGGGCATGCCCACCGCCACGCGGGCCAGGTAACCGGTGGTTTCCGGACTCACGTTTTGGCCGGAGCGTGCCAAGATCTTGCTGCTGCTATAGCCCACGTTCTTGACAAAGTCGCCCGCAAGAATCACATGAACCGGGTTGTACAGGTTGAAGTCGACCATGCCGGTCAGATTAACAAGCTGGTAGTCGGCGGCCAATGCGTACAAATTGGTATTGATATCGCCGTCATTGTCAATATCAAACAGTGTGTTGCCTTTTTGCCTGAAGGCGGGGGCAGTGTCGTTGTAGATCGAGCTTTTGTAATCGTTGCGGATACCGCTGATGTTTTTGTAGTCATACACACCCAGGCCCACTTTGGCGCGGGTCGCATTACTCGGCACCCACTCCAGGCCGATCTGCGCGCCAGCCAGCCACTTTGACTTAGCCTGGTTACTAATAGACCTCTGGATGTCCTCCAGCGGGAAAATTCCTATGGTGCCGAACGGACGCCACACCTTGGCTGAGGCAACACTGTCTTCGAACTGCAGAGCCAGGCCCTCAAAGTTCAGGTCGTCATCCCAAAGCAGATCGGTACTGAAGAATGGATTGGGAATACGCCCAGCAGAGGCGGTAAGCCAGGGCAGAAAGGTGGGCGAATGCGCCTTGAGATAAGCGCGGTCCAGCACAAAACTGTACTTGTTGCCGGTTTGGCCTAGTGTCTGATTGGTAGAAACAGGCTCAGTCGTGTTGCCAGTTGACAAACGGAACGCGGCCGAAACATCGGGCGTGACCTTGGCGGTAATGCCCAGGCGCGCGCGCAGGCGGGTGCGCTGCCGGTCTTCGGTGGTGTTGGCTATGTTTTGCCCCGTCACCTGAAAGTAGGGCTCGGGCGCATTTGAGTCGGAAAAACTGTCCACCTGGTAGCCCAAGCGCAGGTCGCCATCGAACTTGAAGCGGTCAACCCATTCAGGAATGGCGTTGGCGTCGCCCCAGCGCTCCACCTTGGCCTGGGCAACCACTTCTTCGCGCACCTCGTCGGCAATCTGCTTTCTCACCGATTCCGGTATGTACTGAACCCGTACGACACCAGCATCGGCCTTCTTTTGCGCTGCCACGGTTTCCTGTGCCTTGACCTCGGCCTGCTTGACTAGCTGGTCAGATTTTTCCTGGGTTAGCACACCTTGCTGCACCAGAATCTGGATCAGGTTCTTCGTCGTCTGGCGCAGTGTTTCCAGTTCAGCGCGCTCGTCCGCCTGCGCCGTGGTTGCGCCAAATGCCATCGCCACAGCAAGGCTTGTCGATGTCAGGCGGGTCTGAAAATTCTTTTTCATTTATCTTCTCATCAAAGTTCGCTCATCAACGAGCAGTAATCCGCAATTTGATCGGTTGCGGCATATCGCTTGGCGCACCTTCCCTCAGCGGCGGCAAATTGCGCAGGGCTACCTTGAGTGCACTGTCCAGTTCCCCATCGTTGGTGGAGTCAATCAACTCCGCCCGAGTCACCGTGCCGGTGGCATTGACCCATACATTGACCATGATCCGGTAGTCCGACTTGCGCAACTTCTTGTCCTTGGACATCATTTCCTGTATGCGCTCCTGAATGCGCTCCTTGATCAATGCGCCGTACCAGGCAAAGCGGCTCCCGCCGCCACCGCTGCCGATCAAGTCACTGCCACCCTTTCTACCCACCAACCCAAAACCGTCGCCACCCGCACCACCTGCCGCATCCACGGCCAGATCAGGGCCGGGCGGTGGTGTATCTGCCGGCTTGTCGGGCTGCTGATCCGGCTTGGGCACGTCTATTTTTTCCTGAACATCCACCTTGGGAGGTGGAGGCGGCGTCTTGGGTGGCGGTGGTGGTGGCGGTGGCTTCAGCAGAGAGATCTCCTGCACCGCTCGTTTCTTCTTCACCTCACCGGGGGTAGCCAGCTTCTTGACCAGCAACCCCAAAAGCACCACAGCCAGCACCAGCCCGATGCCCACTGCAGCCCGGCGCCAACGCCGGGAGGATTTGCCCTCTGCACTCACTTGACCAACCGCTGCGTCACAAGGCCAATCTGGGTCAGCTCAAGTTTGCCGAGCAAGTCAAGCACCTCAACCACCTTCTCATACTGCACAGTGGAGTCGCCTTTCACCACGATCGGAAACTCCTTGAGGCTGGCCTTGTACCCCGCCAGGCGTGACTCCAACTCTGCCAGTGAAGCAACCGGATAGGCATCCAGATACAGCGTGCCGTTCTGGGTGATGG
Source organism: Rhodoferax sp. (assembly GCF_030646845.1). GTDB lineage: Bacteria > Pseudomonadota > Gammaproteobacteria > Burkholderiales > Burkholderiaceae_C > Rhodoferax. Next base: position 55,439 of record NZ_JAUSLE010000074.1, on the reverse strand, counting down.
TGATCGCCTTGGTTAGCGGCTTGGCCAGGCTCGGCGTGTTGCTCGCCTTGGGTAAATTTACCTTGATACCCTGCACTGAGGCCGTGGTCAACAGGATAAAAATAATAAGCAATACATAGGACAGGTCCAGCATCGGTGTGATGTTGATGTCATCGTAGACTGCGCCGTCATCTTGGACTTTCGACATGATCAGCCTCCGTAGTTCTCGGCCATTTTGGTGACGAACTCATCCACAAAGACATGCATGTCGTTTGAAACTGACTTGATCCGCGTTGTCAGGTAGTTGTAGCCAAACAGTGACGGAATCGCCACCCCCAGACCAGCCACCGTCGCGACCAGTGCCGCAGCAATACCGGGCGCAATGGCGTTCACGTTGACGTCGCCCGCGGCAGCAATTGCCGCAAAGGTAATCATCACTCCGACCACGGTGCCCAGCAGCCCAAGGAAAGGGCCGCCAGAAATTGCAATGGTGAGCAACACCATGCCGCTATTCAAACGGCTTCCTTCACGGATTAACTGGGTGTCAAGACTGGCACGCACTGCGTTAAAGGAGCGGGAAGAGATGACAGGCAAAGCATGCTCCCCTTGGCTTGCGGGAAAACGGTGCTTCAACTCCGTCACACCGACGTGATAAATCCTGTACAACGGCGAGTGCTTGAAGGTCTCAAACATGGTGGCCAACTGATCCATCTTGCCCGTATGGGCCGCTGCGCTATCGTCCAGCTCAGCCAGTCCGCGTGACATCTTGCTGAACTCTTCGGCAAAGACCCGGTTTGATTTTTCGATCCGCCCCAGCAGCCTGACTTTGCTTGCCATCACCCAAATCGCAACAAAGAACATGAAGACACAGATGATGACCACCACCCAGCCGTCCACCGTCAGGTTGTTCATCGTGGAGGCGAAGTAGTTGGCACCCTCGGCGCTTTGGGTGGTCTTGTCTTCGCCGTACTTCACCAGCCTGCCGGCCTGCCCCTGCGACTCGAATTGTGCCGCCAGCCATGCGCCAGAACGCGCCACCGTTGAAACCTGCACTTCATCCATTTCCCCGACCAGGCCGCCGCCAATGCGGAGACTGGCCGCTGGCGTAAATGCACCCGCCACCGTGGCCACCGACTTGCCATCTACATACACGGTAAACCCCGCTCCCCCCGTGACTGCGATGTGATGCCATGCGTTCACTGAAACAGGTGCGGCAGCCCGCGTCTGCACCCCGTTGACGGCCAGCACCGGCACACCGCCAGACAGCCCGAACGTCAAGCCGCCCACTGCCAGCAATTCACCATCAAGCTGGGCAGGCTTGATCCAGGCAGAAAAAGTGAATTCCTTGGCTGCCTGCAGCGCCGCATTGCCAACCACAATGCCGCCATCGCCAGCGAGCCTGGCTGAGCCGGCTATCAAGCCACCGGTCACGTAAGCGATATTGGCCTGATTGGCATGGATGGCATTGACGGTGGCATCCTGCGGCATGCCCTGCGTCTCACTCAGGTGATAGACCAGCAATTGCGCCGCGTCATAGCGGCTTGTGCTGTCGGCAGCAGTGGGCGCAGTTTCATTGCCGTAGTAGAGCCAGATATGCTGAGAAGCGTTGTTACCCGCCACTTTCGGAACTTGCACCCAGACGAAAGCCAACTCGTTAATTTTGTCAAAGCGCTCGACATGAAACTCAAGCGGTGTGATGTCGTCTTCCGCCATGAAGCGGATGTCGGAGCCATCCTCTTTGGCAGAAAGAAAGTCGAAATTTCCGGTAGAAAGCCGTACCAGAACCGGCACGGCATTGGCCTCGATCGGCACACCAGCAGCCGTGGTATCGAGCGTGATCTGCTTGCGCATCGTCCAGTCCGTGTTCCACCACGCCTGGGCTGACGCGGGCAATACCAATAAAAAAGCAACGAGAGCGATGAGACGTTTCATATTATTTGAGGAAGATGGTTGGCAGATTTGGACCGCCAACATAGAAGGTTACAAAATGTCTGTGGCAAAACAGTGACAAAGGGTCGAGGCGAAATCATTCTCCAAACCCAAGTACATCCACACGCACAAATGACGGTTTCAGGGAGTCAGCCAATGACTGCGCGTTCTTGGCGGAATCAGCGGCAGACTGACTCAACGCAGCGGTGGTTTTGGAGAGGTCATCGCCCGCCGAAGTTGCCCCTGACGCCGATGCAGTGACTGCGCTGGTGTCTGCTACTGGCGTACCAGCCGACTTGCCCGACACCGAGATGTTTTCCGACCCAAGTACCACCTGCGCGGCGATGTTCAAGTTGCCCGCACGAATACCACCGTCGCCTGCGTTGACCGTACCCTTGGGCGCGATCAGGTCCACGTCGCCGGCGGTGATGCCGTTGGTGGACAGGGCCCCGATACCCGAGCCTGCCGCAGCGGCCTGGATCTCCTGGGTCACATTGCCATCGCTGTCTGTCTTGATCACCGGGGGCGGCACCGCCGTGGCCGTCTTCTTGCCCTTGCCGGCATCGATGTCGCCCTCGCTGGACCAGATCAGGATGTCGCCACCGGCAGCCGTCAACACGCGCGACTGGTTGACGAGCACATCGTCGCGCGCCAGCATGCGGATGTCACCAGCCCCCACGGTGATGATGCCCAGCGGGCCCGTGTCCTTGCCGCTGCCCAGCGGAGTGACCAGCGCCTCGGGCGTGTTGCTCAGACCGACCACCACCCCGCCGCCGGGCACCAGCAGCTCGATGTTTCCCCCCTGCTCCGTCTTGATGCGGCTGGCGAACACGTCGATCGTGCCCTGGTAGGCACCCGTGGCCAACGAGGTCCCCATGCCTGGAAACACCATTTCCAGAGCCAAGTAGGCGCGAGAGAAATTACCCGCGTACGGGTTGGGTTTCTCCGGTTTGTTCGGTATGTTGGCGATCCGACCAGTCTGCCGGATGCCGTTGAACAGCATCTCGCGCACCCGGGTTCGCTGCACATCGGGGGCCGCCGCAGCGACCTCCTGCACCCGCTGCAGGGCCTGCTCGCGTGAGAGCGTGTCGTCGCCCGTCAGCCAGCGCGCCAGCCACAACGTCGCGTCGCTGAACACCCCATCGGCCAGTTCATTGGCGAGCCGGTTCACGGCACCTGCAGGGTCCAGGCCTGCGGCGCCCACACCCGCTGCCAGATGCAGGTCTGCACCACCATCGGGCAAAGCCGGGTTGTCCAGCGTGCCCCGGCTGAGCACACCGGCAGAAGCGCCGAGGTCAATGTCATGCCCCGCAGTCATCTCCAGTCGGCCGGGGCCCGACACCGCCACGTAGCTGTTGCTCGATCGCACAGGACTCAAGGCAATGTCGTTCCCGGCCTCCACCACGCTGATGTCGTTGGCCGACACATGCTGAATGTCCATCGGCAGGTTGAGAATGTCCTCCCCAGCGCGAACACTCACCCGCTTGGCCGACTTGAGCACCTGATTGTTACCAAGGATCGACCCGTTCACTGCGTAGAGCCGCACCGGATCGGCGTCGTTGGCGTGCACCGGCACCGCAGCATGGGCCTGCGTCGATTTGGCGCTGTACGCGTAGCTGAAAACACCCGCGGCCTTTGCATCCGAGCTGGGATTCACAGCATTGGGCAGGGGCACGGTGTCCGACAGCGTGATCCTGGCCGGCACATTCAGGTTCTCGCTGGCCAGCAGCTCCAGCTTGCCCTGCGCCGCCGGGCTGAGCAGCGCGCCGGACAGCAGCGATACATCTCCGGAAAGCGCAACGGCCGACAAGGAAGGCGGCAAGACCGCCAGGAGCACCTCATCCGCGTAGGCACCCAACGACAGGTTCACCGGTGCCTTGTAGGCGTTGGCCAGCGACTGCACCTGCGCGCTGCTGCCAACGCCACCGCCGAAGAGCCGGACGTCCCCGGTCGCACTCAGCAGTGATGCCGAACTGTCTTCGGCGTAGGTGGAGAACACACTCCACTGCGCATTCGATGCCTGGGTCGTTCCAATGTTGAACCCTGCCGTGGACGATTGAACCACCAGGTGCGGGTTGATGATGGCGTGCACATCCACATCGCCCAGCGCCGTGGCCGTGACGGACCCATCGCCCACCGCCAGGATGGTGTGCACGGGTCGGCTTGAGACCGCATAGCCGCTGCGGATGCTGCCGCCGGCCTTCAGATTCACGTCTCCCAGATCGGCGTAGTACTGACCGCTCAGCACATCGCCGCCCGCCGTCACGTTCACATCGCCACCGCCGGTCCGAACCGCCGCCGAGACATCGGCCACCGCTGACGTGATGTACCCCTGCGTGGCCGCAGACGCCGACAGGTTGGAGACCTTGCCGCCCGCGGTAATGTTGACATCGCCTCCAGCCAGGGTGGCCACACCCTGCTCGAACTTGTCAAAGCGCACCCACCAGGCGGGCTGCGCATTCGCGACATAGCTGACGCCATCGGCGCCCAGCTTGCCCTGACGGAACAGCCAGTTGCTGTACAGCTGGGCTGAAGCGACACCCAGCACATCGCGCTGCGCCGTCATCTCGATGTCGCCGCCACCCTGGCTGAACTGAGCGAGGCCCGGCACCACGAAGCCCGCGGACGGCGTGTACCTTGTGCCTGCGGTGTAGACGGCCGATGTGTTGGCCTTGAGCACGATGTCCTGCCCGGCCGCCATGCGGATATCGCCAGAACCCGTTCGGATGAGCTTGGCCGCGGCCAGCGTCAGGTCGCCTCCCCCTGCCTGGGTGTTCATCACGTCGGCCGAGCTGGCATCGGCACCCGCCACCAGATTGAACGACCAGGCGTTGCCGCCCCTGACCGAGGCGTCCTGCAGCGTGGCGGGGTTGGCACCGTCCAGCTTTGTCGCTGTGGAAAAGCCGTCCGACAGGTTGTTGTTGATGTTCAGGTTGCCGCCGGCCCGCAGCGTCAGCACACCGGCCTCGCCGCCCGCGGTGGCGTCCTTGAAGTTCCAGTCAGCGCCCAGCGTCATGGCACCCGCAGAACGGACCTCCACACCAGAGACCACATGGAAATCCGCGTTGTCTGCCTGGTCCAGCCGATTCTTGATCGCACTGTTGTTGCTGGCGTATGCGTTGTTGTCGTTCTTGATCTTGGTCAGCCCCAGCGTGGTGCCAGAATCCGTGGTTGACGCATTGAGGGTTGTTTTGTTGTCGTAGACCCGCACCGCCTCCAGCGTCACCTCGCGGGCGCCTTTGATCGTGCTGTCCAGCGCGGTCACGGCCACATCGTTTCCTTTGCGCTGGGCGCGCAGATGCACCTCGCCGCCCGCGCCTCCGCTCACGTCGATCACGGAGCCGGCCTGCAGGTCAATGCCCTGCGCTGCGGTATCGCTGGCCTGGGTTGCCGCGCCGATCACGACCCGGCCACCATCGCCGCCCGCCGAAGTAGCAGCTGCCTCTACCCGTGCCGTCCCGGTGAGCGTGACCGACTGGCCATACAGCGCCACCTGGCCACCTTCGGCGCCCGAGGCCGATACCGTTCCGTTCACGGTGAGCGCGCCGCTATCGGCGGTGAGCGTCACCTTCTGCGCCCTCACCATATCGGTGGCGGCCACCGTCAGTGCACCGCTCCGGGCACGCAGGCTGCGTTCACCCTCGAAGCCACCGGCATTCATCTGCGCATTGAGCGCGGAGAAATTGGCCAGCGATCCCGCGTCGATGCGCACCTTGGCGGCCTCACCGGTGTGGCCGTCCGCATCGGCGGAGGTCTGGCCCACCAGCGTCGCCCCGTCGAGGTCCACGGTGCCTTGCACCGCCGTCGCCACCAGCGTGCCGCCGTCGGCGCCCGCACCCCCCGAAACATCGATGCGCGCCGACCGTCCGGTGAGTGCATCGGTCTGCGCCACGACCTTGCCGGTCGCGCTGCTCAGCGTCACCTTGCCACCCCCAATGCTGCGGGTCTGGTCGAAGAAAGTCACCGAGCGACCGGACACGTCGATGTCGGCGTTCGCGCCCAGCGTCACATCGCCGCTCACCGCCGCCAGGGTCAGCGCGCCGCCGCCCAAGTCGGCCTGGGTGTCAAACCGGACCGAACCCGCCTTCAGCTCCCAGGCAGCGCCCAGCGAAGACGTTTCCGCCAGCGCGGCTGAAGGCGCCATCTGGCCCAGGATCAACGCCTGGGTGCCGGCGTCCAGCTTCTGGCTGGCGCCGGTGGTGCCGGTCAGGCGGGCGGTGGTGACCGAAGCCCCGTTGTCGAGCTGGGTGCTGCCGGTGCCCGAAGCCACGAGCTCGTCGGCGGTGATGCCCACGTTGGCGAAACCGCTCACCGCCTTCTGGCCTTCGCCCAGGGTGAGGGTCTGCGCCAACACCTCCAGCGATCCGCTACCCAGGGTCAGGCCAGCCGGTGTGGCGTAGGCCACGCCCGCGGTGTTGGCCAGGGTCAGGTTGCGGGCGCGCAAGCTGGCGGTCTGGCCCGCCGCACCGAAGCCCGCGAGGCCTGCGCCTTGCAGCGTCAGGTTTTTGATCAAGGGTTGCCCATCGCTGCCGACACCGCCGACGTCCACATCACCGTGGAAATCAAACGTGGAGTAGCTGGTCAGCGCCAGGCTGTCCAGGCTCTGCAGCCCTTCCAGTTCCGACTGGCTGAACGTCAGCCCATCCACCGACTTGGCTGGGCTGCCGAAGTTGATGCGCGAACTGCCCGCGCTCAATTCGCCGGCTACGGCGACGCCCTCTTTCACAAATGCCAGTTGACCGGCAAACGCATTGTCCTGCGTGGCATCGATGGCGATCGCCCGGGCCGCCTGAAGCACGCTGTCGGCAGCGCCGATCAGGGTGCCCTGGCTGCGGTCGGGCGAGCCGGTGCGCGTGAAGCTGGCCGACGAAGATGCGGCCCGCACGAAGGCGCCGTTGCCCGCCGTGCTGTAGCTGCCGGCGTTGCCGACTGCGCCTTGTGCGTTGATGGCGCTCCCCGCAGCCAGCGTCAAGGTGTCCCTGGCTACCAGCATCACCTCCGGCGCAGACAAGGCGCTCTGCGCATCGTTGGCCAGGGTCACGGTATCAGCCAACACATCCAGCACCGCACCGGTCTGCGAGCGGGAGCGCGTACCACCCAGCAGCAGGCTCTCAGCACCCAAGTCGTTAAGCCAGCCGGTCGCCACCCAGGCCTCGCCCGGGGCCGCTGCATCGGCAGAGCCGGAGACCCGCAAGTTGGCGGCAGCAATGTCAACGGCCGCTCCCGCACCCCCGGCACCGCCCTGCGCAGCCACCACACCATTGAGTCGCAGGCTGTCCGGGCCGGTGCCCAGGCTCACCACAGCCAGGCGCCCGGCGTCCTGGGGCGAGAAGCGGGAGTCCGCAAAGAACGAAGATGCGGCCGAGAGCGTGTATTCGGACCGGTCCCGCACCTGGTCACGCGTGAGCACCTGAATACCCTGCCAGTCCCCCGAGCGGGGTGCTCCTGAGCGGCTGTCAGTGAGGTAGCCCGAAGCCACCTGCACACCGTCCGCACGGGTGTAGCCGCTTCCGGGCAACACCGGAAACTCGTTCTGGTTCAACCGCACTGCAAACGCACCCGGCAACAGGGCGTAGTGCGCTGGCAGCAAGGTGTACACACCGTCGGGCAGGCCGTTCACGCCACGCAGGTAGACAGCGGCACCGCTGTCGAGTGCAAATCCCTCTTGCGCATCGTTCGGTGCGAAGCCACCGGTGTAGCCCGGCATCACCGCGAAGGTGTCTGCCTGGGCCAGGAAGTCCTTCGAACCCCCGGGCCCCACGGTGAACTCGTAGGCCTGGGCATCACCACCGCCGGCCACCGAAACCTGGGCACCGGACTGGAAGTCCACCTGGGCGCCTTTGAGACTGATCGACTTCTCGGGCAGGTCTGACAGGATGTCACCGTACGACCACTCGCGACCGTTTTCCAGCGTGCCAAAAGGCAACACGGTGCCCGCCTGGGCAGATACTGATGTCAGGCTGCCCGGCGCCAGGGTGAGCGATCCGCTGGCCTCCAGCTCGATCCGGCCCAGGGGTGCCCAGAGAGTGCCTTTCTGCTCGATCTGGCCCGCTTCGATGCGCAGGCGACCAAAAGCGGACAAGGGCTGTTGCGCCACGCCCGGTGCCTGAACGATGTTCACCGTCTGACCGGGCGCGGACACCTCGAAGTCGCTGTAAGTTGCCGGAGCAAGCACCTTCGCGGTGAACGTCAGATCGCCCGCCGTGTTGAGCGCACCGGCGAGAGGGCCCACCGAGTCCACATTGACCCCCGACAGCTCGATCTGCCCGGAAGCGTTCAACCGAGTCTCGGCCACGCCGCTCAGCGTGGACTTGCCCACCACCTCGATGCGCGTGGCATCCACGCTCAACACCCCGCCGCCGGCCACCGGCGTGTTGACCACGCTCTGGCGCAGCGTGGACTGATTGCCCATGCGGACCAGGGCAGCCGTCACACGGGCGGTGCCTCCTGCCATGTCGATGAGAGGGGAGTCCAGGCTCACCGAGCGCAAGGGCATGGTGCGACCGCCCCCGATGTTCACACCGTCTTGCAGGCGGATCGCATCTTTGGACCCAAGAGCGATCTGCTCAAAACCCGCCGCCTCGATGCGGTCGATGTCCAGGCGCGTCTGGTCACTGAACGCGACCGGTATGGCCTGCCCGGCTTGCAGCGCCTGCGCCTGCGCGGGTAAGGATGACTCGACGCTCAACACACTGGGAGCCACCGGAAAGGGGATCGGGCTTGGCGTGGGCGCGTTGTCATTGCCCAGGCTGATCGCCAGGCTGCCGCCGGACTGGTCTGCTGCGCCGGCCCGGGCCAGCAGCGTGCCATCAAGCGCCAGGCCTTCACGCGCTGCAATGGACACCGAACCCGCGCTGCTGGCCACGTTGCGACCCAGACCACCCGCCTCGTTGCGCTCGGCCAGGTAGACCGGCGCAGCTCCGGAGACATTGATGCTGGAACCCTCCTTGGCGATCACATAGCCGGTGGACGCGTTCAGGCGCACCGATCCCCCATCCAGCACCTTGCCGACCGGCTGGCCTGTGGCATCGGCATGCGTCAAGGCCGTGCCGGACACATCCAGGCTGGCGGCTTCACCCAGGAAAATGCTGCTAGAAGCGTCGAAGTCCTTGTCGAGGGGCGCGGACAGCTTCGCCGCGAAGTGACCCGCATGGGCCTGCACCGAGCCGAGGATGCTGACCTGGTGCGCCGCATTCAGGGTCAGCGAGCCACCGGTGTCCAGGACCGTGCGCGAGCCCGTACCCAGGGTGACATCGCCCAGCAGATTGGAGTCGGCCACCAGGGTCAGGTTGACGGGGCTGCGCTCATCGGGCGGCAAGACCCGCAGCGACGCCATGGACGCCACATCGGTGCCCGATGTCTGGACCGCAAACCCCGGATTGAGCTCGCGCGACCGCAGCTGTGGCGCCAGCACGGCGCCATCGGCCAGCGTCACACCCTCACGGCCGGTGATGGTGATGTTCTCGAAACCACCGGTCGAAAACCACTCGGGCTGCAAGAAAAGCGCGTTGCTGGCACCCGTGGGTTGGCCACCGATCTGGACCGACCCCGACGACAGGTTCAAAGTGCCACCGCCCTCGAAGCCGAAGCCCAGCAGGCGGCCGTTCAGCTCGACCCGCCCCGCCAAGGGGCCATCGGTCTTGAGCGTTTCGTTGGCTACCACCGTGGCCGAGCCACCGCTGCCGTACTTCAGGGTTCCGTCCTGCTGCAACCAGGCCCCACCCGATACATCGACGGTGGAGCCGCTACCCAGCACCGTGTCACCAATGGCCGACAGCGTGACGGAGCCGCCGTCGATCACCGCGCTGCGGCGCGCCGGATCGTCGAAACCTACCCGTTCGTTGACCCATTTTCCGGCGGTCGAGAGCGTGACCCCGGGCGCCACCACCACATCGGCCGCTTCGAGCACGAATGCGTTGTTTGGGTCGGCCTGGTTGCCCCGCGCGTTGAATTTAATGACACCACCCGCGGCACTGACGTCGGCGTTGACCGCGACCGCGCTGGCTGTGATCGACAACGATCCCACGTCCGGCAGGCTCACCGGCTGCTCCACCACAGCGTTCTTGTTCGAATAGATGGTAAGCCCGGCGATCAGGTCTTCACCGAGCATGCCGGTGTCGATGAGCAGCTGGTTCTTGAGGTCGGCCGACAACACGTCGCCAAAGCTGAAACTGATGGGCAGCTGCTGGAACCCATGCCCCAGGCGCACCTGCTGAAAGTTCTTGTAGTCACCTTCAGCGGATGCCGACCCCACCTGCAACCGCGCTCCCTGCGGTGCGGTGCCGGCAGCCAGTTGCCGCTCCCCCACCACGGTCTTGCCCTGGATGGCCGACTGCAGCACCGTGCCGCCCATGCCCACGATGTTCAGCGCGCCCGCGGCCTTGCCATCGGTGTAGCCGGGGTCGTACTTCGTGTACTCCCCCAGGTCGATGACTTCCTTCACGTTCCAGAGTCCGTGGTCGATCACGTAGCGCGAGGCGATGCCGTCGTACTTCACATTGGCATCCGCCTCGCTCACTTCGACCCGCTTGCCATTGGCAAACAGCAGCGTGGACTTGACTGTGGCGGGCGTGTACTCGACGGTGCCCCCCGAAAGGTTGATGGTCGAACCCGTCTCCAGGATCACCTCGCCTTGCGACTGGATGTTTACCGTGCCACCCTGGGTGGACCGCTCAGCCACCGTGCGCCCCAGGCGGGCCTGGTAGGCCAACAAGCTGTCCTCGGCGATCAGGGTGGACTCCCCACTCCGGGCGCGCGCGAGCGCTCGCTCCACGTCCAGATACACCTTCTCACCGCGCAGCGCACCGTTGCGGTTGACGGGTGAATCCTTGAGCTCATCCCCCCGAAGCTCCGCCTCCACCGTGTTGCGCTCAGCCGAGACCTGCACACCCGACAGGCCGGACACATCGATCACGGCACCATCGGCCACGTGCACGCGCGCCGTGCCCGACACCTGGTCGATGCCACCCGTCGTGAACGGGTTGGTCCCCTGACCATCCACGTTGAGCGGTTTGTCCACGGCGGTGATGTCCACCACCCCGGCCGGTACGCGAACCGTGGAGCCGGTGGCCAGGCGCACGTCGTTGCCCAGGATCTGCACCCGGGACTTGTTCTGCAGATCGGACTTCAGCGTCTTGACCGCGCCCACCGTCTCGGTCCAGTCCAGCGAGGTGGTGGCGTCAGCCACTTCGGGCACCACCTCGGTCACGCTGCCGGTCCCCAGGGTCACACGCCCGGCGCGCTCGCTCCGGCTGCCCGGGCTGTTCAGGTTGGCGGCGCCCGGGCTTTTGTAGGTGTCGCTGGCCATCAGGTACACCGTCCCATTGGCCACCACCGAGGTGGTGGCCCGGGCCAGACCGAGCTGGTTGACGGCCAGGCCCACCATGGTCACGTTGCCGGTGCTCGCGGTTAGCTGGCCCAGGTTGGTGGCGTTGCCCAGCAGGTCCAGGGCCGGGTCCGTCAGATCCACCGTCTGGCCATCCAGCACGATGTCCTTCACGCTGGTGTTCGCAGCGTCGTAGCTCGCCAGGCCCGCAGGGCTGTCCACCTCCACCACCAGGCCACGCACATCGCTGTCGCCATAGGCCGAAGCCGTGCGCAGGTAGGCCTTGGTGCCCGCCGCCAGCACCACCTGGCCGCCCGCCGCCGAGAGGCTGCCCTGGTTGATCACCGTGGGCGCGATCAGCATGATGCGCCCCTGCTCGCCGGCCGTGATCTGCGCGCCCTCGAACACCTTGACGAAACCGCCCGTGCCCTGGTACTGCGGCTGGTCGTCACCCGGCAACAAAGTGTTCAGAATGTATTTGTCGGCAATGTCCAAACTCGATGCCGTAAAGCTGTTCAGGTTCACCTGCGAGCCGCCCATGAAGGCAATGCCATTCGTATTGACCAGAATGATGTTGCCCTTTTGCCCTTCGCCCTGGGTAATGTTGCCGTAGATGACGCTGGGGTTGGCATCCCAGATGCGGTTGAGCGTCGTGAAGCTCGCGCCAGGAACCAGATTGCCGGTGGCCAGGCCGTCCACCTGGCGGAACTGCACGCCATGGCCCGGGGCGATGTTGAAGTTCTGCCAGTTCAGGATGGCCTTGTTGCCCACCTGGTTCACAAACGCCTGGCTGCCGTTTTGCAGGTAGTTGGCCTGGCCATAGGTCACGAAGGCAGGCAAGGCGCCGCCCGGGCTGATGGTCGGCAGCTTCTGCGCAAAAGCCGGTACGGCCAGCAACGCGCCGGCCAGCAAAGCACCGGCACGACGCGTGCCGCTGGCGGCCTTGCCGCGGCCACGTGCACTTTCGGCAACGGCCACCAGGGCACCGAGGCTGGTAGAGAAAACAAGGCGGTAACGTTGACGGTTCATGGCTTACTCCGGGAGTCGTGCATCACCACCCGTAGGCGACGTTGAAATGGAAACGGTGGTCGCCGCTGCGGGTGTTGCCCACGGCTTTGAGCGGGTAGGCCCAGTTCAGTGAAACATCCAACCCGCCCCAGCCCTTGAGGCTCAGGCCCAGGCCCACGCCCGCGAGCGTGAAGCGGTCGGTGGCGCTGATCGGGTCGATCACTCGCACGTTAGCGGCGTCGATGAATGCCAGGGCGTGCAGATCGGTGACGGAATCACCCAGCGACGGGAAACGCGCGGCCAGGTTGGGCGTCTTGGCTTCGAGGCTCAGGGCCAGGCCGCGGTCGCCCATCGCGGCCGATTCGAGGTAGCCGCGCACGGTGTCCACGCCGCCGATGGCGAACTGCTCGTTCGAGACAAGCGGCTGACCCGCCAGCTGCCAGCTCGCGCGGGCGTTCAGTCCATAGGCCTGAGGCAGCTTCCATTGCTGCGAGGCGTTACCGCGCAGGTAGGCGTACGACGGGCGGCCCTTGAAGCGCTTGTCGGCAAACTCCCGCTCATTGCCCACCATGCCCTGCAGGTGGAAGTTGAACGACAGGCCGAGCTTGCTGGTGCTGCCCTCCTTCAGCCAGGTGGCGTCCCACCCCATGGTGAAGGGCAGGTATTTGATGGGGGTGTTGAAGCCGCCGCTGTCGATCAGCTCGACCGACTGGTCAAAATCTTTGTAGTCCACGCCAAACGACGCACTGTGGAAAAACGTCTCACTGCCCGGCAGCGGACGGATATAGCGCATGCCCAAAATGGTGCCGCGCCCGACCACGCTCAGCGTGCCCACGGCCGACACATCAGAGTCGGACTTCACACCGTAGAGGGCCAGAAAATCCCCGCCGCTGAGCGGCACGGTGTAGTTGGCTGAAAACACCTTGCTTTCTTTCGGATCGCTGGGCGAGGTCTGCATCGTCAGGCCCAGGCTGTGCTGCTTGTTCCACAGGTTGTCCCAGCGCATGCTGGCGCTCAGGCGGGTGTGCGAGGTGTCCTGGCTGTAACGGTCGTTCAGCTCCACGTTGCCGTGCAAAGGCAGCTCGTCCTGCACCTTCAAGTCCACCTCCACCGTGCCGGGCGTCTTGCCCGGGCGCAGCACCGGCGTGATACGCCGGTCAGGGCTGCGGTTGAGCGCGGCCAGTTCGGTCTGCATGTCCTGAAAATTGGGCACATTACCCTCGGCCAGCTCGGGCACACCGGCCTTGATGTCGCTCGGCAAAAAGTAGCGCGACTCCACCACGCGCAGGCGGTCCACCGGCGCTTCGGTCACGGCCAGTTTTACCAGGCCGTCGTTCACCTTTTGCTGGGGAATCGTCACCAGCACCGTGAGGTAGCCCGAAGCGTGGTAGGCCTTCTCCAGCGCTTCGCGCGCCTTCTCCACATCGGCCAGGGTTTTCTGCTCGCCCATGTGGGGGTACACGGCCCGCTCCACGGCGGCGGTGGGCAGCAGGGTGGTGCCTTCGACCCGGTATTCAAAGACGTCGAACTTCGCGTCTTGGGCCAGGGCGGGAGCCGCACACAAAAAAGCCCCGGCCAGCAGGCAGAGGGCAGACAGGGCGTTGCGCATAGGTACGGAGAGTCGTTCTTGCGACGGGTCAGAAGAGCACAACAACATGAAACGCCTGTGAAAAGAATCGGGGTTCACAAAACAGGATCGGGACAGCCATCTCTGGCTGTCCCGGACACCGGTCCAAGAAACCAGCACCCGGGCGCGTAGCACGCCCAAGTGCTGGTCAGGTCGTCGGATTACTGGATCGACACCGCGCAAGCGTTGCCGCCCTTGTAGCCCTTGGACACTTGGTTCGGGAAGGTGGCGTTGTCGAAACCAGACAACGGGGTGGCGAACAGGCCGCGCAGGTCGGTCACGCTCGGGTCGCTCAACACCGTGGCAAGGCCGGTCATCAGGCCAGCGCCTTCGGCCGGTGCAGTGGCAGCGGTGAAGGCCACCAGCTCGTACCAGAACTCGTAGTCGCCGTCGATGGCGGTCTGGCGCTGCTTGGCGTCAGCCGTGGGCGACACGCCGTTCAGCTTGGTGAAAGCAAACTTCTCGGTGCCGGCGGGTGCGTTTTCCAGCGACAGCACGCCGATGGCGTAAGCATTCGCATTGGAAGCAGCGGTGATGTTGGTCTTGACGTCGCCCGAACCGTTGTTGGAACGGATGGTCACTTTCGGGTACGCGGTGGAACCCACCACGTTGGTGCCGTCAGGCGTCAGCGCACCGGCCGCCAGACCCGTCGCGCAAGGAGCGTTCAGGAAGAAGGCGTTGGAAGACGACTGCGTACCCGAAGTGCCGACACGGCGCTCGACCTGCAGCGCAGAGCCGGCCAGCGTGCTGGCCAGCAGGCCTGCGTCTTTGTCACCAGCGTTACCACCCACCAGCGAGGTGTACTTCTGACGGCTCACGTTGGGCTGGCAGGCCGGGGTGGTGTTCACCGCAGTGATGGCAGCACCGGAGCCGGTGGCGGCGCAGGCGGCGCCGACGATGAGGCCCTGGGACTGCTGCATGGCCACGTACAGCGGGTAGCTCACGGCCAGGCCAAAGCCCTGGGCCACGTTGGTGGACACTTCGCTGCCGATGTCGGCCAGGTTGGCGATCACACCCAGGTTGAGCTGGTTCAAGGTGTATTCCGTGTCCGACACGCCGCCCACGGGCAGGGTGGGCACTGCGTTCACGCTGGCGTTCGGCGCCACGGTGACAGACAAGCTGCCGCAAGCAAGGTAGGTGGGATCTTGCGTGGCAAATGCGGTCAAGGCGCAGGTGTTGCCGGTAGTGGCAGCAATGTTCTTCAGGCGCTTGACCGAGCCGCTCACGCTGGGGTTCGCCTCACCGGCCAGGAACAGGTGGGGCGTGTAGGCTTCGAAAGAGCCCACGTCGAAGGTGTGGTAAACGACTGTCTTCTTGCCGTCCAGGTCGCCACCGGCTGCGGGGCCCATGGTGCAGGCATAAGCAGCGAATTTGCCAGCGGCGCTCTTGCCCGGGGCAGCATCGGCAGCGGTGGTCACGGTCTTTTCCAGGTACACGTGCAGGTCATCAGGACTGCCGTTGCTGTCAGCGTCTACGCACATCTTGCGGATCCCGCCGTACACCGAGGCGGTGGGGGCGGTGGCACCGTTGATCCACAACTGCACGGTGGCAGCGTCAATCTGGGCAGGGGTCAAAGCGAATGAAGAAGAAGCCACACAGACCAAGGCTGCGGCCAGTGAAATGGAACGGATTTTCATGATGGAGTCCAATAGGTTAAAAGTTGGATAGACGAAAACAGGGGGAGAGGAAGGCCAAGCGCCCGATGGCGACCAGCCCTCCCGGAAACTCGGAAACTTCAGGCAAGCGCGATTCAGGCGCCCTTGTTGTTACGGCGGCGGGCGATGGCACCCATCAGGCCCAGACCGGCCAGCAGCATGGCGTAGCTCTCGGGTTCCGGCACAGCTGTCACAGAGAACTTGAGCACATCGCCCTGCAGGGTCCACAGGCCGTACTCAGTGCCACCCAAGGAGGCACCGTTGTTGTCAAACTCGATCACGCCGTCCATATCAATGTCGTAGCCGATGGCCGTCAGTTTGGCCTTGGCGGAGCCGGTCAAGCTGCTGGAGACCTGGTTGAAGAAAGCCACGCCCTGCTGCTGCCCCGCGAAGGTGGTGCTGCCGGCGGCGTACTGGCCGTTGTACTGACCGTTGGTGTCGAACATGCCGGTGTTCGCAACCTTCTCCATCCCCGAGCCGTTGTTAAAATAGGCGGCACTGCCAGCGCTGGCCAGATGGGCGCCATTGACGTCGGTGGCGTGCGTACCGCTCACGTTCACGTTGTTGAAAAAGCCAACCACCGTCGAACCTCCTGCGAGACCGTTGTTAACCGTGTTGGTCGACGCGGCCACTGCCAGAGCGGCACCGGTGGTGGCGTGGATGGCGTTGCCGGAGGCATAGATGCCACGCGAGCCCACTGTGGTGCCGAGGCCGTCAAGAGCCATCACCTGCAGTTGTGCCGTGCTGGTGGCGCCCGCAGTGGCAGCGGCGGCGTTGAAGTCGGCCAGGATGGAGCTATAGGTGCCCACGGCGGCAGCGGTCAAGCCCGTGCCGCTGTAGACGCCGGTGCTGAGATTCCACGAGCGGTACCACTCGGTGGCACCACCAGCCAGGGTGGTGTTGATGTCGGCTTGCCAGGTGGCCACTTGCGAAAAGGAAAGGCCCAGGTCAAAAGAAGCCGAAGAGCCGGCAGCGGCGTTGCCGTAGGCCACAGAGGCCAGGAAGGTGCCGTCGCCAGAAGCGGCGCCGGAATCGACACCAGCGTTGGCCAGGCCGGAGGCAGCAAGAACGGCGGCCAATGCGATAAGTTTGAGTTTCATATGTGTTGATCCTGATAAGTTGGCAAATAAAGGGAACGATGCTTTCGGGTTGCGACAACACAAAAGAATTTCTGTTGCCTGGGAACTAATTTAATTTGCGGGTGTTACAGCACGTGTTGAACTTTGAAACGTTTTTCTAGTCCGTTCAGCCATCGGCAATGACGTCAACTCACCGACTTCTTGAACAAAACAGGCCTTAGCCCCCGTCCAATAAGCGCTTTCAGCTATAAAACCTATAGCGCCTGGACCAGAGGAACGACGACGCCCGGATCAGGCCGATTCGCCGGGGGCAAGCAAGCGCAGCGTGGCGCCTTTGCCAACCGCTTGGGCGCGGTTGGTGACGTTTAGCTTGCGCATGATGTTCTGCAGGTGGTTCTTGACGGTGGGCGGGCTGATGTCGAGAATCTGCCCGATTTCCTGATTGGTCTTGCCGTTCTTGACCCAGTGCAGCACCTGGATTTCGCGCCTGGAGAGCAGGGCCACGGCGGCCGCTTCGTCGGTTTTGCCGCCACTCTCATTCGCCAGCATGCGGTGCAACGCCATGTGCAGGTAGGGCATGAGCAGCTCCAGCAGGTAGGCCTCGCGCATGCAAGGTGGCTTTGGCAAACGGACAAATGCGAAGAAGCTGCCAAACTCGCCCTGCACTTCCTTGGCGCCGTGGGCCGCCACATCGCCGAAGTTACAGCGTTTCAGGTCGGAGAGAAGCTGTCGCCGCCCGACCTGACCCTCGCCAGCCGGACTGAGCAAGCGCGGCACGCTGCCGCCGCGCAACCAGTCGTCAATGATGCGCGGCAGCAGCCCGTTCACCGGATCGCCGACTTCGCGATCGGCCTGCGCATTGAGCGGGCCGCGGCAGAAAGTCTCGTACTTGAAGCGCATCCGCGCGATGTCCCCATAGGCGCACAGCAATGTCTCATGGGGGATGAAGCCTTGCAGGGCACCCTGGGCCCAGAGGAAAAACTGGGAGCGATTGTTGATGGTCAGCGATGTCTCAAGCGTGACGATCAGATGTTCCAGGTCATGGCTGTTCAGGCGAACGAACTTCTTCACGGGGCACTCCCGACCGCATCCTGGCTGAATACCCACTGGTCGTAGCGCGCGGCTCCGGAAAACGCTGCATCGCGTCCCGCAAAGGCGGTCTTGAGTGGCGTGGCACTGGAGAGACTGTGCACGCCGACGATGCGGTCGCCCGCCTTCACCAGCCCCCATTCCGCGCTGCCGGTCATCGGATCGCGATAGAGCTGGCGCAGGTGGCGGCGTACCATGGGAAAACGATTGTCCTCAAGCAGGTCCTCCAGCTTCACCGGGTACTGCCTGGCCGCGTTGGGCGTCTGTAAATAATAGGAGGCGATCGCCTGGCGAAACTGGTTGCCGATGAACAGGAGTTCAGCTTCCTTCTCGCGCTGTGAACTGGTGTGCCAGACCTGGCCCGCACCGGCCAGCAGAAGCCCCATGGCAGCCAGCGCGAACAGCACCAGGAGATAGCCGAACCCGCGCTGACCCCGTGGGCTCGGGCGCCGGGCGTCACCATTGCGCATACGGTCTCTCCTCGCCACCGGCACCGCTCTTGACGTCCCACACGCCCGTCACCTCGTTCGGCGGCGGCACGATGACCCAGGTCTCCGCGCTTTCGCTGACGGGGTCTACAGGCAACCGGCGCAGGTAGCGCTTCGTGACCAGTTCGTCCAGTTCGGCGGGATAGCGGCCGGTGTCGGCGTGAAACTTGTCGATCGAATCGCGCACGACGGACAAGGTTTCCCGCAGCGCGGCTTCGCGTGCACGGTCCAGATGCGCAAAGTAACGGGGCGTGGCGATGCTGAGCAGCGTGGCGATGATCGCCATCACCACCAGCAATTCAATCAGCGTAAAGCCGCGGCGCATGTCACCACTCACGGTAGGCAATGCCGTTCAGGCCGACCCGCTCGGAGCGCGAGTACACATCAAACACGTCCTCGCCCTCGGACGGCGCGTCGGGCGGGCTGGCGTAGGCTCGCTTGCCCCAGGTGTCGGCCGCTGGCACGGTGGAGTCCGGATGGAAGGGATCGCGCGGCAGGCGGCGCAGGAAGAAGATTTTTGACTGGACCGCATTCTTCGCGTCTTCGACGCCACCGGCCAACTCGTCCAGCGAGCGCGGATAACCCGAGCCGTCAGCGCGACGCGATATGCGGCCCTCTTCCGCCGTCCGTTTGTAGGTGTCAAGCGCCTCGCGGATTTGCCTCAGCGCGCTGCGCAACTCCTGCTCCTTCGCCCTTTGTACGCTGATCTCCCCCAGTGGCACGGCGATCGAGGCAAGAATGCCCACGATGGCGACCGTCACCACCAGTTCGATCAGTGTGAACCCGGAGGCGCGCCGCTTCATGGCGTCGCTTTTTCCGGCGTCACGGGGGCGGGGGCTGGCGGCACAGCGGGCACCTGCGCTTGCTCGGCAGGTGTCACAGGAGCCACGGGTGGATCCTGCGGCTCGGGCTCAGCCACGGGGCGCGGTCCGCCCGCTGGCCTGGACGAGAGCGACAACCCACGCAGCTCTGCCTTCTTCACCTGCAGGGCCGGTGCCCCTACCGCCGACTCGGAACCAGCCGGCGTGGTGGCCGAAATATCCTGCGGCCGCGTCAGATTGCGCACGATGCGGGGCGTGATCAGCAAGACGATCTCGGTCTTGCTGCTGTTGTCCATCTGGCTGGAGAAGAGCCGGCCAATTAGCGGAATCTCGCCCAACCCGGGCAAGCGATTGGCACTGCTGCGCTCCTCATCGCTGATGAGCCCGGCCAACACCTGGGTTTCGCCGTTCTTCAACCGCAGCACGGTAGACGCACTGCGCGTGCCGATCTGGTAAGCCAGCGAATTGGCCGGGCCGGGAACCTCCTTGACGATGCTGCTCACCTCAAGCCCTATCTTGATGGACACATCGTCATCCAGATAGACGTTGGGCTCGACGTCGAGCTTGAGGCCCACGTCCAGATACGACACTGAGGCAGCCACGCCGACATTGGCGGTGGACGTGGTGGTGAACACCGGCACCTTGTCACCGATGTGAATCTTCGCCTTCTCGCGGTTCTTCACCCGGATGCGCGGGTTGGCGAGCAGATTGCCGTCGCCGGCCTGGCTCTTCAGATTGAGCATCAGCGCCGGGTTGGAAACGAAAGAGGTCATGCCCCCGGTGTTGCGCAGATCCACGAAGCCGGATGCCAGCGTACCGCCCAGGGTGGTGTTGGTCTGGGTGACGCCGTTATTGATGATGGTCGAACTGGTGGTCGGCTGCAGCAGCCCGTAGCCGATCTGGTCGGGGAAGCGCAAGCCCAGCTCCTGCAGTTTGCTGCGGGTCATCTCAAGCACTTCCACGTCCAGCATCACTTCCGGCTCGGCCATGTCCAGTGACTCCAGCAGACGTTCAGCCAGGCGCACTGCAGCCGGCGTGTCCTTGATCACCAACAGATTCAGCTTCTCGTCGGCAAAAATGTCCTTGGTCTTCACCAGCGACCTGATCAGTGCCTGCGCCTGCTTTACGTCCGCATTGGCCAGATAGAAACTGCGCGTCACCAACTCCTGGTAGTCCTTGGCTTTTGCCGGCGTGTTCGGGTAGATCAGCACCGAGTTTTCGTTGAGCACTTTGCGCTCGAGCTGGTTCGTCGCCAGGATCAGCCTCACCACTTCGTCAATGCCGGTGTTGCGCACGAAGATCGTCACCTTTGTATCGGCCTTGACGTCCTTGTCGAAGACGAAGTTCAGGCCGGAGCTGCGCGAGATCACTTCAAATACAGTCTTCAAGGGCGTATCGCGAAACTCCAGCGTGATGGGCTTGTTGAAAGTCGACTTGAGCGCCTGCGCTGGCGCCTCAGAGCGCGCCACCTGTTCGCGCAGCTTTTGCATCAGCCTGCGCGCATCGCCGTGTGCCGGGCTCTCAGCCAACACGGCACGCAAAATGCGCTCCGTCGCGACGTCGTCGCCCTTCCCATGCAGCGCCTCAGCCTCGCGCATAAGCGTCTCATGCCGCCGCAGCGTCACCATCGCGGCGAGGCCATCGCGCACGCGCGGATTGTTGGCATCAAGTTTCTGCACGCGCCGGTAGATGGTTTCTGCCGCATCAAAGTGCCGCGCCGCCAGCTCCGCCTCGGCCGCCCCCAGCAACTGCCCCACTGCAAGGTCGCGCTGGCGGAAATACTGGGCGCGCAATTCGTGATCATCGGGATAGTCGCGAATGGCCGTCTCCAGACGCAGCACGCTGTCATCCGTACGGCCCTCGGCCAGCAGTTGACGGCTTTCCTTGAGTGCCGGGTTTGTAGCGCAGCCGGTCAGAATGAGCATGACCGTCAATGCGGTCAGTCGGACGATAGGTTTGACGAGTTTCAATTTGCACTTCCAATTGTCAGACTTTGTTTTTCGTTGAGCGGCACGTAGATAAAGGTCATCACCGACGTCGTGATTTCCTCAACCTTGTAGTCCGCGAGGAGGTCGCCCTTGCGCACCAGATGGGTGCGAGCGCTCTGCTCCAGAAAGACCATGATCTCGCCTTCGTCCAGTACCTTGCCCAGGTAACGAAAAGGCAGCGGCGGCGCTTTGGGCGCTTCCGCCTTGCTCGGTGGAGGTGGCGGCGGTTGCCAGCTGCGGACCGGAAAGAGGTCCGCCGCCTGGGACTCGAAAGGCGCACGCAGCGGCTGCGCCACCTCCGCTGCGATCGGCTTGGGCGGAGCCGGCACTGCGCTCGCTGCCGCCGCTACACCAGCCCTCTGCGGCTCCACGGCGTCAAGCGTCGACACGTCGAATAGAGAAGCAGCGATGGTCGCGGCCAGGGCCACGGCGAGCACTATCACGCGCACCGGCAACATTCAGGGCACCCTCAGGAACAGCGTCAGGCGCACGCGCGCCTCAACCGAATCGCTGCCGACGTCATCGCGCCGGAAGCTGATGTCATCCAGCGCCGCCGCCGGGACGGCGTTCATCACGTCAGCAAGCCAGGCGCGAAGATGCGGATAGCTGGAGCGCGCCGGCAGGGTGATCTGGTAGCGCAGCAACTGCGCGCTACCCTCGCGCACCAGCCGGTATTCGCCATTGGCCAGCTTGACTCCGTTGGCCTCGGCGGCGCGATGGACGATCTCAACCGCCTCAAGCGCGCCATTGGAGACAGGCAAGCTGGCGTAGATGGCGGCGAGTCGTTTGATGGCCGCTTCCTCCTGGTTGGGCTGCTGCGCCTGGCGCTGGCGCAGCGCCGCCGCCTCGGCGCGCAGTCCGGTGGCGTGCGCTCGTGCTTCCTCCACGCCAAAAAACTGCAAGCCCATGGCACTGGCGATCAGCGCCAGCCCGACCGCCGCTGGCCAGCCGTGACGCTCGAGTTGAAAGCGCAGATGGGCGACGATATTTCTCAGCGTCACAACGGCACTCTCCATGTGGCATCCACTGAAAAACGGATTACCCTGACTGCGCCCGCTTGCCTTTCCTCATGGTGCGAAAGATATGCCGCGTCGATCAAGCGCGATTCCCGCAGGCGGCTCACGTAGGCCACCACGTCCGCCATCGCCTTCGCCTCACCGGTGAGGCGCAACTTGCGCGTCTGGCCCTGGCCTTCCAGGCTGAGAAGCGCCACCGAGGAATCGGTCATCATCTCGGTCTCGCGCAGCACCGCGTCCCAGGGCAGGCGCAGCTGCGAAACAACGCGTCCGATCGCTTTTGAATCGTCAGATACCTTCGGTGAAACGGTCTCGCGCTTGCGCGGGGCCGCGTCAGCCCGAACCAGGCGAGCCTGCCGCGCCTCGACGCGTTCCAGTTCTGTGCGCGCCTCAAAATAGTCAACGGCAACGGCACCCGCTGCCACGATCCCCGCCGCCAACAGCAACAGACCCAGCGGCGAAACCAGTCGGCGGCGCCGGACAAAATTGATATTCAGAGCGTGCATCGGCCTCAAACTCCCAACGCCATGCGGCAGTCTGCCACTGCGCGCGGTGCCTGCGCCTTCGGCCGGAGCCAGGCAAATGGCAGACCAGGGTCGGGCAAAGGTGCATCAACACCACCCGCGAGATACAGGGGCGGCGCGGCCTCCGTCAGGCCGGCCGAAATGCCGATCTGCGCCATCATGCCGGGCAGCACATGGCGCCAGTCCCCATCCAGGCGCTCGGTGTGCAGACCCATCCAATTTCCGTCGCGCAGCAGGCCGAGCGACAGACAATCGGGTTCAATCAAACCGAACCACGCCGTTTTTCCATTTAGATTGCCGCGCCAGTGGTCGAAGGCGGAGGCGAAATAGGGTGTCACCGCAGCAAGGCTTGCCCCGCTGGTCTCACAGGTGCTGCGCAGAGCCTCGATCAGGGCCGCATCGATGGCGCAGGCCGGCACGGTCTTGCCCGGCGCCTGCGGTGCATGCAGCACCTGCCAGTCCTGGGCAGCCTTGCCAAAGGTCTCCCGGAAGCGCAGCGATGCATAGGCCGACAGTTCCCTGGCCTGGGTCAGCTCAGGCCGCCACGGCAGAAGTTGCCAGCGCACAAACCGTCCGGACAGCACAACATGCAAAGAGGTCTTGCCACGTCTTTGCGCCGCGAGCAAACGCGACAGCGCTGTCACCGCCGGACGCCACGACTCTTCGTCCGCCACTGCAACGCAGTCAATGCGCTCACAAGCCACAACCTGGCTCCGCCACAGACCCGCCGTCCTGGCATGAATGAGCCCTTGCGCTGACAGGCCGACGTGCAATGACTGAGATCTAGGCGACCACACGATTCAACTCCTGCAGTGTGGTTTCGCCACGGCGTACCAGGTCCAGCCCGACCTCGCGCAACAGCCGCGTGCCCTTGCGGTAGGCGGCCTCTTTGATGCGGCGTACCGGCTCGCGGGTAACAATCAGCTCACGCAACTCGTCATCCAGAATCAGCACTTCGGCCACGGCCTTGCGACCCTTGAATCCGGTGCCGCGACAGTGGGCGCAACCACGCCCGGCGCGAAAGTGAAAGCCGGTCACGTCGCTGATGCCGGAGAGTGCCAGCAAGGCAGCGTCGGGCACGTCATCTTCCACACAATCGAGACAACTCACGCGGACCAGACGCTGCGCCACAATGCCGTTCAGCGCCGCAACCAGGCTGTAGGGATCAACCCCCATGTGCGTGAACCGGCCCAGCACGTCAAAGACATTGTTGGCGTGCACGGTGGTCAGCACCAGATGGCCGGTGAGCGCGGCCTGCACGGCAATCTGCGCAGTTTCGCCGTCACGGATTTCGCCCACCATGATCTTGTCGGGGTCGTGACGCAGGATAGAGCGCAAGCCGCGCGCAAAGGTCAGTCCTTTTTTTTCATTGACCGGAATCTGCAGCACGCCTGGCAATTGGTACTCGACAGGATCCTCGATGGTGATGATCTTGTCCTGCCCATGGTTGATTTCATTGATCGCGGCGTACAGCGTGGTGGTCTTGCCGCTACCGGTCGGGCCGGTCGCCAGCAGCATGCCGTAGGGCTCGGCGGAAAGCCGGTGCAAGGCGGACAGTGTCGCGGCATCAAAGCCCAGCGCCTCCAGCCTGAGCCCCACCACCTTATCGGACAGGCGCTGCTTGTCCAGAATACGCAGCACAGCATCTTCGCCGTGAATGCTTGGCATGATGGAGACGCGGATGTCGATCTCGCGCCCGCTGGCGGCCACCTTGAAGCGCCCGTCCTGCGGCACGCGCCTCTCGGCGATGTCAAGCTCCGCCATGACCTTGATGCGGGAGATGATCTGTTCGGCGTTGTCCGTACCCTGGGTACCGCCGACGCTGGCCAGCACACCGTCGATGCGGTACTTGATGAACAGGCCCCCCGGTGCGGTTTCCAGATGGATATCGCTGGCACCCGTCTTCAGCGCGTCGTAAAGCGTGGAGTTGACGAGGCGCACCACAGGGCTGGCGTCTTCACTGATGCTCTTGAGCGAGATGTCCTCCGCGCCACTGTCTTGCTGCGCCGACTGCTGCATCGAAACAATGCCGTCCATGGCGCGCAGGGTTTCCTCATGACGGGCGAAGTAGGCGGCGATGTCACCTCGGTAGGCCAGCCGAATGTCCAGCCGGGCGCGCAGGCGCTCCACGGCCCAGTCGCGCAGGCCCAGATTGAACGGGTCGGCAATCACCAACACAAGACCGTCGTCCCCAGCTCGAAACAGCAGGCATTCGCGTGGCAAGGCCTCGCCATACGGCAGCAGGTCAAACGCCGGCGTCATCGCGTGCATCTCGCTCATGCCCACGAAGCGCAAGCAGACCGTCGCGGCAAGCCGCGCTGTCAATGCCGAAGCAGGCATACCATCGGCTTCGTCCAGCGCATCGATCAGGCGACAGCCACGTGTTTTCGCGAGCGCGCGTGCGGCAGTGATTTCCACCGGCGAAAACGGCTCGGCCAGGTGATGCATGTCGCGTGGACTGTTCATCGGATGCTTTCGGCCAGCTGGAAAATCGGCAAGTACATGAGCACCACCACAGCGCCGATCACCAGGCCCATCAGCAGCATCAACAAGGGTCCAAGCAGACGAGTCACCCATTCGGCCCAGCGCGCCATCTCCTCGTCGTGAAAGGCGGCAATGCGCTCCATCATCTCGCCCATGTTCCCGGCACGCTCACCCACGCGCAGCATGCGCAAGGCAACGGCAGTAGTCAAGCCGGTTGCCTCGAAAGCGTGTGAAATCGCGTTGCCCTCGCGTATGCTCTGCGTGGCACTCGCCAGGCGGGTCTGCAAAGCGGCAGAGAGCAGCCCAGTCACCATGTCCAGCGCCGGCACAATGGCAATGCCGCCGCGCAGCAGCATGCCCAGCGTACGGTACAGGCGCGCCAACTGGAACACGCGCATGCGCTCACCCGCCGCCGGAAAACGCCACATCAGGCGAACCAGCCGCTGCCCCACCATTCGCCCACCGCCCTGCACGGCCCCCGCGACAAGCGCTGCGGCAAGACCAAGAATCACGGGCCAGTATTGCTCCACCGCCAGCCCCCACTGCAGCAACAGGCGCGAGAGAAACGGCAAATTGCCACCCATGTCCTCGTAAATATGGGAAAAGCGAGGCACGACGTAGCCCATCAAGAAGAGAATGACCAAACCGCTGACGGCGACCAGCAATACCGGATAGATCGCCGCGCTGACCAGCCGTCCGCGCAATGTTTCAAGTTGCGTGGCGTATGCAATGTAGCGGCCAAGTGCCTCGCCAAGGCCGCTGGTGCGCTCGCTGGCGCGTACAGTGGCTACGTAAAGTGGAGGAAACGCCTGCGGCGCATCCTCCAGCGTGGCTGAGAACGGCCGCCCTTCGCGCAAGGCCGAAACAATCCCCTGCAGAACAGCGCGCACTGCGGGGCGGTTTTCCTTCTCCGACAAAGTCTCGATGGCCTCCACGATGGTGATGCCCGAGTTCAGCAGCGACAGCAGTTCCTGGCTGAAGAGCAGGAGGGGAAAACGGGACTTGCCGGGTGCACGCAGGCGACTCAGCACCGACGCAGGCGCCACGGACAGAACGGCGTGGCCTTGCGACGCAACCTGGCGCTCGGCCTCGGCGGCGCTGACGGCGTCCAGCATCGTGATGCCGACGCCAGCGTCCGGCTTCAGGGTCTTGACCAGAAATTGCATGGTCACCAGCTGACAATGTCTTCCGCGTCGCCGCTGCCACCTGGCTGACCGTCCTTCGCGTAGGAGAGCAAATCGTATTCGCCGTGCTCGCCAGGAAATTTGTAGACATAGGCATGCGCCCATGGATCCAGTGGCACCGTCTTCTTGAGATAGGGGCCCGACCATTTGGCTTCGCCCGCCGGACGCTCGTTCAACGCCGCCAGGCCCTGCTCGCTGGTCGGATAGCGGCCCACGTCGAGGCGATATTGATCGAGCGCCTTCTCCAGCGCGTCAATTTGTGCACGTGCCGTCTTTGTCTCGGATTTTCCAATCTGCGCAAAAAACTTCGGCGCAACAAAACCGGCCAGCATGCCGATGATGACCATGACCACCAGCAGTTCGAGCAAGGTGAATCCGGCGTCGTGCCTGGTGAATTGGGGTCGAGTCAGTTTCATATGCGGTCGTGTCATCGTAGGCATGAACCCATCTTGTTGGTAGCAAGGCTGCGCTACGGTGTCTGAGAAAACTCTCAAACGTTGATGGGCAGTCTATGTACCTTGTGTGACGGAGACGTTACACAACTGCGAGTGAGCGTTGAAATATTTCCGCAACATCACGGTGTCAGAATCAACTTCGTGACCATCGCTTATTGTCAAAACCTGTCGAGCGTCGAACAGCTGCATCGCACCAACCATCTGCTGGCGGCTGCGCTATTCACTATCAGTCTGTGCGCGACGACGCCTGCGGCAGCCGACGTCTTCCATTTCGTAGCCGAAGACGGCACGTCCCATTTCAGTGATCAACCCTCGGATCCCCGCTTCCGCCTGCTGCTTCGCACTGGCGTGGAAGCGCGTCCATCGTCATCGAAGTCGCTGCCACGCCGAGACCCGCATGATGCGAGACGCCACTTTGCCCTGGAAATCTCGGCTGCGGCACAGGCCAGTGGGATCGAGGCCGACCTACTGCACGCGGTCGTCAAGATCGAATCCGGATTCAACCCGAATGCCGTTTCACCCAAGGGTGCGCTCGGCCTGATGCAGCTCATGCCGGCGACCGCGCGCCACTATGGCGTAGCTGATCCGTTTGACGCGGCGCAGAACTTGCGGGGCGGCGCACACCACCTTCGCAATCTGCTCAATCAGTTCTCCGACAACAAGGAACTGGCATTGGCCGCCTACAACGCTGGCGCCGGTGCCGTGCTAGCGCATGGCCGGCGTATTCCACCTTACGCAGAGACTGCCCGCTACGTCCCGGCCGTGCTCCAGACCTATGAACTTTTGCGCAAGAGAAATCAAGGATCAGTCAACTGATCGCAGGTGAATCTCATCGCGCGCGCGCCGAGAAGCTGTAGCCGCTGCCACGCACTGTCTGGATCAAGGCATCGTGACCACCCTCTTCCATCGCGGCGCGCAAACGACGGATGTGAACGTCTACCGTACGCTCCTCACCAAAGAATTGATCGCCCCACACCTGATTGAGAAGCTGCGCGCGGCTGTATACCCGATCGGCGTGGGTCATGAAGAAATGCAGCAATCGAAATTCTGTCGGCCCAAGCGCAACCTCGGCCCCTGCGGCGGTAACGCGCTGGGCCGCCGGGTCGAGGCGTAGCCCACCAATCTCGACCGAGCCTTCGGTGGCTTGCGGTACGCGGCGGCGCAACACGGCGGTGATTCGGGCGAGCAGTTCACGGGGGGAGAACGGCTTGGTCATATAGTCATCGGCGCCGGCCTCGAGTCCGGTGATCTTGTCGCGCTCCTCGTCGCGCGCCGTGAGCATGATGATCGACACGTCGCGCGTGCGTGGATCGGATCTCAGCATGCGGGCCAGGTCGATGCCCGACATGCCAGGCAGCATCCAGTCGATCAGCATCAGGTCCGGCACAGCCGCACGTGCCAGGCCGTGCGCAGCCTCGGAATCGGCGGCGCACTGAACAATATGGCCGGCACGCCTCAGGTTAACCACGATCAGCTCCTGAATGTCCGGATCGTCTTCCACTACAAGAATTTGCGCTGCCATGAATGGTTCTATTTTTCTGGGAAAACCGTGAGCCTATTGCATGCAGATGACGGTTTCATGAATTCAACAAGCCAAGCCCTTGCGCGGAATTGATGGTCAGCCGGTCCGTTCGGACTATGCGCGGCCAAGACGGCGTTCATCCGTTCGTAATCCTCCAATTTGACAATCGTCAAGCAATGTTTCGCATCTCAACCCAATCAGGAGTTTCTCTGTGCACGAATCCGACATCTCCCATTCACGCCGTGGTGTTCTCAAGGGCGGCTCGGCCGCCGTATTTGCCGCCTTCGGCGGGCCGATTGTCGCCATGGCCAGCCGCGTTGCCGAAGCCTCGACCTGCGTGCCGGCCACTGCCTCAACGCTCGGCGCCAGCCCTTATGGCGCAGTGGCTCCCGTTAACGATCTGACCACCGGCCTCCCGCTGATTCAGCTGCCGGCGGGCTTCAGCTACAAGTCCTATGGCTGGACCGGTGACGTGATGTCCGACGGGCTGCTGACACCTGCAGCGCATGACGGCATGGGCCTGGTGCGCACTCGCAAGGTGGGCCGCAGTACCGAGATCGTGCTGGTACGCAACCACGAGCGCAGCTACAGCACAAGCGCCTCTGGCATCCTGGGTGCAGGCAAATCGTCAGTCGCCAAACACGACATCGGCCTGACCGGCACCAACTACCAGGCGGGTGGCACCACCAACCTGGTATTTCGTGATGGCAATTGGGTCGAGAGCTACGCCTCGTTCGGCGGCACGTATCGTAATTGCGCGGGTGGTTCCTCCAACTGGGGCTCGTGGTTGACCAACGAAGAAATTCGCACCAATGCCGTCAGTAGCACCGGCAAGAGGCACGGCTATGTCTTCGAAGTGCCAGCCGACACCAGCATGACTGCGGCAAACACCGATCCGATTCTGGACATGGGCCGCATGGCACACGAGGCCTCGGCGCTCGATCCGGACACGGGCTACTGGTATCTGACCGAAGACCAAGGCAGCGCGAATACGCTCTACCGCTTCCGTCCCACAGATCTTGACGGCGGTTTGAACTCGCTGCACAGCGGTGGCGTGCTCCAAGGGCTCCGGGTCAAAAACGTGATGAATGCAGATCTGCGCCTGCCCACGCTGTGCCAGGAGTTCGAAGTGGAATGGGCCGACATCGCCAACCCCGACCAGGACGGCGCGACGCTCGCGTCGGTTGTCGGCAACGTGTCGGCCAGCGGTCCTTACCTCCAGGCGTATGCCAACGGTGCGGCCATCTTCGGGGCCACGGAAGGCTGCTGGGTCGCCAACGGCACGGTGTTTTTTACAGACAAGCAGGTCACCTCAAACCCCATCCGCGCCGGCCGTATTTGGGCGTTGGATCTTGAAAGCAATGTGCTCAAGGCAATCTTCGTCAGCAACGACATCACGGTGGGCAACTCGCCCGACAACCTGTGCGTGAGCCCGCGCGGCGGCATCCTGTTCAACGAGGACGGCAGCGGCTCCGGTCTCAACGCCAGCGGCCAGACCATCAGCGTGTCGGCGCAGCGCCTGATGGCATTGCGCCCGGATGGCAGCTCTTACGAGTTTGCGAACCACAACTTCAACTTCACCGCCGCCCAACTGACTGCTGCAGGCAAACCCAACGTCGCCGCCGGCAACCGGCGCAACACCGAATGGGCTGGTTCGGTTTTCAGCCCCGATGGCCGAGTGCTGTTCGTCAATCTATACACCCCCGGCATCACGCTGGCAATTACCGGCCCATGGGCAAAGGGCACGCTGTAAATCCGGAATCGTCCGGCGACAGCGTCTACGCCGCTGCCGGACACCCTTGGCAAGACTTCTTAAAGGAACAATGGTTATGAAATCGTCAATTAAATCTCTTCTGTCCGGCGCAGCCCTGCTTGCCGCGGCTCTCGCGACTGCACCAGCGCATGCGGTGCAGTACACCGGAGCGACCTTCAGCAGCGCGTCGGCGAGCAACGCCGTCGTGTCCTACGGCGCCGATGCCGCGCAGTCGTTCGATATCAACTTCGGCGTTTTGACCGCAGCAACCCTGAACTTCATCACCATTGGCGATGAAGTGGCGTCGACCATGAGCTTCAACGCCCTGATCAACAACTTCGCCGGCTACAACTTTGACGGTCTCACCGTCAAGCTGACCGGT
This sequence comes from Rhodoferax sp., assembly GCF_030646845.1. Classification (GTDB taxonomy): domain Bacteria; phylum Pseudomonadota; class Gammaproteobacteria; order Burkholderiales; family Burkholderiaceae_C; genus Rhodoferax. The sequence goes on along the minus strand of NZ_JAUSLE010000074.1, from coordinate 25,131 downwards.
GGTGCGGTGTTCATCACTCCGAACGGCACGGTTACTCCGGCGTTCGGCGTGGTCGGCGGTACCGGCGTGACGGCAGATCTGGTTTCGAGCTGGTTCTCGACGGGCGAGGGTTATGCCGTCAACTTCGGCAATCCGTTGGCACAGGATGGTCAGGCTGACTGGGCCATCGATTTCTCCGCCGTCACTTCAGGCTCAACCTTTGGCATCACGGTCACCGCAGTGCCAGAACCTGAGACCTACGCCATGTTGCTGGCCGGTCTGGGCATGATGGCGGGCATTGCTCGTCGCCGCCGCAACCGCATGTAAATTCCCCTTGGGACATTCCTCAGTCCCGAAACAAAGGGCCGCAGCTTGCTGCGGCCCTTGCGCTTGCAGGCCCTGTTTCAGCATGACACACCCTTGTCACATGCAAATGATTTACTGCAGCGCTTAGCCGAAATCATGCGATACGTAGCCTCGAGCGAAACCCACGTCAACAATGTCCAAGACCCACCTCACGCTGTCGGCTGCGGCACTGAACAAGCAGCCAGTGCCTGCCTCACTGGGCAGAGACAATCTGCTCAGCATTTTTGAATCCGTCGTCGGCCCAGGTGCGTTTGTCTTTTCGTTGTGGGCACTGGCCTACTACTTCGAGGGTGAAATCTATCCGCCCTACCTGATTCTCTCTGTCATCGTGTTTGCCCTCACCTTTCCCGGTCAAGCACGGCTGCAATCCTCCATACCTGCACTGATTGCCGACATTGCCATTAACTGGGCCGGAGTCGCCGGCTTGCTGTTGATTACCGGCTTCGCTACCGGCTATCACCGGGAGTTCTCGAAACAGGCGCTGATCACCTGGCTGTGGCTGGCACCACTGACCGAGTTGGGCGCCTGCTTTGTGCTGCGCATCGCCGCACCAATGCTGCTCGAACTACAGGGCCCCCGGCAGCGCGCCATTATTGTGGGCATGAATGAGCAAGGCCTGGCGCTGGCTGAAAAAATCAAGAATTCGCCCTACGCCCGAATCGAGCTCACCGGCTTCGTCGACAGCCGCAGCGCCGACCGCCTCACTTCCCCCTCGCCACAGAGCCTGCTCGGCAAGCTGAGCGACTTGGCCAGCCTGGTACAGGCCAACCGCATCCAGCTAATTTACCTCTCGCTGCCAATGGCCTCGCAGCCGCGCATTCTGCAGGTTCTGGATGAACTCAAAGACACCACAGCGTCAATCTATTTTGTACCTGACATGTTCGTCACCGACCTGATCCAGGGCCAACCAGGCTCTGTTTGCGGCATGCCGATCATTTCCGTCTGCGACACACCATTCAAAGGTGCCAACGGTGCACTCAAACGCATCAGTGACATTGTTCTGTCACTGCTGATCCTTGTATTGATTTCTCCCTTGCTGCTCGTGATCGCGGTTGCAGTCAAGATGGACTCGCCCGGGCCCGTCATTTTCAAACAGCGCCGCTACGGGCAGGACGGTGAAGAAATACTGATCTACAAATTCCGCTCAATGACCGTCACCGAAGACGGCGGCACCATCAAGCAGGCGGAAAAAAATGACCAGCGCATTACCCGTCTGGGCGCGTTTTTACGGCGATCGTCACTCGATGAATTGCCGCAGTTTGTCAACGTGCTCCAGGGCCGAATGAGCATTGTGGGTCCGCGCCCCCATGCCGTTGCCCACAATGAACTCTATCGCAAGCTCATCAAGGGTTACATGGTGCGCCACAAGGTCAAGCCGGGCATCACCGGCTGGGCGCAGGTCAACGGTTATCGAGGCGAAACCAGAACACTGGACAAGATGCAGGGTCGCATTGACTTTGACCTCGATTACCTGCGCAACTGGTCGCTGCGGCTGGACATCCACATCATTCTCAAAACCATCCGACTGGTCCTGAAAGACCAGCAGGCGTACTGAACCATGCGGCGGCCCCCTCGCTCCTGGCTGACTTCGGCCCTGCTTACTGCGTTCAGCGCCGCGCCTGCATTGGCACAAGTTGAAGACACATTCAAGCTCAGTGCCGCCTACTCGCAGCAGACCGACAGCAACCTGTTCCGCCTGCCCGCTGATGCCAATGTCATGGCACTGATTGGAAAATCCAGCGCTGCGGAGCAGATCGGCATCACCTCGCTAGCCCTCAGCGTCAACAAGGCCTACAGCTTGCAGCGCTTCGAGTTGAACCTCAACCTGATTGACTACCAGTATCAGAATTTCAGTTATCTCAGCTTCGCCGCACACAACTACAACGCTGCCTGGCGCTGGGCACTGACCCCTCGCCTGCACGGCAACTTCACATCTGAGCGCAGGGAAACCCTCAATAGTTTTTCAGACTACCAGGGCTTCTCCGTACGCAACCAGCGTACCAACACCAGCACTCGCTTTGACGCCGAGTATGAGATCGACGGACCCTGGCGCCTGCTTGGGGGCCTATCGGAATCGGCCCAGACCAACCAGCAAGTGTTACTGGCAGAGGGTGACTCCAGCGCAACGTCGGCAGACATTGGCCTGCGGTATTCCTTCGCCTCGGGCAGCTCGATAAGCTACTCATTCAAGAATGCCAATGGCACTTACCTGAACCGGACGCCGTCCGCGACGGGGCTTTACGACCATGGCTTCAACCAGACCGACAACGCGCTGCGCTTGCATTGGGTCATCAGCGGCAACACTACAGCAGACGTCAGCACAGCCCATATCAAGCGCACGCACCCGCACTATGCCCAACGAGACTACAGCGGCAACAATGTCGCGGCCAGTCTCAACTGGACCATCACCGGAAAATCGACGCTGACAGCAGGCTGGGTGCGCGAGATATCAAGCTACCAGACTGCCAGCAGCAACTACTCTCAGACCGACCGCCTTTCAGTAGGTCCCAACTGGCAGGTCAGCCCCAAAGCAGTTGTTCGCCTGCGCCATGAAGTGGGCCAGCGCGACTATCTGGGGCCGCCCACAGGCCAGGCCGCAACCCGGCGCAGCGACACCACGCGCGATACCAGTCTGTCATTCGACTGGCAACCCTATCAGAGCCTCATCCTCAGCGCCTCGCTGCAAAACGCCTCACGCGTCTCCAACCTGGCCGGGCTTGACTACGACAGCAACATGGCCACTTTATCTGCTCAATTCACTTTCTGACTTCAACACATCATGACTTCATCAAAATCCCGTCTCGCGCTATCCGTTCTCGCCACCACTCTTGCATTGGGGCTCTCCGCCTGCGGCAAAAAGGACGACGAAAAAGTGGCCACCCAAGTGGCGGCCAGGGTGGGCTCTGAAGAGATATCGGTGCATCAGATCAACCAGGTGCTCAGCCGCACCAACACCGCGGGCGCCACGCCCCAGGCCGTGCAAACCATGAGCCGCGAAGTGCTGGAGAAACTCATCGACCAGCAGCTTGCCGTGGAGCAGGCCACTGAGTCCAAACTCAACCGCTCGCCCGAAGTTGTGTCGCAGCTCGAAGCCTCCCGCCGCGACATTCTGGCGCGTGCCTACATGCAGAAAATTGCCGCTGCCCTGAGCAAGCCAACCCCCGAAGAGATCAAGAAATACCACGTCGAACACCCCCAGCTGTTTTCAGAGCGCCGCGTTTTCAACGTCCAGGAAATCCTGGTTCCTGCAGCAGCAGGCGTCACCGAGCAGTTGCGTGACTTTGCCTCAGCCGGCAAATCGATGGAAGAAGCTGCGGCCTGGCTCAAGGGCAAAGACATCAAGTTTGGTGGCGGTAGCGCCACACGCGCCGCTGAGCAAATTCCTCTGGAACTGCTTGCGCAAATCCACACCCTGAAAGACGGCCAGAGCGTGGTGATTCAAGGGCCCCAAGCGGTCACCCTGTTGCGCGTGGCATCGTCGCAGCTATCACCCATTCCCGAGGCAGCCGCACTGCCCCGTATCGAGCAATTTTTGACCAACCAGCGGGCCAGCGAAGCCGTGGCCGCCAACATTAAGCAGCTGCGCAGCGCTGCCAAGATTGACTATATGGGTGAATTCGCCAAAGCCGAGGCTAGCCCCACCGCCGCAACACCCGCGGCCCCAACCACAGCGCAAGCGCCTGCCACCGATGGCAAAGCCACGACAGCGCTCGAAAAGGGTGTCGCCGGTCTCAAGTGACGCCGAAACGTTCCGCCTCCGAAAGCCTTTCATCCGTTTCCTATCTGGACCTCTCCAATGACACAGCGCTTGTTTCGTATTTCGCATTTTCTGCTGGCCACCGTTCTGGCCCTGGCGGGCCTGAGCGCGCAGGCACAGGCCCAGGCCAAGCCTGACTATCCACTGGGTGCAGGCGACGCCATTCGCGTGCAGGTGTTTCAAAACCCCGACCTCACCATTGAAACCCGGGTCTCCGAAAACGGCTCCATCACCTACCCGCTGATCGGCGCCGTTGATCTGGGTGGCATATCGATTGCTGCGGCTGAGAAGAAAATTGCCGACGCGCTGCAAAAAGGCGGCTTCATCCAGAAACCGCAAGTCAACATTGTGCTCACGCAGATCCGCGGCAACCAGGTAGCCGTACTGGGCCAGGTCAACCGCCCTGGCCGCTTTCCTCTGGAAACTGCCAACACACGGCTGAGCGACATGCTGGCCAACGCAGGCGGTGCCACACAGGGGGGTGACGACGTCGTCGTGGTCAGCGGTGTGCGCAACGGACAGCCGTTCCGAAAGCAGATCGACATTCCGTCCCTCTTCCTGTCTGAAAAGATACAGAACGACATCGTGCTGCAAGGTGGCGACAGCATCTATGTGCACCGTGCCCCGGTGTTCTATATCTACGGCGAGGCCCAGCGCCCCGGCTCGTTTCGCATTGAACGAAACATGACCGTCATGCAGGCCCTGGCACAAGGTGGCGGCCCCACCGCACGCGGCAGCGAAAAGCGCCTGCGCCTTCACCGCAAGACGACCGACGGCAGCATCCAGCAAATCGAACCCCAGTTGACTGACCCAGTGCTATCCGATGACGTTATTTACGTCAAAGAAAGCATTTTCTGATCCGGGCACTGACGCGAAAACCACAGCCATGACACTCCAACAATTCCTGCTCATCCTTCGCGCCCGCTACAAGGTCGCGCTGCTCACCCTGCTGCTGACGGTAGCCACCACCGTGGTGGTCAGCCTGCTGCTGCCCAGGCAATACACTGCTGGCGCTGCCGTGGTGGTGGACGTCAAATCCCCCGATGCCGTTAGCGGCCTCATGCTGCAGGGCATGATGGCACCCGGCTACATGGCCACACAAATCGACATCATCAACAGCGACCGCACGGCCAAAGCCGTGGTCAAGCTGCTGCGCATGGACCAAAGCCCCGCCATTCAGCAACAGTGGCAAGAGGCCACGCAAGGCAAGGGCCAAATGATCGATTGGCTGGCCAACCTGTTGCAGAAGAACCTGGATGTAAAGCCTTCGCGTGAGAGCAACGTCATCAGCATCAACTACACCGGCACCGACCCCGACTTTGCCGCCGATGTAGCCAATGCCTTTGCCCAGGCCTATATCAACGTCAACCTCGACCTCAGACTGGCCCCAGCCCGCCAGTACGCCGCTTTTTTTGACGAACAAACCAGGGCGGCACGCACCAAGCTGGAAAAAGCCCAGCAGGCCCTTTCTGCCTACCAGCAAAAAAATGGCATCACCTCGGCGGATGACCGGTTTGACTTTGAAAGCGCCAAACTCAACGAGACCTCCAGCCAGCTCACTGGAATACAGGGACAAACCACCGACAGCCAGAGCAAACGCCAAAACGCCAAGGCTGACACGGTGGCCGAGGTCATGCAGAGCCCGCTGGTCAACGGCCTGAAGGCCGACATTGCCCGGTTCGAAGCCAAGCTGACGGAGAGCAACATCAACCTGGGCAAAAACCACCCCCAAACCCTGCGCTCCGAAGCCGAACTGGCCACCCTCAAGGCCCAGCTCGAGGCCGAAACCCGCAAGATCACGAGCTCCATAGAGACCACCTACCAGGTCAGCAAACAGCGCGAGCAGCAGTTGCAAGGGGCCCTGGGCGCTCAAAAGGCCCGCGTGCTGGTGCTCAACAAACAGCGCGACGAACTCAACGTGCTGCGCCGCGATATTGAATCCGCCCAGCGCACCTTTGAAGCCATGAGCCAGCGTGCCTCTCAGTCCAGCATTGAGAGCCAGACCAACCAGACCAATATCGCGGTACTCAACCCGGCATCTGCACCTTCCGTCCACTCCAAGCCCAGGGTGTTGCTCAACATACTGGTCTCCATCTTTTTGGGAACCCTGCTCGGGGTCGGCGTGGCACTGATGCTGGAGCTCGCCAACCGCCGCGTGCGCTCGGCACAAGACCTGGTTGAAGCGCTTGACCTCCCTGTTCTGGGCGCCATCAGCTCGGCCGCAGGCATGCTCCAGCACGCCACACAAAACACATTGGCCAAGACTGCCACCACCGGGGCACACGCATGAACACCGTCACCAGCATCACGTCGCACCACGCTGCCGCCACGGGCGCGGCACGGTCCATTGGCGACATTCTGGTAGCCACTGGCCGTCTCAGCACCACAGACGCCGCGCGCATTCTGGAGCGCCAGCAACAAGGCAATCTTCAGTTTGGCGTCGCCGCAATTGCGCTGAAGGTGCTCACAAAGGAAGACATTGACTTTGCCCTGTCCAAGCAATTCGACTACGCCTACCTGTCTGCCCAGGACACCAGCCTCAGCCCCGAACTGGTGGCCGCGTACAAGCCCTTCAGCCGCGTCGGTGAAAACTTGCGCGCCGTACGCAGCCAGCTCCTGCTGCGCTGGTTCAACGGCGACCCCCTTCATAAAGCATTGGCTGTGGTGAGCACTGGCACTGGCGATGGCCGCAGCTTTGTTGCTGCCAACCTGGCCATTGTGTTTGCGCAGCAGGGCCAACGCACCTTGCTGATTGATGGCGATCTGCGCGCCACACCCGGGCATGGCCAGCATGCCCTGTTCAAGCTGGGCAAGGGCGCTGGCTTGTCGGGCATCCTGGCCGACCGCGCGGGCCTGGAGGCCGCCCAACAGGTACCGGGTCTGTCCGGCCTGGCCGTGCTGCCCGCAGGCGCCGTGCCACCCAACCCCCAGGAATTACTGGGCCGGCCCAGCTTTAGCCAGTTGTTGCTCACCGCCAGCGACCAGTTTGATGTGATCCTGATCGACACACCGAATGGAAGCGACTTCGCCGATGCGGAAATCATCGCATCCCGCGCAGGCGCTGCGCTGATGGTGGCCCGCAAAAACAAAAGCCTGGTGCCTCAGGCCGCCCTGCTGGCCCGCCGCCTGCAAGACAGTGGCGTGGCCCTGGTGGGCTCGGTGCTCAATGATGCTTGAACTATTGCCCGAACGGGTTCTTGAACAGCCTGTTTTCAAGACGCTCACGCCACAGCAGGGCAACGGCACCCAGCGCGGCCCCAAAGGCGTCTGCGGCCAGGTCGTCCCAACCCGCACTGCGGCCGGGAAGCCGCATTTGATGCAACTCGTCGAGAACACCCACGGTCAAGGCGCCGAAAAAAGCCAGTGCCGACGCGCGCCTACCCCGCAAGCCACTGGCATAGCCGATGGCCCCGGCCAGCACTGCAAACACGGCCGCGTGCACCAGCTTGTCCCACGGCGGGGGCACCAGACCAACGGCCACTGGCTGCGCACCGCCAATCAACAAGCCCAAAGGCAGGGCAATGGCGAGCAGCGCGGCTGCCAGCCTTAGCACGCGCTGCAAGTATCGAAAAGAGATTTTTGTGAACACCTACACTCCCAAAATTTACCGCGGCAAGCCTGTTCCTCACTGGCGCGCCGAACTGTTGACCTGGCTGCCGATCATTATCGGGCTGGCGGTGTTGTATGGGCCCAGCCTGTACGACCTCTTCACGGGTATTTGGAGTCAGGACGAACAAATGCACGGACCCATTGTGCTGGGCATATCCGTGTGGTTGCTGTACCGCAACTGGCCTGCCATGGAAGCAGCCAGCCAGTGGGCGCCCACCAGTCAATGGGGCTGGCCCATTCTTGTCTTTGGCTTGCTGTTGTACGTATTGGGCCGCTCGCAAGACATCGTCCTGTTTGAAATCGGGTCCGTTGTCTGGCTGCTGGTGGCTTTGCTGCTGCTGCAGCGTGGCACCGCAGCGCTCAAGGCCCAATGGTTTGCATTGTTTTTCATGCTGTTCATGGTGCCCCTGCCAGGTCCGGTAGTGGACACCGTCACCATGCCCATGAAAATGGCCGTCTCGTATGTAGCCGAGCACGTGCTGTATTGGGCGGGCTACCCCATTGGCCGCAACGGCGTGATTCTTCAAATTGGCCAATACATGCTGCTGGTGGCCGACGCCTGTGCCGGGCTGCACACACTGTTGACACTAGAGGCCCTTGGCTTGCTCTACTTGAACCTCATGCGGCATGACTCGTTTGTCAGAAACGTGGGACTGGCCGTCATGATCGTGCCGATTTCATTTACTGCCAACGTTATACGGGTTATGACGCTGACTTTGATCACCTTCTACTTTGGTGATGCAGCAGGCCAGGGCTTTTTGCACGGCTTTGCAGGAATGGTGCTATTCCTATCTGCATTGCTGCTAATCATTGGGGTAGATACGGTCCTTCAATATGCTGTCAAGCGGCAGCAAAAACCACTCATGGATAAGTGAATGTTTGCCATGAATCATTTAAAGTCTTTCGGCTTGTGCGCTTTGATGCTAGTCGCATCCTATGCCTCAGTTGCGCTCACCCCACAACATCGTTTGTCGGACACTGCGACACCAATTGATCTTGCCAGCGCAATTCCAGTCGCCTTTGGGGACTGGCTGGTCGATCCAAATGTCGCTCCAGTAAGACCATCCCCTGAGCAACAAGAAACGCTGGATCAAACCTACGACCAGATTGTCAGCAGGACTTACAAAAATTCTCAGGGCGCGCGGATCATGCTATCTGTGGCGTATGGATCGGCGCAAACCCGAAAAATGCGAGCCCATCGCCAAGAGGTATGTTATGCGGCACAGGGCTTTGAAATACAAGGGCTCCGGCAGGACAACATATTGGTCACCGGGACTGAGATACCCATGACCCGAATGGTGGCGGTACAGCGCTCTCGGGTTGAGCCTGTCACCTACTGGTTCACCATAGGCGATTCTCTGGTGCGCAGCTATCTTGATCGCCAGATTGTCCAATTGAAGTACGCATTTTCAGGCTTCGTGCCGGACGGCTACCTTTTTCGGGTATCGAGCCTTTCCTCAGACACTGACACTGCTTTCTCCGACCAGATTTCCTTTTCAAGCGAGTTGCTTCGGTCGATGGATCGCCGTCTGGCCGAAAAACTGATCGGCAAAGCACCCATCTAGCAACCGGACTGGCGGCCAGGCACCTGTCAAGACCTCTCATATCGAAAATTTTGTGCTGAATACAAGAAATAAAAATATGGCTAGTCTGATGAATTCTCCAGGCTTCATTGGAAACGCCATTCAGCGTTTGCCGCCCGCTCGCTGGATATTCCTGGCCATCGTCTGTTCACTCATGATCGTCATCCTGGGCATGGCAGTTCCCGTCTTGGGAATTTGGGTACCAGCCTTTGTCCTGGTTGTGATGATGCTGGCCTGGACTGCTCTAGATTTCCGCGTTGGTGCGGTTTTGGTCCTGATCCTCATACAGATATCGGGAACCGTATTTATCCCCAGAGAGCTGCTCGGAATTCAGGGCTTGAACCCAATCAATCTCCTCATTCTGGGCACCATCCTGAGCTACGTCATCAGCCATAGCGGTTCCAGAAGGCTCTCAATTCCGTGGACGCCCTCGTTGGTGTATTTCTATGTGTTGCCCTTCATGCTGGCAACGCTTGTTGGCATGACCAAGGTTCATCTGATCCCCGGAGCCTTCGAGACCATGAAACTCGTCAGTTTTACTTCGGGATTTGGATATTTCCGGGATCTATTCATCAAGCCGAGCTTTGCCATCCTGGCTGCGATGCTGATGGCTCTCGTCATTCAGGAGGCCCGTCAACCGTCCAGATACATCCACGTCATTTCAGCTGGTTGCGTACTGTTGTCGAGCGCCGTTCTTGGCGCATTCATTTATTCCGGCGCCTCCATCAGTCTGTTATCCAGCAGTGGCGCACGCGGTTTTTTGTCAGTTCTGGGCATGCACGCCAATGAAATCGGATTAGCCCTCAACCTGGGTTACTCCCTGCTCATATTCTCCTTGATTGGGCAAAAAGGCTTGTCTCGCGCGCTGATTTTTCTTGCGCTGATCGTCATTGCCATCGCGATCCTGATTACTTTTTCCCGGGCCGCGATCGCTGCTTTCCTCATCGTCAATATCATCTTCCTGGTCCGACGACGGCAGATCGGCACCATCATTGCGTTCGGAGTCATTGCCTTGATGGTTGGCCTGTTCTTCTTCGAACCCATCATGGAACGATTGGGAACCGGTGTTGACACGGCCAACCGGGCGCAGATATCGGCCGGGCGTCTCGACAAAATCTGGTTGCCACTTCTCGACGACTTTTCGGCTTCCTGGCTGTTCCCGCACGGCCCATCGGCCATCATGTGGTCGAAGCCCATGTTGAACGGATCGATTCTCTTCGTCGGTCACACACATAACGCCTATCTCGGACTTCTCTACGACTATGGAATCCTGCTTGGATTCCTGATTGCTGGGTTTCTGATCTACCTCTTCAGGCAGTTCATCCGCTTGTCCAGAGAAGATAGCGATCCTGGACTGCGCCACCTGTTCGAAGGTGCAGCCGTCGCGATGGTGGTCCTTGCGGTACAGGGGATCAGCGATGACCGCTTCACGCCCACCGTCGCACAAACACCGCTTTGGTGCGCGGTCGGAATTTTGATCGGACGAGGTGGTTTGAAGAAGATTGCCGAGTCAAAGTCTGCTGCCATGCGTTTCAACGCCAATCGACTGAGCCAGCCAAAATGAGCAAAATTTGTCTGGTTAACTACTTCATGTGGCCGGTGTTAAGCGGCAACACCGTCGCCGGTGTCAGCACGGGTGGCGAAGAAGTCCAGCACTCTCTATTGGCCAAAGCGCTCAGCGAATCGGGTGCTGATGTTTCAGTGGTCACTGGTGATTTCGGCCAAATTGACGGCAGTACGCACCACGACATCAAACTCTTCAAAACTTTCAAGATGTCGTCGGGGTTGCCGGGCGTTCGAATGCTCTATCCCCGGCTCACCCATTTAATGCGTGCACTTAAAAGAGCCGATGCGGACGTGTATTACGTCAGCTGTGCCGGCCCGATTGTTGGATACGTCGCGGCTTTCTGCAAACTGTTTGGGAAGCGCTTTGTCTTTCGCGCCGCCATTGATGCCGATTGCGAGTTGCGGCCCCTCTACCTGCACCACCGACATGAGCTACCGCTTTACCGCTTTGGATTGCGAAATACACAGACACGTCTCGTCCAGTCAGAGAAGCAACGCGCCAGCCTGACGCAAAACTACGGGCTTGACAGCCAGATCGCTGGAATGCTGGTCGATTGGCCGGAAACAGTGCCGCCCATTGACGAGCGCCCAATCGATGTCCTGTGGCTCGCAAACCTCAAACCCGCCAAGCGTCCGGACTGGATTCCCCCGGTTTGCGATCTTTTGCCTGACTTTGCCATCCAGATTGCTGGCGGGAAGGACCACCATCGGCCCGATCTCTATGACTTGGTCAGCGACTACGCGGCTGACCATCCGAATGTCGAATTCCATGGTGCTGTTCCCTATACACAGTCGATTCGCTTATTCGACCAGACCAAGGTCTTCATCAATACGTCGGAGTTCGAAGGCTTTCCAAATACCTACCTGCAATCCTGGGCACGAGGTATTCCTGTCGTCGCCACTTATGACCCCGACGGCCTGATTCAGAAACGAGGCCTCGGCGTTGCGGTCTCCACGCCTGCGGAACTGGCCCATGTCGTGCGTCGTTTGCTATCTTCCCCCAGCGAGTGGCTTGAATGCAGCCAGCGCTGCATTCAGTTCATGGAAGAGCGTTACCGCAACGATATCGTCCTGCAACCCTACCGTCAGGCATTTGGTTTGCCACGCAGTGATTCCTGGAACCGCTCAGCGTGAAACTTGGAAGCACATTCCTCCTTTCATCCGTCGCCAATATGGTCCGGATCCTTTCCGGCCTGGTAACAACAAAGGTCATGGCGGTGCAATTGGGCCCATCAGGCGTCGCACTCCTTGGACAGTTCAGCAACTTTCACGGACTCTTGTGTGTACTCTCGACTTGCGCTACCTCACAAGGCATGACTCGTCTCAGCGCCGAGAACCCGGTCGGTTCAAAGCCCTTCGCGTCAGCGATCAGCACGGGACTGAAAATAGGACTGACAAGTGCAGCGGCAATCGGGCTCCTGACGCTCTTGCTCGCCTCTCCACTCGCCAGCCTGCTGCTACAAAGCGCCGATTATTGGCCTTACATCACACTGGCTGGCGCGACACTCGTATTTCACAGTGCATCTATTGTCATTCTCACGATCCTCAACGGCCAGCACGACCCCGCAACCTACACCCGTATCAGCATTGCCCAGGGTCTTGTAGCCTCGGCCTTTTCCATCGGCGGAGCACTGCTGGCAGGCCTCAAAGGCGTGTTCTCGGGCATGGCGTTGTCCATTCCGTTCTCGCTGTTCATCGGCATATTGATGGTCCGGCATAAAGACTGGTTTCGCGCTTCCAACTTCACCAGCGCCTACTCCCCGGCGGTCGCAAAACAGTTTGTAAATTTTGGACTCATGTCGGTTGCCACGGCCGTTTCAACGCCGATCGCCCTCCTCTTCGTTCGTGACATGCTTATCAACGCCACCAGCCTCGAAACGGCAGGGCAATGGCAAGCCGTCTGGCGAATTTCTGAAATCTACCTTGGCATTCTCGTCACCACCATTGGGCTCTACCTCTTACCCAAGCTCGCCCGCGCGACGGCCAAGGCCAGCTACATTGCCGAGCTCAAACGCACTGCTCTCCTGGTAGTGGCACTGTGCGCCTGTGTGTCAGCCGTGCTCCTGCTCGGCAGCCATTGGGTTGTTCGTTTGCTCTACTCGCCGGCCTTTGATCCCATGCAGGCTCTCTTTCCACTGCAACTTGTTGGTGATTTTTTCAAAGCTCTGGCACTAGTTCTGAACACGGTCTTGATCGTTCGTGTTCAAGTAAAACAGCAAATGTTTGGCGAACTTTTCTTTGCAGGGCTGTTTGTCCTGACTTCAATGGTGTTGATCAAGGACACGGGCACAACTGGCCTCCAACTCGCCTACGCGGGCTCCCAGTTCTGTTGGGCCGGCTACCTATTGGTTTGCGTGATGCGCACCCTCCAAGAAATGCCCGAAAAAGCAGAGGTGTCCGGATGACGCACCCTTACCCTGTCAAACATGGCACGGCGTCCGATTTGCATATCGCTACATCAGGAATCCCAATGAAAACCCCGCGCGTCAGCATCATCATGCCGGCCTACAACACGGCCCCATTCATTCGCGCAGCGATAGACAGCGTGTTGCGCCAGACCTATCAAGACTTCGAACTGGTCGTCGTGGACGATTGCTCGCCCGACGACTGCAGCGCCATCTGCCGCAGTTACAGCGACAGCCGAGTCCGACTTGTTTCTCTGCCCAAAAACAGCGGCCTGGCAGAGGCACGCAATGCGGGTATAGCAGTGGCACGCGGGCAATTTATCGGATTCCTGGACTCTGACGATGTCGCGGTGCCGGAGCGCATAGCACTGCAGATTTTGTATTTCGATAGCCATCCAGACTGCATCCTGCTCGGTGGCGGCTATCGACGCATGCACGCCGACGGTGAACTACTCCCCGGACAAAGCCTGTTCCCGCTGCCGGTCCGTGCCATTCGACCGTTGCTGTTGCTCAGGAACAATTTCAATGCATCCACAGTCATGCTTCGCCGGTCCGCCCTGCCTACCGGCGGGTTCCGCACGATGTTTGCAGAGGACTACGACTTCATCACCCGTATAGCGGCCAACTCGACCGGAGAATTCGCCAATCTGCAGAAGGTGCTTGCCTATTACCGTATCAACCCCGGCAGCCTGAGCAACACGACACGCCGGGTTGCTGTGCGCGACGCACTGTGGGCCATCCAGCAGCCGATGCTTGGCCGGCTTGGCCTGCGGGCTAGCAAGGAAGAGCGCGAGGCGCACCAGATCATTAGCTTTGCTGCTTACGACGGTATCGATTTTGGGATGCTCCAGCGGGTGAACGACTGGTTAAAAAGACTGATTGAGGCAAATACCCGTACCAAGGTATATGACGATCACGCATTTCGCGTCGCACTGGGTGACGCCTGGTTCCGGCTCTGCTATGCCAGCTCCGGCGCAGGCAGCCGGGTAATCCGAAGCTACCTGGCAGGTTGTGTTCACGGTGTGCGCAAAGACACCCGCCTGGAACATCTGCGCTTTTTCGTCAAGGCGTTGCTGGGCCGTGCCCACGCGTCCCAGGGAAAAATGAAGTTGGGCGTGAAATGAACCAAGAAGACAACATGCGCATACTGTTCATTGCCGACCACCTCAAATTCGGTGGCGCCGAACGTCATTTGGTGGCCGTTGCCACCGGGTTGGCGGCACTCGGGAACGAAGTGGCGGTCGCTTACATGAAGCCCCACGACGAACTCGTGAGCGAATTGACTGAAGGTGGCGTCACGAAGGTCATCTGCTGCAACTCGCGCGGCGGCATTGATCTGGCAGCCATTCGCCGCCTGGCCCTGCTGATTCAAAACTTCCGTCCCACCCTCTTGGTCGCCACGTCGCAGTATTCGCTCATGCTGACGGTGCTGGCCCGGTTTTGGACCCGACGTCACACGCCCTTGCTGTTCGTCTGCCACAGCATGGAACATGTCCAGCGCGCGCGCAGTGATCGCATTCGCTTTGCGGTGTATCGCCAGTTTTATCGGAGGGCCGAACATGTTGTCTTCGTCAGCGCCCTGCAACGCACCTACTTTCAGGAACTCGGTGTTCACCCGCGCAACGACGAGGTCATTCACAATGGCATCGATCTCGACCGCTTCTCAGCCGCCACGGTGGCGTCTGCAAGTTGCGAGCTGCGCCGCACGCTGGGTTTTACCGACAGCGATCTGGTCGTCGGCATGTGTGCTGGCTTCCGTGAAGAAAAGCGCCAGGTAGACCTGCTCGAGGCCCTGGGCCGACTGCGCGACAGTGGTTTTCCGGCCAAGGCGCTGCTGGTTGGTGATGGCGTCATGCGGGGACAGATCGAAGCCCGCCGCGATGCGCTTGGTCTGCAGGATGCCGTGGTGCTGTGCGGCTTCCAGCAGGATGTGCGGCCCTATGTCGCCGCCTGTGACGTGATGGCCCTCACCTCGCACGCAGAAACCTTCCCGATCGCCACGCTGGAGTACATGGCGCTCGGCAAGCCACTGGTGGCCAGCAATGTCGGCGGGCTCAGCGAGCAGGTAAACGATGGCCACAACGGCCTGCTCTACCCCGCTGGTGATATCGATGCCCTGGTTAACTGCCTCAAGCAGTTGTCCGACAGTGCCGTGCGCCAATCATTTGGCCGCATCGCCCGCCAGCATGTCGTCGCGCGCTTCTCGCTACCGGCCATGATCGAGCGATTCCGCGCAACGTGTCTCTCGCTTGCTACACAGGGGAGGCAACCATGACCATTTGGCGTATTTCAGATCGACTTCACCGGTGGCGTGTTCCTGTATTGCCGCAACTCTGCTACGTCTTCAACCGAATTGTCTTTTCCACTGTCGTTCCACCTGGCGCACGGATCGGCAAGGAGGTGTTGTTGGGCTACAAAGGACTTGGCATCGTCATTCATCGCAGAGCCGTTATCGGCAATCGCGTCAATATTGGTGCGAATGTCACGATCGGTGGGCGGGGCGAACATCATGGAGTTCCCGTGATAGGGGAAGACGTGATGATAGGCACAGGCGCCAAGATTCTTGGGCCCGTAGATATTGGCAAAGGTGCGCGCATTGGTGCCAATGCCGTGGTGCTGTGTGATGTGCCGCCGGGTGCTACGGCCGTAGGAATCCCCGCAAGAATTCGTGACGGCTCAGAGAATCCTTCAAATAGATCCGAAGTAGACCCCGGGAGCTCATTCCATGCCAATTGAAGACCTCATCCATCCGTTTTTGAAACATTACACCGCTGCTCCCCAGTGGGTAAAAAGCACGCTGGGCGGCGCTTACGCGCGCATTCCAGCCGGTTTGCGCTACGGCGCGAAGTACGCTGAATTCATGGCAGAAATTGAAAGCAGTGCCGATGTGCCCTGGCTACGCCAACGTGCCGATGAAAAACTCATGGCAACCTTGCGTTGGGCTGCTTCAACCGTACCGGCTTCTTCTCCCCTGGCCGTGGCAAGCAAACGTGATCGCTCACCGGATGAACTGCTAGCCGAGTTTCCTCTATTGCCCAAGGAGGATATCAAGGCAGATACCAGCCGCTATATCTCCCGGGCGATGGGCGCTAAAACTCATTTGCTGACCCATACCGGTGGGTCGACCTCGGTGCCGATGAAGCTTTACCTTGAAAAGTACGTTTCACGCTCCAAGGATTTTGCCTACAACGGCACGTTTGACACCATCGCGGGCATTCGAACGGGTGACACGATTCTCGCGCTACGCGGACGCACAGTGCCCGGCGCGGACAAGCCGGGCGGACCAATCTGGATGTTCGACCCGATCAAGAGCTACCTTCATCTGAGCTCGGACCATCTGGAGGCTGAGCACATGCCTCGCTACGTCGAGGCGGCACGGCAATGGAAACCCACGTTTATCCACGCTTTCCCGTCTGCTCTGGTGCCATTGGCAAAGTGGTTGCAGGCCAACCCGGCGCCTGACATTACCGAACGCATCCGGTGTGTTCAGCTGTTCTCGGAAAACATTTATGACTATCAGGTTGAATTGATCCGTGAGGTCTTTGGGTGCCCGGTTTTACTGGACTACGGACATTCCGAGCGAGCTGTTAAAGCAATTTCGACTCCAGGTGATCCTCGCTATTTCTTCTGGCCGCTCTACGGCAAGGTCGAATTGATTGACTTCGATGGTCGGCCGATTACCCAACCCGGGGTGCTCGGAGAGATTGTCGGTACCGGTTTCGACAACAAGGTCATGCCGTTGATCCGTTATCGGACGGGCGACCTGGCCATGTGGAGCAGTGCGCCAAACCTGGTGCGCCCGGGCTTCCCGGTCGTAGACAGGATTGAGGGGCGTTTGCAGGAGTTCCTGGTGTGCAGCGACCATCGACTGGTGTCTATCTGCACAATCGGTGCCGCGCATTTTGAGGAACTGGCCAGTGCAGACCGGATGCAATTTGAACAAACGGCGCCTGGTCGTGCTGTGCTCAAGGTATTGTCCGAAAACGACCTCTCTTCGCGTGCCAAAGAGGCACTCGCAGCGGGCATCCGTGCCAAGACTCAAGGCGGGCTGGAGATCGAGGTTGTGCGCGTGGACGAGATCGCCCGTACCGTCTCCGGCAAACACAAGCTCCTGGTGCAAAAGCTGGACCTTTCCAACTACCTTGGCGCCGCCCACCTCGACACCGAGGAGCAAGCAGCATAGTGAAAGCGGTCGTGATGATCGGGCCGTGCCCGGATGCAAAAGGCGGTATGGCTTCTGTGGTGGCCGTCTATCGTGCCAACGGCCTGTTCGCATCCGGTGACTGCCGTTATCTGACGACGGCGACGGAGGGCCACGGTCTGCGCAAACTTGTGGTTGCTGCATCTTCGCTTTTGCGGTTTTTCGCTTTGTTGCTGGCCGGCAGAGTGGCCTTGCTTCATGTGCATGGTGCATCCCATGGGAGTTTCTGGCGAAAATTCGCCTTCATGCGCCTGGCCCGGTTGTTCTCCGTGCCGGTGATTTTTCACCTGCATGGCGGAGAGTTCCGCCAGTTTGTTGACCAGCGCCTGGGCTCGGCAGCTAGACAACGGGTTGTCGATACGCTGGCTGCGTGTCGCCTGATTTACTGCCTGAACGAAGAAGTCGGCGACTGGCTGCACACGCTGGTTCCTGGTGCCCTTGTGCAGGTGATGCCCAATCCGATAGATCTGCGCGCCGGCGCCGCAAGCCATGCGAAGCGGGCGCCCTGCGTACTCTTCCTCGGGCGACTGGAGCGGGGGAAAGGGGTTTTCGATCTTGTTAAGGCGGTCGCAGCCATTGCCCATCAGGTGCCGGGAATCCGGCTGACCTTGTGCGGAACCGGTTCAGCCAGGTGCGACATAGAGCAGCTGGCAATTCAGAATGGCATCGGCGATCTGGTGGACTTCCCCGGCTGGGTAGACGATGAAGTTAAGGCTGATTTGCTGCGCCGGGCCGGCGTGTTCGTTCTGCCTTCCTACGCCGAGGGGATGCCCATGGCAGTACTGGAAGCGATGGCAGCACGTACGCCAGTGGTGGCCAGTCGGGTCGGCGCCGTTGCGAACATGCTGGAAGACGGCGCAAGTGGTTTCATCGTCGAGCCGGGGAACGTCGCCATGCTGGGTGACGCGATTCTGGCCGCCCTGACGGACGGCAAGACGACCCACCTGATGACCGAACGCGCCGCAGTGCGGGTTCGCACCCTGTATGCGGCGGACGTGGTCATTGAGCGGCTGCGCCAGCGTTATTCCGAGCTTTCAGCGTGACCGCCTGGCTGCGGCTCCTGCTGGCTTTTTGCTTGCTGGCAAAAGTCATTTCAGCCACTGCCGCCGAGCCGGATTTCAGCCCCGCTGCACTGACGGCCGCGCTTGCTGCTGTCAAGCAAGGGCCCCCAATGGGCCACCCGCGCTTATTCAAGGGTCAGGCGGATTTCGCCGGTATCGTTGCCGCCGCATCGAGCGAGCGCGCTCCCGGCATGAAAGCATTGGAAGACTTCTTGCATCGCACTTCGGTGAGAAGCACGGACACGTCGTTCCTGAGAAAAGCCCCGGGAACCGAAAACATTGCCAGCCTGAGCAACTGGTTCAAGCAGGAGCGCGCCCTGGAGGGTATGGCCGAGTCGGCGCTGGCGTGGTATCTGACACGGGACGCCTGGTATCTGGATGAGCTCAGAGCGCGGGCAGCCATTTTTTCGCCGCAAATCATGAGCAGCCGATGCAAGGGAGAGCCCACGCAAACGCGGGCCTACGCGTGGTACTTTGCGCTGGCTTACGACTTTGCCTTCACTGCACTGGCCCAGGATGAGAGAACACGCTTCACGGACATCATCAAGGCTTGCGCCAATGCCTCGCTCAATTCGATAGTCAAGGATGTCGTTGCCAACCCGCGAAACGGTGTCGCTTTTCATTCACTGGGCAAGTTCGTCGGCGCCCTGCTGATCGTTTTAGGGGACATGCCAGAAGCCCATGACTGGCTGATGCCTGCGCTGCAAACCTATGCTGCCAACCTGAGCCCTTGGGGCGGCATCGATGGGGGCTATTCCAACGGCACGAGCTATGCGCACTGGGATAGCGGCGAATCGCTGCTGATCTGGGATCTGCTGGAACGGGTGTTGGCGGTGCCGATCTATCAGAAGCCCTGGCTTGCGGAGTTGCCCCGCTTTATCGCCTATACCTTGCCCCCGGGTACGCCGGCAGGGGTTTTCGGCGATGGGGCCGAGATCAACCGCAAGGAGGAGTGGGCACGTTTCGGCAAGGCACTGATGAGCCGTTACGACATGCCACTCGCACGCTGGTACGAGAAACAACTTTTTGGCGACGATCCTTCGCGGCTGCATGCCCTGCTCAGTCCTCGCTTGCCGGCAGGGGCCGCTGTGTGGCCCTTCGGCGAACCAGACAGCAGATTGTTCCCGTCGGTCGGGTGGGCGGCCCTGCACAGTTCGATGGCAGACCGCTCGCGAGTCTCGGTGTACTTCAAGAGCAGCCCCTTTGGATCACTTAACCATTCACACGCCGACCAGAACAGCTTCGTGGTGTATGCCCATGGTCGGGTGCTGGCCATGGATAGCGGCTATTACGACTACTACAACTCGCCTCATTGGCGCAATTGGTATAAGCAGACCCGCGCCCACAACGCCATTACCTTCGATGGTGGCAAGGGGCAAAACCTGGGTGAAAATGGACTTGGAACGAACGCCTACTCTGGCAAGATTACCCAATTTTTAGCAACATCCGAATACGACATCGTTGCTGGCGATGCCACAAGCGCGTATGGCGGCCAGGCTTCCATAGCCAAGCGAACACTGGTTTTTTTCAAGCCGGCAACACTGGTGGTGATTGATCAGCTGGCTAGCACCACGCCCAGACAGTGGGAGTGGAATCTGCACACGACAGCGCCACTAACACTGAAAGGCCAGGGCTACAAACTCGCCCTGGACGGAGCGGAGATGTGCGCGCAGGTTAGCGCACCGGAGCTGCTTTCCATGCAGGCCGAGTCCGGCTATATACCCATGCCACAGATAAGCACGCCTGTTGGCCCCCATTACGGAAACCGCTTCTCCTACCGGACCCCGAACGTTTCTGGCCTGTTTGTTTCTGTGCTCCGAATGGATTGCTCCACCGTGGGGCCCGCCCTTGATTTTGGTGCGGGCGAAACGAGGGTGAATGTTGGATTTCGGACGGTTGTCATAACGACCGACAACGTCGTTGTGAAGTAGTCATCTACATCAGAACCTCCCAACGGATATCCAAATCGCGAACGTTTGACATATACGTTTGGTATAAGTTTTTAACTTGTTCAGGAATGAGATATGCCTTTGATTTATCTGGTCGCCGGCGCGCGCCCCAACTTCATGAAGATCGCCCCGATCGTGCGTGCATTGCAGGCGCATGGGGGCCTGACCTTCAAGATCATCCATACCGGCCAGCATTACGACCGCGAGATGAACGATGTCTTTTTTGAAGAGCTGGGGATTCCAGAGCCCGATGTTTTCATGGCGGCCGGCGGTGGCAGCCACTCGCAGCAAACAGCCAGGATCATGATTGCGTTTGAAGAGCTTTGCCAGGACCAGAAGCCCGATGCGGTACTGGTGGTAGGCGATGTCAATTCGACGTTGGCCTGCTCAATTGTCGCGAAGAAGCTGAACATTCCGGTGGCACATGTTGAGGCCGGTTTGCGTAGCGGCGACATGAGCATGCCGGAGGAAATCAACCGGCTGGTCACCGACAGCATTTCAGATTGGTTCTTTGTGACGGAGCCAAGTGCGGTTGCGCATCTGCAGCGTGAGGGCAAGGCGGACTCGGCAATTCATTATGTCGGGCATGTCATGGTGGACAACGCGCTCTTTCAGGCGGAGAAACTGACCCGCACCGATACATCCGGTTTTGAAACGAGCGCCTTCAAGGCGGCGAATACGGCCAACGGTGCACGCTATGGCGTCATCACGCTGCACCGACCAAGCAATGTGGACAGCGGAGAAATGATGGCGCGCATTGGCGGCGCGCTGAAGGACATCGCGGCCGATTTGCCCTTGATCTTCCCCGTCCACCCGCGTACGCGGGGCAACCTGGAAAAGTTTGGCATCGATCTGGGGCCGAATGTCACACTGGTGGGACCGCAGGCCTACATGGCCTTTCTCAATTTGTGGAAAGACGCTGCGATGGTGCTGACCGACAGCGGTGGCCTGCAGGAAGAGACCACCGCGCTTGGGGTGCCGTGCATCACGATACGAGAGAACACCGAGCGCCCGGTCACTGTAGAAGAAGGCACCAATGTGTTGGCGGGCACTGACCCGGCGCGCATCGTTGCCGAGGCGCACAAGGTACTGCGTGGTGAAGGCAAACTGGGCCGTCGCCCTCACTTGTGGGACGGCATGGCCGCAGAGCGGATTGTTGCGGTGCTGGCAAGGGAGCTGTCATGAACAAAAGAAACCGCATCGAGATGATGGGGTGCCAGATCGACAACCTGACGATGGAAGAGACACTGCAGACTGTTGAGGGGTTTATCAAGTCAGGTCAGCCGCACCAGCACGTGGTGGTTAACGTGGACAAGCTGGTCAAGGCCAGCCGCGACCCGAAGTTGCGCAGCATCATCAACGAGTGTGCGCTGATCAATGTGGATGGGATGCCGGTGGTGTGGGCCTCGCGTCTCGTCGGCAAGCGGCTGAAGGAGCGAGTGGCGGGCGTTGATCTGTTCGAGTCGCTGATGCGACGCTCCGCAGACAAAGGCTGGCGCGTTTTTCTGCTGGGTGCGCGAGAGGAAGTGGTCGCCGGGGTGAAGACGACTTACGAGAAGAAGTACCCCGGCCTGGTGGTGGCGGGCTACCGCAATGGCTACTGGAGGCCGGAGGAGGAAGCTGGTGTGGTCGAACAGATCAAGGTGGCAAAAGCCGACCTTCTGTTTGTGGCGATCAGCTCGCCCAAGAAGGAACATTTTCTCGCCCGTTATCAGGAAGAAATGAAAATCCCGTTCGCCATGGGTGTCGGTGGCACATTCGACGTCGCCGTTGGCAAGGTCAAGCGTGCGCCGGTGTGGATGCAAAACGCCGGGCTGGAATGGTTCTACCGCTTCCTGCAGGAGCCACGTCGCATGTTCAAGCGCTATTTTGTCGATGACATGGCTTTCTTTTGGCTGCTGTTGAAGGAAGTGGCGCGCCGCTAGGCGTGGGCCCACGAGCATGCGACCCCAATTTTTTGCTTTAAGGTTTTCCCCATGACTTCTGTTGTCGCTGTTATCGGCCTGGGTTACGTCGGCCTGCCACTGGTTGTCGAGTTCGGCAAGCAATCGCGCACCATCGGTTTCGACATCGCAACCAACAAGGTGGAATCGTGCAAGCGAGGGATTGATCCTTCGCGCGAGTTGGCGGATGAGGAAATGCGCGCCGCAGTGCATGCCGAATACTCGACCAACCCGACAATTCTGGGCGAAGCCGACATCATCATCGTCGCGGTGCCGACACCTGTGGACGAGGCGCATATCCCGGACTTCGCGCCGCTCATTGGCGCGAGCAAGAGCGCTGGGCAAAACATGAAGAAGGGCGCCATCGTGGTGTATGAATCCACGGTGTACCCGGGTGCCACTGAAGAGGTGTGCGTCCCGGTGCTGGAGCGTGAATCGGGCTTGAAATGGAAAGAGGACTTCTTCATCGGCTATTCGCCGGAGCGCATCAACCCGGGCGACCGCGAGCACACGCTGACGAAGATTCTCAAGGTGGTCTCGGGCGATACGCCGGAGACTCTGGAGAAAGTGGCTACGCTGTACGAGCGCATCGTCCAGCCCGGGGTGCATCGGGCGTCCTCGATCAAGGCGGCGGAGGCAGCGAAGGTCATCGAGAATACGCAGCGCGATCTGAACATCGCGTTGATGAACGAACTGGCGATCATCTTTGACAAGATTGGCCTGGATACGTCTGAAGTTCTAAAGGCAGCCGGCACCAAGTGGAATTTCCTCAAGTTCAGCCCGGGCCTGGTGGGCGGGCATTGCATTGGTGTCGATCCGTACTACCTTACGCACAAGGCCGAAATGATCGGTTATCACCCGCAGGTCATCCTTGCCGGGCGGCGCATCAATGACGGTATGGCCAAGTTCATTGCGGAACAGACCATCAAGAACATGATCGCCTCTGGCAGCTATGTGAAAGGAGCGCGCGTCAACGTGCTGGGCCTGACCTTCAAGGAGAACTGCGGTGATTTGCGCAACTCCAAGGTGGCGGATGTGATCAGCGAGTTACAGAGCTACGGCGTCGAGGTGTTCGTGCATGATCCTTATGCCGATGCGGTAGACGCCATGCATGAATATGGGGTGCGCCTCTGCCTCTGGGACGAGTTGCCTCGCGCCGATGCGATCGTGGCCGCTGTGTCGCACCATCAATTCACTGCAAGGCCGGTTGAAGATTTCCAGAAAAAATTGATCAAGGGCGGATGTTTTATTGATGTCAAGGCCTGCTTTGACAGGGCTGTTCTGGAGGATGCAGGGATCAGGGTTTGGCGGCTGTGATTTGCGATGTCCCTGATGGTGGCGCTCTGTGTCGAACCCTGGCAATTTTCCACGCGGAGGCTATTTTGCTATTAAAACAGAAGCTGCTCACGCAATATCCACGGGGGCTAGAGGTCTAAATGACTAAATTCTTTGTCGTGCCGGATGATGTTGCTGCCACAGTACCCAAGCTTGAGCACCGGGGCCTGGGCGCGCAGGTATTGCAGGCTGGCTTGGGCAAGGTTGCTGCCATTTTCTATCTGGGTCCCTTGTCTATGGGCGTGCCCTGTTCCCCGCTGGCCGCAGCGCCGGCGCGCGGTGGGGTGCCGGTGCTGTTCCCCCAGTTTGCGGACAGGGGGCTGTTGCCCAAGCATGGTTTTGTGCGCACGGCGCGTTGGAATTTGGTGGAGGAGCAGGTGTTGCAGGACGCACACACGCTGCGCTATGGTCTGAGCATTCAGCCAGATGACTATCCTGCCTGGCCACATGCCTGCGAATTGAATCTGATCGTGGAGGCCAAGCCTGATGCGCTGGTTTTTGCGCTGCAGGTGCGTAATTCAGGGGCTGACCCTTTCAATTGGACCGGTGGCCTGCATCCCTATTTCTCTGTGCCCGATCTGCTGACCTGCAGTGCCTTGGGTCTTGAAGGTTTGGGGGTTCAAGACCGCTACGACGCGCATCTGCAAATCGAGTCGCAAGGAAAGCTGCGATGGACTCCATTCCCCTTTGAACGACTGTATGACGCCTGCCCACCTGTAATCCTTGATATGGGCAACTATTCACTTCTACTCAGCGCCAGCGGTTTTGACCAATGGATGATCTGGAACCCGGGCGAATCGGGAGCTGGCGCTTTGGCAGATCTGCCGGCTGGCGACTGGCGGCGGTTTGTGTGCGTGGAGCCGGTGCGTGTGGACAGACCCGTCGTGCTTGCGCCCGGGGAAACCTTTGACGGGCATTTGCGCATCCAGATAACCGAACGCGACAGACATTAATGGCACATCACAAATGAGAGGCAAATTCCCATGATCTTCGTCACTGGCGGTGCCGGGTATATCGGCACGCACACCTGCGTCGAGTTGCTCAATGCGGGGCATGACGTCACCGTGTTCGACAACTTCTGCAACAGCCAGCCCGAAGCGCTGGCGCGGGTGGAGCGCATTACCGGCAAAAAACCTGCCCTTGTGCAGGGCGACATTCGTGATTCGGCGGCACTGGTCGCCGTCCTGCGCCACAGCGGCGCCACCGCCGTGGTCCATTTCGCCGGTCTCAAAGCGGTGGGCGAGTCCGTGCAAAAGCCGCTGGCCTATTACGACAACAACGTGGTGGGTACGGTGAGGCTGCTGGAGGCAATGATTGCCTGCGACGTGAAGACGCTGGTGTTCAGCTCGTCTGCCACCGTCTATGGCGACCCGCAGC
>NZ_JAUSLE010000073.1 GCF_030646845.1 Rhodoferax sp. | reverse complement strand
GTTCCGATATATTACTCACCCGTTCGCCACTCGCCACCAGGATTGCTCCCGTGCTGCCGTTCGACTTGCATGTGTAAGGCATGCCGCCAGCGTTCAATCTGAGCCAGGATCAAACTCTATAGTTCGATCTTGAATTTTTTCGCTCTTTCGAGCAACTCATAAACTGGAATCAACGTGAACTTCATTTCTGAATTTCACATCTTTTTTACTTTATGAGCGTTTGTATGTCAGTTAAGACATAGTTCCGAAGAACTTGGCAATCGCCTTCAAACGCCCACACTTATCGGCTGTATGTTTTTAAAGATCTCTCATTCAGCGCAACTTTCGTCTTGCTTTTTTCTTGCTTCACCGTGATCAGCGAAGCCTTGAATTATGACACAGTTTTTACGACTTCGTCAATTTGTTTTGATAATTTTAACTAAGTGTCTTACTTAAAATTATCCAACAACCAAAACCGGGGAGCAAGTCTGCACCTGCCTTTACCGCTTCGCCCAACATGAATTAAATTACATGTCATTAGCGAAGCCCTCGACTATAGCACTGTTTTTCCGGCTTGCCTTCACTTCCTTCACTCATCACTGAAATGCGCGCGTTCTTTCTAGCCAAGGCGAGCGCCATTCGGTGATTGCCTGCCAGTCAATCCACACAAAGAGCAGAACTGACGCCACACCAATTGGCGACCGTTCGGCTCCGCGCGGGGCCACTCCGGCCTCCGGTCGCACGATCCTGTGGATCGCACTGGCCAAGGGATCAGCTCCTGCTGCCACCGCGTAACACAAGGAAGTACGCCGCTGCGCCACGCCCCCGCATTGACGAGCCCTGCCATGCAGACGACAGGATGGATTGGCTATTCCTTTCATCACGGAATACCCGCCACCCCGGCAACGATTGCACGCGACGGATCAAGCAACGCAGAAAACCGAGCGTTTCCAGAGAGACGCGGGGCCTTCCACTACACCAAGACCAAATTCAATCGGCCACATTCGAGGTGTTGCGCAGAATCCATGACCGCTGCCCATCGCATTGCGGTCGACCCGGACTTGATGCGGCGGGGCGCTATGGCTACATCACGCCTCTTCTGCGTTGGGTTGCCGCCTTCGACGGGAGCCCACAAAGGCGGTCTTCTCATTGATATCGGGCCCATCCCGGCGAGCCTTGCCGGTGAAAGTGGCCACTGGACAGGATAATGTCCCCCACTATGGCACTTATTACACTTCTGAACGCCCAACTCGCCTTTGGGCACGTGGCTTTACTCGACCACACCGACTTTGCGCTCGAAACCGGTGAGCGCGTGGGCCTGATCGGCCGCAACGGCACTGGCAAATCATCATTTCTCAAAATATTGGCCGGCCTGGAGAAGGCCGACGACGGCACCCTGCAGTTGCAGCAAAACCTGCGCCTGGCGTACGTAGCCCAAGAACCACTGCTCGACCCGGATGCTACCGTTTTTGCAGCAGCCAGCGCAGGTATCTCAGGGGTTATAGCGCTGATTAATCAGTATTGTGAAGGCTTGGGCGACCTGGACGCCCTGCAAAGCGCGATTGAGGCGCAAGACGGCTGGAACTGGGAGCAGCGCGTGACGGAAACCCTGCACCGCTTGCACCTTGACGAGAACGCCGTGATCAGCACGCTGTCCGGCGGCACCAAGAAACGGGTGGCACTGGCGCAGGCTTTGGTCGCACAACCCGATGTGCTGCTGCTCGATGAACCCACCAACCATCTGGACTTGGACTCCATTGAATGGCTGGAGGACCTGCTGATTGCGTTCAAGGGCAGCATCGTCACCATCACCCATGACCGATCCTTTCTGGACCGGGTGGCAACGCGCATTGTCGAACTCGACCGCGGCAAGTTGAGGTCCTACGATGGCAATTTTGCTCAGTATTTGGTCCTGAAAGAAGACCAACTGGCGCAAGAGGCCGTGATCAGCGCCAAGGCCGACAAGCTGCTGGCTCAGGAAGAAATCTGGATCCGAAAAGGCGTCGAAGCCCGGCGCACCCGCAGCCAGAGCCGCATTGTGCGACTGGAAAACTTGCGCGCCAGCCGCCGGGCACACCGGGAAGCCGTTGGCAGTGTCCGAATGGAAGTGGCATCTGCTGCATTGGGAGGCAAGCTGGTGGCTGAATTGACGGAAGCCAGCCTGTCCTTCGGCGACAAAGTCATCATCAAGGACTTCAGCGCGACCGTGCTGCGCGGCGACAAAATTGGCTTGATCGGGCCAAATGGGGCGGGCAAGACGACGCTGCTCAAGCTCATTCTGGGCGAACTGGTCCCGGACAGCGGCAAAGTGCGGCAAGGCGCGAACCTGCAGGTGGCCTACTTCGACCAAATGCGCAACGCGCTTGACCTGGACGCCACGCTGGTGGACTTCATCAGTCCGGGCAGCGAGTGGATTGAGATCGGCAACCAGCGCAAGCACGTCAAAAGCTACCTGGGCGACTTCCTGTTTTCCCCCGCGCGCGCCAATTCCCCGGTTCGATCCCTGTCAGGCGGCGAGCGCAATCGTCTGCTGCTGGCTCGCCTGTTTGCCCGGCCAGCAAATGTGCTGGTGCTGGACGAACCCACTAACGACCTGGACATCGAAACCCTGGAATTGCTGGAGGAATTGCTGCAAAGCTACGAAGGCACTGTGTTTTTGGTGAGCCACGACCGGACTTTTCTGGACAACGTGGTGACGAGCACGATCGCGTATGAAGGCGATGGCTTGTGGCGCGAATATGAGGGCGGCGTGCAGGATTGGCTGATTCAATCCAGACGTAGCAAGGAGATTCAGCTTGCTACAAATTCAGTAGCTGCTGGCGCACAACAGACGGGGGCTAGAGGCCAAAAACATACAAAATCTGCAGACCTCAAGAAATCGTTGATGCCCCAAAAGCTCAGCAACAAAGCACAGCGCGAGCTCGATACGCTGCAGGCAAAAATAAGCGAACTGGAACGGGAGCAGACCGTGCTGCGAGCCGAATTGGCGGACACCAACCTCTACGCCAAAGACCCCGCTCGCGCCACGGAGCTCTACGCGCGTGATGCGGTCATTGAAGAAGAAATGCTGACTGCCATGGCGCGATGGGAAGAGCTTTCCGACAATTGATCACACGCGGTAGCGGTCCGTTGCGCTGCTAAGTCGGGCAATCAGCGCAGGCGCTATCGCTGTGAGGGGCAGCACTTCGTCAGCGGCGCCATGCAATATGGCCTCGCGTGGCATGCCGAAGACGATGCAAGAAGCCTCGTCCTGCACAAAGTTGTAGCTACCCGCGTCTTTCATTTCGCGCATCGCCTTTGCGCCATCGTTGCCCATGCCGGTCAGCATGACGCCAACCGCATTGCGCCCGACGACGGCGGCGACAGACTTGAACAGCACCTCCACCGACGGCTTGTGCCGATTGACCAACTCGCCATCTTCGACCACCGCCACATAGTTGGCACCGCTGCGATCAACCCGAAACTGCTTGCCCCCGGGTGCAATATATGCATGCCCCGGCAAAATCCGCTCACCGTTCACAGCCTCTTGGACAGTGATCTGGCACAGACTGTTCAGGCGCGCAGCGAAACTCGTCGTGAAACCAGGCGGCATGTGCTGGGTGATGACGATGCCGGGTGAGTCCGCTGGCAGCCGTGTCAATATTTCCTTGATGGCCTCGGTACCTCCTGTGGAGGCGCCAATACAAATGAGCTTCTCGGTCGACACCCGTCCGATGGACGCAACCGGTGCGCGAACAGCCGGTGCACCCGCGGCCGTGGCTGCAAAAGGCGGTACGGCCGCCGCGCGCTTTATATGCGCCGCCGCGGCAATGCGAACCTTTTCCACAATCTGGGTCGATAACTCGCTCAAACCATCTGCGACACCAATCCTGGGCTTGGCGACGAAATCAACAGCGCCCAACTCCAGCGCCTTCATCGTGACTTCTGCCCCGCGCTCTGTCAATGTCGAAATCATGACTACCGGCATGGGACGCAAGCGCATGAGCCGCCCCAGAAAGTCAATGCCATCCATGCGGGGCATCTCGATATCCAGCGTGATGACGTCGGGATTCAGTTCGCGAATCATCTCCCGGGCAATCAATGGGTCATTGGCAGTTCCAACGCACTCCATGTCTTTTTGTCGATTGATGATCTCCGCCAACAAGCTTCGCACCAACGCAGAGTCATCAACCACCAGAACCCTGATCTTCTTCAATTCAACATCCTCAAAACAGGTCGACCGAACCACCAGAAGTAGCCTTGGCCACGGTCGCCGCGTTGCCTTTGCGCTCTTCGACGGCCAGTGTTTCGGGGTGCGAATGGGCCAAGCGCTTGACCAGCGCTTTGCCAGTCACGGGAAAAAAGCATACCTTGCGGGGGTGAATATCCAGCACGTCCTGCGAGACCACTGGAATACGTTCCGTGGCAAGGTAGTCGAGAACGAACTTCGTGTTTCGTTCTCCCACATTCATGGTGGTGAAGCCAGCCATGACCTGGGCGCCACCGAACACCTTGGCCTGCATGGATTCACGGCGGGCGCCTTTTTTCAACATCTCATTGATCAGCAACTCCATGGCATAGGATCCGTATCGGCCAAAACCGTCGATGCTGTCGCCATCAGGGAGCATGAAGTGGTTCATCCCTCCGGCGCGAGCCTTGCCATCCCAGAGACAAGCCGAAATGCAGGAGCCCAAAACCGTCATGATGACCAAGTCTTCATTGGACACAAAATACTCGCCAGGCAGCACTTTGACCGCGTCGTACTGGAAATGGTGATCGTTGTAGAAAAAGGAGGCTTCCCCGGGGCTGCGTGGTTGCGCCTTGAGGTGCTCAACCCGCGAAATTCTGCCTCCCGTCAGTACTTTGGGAGCAACTGCGACTGCTGCCGGACGAATCGACGACACGCCCGCGCCGGATTGAGGAAAATTCATGGGTGCCTTGCAATCAATAGGAGCGGTAACAGAAAATTGCGCGGGACCTTCGCCCTGCAAACCTAAAGACGCTCATAAACAGTCTTGCCTCGCAGGACAAACAAATCCTTCGACTCGCTGAAATTCTCCGCATGCCCCACAAACAGGAGGCCTCCGGGCACCATCACACGATGAATGCGCTCAAGCACCTTGCGCTGCGTTGGCCCATCAAAGTAAATCATGACATTTCGGCAAAAGACAACATCAAAGGGTTCCCGAAATGGCCAGTCATCCCGAATCAAGTTCACGCTGATGAAGTGAATCATGCGCTGCAGTTCGGGCTTGACGCGGGCCATTCCCTCATTGGCTCCTTTGCCGCGCAAAAAGAAACGCTGCATGCGCTCCTCATTGACGCCCTTGAGCCCTTCAAGCCGGTATACGCCTTGCGCGGCCGACGCCAACACCTTGGAGTCAATGTCACTGGCCGTCAAAGCCAAATTGCCCTTGGCGCCAAGTGCCTCCATCGCCGTCATGACGATTGAATAGGGTTCTTCACCCGTCGATGCGGCATTGCACCAGACCCGCCAGGCCGTGCCCGCCGCTCTGGATTTCAAGTGACTCGCAAAAATCTCGAAATGGTGCTGTTCGCGAAAAAAGGACGTTAGATTCGTCGTCAAGGCGTTGATGAATTCCTGCCATTCTGGGCCGTCATGCGTTTCCAGCCAGCCCAGATAGTCTTTGAAACTTTGATGTCCCGTGTCACGCAGACGCCGTGACAAGCGGCTGTACACCATGGCATGCTTCCCATCGTGCAGGCTGATCCCGGCACGCTGATATATCAAGGTTTGAACCCGGTCAAAATCAGCGTCCGTCCAAACGAATTCGCGTCCGTGCACGCCCACACCTCCCGTGTCCGAAGACCCCCCCGTCTGCGCATGAACCGATGCCCGAGGATGAGACGTTTTATTGACTAAAGCCATGCCGCTTGCCACCTGGATATGCCGACCTGGCCGTAGTTGGACGTCATCAATCCGGCGCCAATCCCATGTCGGTGCCGGACATGAGTTTTTCGATGTCGAGCAAAATCAACATGCGCTCCCCCAAGGACCCGAGCCCCAAGACGGCGTCGCTGTCGATCACACTGTCAACGTCCGGGGCGGCCTTCAGGCTCTCGGCCGGAAGCTCCATCACGTCGCTGACCGAGTCCACCACAATACCCACAATCCGATTGCCCAGATTGAGAATGATGACCACCGTGAAGGAGTCATATTCTGCTTTTGAGCAGTTGAACTTCAGTCGCATGTCCACGATAGGAACAATCGTCCCCCGCAAATTGACCACCCCTTTGATGAAATTGGGGGCATTGGCAATGCGGGTTGGCGGTTCGTAGCCACGGATTTCCTGGACCTTCAGAATGTCGATGCCATACTCTTCCTGGTCGAGACGAAAGGTCAGGTACTCCCGCGCACCGGCCGATGCCATCTCACCAATTTTTTCCATTGCACCCATCTTGTTCTCCTTCTAGTCCCGGGGTTTAGTGGCGCGAGCGGCGAACCAGAGCGCCTGTATCAAGGATGAGCGCGACCTTGCCATCTCCCAGAATCGTCGCTCCCGATATATTGGGCACCTTCCGGTAATTCGACTCCAGGTTCTTGACCACGACCTGCTGTTGGCCCAGCAATTCGTCTACCAGCAAGGCGACCCGACTGCCATCCGCCTCAATCACAACCATGATGTCACTGGATTTCTCCAAATCGAACCGTGGCACCTGGAATACCTTTTCAAGCTCGATCACCGGCATATATTCGTCGCGCACCTTGACCAACTGTGCTCCCTGCCCGACGGTGCTGACTGCATCAGCCTTCACCTGGAATGATTCCACGACAGACGAAAGCGGCAATATGTAGACTTCGTCGCCCACGCCAACAGACATTCCGTCCATGATGGCCAAGGTCAGCGGCAGGCGAACGGACACCTTCATTCCATACCCCTCTGCGGAATCAATCTCCACAGTGCCATTCAAGGCGGCAATGTTGCGCTTCACCACATCCATTCCGACGCCTCGCCCTGACACATCAGTCACCACGTCAGCGGTGGAGAAGCCGGGTGCAAAAATCAGCTGCCAGACTTCAGGGTCCGACATCTGGTCTGACACTTCAATCCCCCGCTCGCGGGCTTTCGCCAAAATCTTCTCCCGAGACATGCCGCGACCATCGTCACGAACCTCAATGACGATGGAGCCGCCCTGATGAGCGGCCGACAAGGTGATTGTTCCCGTTTCTGGTTTGCCCGCACGGACGCGATCTGCAGGCATCTCAACGCCATGGTCGCAACTGTTCCGCACCAAATGCGTCAAAGGATCGGTAATTTTCTCAACCAGACCTTTATCAAGTTCAGTGGCCTCGCCCTGCGTCACAAAATCGACCTTCTTGCCGAGTTTGCTTGCAAGATCACGCAACATGCGCGGGAAGCGGCTGAATACGATCGACATCGGAATCATCCGGATCGACATCACCGATTCCTGCAAATCCCGGGTGTTCCGGTCAAGATCCGTCAGACCCGTCAGAAGCTGCTGATAGAGCGCTGGATCGAGCGCCCGACTGTTTTGCGCTAGCATCGCTTGCGTAATAACCAACTCCCCCACCAGGTTGATCAATTGATCAACCTTGCTAATGGCAACCCGAATCGTCGCAGCCTCTGGCTGCGGGGCTGGGGCGGCCGCTTTTGCCGCAACTCTCACCGGAGCTGTTGAACCCGAGGATTCAGCGGTCGCTGCAGCGGCAACGCCGGCCGAATGACTGGGGGCACCTGGCGCACCGTCAAAAAATCCAAAACCTGGCAGCGGGGCCAGCGGAGCTCCCGGTGGAGGGTCATCGTCATAGGAGACGGCCTGGGGCGTACTGGCCGCACCACCAGAAATCCCGTAGCCAGACTCGGGCATGCCCTCCAGATCATCAACTTCCTTGATTGACACTTGTTCTCGTGACACATGAAAAGCAAACAAATCCAGCAAATCCTCATCCGATGACGAAGTCTCAACCGCAAAAATACGGCTATCGGCCTGATCGCAGTCCAGGGTCTTGATATCGCCCAAGCCGGGAATATCGCGAAACAACTCCTTGACCGCGTCAGTCTGGTCTGGTCGATCCAGTGGCCCGATCCGGATTTCAAGAGAGCGCGTTGTTTTCAATGGCTTTTCGGCAGCCTGCGCCATGACCGCCGACTGCACCGCCGCGATAGCGGGCATCGCCGCAGGCACCGGAAGCGGCTGGGCGGGGGCACTCACGTCAGACCGAGCGACCTCTCCTGAGGCCAAAACGCTGATACGTCGAACCAGGTCAGCCGTAGGGGGCGAATCACCCTCGCCACCGGCCTGATGACGGGCCAACAACCCGCGCGAGGCATCCGCCGACTCAAGGAGTACATCGACCATGGCCGCATTCGGCTGCAATTCATGACGACGCAGGCGATCGAGCAGCGATTCCATTTGGTGGGTCAACTCTGCAACATCCGAAAAACCGAATGTTGCAGCGCCGCCCTTCACCGAATGTGCGCAACGAAAAATGCCATTCAGCTCTTCATCGTCTGCCGTCTCCAGGTTCAGACTGAGCAGCATCTGCTCCATCAAATCGAGATTCTCGCCTGCCTCTTCGAAAAATATCTGATAGAACTGGCTGAGATCAAAATCACTGCCCGACCCACTGCCTTCCTGGTGCGCTTCCGCCATGTCAATCTCCAATATTACGTGTGTCCAACCAACGCTCCCTCAATGAGCTACTTGATCACTTTCTTGATGACCTCAAGCAGCCTCGCTGGGTCAAACGGCTTGACCAGCCAACCGGTAGCCCCGGCAGCGCGCCCGGCCTGCTTCATGAGATCACTGGACTCGGTAGTCAGCATCAGTATCGGGACGGTTTTGAATTGTGGGTGATCCCTCAGCTTGCGGGTTAACCCCAACCCATCCAGCCTAGGCATATTCTGGTCTGTCAGAACCAGATCGAATGACTGAGCCTGAGCCTTTTCATAGGCATCCACACCATCGACTGCTTCTACGACCTGGTAACCGGCTCCGGTCAAGGTAAATGACACCATCTTGCGCATGGACGGCGAATCGTCAACAGCGAGTATTAAAGGCATGTGAAGCTCCGACTATTTCAGTTGTTGGTTAATGGAAAACTGTCAAAAAAGTTCTACGGACCCGGCGTACATCTCGTCTTGCGTCACCGGATTGGGGCGCTCTGGCACATCCTCAACAAATGGTACGGCCTCGCCATCTTCGAGCCCCATCGACTCAGAAGCCAACCGGTAGGCACAGCCCTGGAGTATTTTGGACGTATGGACGATCAGTTGCGATGCCATGTCCTGAAACTGCAACTCAGTGACAGCCGCTCGCAAAGCGCTCCGGACTGCGTCCAATTCTTTGGAGGCGACCAGCGCCGGATCGGCAAGATTTGCACTGGCGCTGGTAAACCGCTCCATCAAGTTTGTCATTGTATGAGCCAGCAGCCCATCAAGGCGGTTCAAATCATGTACCACAACAAGAAGCGAATCCTGCACTTCCGCCACCAGCATGACGGGTAGCTGCACAGCGGGAACTGAAGATGTTGTCTGGTTCGGTTGCATTCGTGTATCCAATCTCATCACCGAGCGTCGCGCAACCCACGATTTTGGTTTACGGTATTAGAACTATGCGCAAAGGTAGGTTATCAGGATTCGACAAATTTTTGGAAAACTGAAGCGCAATTGAGATAATTAATTGCCGCCATGACCCCCGCCTGGCGCCAATCCAATCGATCTGCGTGTATCGTGGACAATGATAACGCCCATCATGCTGCAAGAAGACCCCCCAAACCAACCATTGCGGATTCTGCATCTGGAGGATTCCGACCTTGACCATGAGCTCGTGCGGCGCGCGCTGCACAAGGCCGGGGAGCCCTGCACGCTGGAGCGGGTAGAGACTCTGGAAGAGTTTGGGCAGCGGGTGCAAGCGTTCAATTTTGATGTGATCCTGGCGGACTATCGGCTGCCTGGCTTCACCGCTCTGGATGCATGGCACGTCCTGCAACAACAGGCCCGTCACCCCCCTTTTATATTGCTATCCGGTGCCATCGGCGAGCCTGCGGCGGTTTCCGCCATCAAGACAGGCATCAGCGACTACCTTGCCAAAGACGACCTGAGTCGGCTCGCGCAGGTTATCCGCCGTGCGATAGAGGTTCACAGCATCCGGCAGGCAAAGGAGCTGGCCGACATCGAACTGGCCCTGTCAGAAAAAAGACTGGCTGATTTTGCAGAGCATCTGCAAACGACCATTGAACAGGAGCGCGCTGCAATTGCACGCGAAATTCACGACGACATTGGCGGCGCACTGGCGGCTGCAAAATTTGACCTCTCCTGGATCGGTCGACATACCGCCGATGCTGCAACCCAGGGGCACGTCACTGCGGCAAACGAGATGCTGCAACATGCACTCGATGCGAGCCAGCGCATCATGATGAATCTGCGTCCAGCCATTCTGGATCAGGGTTTGGTTGCCGCAGTTCAATGGCTGGCAGGCGATTTCACCAAACGTACGGGGATAGAGACAACGGTCCATGCCTTTCATGAAGAGGACTCCCTGTCCAAGGCGGTTCAACTGGTCGCCTACCGGACGACGCAGGAAGCGTTGACCAATATATCCAAGCACGCAAATGCCAACCACGTCACCATCGATCTTTCAAACGCCGGAAGTGTGTTGACCCTCGAAGTCAAGGACAATGGCCAGGGATTGCTGCAAACAGAGCTCAAGAAGCCAACCTCGTTTGGCATCCGAGGGCTCCATGAGCGGGCAAAAACCGTTGGAGGCTGGCTGGACGTGAGCACCCAACGCAACATGGGAACTTCGATCATTCTCTCAGTGCCCTTGTTGGTGCCTCACCCAGATACAAAACAGGGAGCCGATTGAGATGATTCGCGTTATTCTTTGTGACGATCACGCCATGGTACGCCGCGGCATCCGGGATATGCTTTCCGAGGCGGTTGACATTCAAGTCACGGCAGAGGCGGGTAGCTACGCCGAGGTTCGCGAAGCCATGCGAACATCGGCATGTGATGTCCTGGTACTCGACCTCAATCTGCCCGGGCGCGGGGGCCTGGAGGTGTTGTCCAGTCTGCGGGAATCCAGCTCGCCTATCAAGGTGTTGATCGTGTCCATGTTTCCAGAAGACCAGTACGCCATTCGGTGTCTTCGTGCTGGCGCGCAAGGCTACCTCAACAAGGCAGGCGACCCCGCCGACCTGGTAACCGCCGTGCGAACCGTGGCGCAAGGCCGCAAGTACGTGACTCCCGACGTCGCCCATATGCTGGTCGACAGTCTCAGCACACCGGAAAACCAGACTTTGCACGCAACCCTGTCTGAGCGGGAACTCCAGACTTTGCTCAAAATAGCCTCTGGAAAACGCTTGTCTGACATCGCGGAAGAACTCATGCTGAGCCCCAAAACAGTCAGCGTGTACCGGGCCCGGGTTCTAGAAAAATTGAAACTCTCGAACAATGCAGAACTGACCGTTTACGCTATTCGCAATGAATTGGTCTAGGACCTGCATCATCTGGGGGAAAAGATGTCGATCGCCCGCTCCATCAGCGCCATGAGGGGTTGATCCAGCATCGGCAAGGTGGCGGTAATGCCGATTAGCCCCACTGTCAGCGTGATGGGGAAACCGATGGCATAGATATTCATTTGAGGCGCCACACGCGAAATGATTCCGAGCGCGAGATTGACAAACATCAGCATGCCAACCATCGGCAGAGCAATCCACAGCCCGCTTGCAAACAAGTCCGCGCCAAGGTCATACAGCTTCATCTTCTTCAATGCTTCCAGAAAATTCTGATCAACGGGAAACGTCTCAAAACTCTTGATCACTGCCATCAGCACCATCAGATGCCCATTCATGACGATGAACAAGAACGAGGCCATGTGACCAAAAAACCTCGCCACGGCGCTGGATTGTGTGTTGAGTGACGGGTCGAAGAACGCGGCAAAGTTGAGCCCCATCTGGAACCCCACAACTTCGCCAGCCAGTTCGACTGCCGCAAATACGAGTCGTACGGTAAACCCAATGGCCAGTCCAATGCCGACTTGCTGGATGACAGCGCCCACCGCATCGGGCCCGGCGATACTGATGACCGGTTGACCCTGCAAGCTGGCTTGCGCCGCGAAGGCAATGAAAAACGCCAGCGCAATCCTGGCGCGCAGAGGAAAAGCCCTTGAGGAAAATATCGGTGCTGCGGTGAACACTGCCAGCACCCGCAGGAAAGGCCACAGAATCGGCGAAAGCCAAGCCACCAGTTGGGCTTCGGTGAAAGAGATCACGGCATTTTGCCCCGCCTCAAACCACGGCAGCCGGAATCGCTTCGATAGTCCGGCGAATGTACTCAACCAGCATATTCAGCATCCAGGGCCCTGCTATCGCAAATACAGCCATGGCCGCAATCAGCTTGGGAACGAACGCCAGCGTCGCTTCATTGATCTGGGTTACCGCCTGAAACAGGCTAACCACCAGACCCACAACCAGCACCACACCCAGCACCGGCGCAGACACCATCAACAGCATCAGCAAAGCCTCTTGGCCCATCGTCAAAACCATCTGCGCATTCATTGGCAACCCTCAGGTAACAAAACTGGCAGCCAGCGAGCCGATCAGCAGATTCCAGCCATCGGCCAGGACAAACAGCATCAACTTGAACGGCAGGGCCACCAGCACCGGGGACAGCATCATCATGCCCAGGGACATCAGCACACTCGCCACCACGATATCGATCACTAGAAAGGGAATGAAGATCATGAACCCAATCTGGAACGCCGATTTGAGCTCACTGGTCACAAACGCCGGCACAAGGACACGCATGGGCACATTCTGGGCATTGGCCCCCGGTTCCAGTTTGGCAAGCCTGGCAAAAAGGGCAAGGTCCGACTGTCTTGTTTGCTTGCTCATGAACTGGCGCAAGGGATCTTCGCCGTTGGCCAGCGCCTGTTCAAACGAAATCGCATTCTTTGTGTAGGGAAGATAGGCGTCGTTGTAGACCTTGTCGAGTGTCGGTCCCATGACGAAAAATGTCAGGAAAAGCGACAACCCGACTACCACCTGATTGGGGGGTGCAGACTGCGTTCCCAAGGCCTGACGAAGCAATGACAACACGATCACGATGCGTGTGAACCCGGTCATCATGAGCAACACCGCTGGCAGAAAAGAGAGTGCCGTGAAGAACAGCAAGGTCTGGATGGGCACCGAAAAACTCATGCCCGATTCGCCCTTGCCCACGAGCAAAGGCAACTGCCCACCGGTTTGGGCCAACGCCGCTGATTGCGCCATCAACACCGACAAGCCCGCAGCAACCACGTGCAGCAGTCGCCGACTCCGTTCCGGGCGTGCATGTTGACCGTTCACGACAATCTTCTGTATCACGATGAAGCCGCCGCATCAACGATCTGCGAGGAACCTGCGTCAGTTTTCGAGTCAATCGCAGCACTGTGCAAACAAGTGATGGCTTGTGCTGTGACGCCCAGCGTCAGCCAGGTGCGAGATCCCTCCGGCCCGACTTCAACCGTCACGACCCGCTGATGCGGACCCACCGCAACGGCGGAAACAACCCGGGAGGCTGAAGCGATCCCCGTGCTCCCGCCAACAGAACGCCGCTGCACCCATTTGAGCGCCACAGGCACCAGCGCCAGCAGAACGACAAATAACCCGACGGAAACCAGCGTTTGTGTCATCGGCACCATCATCCCTTGCTGACGCGACGCAGCCGTTCAGACGGCGTGACGACATCGGTCAAACGAATGCCAAACTTGTCGTTCACTACAACCACCTCGCCCTGCGCAATCAAATAGCCGTTCACCAGGACATCCATCGGCTCACCCGCCAGGGCATCCAGCTCAACAACGGAGCCTTGTCCCAGCTGGAGAATATGTTTGATCGGGACCTTGGTTCGACCCAGCTCAACCGAAAGCTGAACTGGAATGTCAAGCACCATATTGATATCGTTGATCGGGGTGTCCCCGGAGAACGGCGAAGAGGAAAAAGGACGCGGAGCTTCCCCGGACAGAACGCCGCCCGGCTCTGCCCCCGCTCCATCCGTGCTTTTCTGCTCCAGAAGCGCCTCGGCCCAATCGGCCATGCCGTCATCTTCTGGTGGTTTGTCATCAATTGCCATATCTCTATCCTTTCCAGTTGAGGTCATTACCCCTCAAGCTCTTTTCAATCCGAATCGCATACTTTGCGTTATGCGTCCCATACTGGCATTCAAACACCGGCACCCCGTCCACCGTGACCTGAATTCTTGGTTGACGGTCCAGTTCAATGAAATCGCCAGGCTTCATCGCCAGCAGTTGCTCAATAGTCGCGTCCGCTCGGGCCAGTTCGGCCACGAGGGTTATTTCCGCAGCCTGAATTTCCTGCGTCAGGACGTTCACCCAACGCCGATCCACCTCAATGGAGTCGCCCTGGGTGGAGGAATACAGTACATCACGAATCGGCTCCAGCGTCGCGTAAGGCATACAAAAATGAATTGCCCCCGTAATCTCCCCGATTTCAAGCTGAAAAGTGCTCGAAATGACAATCTCACTCGGTGTCGCTATATTGGCAAACTGCGGCTGCATTTCAGAGCGCTGATATTCCAGTTCAAGCGGGTAGATGCCCTTCCATGCTTTCTTGTATTCGTCCGTGATCACATCAACCAGACGATTGATGACGCGCTGCTCAGTCGCTGAAAAATCGCGCCCTTCAATACGGGACTGAAACTTTCCGATGCCACCGTACAAGGTGTCAATGACGCCAAAGACCAGGGCCGGCTCGCAGACTATCAACCCACTTCCGCGCAAGGGCCGAATTGCCACAATATTGAAATTGGTGGGGACCGCCAACTCACGCAAAAACGCACTGTATCGTTGAACCGTCACGGGTCCCACCGAAATCTCAGGGCTTCTTCGGATGAAGTTGAACAACCCAACCCTCAGGTTGCGCGCAAAGCGCTCATTGACGATTTCCATCGTCGGCATGCGCCCGCGAACAATCCGCTCCTGGCTGGAGATGTTGTAGGAACGAACTTCACCATGCTCATGCACTTCCTCAACAAGCTTTTGACTTTCGCCCGTCACCCCCTCAAGCAGGGCGTCGACTTCTTCTTGGGAGAGAAAGGATTCACTCATAAACCTGATCCGGTATCAACGCTACTGAACGATGAAGTTGGAAAAATGAACTGCGCGCACCGGATTCTCGTCAGCCGCATGCTTGTCAGCGGCCTTCTTTTTGGCCTTGGCAGCATCTTTCTTGGGCTTGGTCACATTGCCCGCATCAGCAGGGCCAAATGGGCGCGATGCCTCGCGCAAAATATCTACGGCAAGCTTTTCTTTTCCCTCAATCAGCAAAAGCTCCTCCGCCGTGCGCTGGGAAATCAGCAAGAGAATTCCGCTGCGGATGGAAGGCAGATACATTTTGACCTTCTCAGTCGCCTTCGCATCCGCCAGTTCCAGCGTTATACCAACCTGCGCCACCTTTTCACCCCCTGGATCGGCCAGGTTGACCACCATGTTGTCAAGCGGGAGAAATGTCGGCGGGCCTTTGGGGGCGACCTGAACGGTCTCCTCGGCATCGTCATCGGCGGCCGCTTGCTTGCTCAGGAAGAACCAGGCCCCTCCACCAGCCAATGCCAATACCAGGAAGACAATGCCTCCGATAAGAACCAGCTTCTTGCTTTTGGGTGGCTTTTTGGCGGGATCGTCAGCGTCAGACTTTGCTGCGTCGGGTTTGGTAGCCACTATATTTCCTTAGACACATTGTGTTGAACTTCATTATTTAGCACATTGGTTGCATCAATGGCTGAATTAGCCGTGGAAAAGCATGGCTTTCAGGTCAATCCGTGCTGTGCGGCCTCACACAAAAAGATCCACGGCTCTGCCAACCGATTGACTGGCTCGCGGCATAGCTTTCGCAGCGGGCAGCGCTTCCGTGCTTGTGATAGTCGCCTGGCGTGCGCCTGGACGATTGCGCTGATCCTGTGCGCCCGTGCCATCCTGACCTGATGCTCCTACGGAAACGCCCGACAAGACCAGCCCTTCACTTGTAAGAAGGTCCT
Organism: Rhodoferax sp.; assembly: GCF_030646845.1. Classification (GTDB taxonomy): domain Bacteria; phylum Pseudomonadota; class Gammaproteobacteria; order Burkholderiales; family Burkholderiaceae_C; genus Rhodoferax. Next base: position 9,474 of record NZ_JAUSLE010000073.1, on the reverse strand, counting down.
TCAAGTGGGCGGTAGCGCCCTCCAGTAATTTGCGGATCTCGGGCTGGTCGGTCCGGAAATCGATGTGTGCCGCCTCCCCCTTCAGGGAAATACTCACCTCAACCGGGTGATCGCCGAAGCCATCGAGCTTCAACTCTGCATTCTGAACACCCAGAGCGACCCAGTAACTCACCGTGTCGGCCACCATCGACTCAAGCGACAGCGTCGATGGATCAGCCATCACCGAAGGTGCATCCACACGACCTCCTGCCTGGAACGCCTGTTGTCCCCAAATGCCTTCAACGCCATTTCCGGTCGACAAAAGGGAGGACTTGGGCATCGTCCGGTCGGCCTGGCGAAGAACGCTGTCGCCGATGCCGGCGGTCAGCAAGGCACCCGAAAGCGCCGGTTCGCGGCCCAGGCCGTCCGCAAGGGACGCCTGCTTGAGCGTGCGCGACTCGGCCAGTCTGGCGGCGGTATCCGCCTGCAATTGGGCGCCTAGCGCCTTTTGGTGCTGGGCAGGCAGACCCTGCGCCATTTGTTCAAGCAAAACCTCGGCGCCCTGCTTGACCTCGCCCGACTTGTCGCTTCCAGGTGAGGCAGAGGCGGCCACCGCTATTTCCGGCTTTTCTGCACCCATTGCGGAGGCACGCAATCGAAGGCCAACCTTCGCCATGGAAGAACCGGCATCTACCGGCGCAGTCAATTTGTCGCCGCCATGTTCGCCAGCTTGTGTCAGCAACATGGCCAGATCGGTCGGCAAATCCGGCGTTGACGCGACTAACGCGATGGCGGGGCCTGAAGCCGGCGCAGCGGCTGCTTGCGGCAGACCGTCAGTCGCCACAAGAGTGGCGTCTTCAGCGCCCTGCTCAACCGATGGCTCAAGGGAGGTCAAAATCGCGAAGAAACCGCCAGCCGCAGCCGCGTCAGTATCGTCACCCGCTTTGACCTTGCCTTTTCCGACGTGACTCTCCGTACCCGCTACCGCTTTGGCGCTGGTGGCAGCGCCGCTTCGTTCCATACTCATGATCGCTCTCCACTGAAATATCCACCCGTTGATTGACTGCTGCGCAAGGCGGCAAACTCATCCATCTGCTTTTGCTCACGTCGCCCCTGGGCGATGGCAATGTCGAGCTGTTTCTTCTTCAAGACCTGCTTCAGACTGGTCAGCCGGAACTCCGCCTCCAGGACCTGTCGCTTTGCGACATCCACCTTCCGACTTGCGTTGTCAAGAACCCCGCTTTGCAGGCCGATCGCATGGTGCAACCGGTCCATGAACTGGTAGTGATGGCGCATCAGCTCGGGCGTGGTGCTGGTCTGCGCCGCGGCTGCCCATCTGGACTCGGTTTCGGCGGCGTATGTTTCCAGCTGAACCATCTGGTTTTGCGCAAACAATTGGGCATTCTGGACATGGGTCAAACCCTGGCCCGCCATATCGCGTCTGCGGGTCGCCATGTCGATGGCAAGCAGAACACTTCTTACGGCGCTCATGAAAGGGCCTCTTCGCGATCCATCGCCACCAGCATCTCGTGGATGCTGTTCTCCAGCGACGCGGAGTCAAACATGTCCTGCTGGAGGAACTCGGCCATCGCTTCATGCAGTCTTATTGACTCGTCCATCGCCGGGTCAGAGCCAGTGACGTAGGCCCCGATCTGCACCAGATCGCGGCCCTTTTCATAGCGGGAGTTGATCGCCCGGAAACGCCGCGCCATCTCGAAATGCTCTCGCGAGACGACGTTGTGCATGACCCGCGACGCCGACTGTTCGATATCAATGGCAGGAAAATGACCCGCCTCAGCCAGCGAACGCGACAGCACAATGTGCCCATCCAGAATGGCCCTCGCCGCATCGGCGATCGGGTCCTGCTGGTCATCACCCTCCGACAACACCGTATAAAAAGCTGTAATGGAGCCAATGCCGTGCAGTCCATTGCCGCTTCGCTCCACCAGTGCCGGCATTTTGGCAAAACAGGAGGGCGGATAGCCCTTGGTCGCCGGCGGCTCGCCAATGGCCAGGGCAATTTCCCGCTGCGCCATGGCATACCGCGTGAGCGAATCCATCAGCAGCAAGACATGCTTGCCCTTGTCCCTGAAACTCTCGGCGATTGCCGTGGCATAAGAAGCGCCCTGCATGCGAAGCAACGGCGGCGCGTCCGCCGGAGCGGCGACAACCACCGCCCTGGCACGCCCCTCTTCGCCCAGGATGTCCTCAATGAACTCCTTGACCTCACGCCCCCGCTCACCGATCAAGCCCACCACAATCACGTCTGCTTTTGTGTAGCGGGCCATCATGCCCAGCAAAACGCTCTTGCCCACGCCGGAACCGGCAAACAAGCCAATCCGCTGACCTCTGCCGATGGTCAACAGCGCGTTGATGGCGCGTACCCCGGTATCCAGCGTCTCGCGCACCGGGGCCCGGTCCATGGCGTTGATCTGTTTTCTGTCCAGCGGCAGGGATGTCACGTCGCCAATCGGACCCATACGGTCCATCGGCGCACCTTGCGCATCCACCACGCGGCCCAGCAGCCCGTCCCCGAGGGGCAGGCGCAACATCCCATAACCCGCAGTACGGTCCGTTTGCCTGCGTTCTCCCAAACGGGGCACAGCCACATAGGCCGCCGCAGGCCTGACACTGGCGCCGCTGGACAAACCATGAACATCCCCAGCCGGCATCAAAAAAGCGCGGTCGTTTGAGAATCCGACCACCTCGGCCAGCACCGGCGGCTGCGATTTCATCGACACCAGGCATTGCGAGCCTACCGGCGCGCGAATACCGGTAGCTTCCAGGACAAGGCCAGTGAGCCGCGTCAGCGTGCCACGCACCTCCAGGCTGGAGCCGGTGTTGACGCGTTTGAATGCGTCATCCATAAAAAGCTGCCACTTGGCCGAGGCATCACTGTTCGACAACTGATTCTTCCCAAGGTGGATTCAGGCCCAGATTGGCAACCGCCCGCATCCACCGCTTTTCAATGGTTCCGTCCACCACGGTTCCCGCGGATTCAATGAGGCAACCACCCCGGGCCACCGTCGCATCAGCGAGCAGCGTCAACGACAAGCCTGAAAATTCGGAGCGAAGCACATCCTCCAGCACTTCGATATCCACAGGATTCATCCTGATCAACGCAGTCTTGCTTTCCGCCATGAGCAGACCCAGCGCCTCACGGATAACCGGCTGCAAAGCATGCGGATTGACCGACAATTCACGACGCACAACCTGGCGCGCCAATTCGCACGCTAACTCCAGCACGCCTCGCGCTACCACTTGCTCAGCGTCGGACTGCTGCGCCTGAACAGACACGAAGAGTTGCGCGAAGCTCCGTGCTGTCTCCTGGCCCTGATTGGCTATGAAGTCAGTGATTTGTCGTTGCGCCTCCAAGGTGGCCTGGGCATGCCCCTGAACAAACCCTTCAGCATAGCCCTCCTGCCTGACTGCATCGTTCGTCACTTGATCCGAGGCTTCCTCGCGCGCCTTGACTTGCGCGGCCATCAACTGGGCCGCCGTGTCGACCGCGCCAAAACTCCATTGCTCAACGGCGCCAATCTCTTCGCCGGGGATAAAACGGGTGTAATTGCGCATGCTTAAACCATCGCGTCGTCGCCGCCGCCGCCAATCACGATGGTCCCTTCATCTGCCAGACGGCGCACGACCTTCAGGATTTCCTTCTGCTGCGCCTCCACCTCTGACAGCCGCATGGGTCCGCGCGACTCCAGGTCTTCGCGAAGCGTCTCGGCGGCACGCGAGGACATGTTGGCCAGGAATTTCTCCTTGAGTTCGGGCTGAGCGCCCTTGAGCGCCACGATCAGCGCATCGGATGCCACTTCCTTGAGCACCATCTGGATGGCCTTGTCGTCGAGCTTCATGACATCATCGAAGACGAACATCTTGTCCATGATCTTCTGGGCCAGGTCAGGGTCGTGATTTCGTATGGATTCAATCACCGTCCCCTCGATGGCGGTGCCCATCAGATTGATCATTTCCGCTGCCGTTTTGACCCCGCCCAGCGAGGACTTGCGCACCTTGTCGCCGCCAGCCAGGACCTTGAACAGAACCTCGTTCAAGTCTTTCAGGGCCGAGGGTTGAATGCCCTCCATCGTCGCCACCCGCAGCATCACTTCATTGCGCTGGCGCTCGGTAAAAAACTTCAGGACATCCGCGGCCTGGTCGAAGTCCAGATGGACCAGAATGGCCGCGACAATTTGCGGGTGCTCATTGCGCAGGAGCTCAGCGACTGACGAGGGGTCCATCCATTTCAGGCTCTCGATGCCGGAGACATCGCCCCCCTGCAGAATACGATCGATCAACAGGGCCGCTTTGTCGTCACCCAGTGCCCGCTTGAGCACTGAACGGACATAGTCACCCGAATCCGACACCAGCAGGCTGTGGGCAGCTGCAATACCGGTAAACCTGTCAACCACTTCGTCGACACGCTCGCGCGTGATGGCTTTGGTCTTGGCGATCGCCTCACCCAGTTTCTGGACTTCCTTGGGCGATAGATGTTTGAATACCTCCGACGCCTCCTCCTCTCCGAGGGACATCATCAGAATTGCAGCGTCTTGCAGACCGTCGTTTTGAGCCATCTTGTTATCCCGATTGATGGCGATCAGGCTGGCGCCTCACCATTTATCCAGCCTTTGACAATATTCGCGACCGCGGCGGGATTGTCTCGTGTCAGCCTTCTGGCGTCATCAAGGGCCACCTCCCCCGGCGAAGGCAACGCCGGGTCATTATTTTTGGTAGGTCCCCCCAACTGAGGCCGCTGCGGCTCCTCGGACTCAATCGCGTCGAGCTGATGCGCGGTCACCGACATTTTGGGCTGCGATTGCGCCAAAGCCTTCAAAGCCGGCCGAATGATACCGAGCAGAACCAATGCGCCGAACAGCAGTGTGCCCACGGGCCAGGCAAAACTGCGCGCCAGATCCTGCAGCTCAGGCTGCTTCCAGAGCGGCACGTCGGCGAGAACTACCTTCTCCATGGCAAATGGTGCATTCATGAGGTTCACAGAGTCGCCCCGGTCCTTGTTGAATCCAATTGTCTCACGCACCAACGCCGTCATTTTCTCAATTTGCTGATCGGTCAGGGGCGTCGTGGTGGTTTTACCTTTGCTGTCCGTAACGGACTGATGGTTGACCACGACGGCAGCGCTGATGCGCTTGACCACGCCGGTACCGCCACGGACCACCCGCACCGTCTTGTCCACCTCGTAGTTGATGATGGATTCACGCTTGGTGGGCCCACTGGCGCCCGCTGCTGCCCCTGCCCCACCCGCTGCCGTCAACGCCTGGGCCGGGCCATTGATGGGCGCAGCGGTGGGCCCGGGCGGCTGGTTGGTCGTTGCGCCCGGCACGCCGGAAGGCGGTCCATTGGCCGCGCCATTGGTGCTTTCAGAAACCTGCTGGCTGCGAATCACGGTTGAATCGGGCGCCTGATTCGGCTTGTGTGACTCGGAAGTCAACTCGGTCTGGGAAAAATCAAGCTCCGCTGTGACCTGTGCCTTGACGTTTTGCCGGCCCACGACCGGCTCCAGAATGTCCAGAATGCGCCGGCTGTAGAGTTGTTCCAGCTGTTGCACGTATTGCAGTTGCTGCGCGTCTCCGCCACCTCCCGCGCCATTGGCGCCCTCGGGCGGCGTCGACAGGAGCTTGCCGGTGTCATCCAGCACACTGACGGCAGCAGGGTTCATTTCGGGAACACTGGACGACACCAGATGGATGATGCCCGCCAACTGGGCCCGATCAAGTGTGCGACCCGCATTCAGGCCGACCACCACGGAGGCCGTTGGTTTTTGCTGCTCCCGGAAAAACCCGTTCTGGTTGGGCAAGGCCAGATGCACCCGGGCGCTCTGCACCGACGACAAGGCCTGAATGGAGCGGGTCAGTTCGCCCTCCAACCCACGCTGAAACGCCAGCCGCTCCTGAAACTGCGTCATGCCAAAGCGGTTGGCATCCATCATCTCAAAACCCGCAACCGAGCCCTTGGGCAAGCCTTGTGACGCCAGCTTCAAACGGGTGTCGTATACCTTGTCGGCCGGCACCAGAATGGCACCTCCGCCGTCGGCATGCTTGTAGGGAATGTTCATCGTCGTCAGCTGGGCCACGATGGCGCCGCCATCCTTGTCAGCCAGATTGGCGTACAAAACGCGCCACTCCGCCTGGCGACCCATCATGAGCCCGATGACGCCGATGGCCACGAACAGGGCAATGCCCAGGCCCATGCGCATTCTCTGGGTCTGATCCAGGCCAGCGAAGCGCTGGGACAGTGACGGGTTGACGGAAATTGCGGGAGCGGCGGGCATCGGTTGTTTCCAGTATGGCGTGGCACGGTTTCGCACCACCAATGCCGACGATTATTCGGCCCCACCCCGGAAACATTAGCGCGATAAGCCCGGGTTTTACCCCCTACTTCAAATTAATGTTTTGCGACCCACGTTTTAGCATCCGTCAACCCTCAATTTCTCAGGGAAGGCTGCATATGGAACTCCGACTTACACCCACCACCATGCCCACGACGGTGCGACCCACGCTCGCACCGCGCATTTCGTCAGGCCAGGTCACCGGCGGGGCTGAAGGCGGGTTCTCCGGTGCGCTGAAGAGTGCACTGGGCTCAGTGAGCGCGGCGCAAAACGACGCAACCCGGCTTCAACGCGAGGTGCAAATGGAAAACCCGAAGGTCAGCCTGGAAGAAACCATGGTGGCGATCCAGAAAGCGCAAATCGGCTTCCAGGCCACGCTGCATGTGCGCAACCGCATGGTGCAGGCCTACACCGATATCATGAACATGCAGGTGTGACAGCCTGGACAGCTGATCTTCTGGAAGCGATTTCAAGCCAAATTGGCCTCTAGCCCACGCAGCGATTGCGCAACCAGCTATTGTTTTAATAGCGTCTCAATGCAGCAACTGATGCTGTGCGTCAAATTTCTGCTCGCAGTGGGCCAGCCACGGCTCGGCCAGGTAGCGTATCTGGGCATCGTTCTGCAGAATGCGCTGCATGATGCGCGTCTTCTCGGTTCGCTGCTCAGGCAGCAACTCCTCGCTGCGAGCCCTGGCCCGCAACTGCTCAATCAGCACGGCGCAGGCACCCTCGAAGCGAACGACCTCATCCCAGTCCTCCGACTTGGCAGCATTGAGCATCTTGAGGCTGCTGTCTTCGATGGCTTTGTAGTATTCAATCAGCATTTGGGGCATTTTTCTACTCCTCAAGCCTGGTGAGCCTGCACAGCAACTTCACTTCTGATCTGGTTCCAACCATCTGATATTGGGCGGATTAGCCGGATCACCTCATCAATCATTGTGGCGTCATTTCGCAAGTTGGCTTCTGTGGTTTTCAGTATGCAGTAATCATACAAACTGCGCAAATTGGCTGCCAAATCACCACCACGTTCGGCATCAAGACCTGCCTTAAGTCCCTCCTCCAAAATACGAACCGCGCGGCTGACAGCGCGTCCTTTAGCGGGGATATCACCACTCAGAATGGACGCCTTTGCAGAAGCTAGAGACTGCTGCAATGCATCAAACAACAAGCCGACCAACTGGTGCGGACTTGCCCCTGCAACAGAGGTTTCCAACCCAACGGTTCTATAAGTATTTGCTGAACGCATACTGACTGGGGTGAACATTACAACTAACTCCTTGTGTGCCCTATGTTTTATATATCGGCAGGCTCACAAGAAAATCAAATCCTTATCCCGTAGATTTATTCCATTGGGCAAGCTGCGCTGTCACATAGGAGTTCAGTCCATTCAATTGAGCCATTTGAGCGTCAAGGGCGGAGTACTGCTTGAGCAACTGCACCTCGACCCGGGAGGCACGCTCAGTCACCCTCTCCTGGTCCTTTGTGTTTCTACTGATTGCCCCCTGCAAAGCAGTTGATTTGTTGCTCACCGAGCCGTCAAAAGAGACCAATCCGCGCGAGAAGTCCCGCACCTTCAGTCCGAAACCATTTGTCAAAGGGTCGCTGTTGTTAGCCGCAAACAGAGTTTTCAGGTTAGGCAGGTCCTGTTGGGCGCTTGTGAGTTTGGTCGCATTGATTTTCAATGAACCATCGGTCTGGCGCTCAATCCCCACATCAGAAAGATAAGAAAAGGTTGAGCCGGCACTGGTCGACCCCAACATGGATCTGAGGGCATTTTGCAGCCCCAATGTCGTTGCATCACCCTGCAATGGGCCCCCTGTTTTGGTTCCAGGCGTGTATTTGGTGGCGTCTGCCAAGGTCAGATTGAGTGCGTTGTAGGCATCCACGAAGCCTTGAATGTTCTTTTGAACCACATCCAGATCATTCTCAACCGTGATCTCCGCTGGCGCGGTCGTCACCTGATTGAGTTGCAGCGTGACACCGGGAACCACATCCACCATCTTGTTGGCTCCCGATACAACCGCGACACCATTGATCTTCACCTTCGCATCCTGAGCGGTCTGACCAACAAAACCCACACCGTCCGACGGGTTTGTTATTCCCAGCACCGCAAGACCTGGATCGGCCGGGGTGTTGACGCGAAACCCCGCTTCAACTCCGGTGCTATTGGACCGAAGAACCAGCCGTTCATTGGCGCCATCGCGCATCACGGTAGCAGTGACACCGGCGCCTGCCGCGTTGATCTTGCTGGCAATGGCGCTGACCGTGTCCGCCGGGTCGATCGCAACTGCGACACTTGTGCCCACGGAAAATACGGGAATCGCATCGGCGGACCAACTCCCCAGTTCAATGTTCAAGTTACCCGATGCGCCAACAGCCGCACTCGCCGCAAGCCCTACCGAGGCCGTTGACTGAGCGCGAGCAAGCTGCTGCACTTCAACTGACAATGCGCCGGTCACCGCTGAAGTGCCCGCAGTGACACCCACCGCGGCGGCATTGGATGAACTCGATTTTTGGGTATTCCAGCCACTGGCACCCGCCAGCAAAGCCCCCGCATCTCCCAGCGCAGACGCTTGCGACTTGATCTTGCCGTACAAACTAAGCTGGGTTTGAAAGGCGGATGCCTTGGTCTGAAGTTGCTTGAGTGGTTGCTTCTCAATGGCAACCAGTTGCGCCACAATGCTTTGGACATCAAGACCACTGCCAACGCCCGTAGATGATATTGCCATAAGTTACTCCTTTGATTAGTCTAGTCCAGTCCGGCTGACCACACAAACGCAAAATGGCGACAAGGACCTTTAGCCCCGTCGCCGCCATGAAGAGCTATCGACGGCCAAAGCCCATCGACAGCCATTCCCTACTCTTATCGCAACAGTGCCAGCACGCTCTGCGGTGCCTGATTCGCCTGTGCGACCATGGCCGTACCGGCTTGTTGCAGCACCTGTGCCCGTGACAGGCTGGCAGTTTCCTGTGCGTAGTCCGCGTCCATGATCCGGCCGCGGGCTGCGGCGGAATTTTCAGCGCCTACACGCAGGTTGGTGATCACCGAGTCAAAGCGGTTTTGCGTGGCGCCCCAGGTCGATCGTGCCGTGGTGACTGCGCTGATGTCCGTGTCCAGCTTCGAGATCTCGGCGAATGCGGTGCTG
>NZ_JAUSLE010000055.1 GCF_030646845.1 Rhodoferax sp. | reverse complement strand
AAAGGGGTAGCAGGCGCGCACATGACCGGGCAGGCGCTCACCGGCCACAAAACGCTGCATGGCCGAGCGCAGGTGGGCGATGCTGCCGTCGTAAATTTCACGGGCGCGCGCCAGGGCACTGGCCGGGTTGGTGAAGCGGGCGGGGGCAATAAAGGCAGGCAGATAAGGCATGGCGCTATTGTCCATCGTCCGGCGCCTGCTGCGCTAGCTCGGCCCCATCGCCAACCGCTTCCCCGGCTACAAGGACACCGCCCGCGGCCGGGACGCGAAGATCCGGTACAAGGTCCGATGCGAGACATTGACCAGCCAGCACAGCTTGATATCCTGGCTGGCAAACTCCACGGCCGACAACGCCGGCTGGGCGCGCGCCAAGGTCAACAGGCCGGCGACACCCATCACCTCCAGACTCGATGCGGTCGACCTGACACGCAGGCCACAGCAGCGCGCTTCGTCCCACAGTTGCCGTGTTGAAGCAAAGATCTTGTCGTTCAAGGCCGGCGAGCGGTGCGTGCGACGCCCCGGCGGGACCGCCAGATCGGCTTGCAGGTAGTCCGAGTTGACATAACGGGCCCACCAAGAGGCAGCGAAGTTGTTCAGGATGATGGCCTTCGGATAGGAGATAAGCTGTGCGGCGCGCAGTCCGAAGGCACAGTGCTCAAAGCCCAGCGCCCGCGCGGCGGTTTCGACTTCTTGAAACACCGCATGCTCGCACCGCTGGCCCTCCGTGGCGCCGAGAAATTCCTCTTGCCAACTTGCCATCACACTCCCTTGACTTGACGCTTATCGGTGCGCCTTGCCCACGTCTGGATCACATTGTGCTGAGCAATCCGGCTGGCGTCCATCCCCCAAATGGGGGATACATCAAAGCACCCCACCCGTGATTTGCTCTGCTGCTTCGGGTAAAGTGGTCCTTCCATGACTACCGGGAACTTTGATGGCGAATGCATCGAGCTGGATCAAACGGGTGTTGCTGACGCTGTTGGGGCTGCTGCTGGGCCTGGTGGCGCTGGTCGTAGGCGCCCTGCTGTACCTGGGCATACCGCAAAATGCGGCCGGCATGGCGGCCAAGGGGGTTTGCTCGGCTGCCTTTGTGGCCGGACGTCCCTGGCAAAAAATGCTGGCCGACGATGTGCTGCCGGCCAGCCCGGTGCTGGGCCTGATCAGCATCACCGTCGATGAGAATGCGCGCGCTGTGACGGCCAGGTTTGCCGGTCTGTTTGCCCGCCGGGCGGTGCTGCTGCCGCAGCGGGGTTGTGTGCTGGACCCTTGTGTTTGCGCTCGTACGAAATCTTTTGTTTGACCACTGGTGGCAGTGGCAAATCGAGTACCTCTGCAAAAAGTTCGGTCTGTGGGCTCAGGCGTTCGCTGCTGGCCCCAAACTGGGCGTGCCGCAGCTTCAAGATCTGTTGGTGCATGGCCTCAATGGCGGCGCCGTATTGCGCATGCAGCCTTACCAGGAGCTCCTTCAAAACTGCACAATCATCAGGCAGTATGTCGACGTTCAAAGGAGCCAGAGCGAGCATCTCCAGTTAACGTTTTTGGAGAGCAGACGTTGACAAAATGGGAGAGGAAATCGTCAATAAAAATGCGTACGCAGAGGGTGAAAATAATTCGACCTTGCGGCTCAACTGACGCGCGTCGCGTTCACCGTTTTGAAACTACTTTTTACAATCGGCATGCCCTCCAACCAGGCCGACAACTGCGCCATGTTCAGGCCTGCCTTGGCAATCTCACCGGGGTGCGCAAAGCGCGCCCCTTCAAGCCGCTTGTACCAAAGTGCAAAGCCGGTTCGGTCCCAGTACAGGATCTTGATGCGGATGCGGTGGCGGCACAGAAAGACAAAGAGATGGCCCGAGAGTGGGTTGGCATTGAACAGCGGCTCAACCAGCACTGCCAGGGCATCAATGGACTTGCGCATGTCCACCGGATGCTCGCAGATCCAGGCGCAGGTGTTGGTGTTGGTGTTGACCAGCATCCGCCGGGCTTAACGAAAGCCGCCGCCACTCAGGCGTTCGGTGATGATTCGCATGACGCGATCGGCGTAATGGCCGATGAGAACCACATCCACGCCACCGAGTTTGATGGCCATCTTGGCGTCACTGCAATGATGCTCAACATCGCTTCGCATGGATGCCTGCGGGGTCTGACAATTTACCGGGATGGTTTGCGTCGGCCCCAACGGAACTGCAAGGAAACCCGGCAACCATTGGGTCTCAAGGTGTGACGCAGACGATCCGCTTTGCAACTGCCCCTTCAATACCTTACGCCATTTGAAGAAGGTCGCCTTGGCAAGCCCGCGCTCAAGACAAAACTGACTCGGGCTCAGACCTGAAGTCTCATGGTCATGCAAAACTTGCTGCCAGAATTCTTGGCCATGCCGGATTAACGGCGCACCGCGCCGGCGCTGCGCTACTGTCAAAAAATTGGGGACTGATTCCATGCCCATGACGATGCCAGCGATGCCCTACCGACGCAAGATGGGGATTCGCGGACAGTTACCCTGAAACGCCGTCCACGATGGGCTGAAATACGCAAGAATGACCTTTGGACATCGCTGCGCGTCTGCCAAAAAGTGGCAAAAATGTTTCATACCACAAAATCTGTAACAACAATCTTGACATGGTCTATTTTGTTGGTTAGAGTGAAACAAATCTTTACAATTTACACACCCCGATCAACATGCCGCCCCTCAACCAGGATCGAACCAGCCAGAGTGGGGAAGTTTTCCGTCGGATAGATGACTTGGTAGCGTGCCACTCCCCACCACTGACACGCAGCAGGCGGGCTGCCAAGGGAGGGATCCTGCCTTGTTTTGTTCTTCTGGCGCTGTCGGATCACCAGGCGCCGCGGCCGGTATGCACTACTATTTCGGCGCTCTAATGCCCCAATTTTGAATTTTGTATTAATCTCACATCAACTTAAAGGAGCAAAATATTATGAGTCTCATTAGAAAAGTTACAAGGTGGATCGTCCTGACCACAGGTGTGTTATTGGTTTTGAGCGGCTGTGGTGGTGGTGATAACGCGAGTCCCTATACACAGATTCGCTTTCAAAATTTATTTTCAAACACTATGACTGTTAAATCAACAGATTCGAGCACAAACACGCAGATTCAACCAGGCGCTACGAGCTCTTGGTACGATGTAGCGCCAGGAACGCACAGCTATTCAATTACCGGTCCAGGAACAATATTAGGTGGCTCTTACACCATCGAGCAGGGACACACACTGACATTACAATTGAAGCCGCCGTTTTAGAACCCAAACAGTTGCGAATTGGGACAGTTTAAGCCCAAACGTTGTGAGGAACGTTATTGAAACAAGTTGACTTGACGTGGGCCGCAAGTCTGTCTTGTTAAAGTGGGGCAAGATCGGCATATTTCTGGCATGTTCTAATGCATGCTGATATCCTGTTTCTAGCAATTCTAAACTTATAGAGTCTAAGCATGAGATTTTTCTTTGGGGGGTGAATTGTGCGTCTATCGAATACTGTATCCTTATTCTTCGTATGCGTTCTGGTACTATTGATGGGGTGTGGCGGGGGAGGTGGAAGCATTGGAGGAAGCAATACTACTACCCCTGGTGCGATTGCGCCGGTCATTTACGGTGCCTGCACGACGACCGGATACGGGATAGAACCACAACAATGCGTTGAGGGTACAACGCAGTCCAAGTGTTTAAGCTTGCCTACAGATTATCCGCACAATATTATCTCGTCAAACTTTTTGGGTGCTAACAGTCATTGCCCTATTGTTGAGCCACCTGCTGTTGAACCGCCCCCGAAGGGAGATATTAGCTTCGTATTAACTTGGTCTTGGACCGGTTCGTCGAAATCCGGTGGGCCAGATATTGACATGTGGGTAGCCGATCCGAGAGGCCAAGAATTATCGAGCTCTCGTAATGGGTATGGTTTAGGCCCAAGCCCTGATGGTGGTTTAATCGATTATGATGACCGTGGAGGTTTCTGCTATGACTCAGATTGTGGCCCCAAGGACGACGGCGGAGGACCTGAGCGAGCTTATTGGCCAACCGGGAAGGCTCTTCACGGTACTTACACGTATGGAGTTAGGTACTATCAGGGAGACGGCACCGCAAACTACACATTGAAAGTTTACATTGGAACAAATATTGTCAGCACAATGACCGGGGTATTGACTGCGCCCTCGATTCAACCCGGCCCCGAAGTACGGGTAGGTAATACAACATATTGACCGGCTGTGGTGCAACGCACTTCGAAGGACCCTCGTCTTTGGCGAAGCACGAATAATGACCGCACGCAGGCTCTGACCTCTGTAAGTTGCTCCACGTTGTTTGTCTTGTTTATTATGATTTACTGAGTAACTTGAAAGGAGAATCGACATGAATATTGTTAGACGGGTTGCATGTCAGTTTGCTTTGATCGTCAGTATTGTGTCACCGTTTGCGCTTGTGGGATGTGGAGGTGGAGGTGGAGGTGGTGACAACAGCGTTATTCCGACACAGGTTCGATGGCAAAATACATATTCTAAGGTTGTGGTTGTTAAGTGTACAGATTGCAGCACAAACACTTCGATCGACCCGGGTGGAACCAGCAGTTGGTACGATGTAGGTCCGGGGGACCACGCCTATTCAGTTGCCGGTCCGGCCACCGCAAATAACGTATTCACAATTCGCTTGGGTGACCACTTGACCATCGTGTTGAAACCGACATCTTGAGACAAGCGGGTCGTCGTGCCCGACCGATCCTAGGACGTCCAAGACCACCCCATAGAGCGCCGGACTCTTGCTACGCTATCCCAAGATAGCCCATCGCCCCTAATACACATCCTAGGGCGTTAAGAACAGAAAATAACTGGCAGTGATTCCCATAAAGCCCCCGCACCTTCGAAGCATCAAAACCCGCTACAACCAAAACCTTCCACGCACCAGCACCCAGAGTAGCGAGACCACCTCTTGCCAGCTTTTCATGAGCCCTCCCTCATCTCACGTTGGCGCTTCTGGGCGCGCCTTGTCCGTGTTGTTGGCCTACGTTATCACGAAAACGGTTGCCGAATTTGTGGGTGTTTACACTTAGGACCTGACGTTCATAGAGCGTGATTTTTTTGCTGGCCCTCGACACGGCACAGCAATCAGAATACCTGAACCATTGCTCTGTCGGCGTTCACGACAAAGTCCAAAAACTGCCATACTGCCAGCCGTCTTAAAGTGTTTGGGACAGAGCTTGTTCACTGCGTGTAACTGCGGACTGTCCCGCAAGATTTCAGAAAGAGAAAGAATCCATGCTGAAGTTCACCTGCTGCGACGCGGTCCAGCAATTTTTCACCAGCGGCCAGGCGCAGGTGTTGCGCGGCATTACGCGCGGTTTCGAGCGCGAGTGCTTGCGCGTTGACGCGGCTGGCCACTTGGCCAAAACGCCGCACCCGCTGGCGCTGGGCTCCAAGCTGACGCACCCCTGGATCACCACCGACTACTCGGAGGCGCTGCTCGAATTCATCACGCCACCGTCGCAGGACCCGGACTTTCCGTTGCGTTTTCTGCGCGACATTCACCGCTACGTGGCGCCACATCTTGGTGGTGAAGCGATGTGGGCCGGCTCCATGCCTTGCGTCCTGGGCGAGGACAAGGACATTCCGATTGCCGACTACGGCAGCTCCAACGCGGCCCGTTTCAAGTACGTCTACCGCGAGGGTCTGAGTTTGCGCTACGGCCGCAAGATGCAGACCATTGCGGGCGCCCATTACAACTGGTCGTTGCCGACAGACTTCTGGCTGGCGCTGAAAGACTGTTGCCTGGGCGGCAGCAAACTGGAAGATTTTGTCAGCCAGCGCTACTTCGGCTTGATCCGCAATTTTCTGCGTTATGGCTGGCTGATTCCCTATCTGTTCGGCGCCTCACCCGCCATCTGCGAATCGTTTCTGCAAGGTCAGCCCTCGGATTTGCCGGAACTGGTCCCCGGCACCCGCTACGGCCCTTACGCCACCAGCTTGCGCATGAGCGATCTGGGTTACCACAACCGGGCCCAGGCCAACCTGCGCGTCAGCGTCAATTCGCTGGCCGAGTACACCCAGGCACTGGAAGCGGCGATCCGCACGCCCGATCCGTTTTATGAGGAACTGGGGGTGCGCGACGGCACGCGCTGGAAGCAGCTCAACGCCAACCTGCTACAGACCGAAAGCGAGTTTTACGCCAGCATGCGCCCCAAGCGCATCGGCAAACTGGGCGAGCGCCCGGCCAAGGCGCTGCATAAATACGGCGTTGAATACGTCGAGATGCGCCTGTTCGACCTGAACCCGTTTGTCGACATCGGCATCACGCCGGAACAAGGCGCGTTTGCCGATGTGCTGCTGCTGATGTGTTTGTTCCGCGACAGCCCGCCCATCACCAGCCGCGAGCAGAGCGAAAACGACGAGAACAAGCGCCGTGTGGTCAACCGTGGCCGTCAGCCCGATCTGCACCTGCTGGTGCACAACCGAGAGCAGCCTTTCCGCCCCCTGGCGCATGAGTTGTTTGACGACATGCAGCCCTTTGCCGAGATGCTGGACGCCGCCTATGGGGGCAGCCGTTATGCCATGGCGATGCGAGACTTGCGCGGGCGCATCGACCACCCGGACAGCACACCATCGGCCCAGATGCTGGCAGGAGCCCGGGAGCATGGCGGATTTTTCAAATATGCCATGCAGTTGTCGCAACAGCACACGCAGGCCTTGCAGGCACAGGCGCTGGACGCCAGCGCCACGGCCCGATTTGTGGCCAGCGTCGAAGCATCCTTGCGTGAGCACGCGCAGCGGGAAGCCGCCGAGCAAGGCAGCTTTGAAGATTTTGTGGCGCAGTACTACGCCTGAATTTATAGGTTTTCGGACTCTAGCCCATGTGGTATATGTGTTCGTAGCTATTAATTTGATAGCACGCCACCTCAGGCCGGGCAATCACTGGGTCAGCGCAACTGCCTGACTACCGCCAGGATGGGCAGCAGCACGCTGGCGCCCAGCTTCCTGGATCGCTCACCGCTCCAGCCCGTCAACGCATCCGGCAGCTTGGCGTTGTCCTTGAACGGCATCTCGATGGTGAACGCCAGGCAGTCGAAGTTTTGCCCCACCCAGTTGGTGGCCAGCGTCAGGTTCGCCTCGCCCGGCGAGGTGCGGCCGTAGCCCTGCTCGGTCTGGAAGTCGGGACACGTGGCCAGCCACGATGCCTTGAAGGCATCCTCCAGCGCTTCAACACGTGGCGTGTAGCCCGGATTGCCCTCGGTGCCGACGCAGAAGTTGTAAGGCAGTCCTTCGTCGCCATGGGCATCCAGGTTGAGGTCGACCCCGACCTCCATCATCTTCTGGCGCACCAGAAACACCTCCGGGGATTTCTCCATGGTCGGGGTTTGCCATTCGCGGTTCAGGTTGGCACCAGCCGCATTGGTGCGCAGGTTGCCGCGCACGGCGCCATCGGGATTCATGTTGGGCACGACGTAGAACACGCACTGGGCCAGCAGCACGCGCGCCACCGGGTCATCGGCGTCGAGCAGCCGCTCCAGAAAGCCCTCCACAAACCATTCGGCCATGGTTTCACCGGGATGCTGGCGGGCGATGAGCCAGATTTTTCTTTTTTCTGCCATCGGCGTGGCACTCTGGACGTCGGTAAGGCGCAACAGCGTCATGTCACGGCCATCCAGCGTCTGCCCCAGATGCTGCACCTCCACCGTCTCCGAATCGGCTGCGACGCCGATCAGGTCAAGATGGCGCTCATAGGAGTAGGGCTCGAAATAGGCAAAGTAGATGCTCTGTGCAGAAGGCGTTATTTCGGCGGACATCACCTGCCCGTCGTAACGGGTGGCGATGCGAAACCAGTGCTGGCGATCAACACTGGCCACGACGCGGTAGTCTTCCCAGCCTTTGGGATAGGCGCACTTGCCTGCATTGAGAAAGCGCAGGGTCACGGCGACCCCGGCACCGCCCTGCAGCGAGAAGTGGAACCATTGCGCAAATTCACTGGCGTTGTCGCGCCGGATGTTGAGCTGAATATCGCCGGGGTCGGCGAGGCTCAGAACCTCAATGGCACCGGAATCAAACTGGGTCGAAATGTGGAGTTGGGTCATGGAAATGGCCTCTTGCCCTCGTGCCATATGCACAAGCAGCTATGATAACAATAGCAACTCCAGTCCCCGCGAGCGATCCAGACCACCGGGCGGCCGCGTCAGCAAGACGCCTGGGGCAGGCTGGACCTTCTGCTTACCTCTGGGCCGTGGAACGCTCGGCCAGGTAAATTTCAATCCGGCGATTTTTGGCACGGCCAGCGTCGGTGTTGTTATCGGCAATGGGCTCGCGCGAACCACGGCCATCGATCTGGATGCGACGTCCGTCCACGCCGCGGGCAACCAGGTAGTCACGTGCACTGGCAGCACGGTTGACCGACAGCGGGTTGTTGATGGCGTCAGACCCGGTGCTGTCGGTGTGGCCGACGATGCGGATCTCGGTATTGGGCTGGCTGCTCAGGCCCTGCGCAAACTGGTCCAGGATCGGGCGCAGGTTGGACTTGATGGTGGATTGATTGGTGTCGAACGAAATGTCGCTAGGAATGTTCAGCTTGAGCTGGTTGTCAGCGGTCTGCGTCACCGCCACACCGGTGCCGGCCGTGGCCTGCTCCATGGCAGCCTTCTTCTGGGCCATCTGCGGCGCCCAGATGTAGCCACCCAGGGCGCCGACACCCGCGCCCAGAGCCGCAGCGCCCCGGGTATCGCCAATCGCGGCACCTGCCAGGGCGCCCACACCGCCACCAATGGCAGCGCTGCGCTGCGCGTCAGTCATGTTGGCGCAACCGCTGGCCAGCACGGCGGCGACGGCAGTCAGGCTAAGAACGAGGGTACGGCTACGTGAGGCAAGAGTATTCATGATGTTTCCTAGTGAGTTATGCGACGCATTCGGACGACGCAGGCACTGTTTTCCGGGACTGATTTGTGACGGATCCAATACCTATCGGTCTTCCATGCAAGAACAAAATCTTATGCGCCTTCGGCAATCCTGCGCGTAGGACGACGCCGCGTCAACGGCCCCGACAGGGCGCCATCGATTTGTGAGCACGGCACCACGCGGCGCAACAGCACCCGCCTTCAGGCGCCGAGAAATTCGCCGACCGGTTTGAGGTCTTCCACCCGATCACAAATGGCTTTGATGACCATCAGAATGGGCACCCCAAGCAACAGGCCCCAGGCGCCCCACAACCAGCCCCAGGCCAGCACGCCAACAAAGATGGCGACCGGATTCATCTTGCTGGCACGGCTGGTCAGCCACGGCGTCAGCAGAAAGCCTTCGATGCTGTTGATCACCAGGGAGATGCCGGCCACCAGCAACGCCATCTCCAGTGTGCCGAACTGCAGGAAGCCGACCATGGCTGACCCGGCCGTGATGATCACATTACCGATGTAAGGAACCAGATTGAGCACGCCGGCGGCAATGCCCCAGACTGCCGCTTGCTCCAGACCCACCGCCAGAAAGCACAACCAGGTAGCCACGCCCACTATGACGCTGGTGAAGAGCTGCACCAGCATGTAGCGCTGAATCTGGTCATTGATCTCATTGAGCGCCTGCAGCGTGATCTTTTTGCGGCTCAGCGTCGGCCCGGCCAGCTTGACCAGCTTGCGCCTGAAGGTATCCCCAGACGCCACCAGAAAGAACGTAATCAGGGCGACCATCCCGATCTGGCCCAGCATGGCCAGCAGCCCCATCGTGCCGCTCCACAGATAGTCCTTGATGGCGAACTTCGGCTTTTCGATCTGCACCCGCTGCACACCACGGTCCATCGGCGCGCCCCGGTTCGCTTCTTCGGCCGCCTGCTCCAGCTGGCTCGCGGCCTTTTGCATGGTCGCCAGTGTGTTGTCCTGCTTGCCTTGCAGCGCACGAATGGAGTGGCGCAGTTTTTGCGCCGCCACCGGCAGCGACTCAACCAGCTTGCCCGCATCATCGCTGAGTGAATACACGGTGGCGCCGACGCCAGACACAATGCCCAGCACCAAGACAGCCGCGCTCAACGCGCGAGGAATCCGGCGATGCGCCAGCCAGTCGACCACCGGCGACAGTCCATAGCTGAACAGCAACCCGACCATCACGGGAATGAACACGGCGCTGGCCCAGCGCAGCATGAACACGCTGGCCAGCGTGGCAAGCACCGCCAGCGAGACGCTGCGCACATCCACCGGCATGTGCAGCAGCATGCGGGGCGGCTCGGCGGGTGCCGCAGCCCCTGTCGCCGGGTCGGCATCAGCGTTGTCTGGCGGCGGCGTTGAGGTTGGTTCCATGTCGATGTTATTTGGTTAGAAATGGGGTGGCATTTCTTCGCGCGGGTTGCGCGGCACGCTGGCGCCCCCTTCGGCGCTGGACTGGCGAAGGTAACCTATCTCGCGAATAAGGCTGTCGATTTGCTGCTGCTGGCGAACGATGATCCGGTCCAGTTGCTCCAGCAGGTCTTCGGTGAAGCTGGCCTTGATCTCCAGGTCGGTCAGGCGCCTGTTCGTGTCATGTTCGTTTTCCATCCCCCTATTGGACATGAATTCAAGGCGTCGCAATGATTTTCACCAGCTGTCCCGGATTGGGCTCGCCGCCACCATAGAAGCCGTTGATCAGGCGCAACTGCTGCTCGGGGCTGGTCAGCGGCGAGGTGCGCGCCATCTCGGCGAATCCGCCGCGCGGATAGGGGATTGTCTTG
This sequence comes from Rhodoferax sp., assembly GCF_030646845.1. Lineage (GTDB taxonomy): Bacteria > Pseudomonadota > Gammaproteobacteria > Burkholderiales > Burkholderiaceae_C > Rhodoferax. The sequence continues at coordinate 70,008 of NZ_JAUSLE010000055.1, read as the reverse complement.
ATGACCCAGGGCCGGGCCGCCGCATGGTCGCCCGCGGTCATGGCTCGAAAGGAGCCTTCTGCTTCCTGCAACTGGCGCCGCGCACGCTGTAGGGCCGCCGCGTCCTTGCCAACGTAGGAAAACAGGTACGTGGTGTTGGCCGGGCCGCTCACCACGGTGGCTTCCACACCCTGCGCCTGGCCCTGCGCATTGTTGCGCGCACCCACAAAACGCGTGGCCTGCAGGCCGTTGATCACCAGGCGGTCTGAGCGCCCCTGGTCAGGCTTGAGCAGGTTTCGAATGACCTCGTCATGGGTTTTCCCGGCCTGCGGAGGCACGGTCCTCATCACCAGCGCGGCGTCGCGCCCGGCATTCATCAAGACGAGCCGATCCGCATCGTTTTGAATCTTCCAGCCTGGCGGGGTGGTGAGCGCAATGCCCAGCGCCTCATGGTAAAAATTGCGGCCGCGCGTCAGCCCCTGGTCGGCTGCCTCCCCAAAAACCACGCCGTTGATGGCCTGCAGATAGCGGGTACGCCCCTCGTCACCGTAGGTGACTTTGCCTTGTCCCGGGTATTGGGCTGCCAACTGGGTGATCACTTGCAGGCGCTGGTCGTTGCTGGGGTGCGAGGCCAGCCAGCTGTTCTGAGCCGGGGCCGCCCGCCCTTCGGCGCGGGCCTGATCCGCCTCAAAACGCTCCTGGTTTTTCAACACGTTGATCATGTTGATCATGTTCCTGGGGTCATAGCTGCTGCGCGCCAGGTACTCGGTCCCCAGCCGGTCTGCCTGCAACTCCTGTTCGCGCCCATAGGAGGCGATATAGCCCGCCGCCGCAGTTTGAGACACCTGGCTGGCCATCTGGCCGGCGCCCGACATCCCTTGACTCTCCAATACCGCCCCAAGCACCGTGGCGGCGAGCACGCCCAGACCGGCATCCGTCTCACGGGTGGCGCGCTGGGCCCCGTGGCGCGCCGTGACGTGGCCGATCTCGTGGCCCAGGACGGCGGCCAGGTCAGCCTCGTTCTGCATATAGGCCAGAATGCCGCGCGTCACGTACACATAGCCACCGGGCAGCGCAAACGCATTGATCTCCGGGCTGTCGAGGACGGTGAAGCGCCACGGCAGATTGCCGCGGTGCGACAGCTTGGCCAGCCGCTGGCCCAGGTCGTTGACATAGGCCTGCAGCCTGGCGTTTTTCACCACGCCATACTCTTGCAGCACCTGACTGTGCGCCTTCTGTCCTTCGGCCAGTTCGCTCGCCTCACTCATGACCGAACGTTCGCTCTCGCCGGTGACGGGATTGACCACGGCGCTGCCACAGCCTGTCAGCAGAACCGGGGCCAGAAGCAGGGAAAAAAGGATGTGACGCATGGGAATCTCCAGAAGGACGCGGTGAGCTCGCGCCATCTGCCATTCTGCCCAAAATGCGGTTGAATCGTCCGGCGGATCAGCAAATGCTGCCAACTGCGGATAATCGACCCATGAGCACAACCGTACCAAAGGTGGCGACCGCCACCGCCACACCGTCATCCAGCACCCGCTTCGAGTCCCTGGCCCTGAACCCCGCAACACTGGCCAACCTTGAGCAACTCGGCTATCTCGAGATGACGCCGATCCAGGCAGCCAGCCTGCCCATCGCCCTGGCCGGCAAAGACCTGATTGCGCAGGCCAAGACCGGCAGCGGGAAAACCGCCGCCTTCGCCCTGGCCCTGCTCACCAACCTCAACCCGCGCCGCTTCGCCGTGCAGGCGCTGGTGTTGTGTCCCACGCGCGAACTGGCCGACCAGGTGACGATCGAGATTCGCCGATTGGCCCGCGCGACGGACAACATCAAGGTCGTCACCCTGTGCGGCGGCGTGGCGCTGCGCGGCCAGCGCGCTTCGCTTGAGCAGGGCGCGCATATCGTAGTCGGCACGCCGGGCCGCATCATGGACCATCTGGAGCGGGAGTATTTGAACCTCGAAGCCCTCAACACCCTGGTGCTGGACGAAGCCGACCGCATGCTGGACATGGGCTTTTTCGACGACATTGCCACCGTGACCAAACAATGTCCGAAGGAGCGGCAGACCCTGCTGTTTTCGGCCACCTATCCGGAAGGCATTGAAAAGCTCGCCCAACAGTTCATGCGCACGCCGGTGCAGATCAAGGTGGAAGCGCAACACGCCGAGAATCTGATCGAGCAGCGTTTTTACGAGGTGACCCGCCACAATCGATTCGCGACAGTGGCGCAGTTGCTCAATCACTTTCGCCCTGTCAGCACGCTGGCGTTCTGCAACACCAAGCAGCAGTGCAAGGATCTGGTGACTTACCTGCAGGAGCAGGGCTTCAGCGCGCTCGCACTCTATGGCGAGCTGGAGCAGCGCGAGCGCGACCAGGTGCTGGCGCAGTTCTCCAACCGCAGCTGCTCGGTACTGGTGGCGACCGACGTCGCCTCGCGCGGTCTGGATATCACGCAATTGGAAGCCGTGATCAATGTGGACATCACGCCCGACCCCGAGGTGCACGTGCACCGCATTGGCCGCACCGGCCGCGCTGGCGAGTCGGGTCTGGCGCTGAGCCTGGCGAGCATGAACGAAATGGGTTTTGTCGGCAAGATCGAACAGTATCAAAACCGTCCCTCGGTCTGGCACAAGCTGGACGAGCTGACCCCTACCGGTCAGGGGCCCTTGCTGCCGCCCATGGTGACGCTGCAGATTCTGGGAGGTCGCAAGGAAAAAATACGCCCGGGCGACGTACTGGGCGCACTCACTGCCGACGCCGGTTACACCCGGGAGCAGATCGGCAAGATCAACGTCACCGAATTCACCACCTTTGTGGCAGTGAACCGTGACATCGCGCTGGAGGCCATGCAAAAGCTCAATGCAGGAAAAGTCAAGGGCAAGAGCGTGAAAGTGCGGCTCCTGTAACGGGTCACGGTGTCAGGGAAACACCTACACTGTTTACAGCCGTTTGCCGACTTCAGCAACCCGGCCCGCCGGATAAAGTTCTCTCAAGCGCCAAAGTATCCCTCTGGCGCTTTGAACCACCGGAGAACCATGATGAATAACACTGCACTCACGCTCAACCCCTTCAGCCTGATGATGGAGCCCGAGCTGGTCTTGAAAACCATGGAGCGGTCTCTGCAACTGCGCGGCCTGCGTCGCCACAAGCTGCGTCCGCTGGACAAGCCTCTGATCCCCTACACCCAGGAAGCACTGGCCAGCCGCGCCGCTTTTGATGCCGCCATTGATGCACAAGACCTGAAAGACCAGGACAGCGCATTTCTGCTGAACTGATTTCGCGCGCACCCGGTGCGCTGCCTTGAGGCGGCTCTCACAGAGCGTGCATTGACACCCCTTAGCGGGTGAGCGTCACACCGCCATCCACCACCAGCGTGGTGCCCACCACATAGTCGCCCGCACGCGAAGCCAGATAGATGGCGGCCCCGGCCATGTCTTCGTCCACCCCGACACGTCCGGCGGGGACACGAGCCGACACTTCTTGCGCATGGTCACGCGCATCACGGTTCATTTCCGATGCGAAGGCACCGGGCGCGATCGCCGTCACGACGATGTTGTCCTGGATCAGGCGCAATGCCATGCGGCGCGTCAAATGGATCAAACCCGCTTTGCTGGCCGCGTAGGAATAGGTTTCCTGCGGGTTGACGGACAGGCCATCAATCGACGCAATATTGATCACCTTGGCCGGTCGTATCCGGGCCGCCATGCGCAGCGGGGCCGCCAGGGCCTGGGTCAGGAAAAAAGGCGTCTTCAAGTTCAGATCGACAACCTTGTCCCAGCCGCTCTCGGGGAATTCATCGAACGGTGCACCCCAGGCGGCGCCGGCATTGTTCACCAGGATGTCCAGTTGCGGCTCATGCGCGGTGTAGGCCGCCGCCAGCGCCCTGGCGCCTTCCACGGTGGACACATCGCCGGGCAGCGAAATGCAGTGGCCCATGCTGGAAAGCTCCTGCGCGGTCTGGTCGCAGGCCGCGGCCTTGCGCGCCGAAATGTAGACGCGCGCGCCCTGCGCCAGAAAGCCAGCGGCAATCATGCGGCCAATGCCGCGCGAGCCGCCCGTGATCAGCGCTGTGCGGCCCTGGAGGGAGAATAGATGGGTCATGGAGATCTCCTGTGAATCGACCGGATTGAGATGCGTTTGCGCCGCAGCTTATCCGGGATTTCCATGACAGGGCGTCACCTGCGGGTCATTGCCCCCGGGCTGCTGCCGCCCGGAGCTTGTCCTTCTTGCTCGGGCGCTTGCCTTTGATGCCACCGGCCGCGCTATCCACCGACGGTGCGATTACGGCAACGGTTTCCGACGGTTCGAACCCCTCAATGCGTTCGAGCGGCAAGTCCAGGCTCTGACGCTTCTCTATCAGACGGAAATGCGCTTCGGTGTCGGCACTGACGAAGCTCACGGCGATACCGCGCTCCCCGGCACGGCCAGTACGGCCGATGCGGTGAATGTAGTCAACCGCCGAGCGCGGCAGGTCGTAGTTCACCACGACCGGCAACTGGGCAATGTCCAGGCCACGGGCGGCCACATCGGTGGCGATCACCACTTTCAGGCGTGACGCCTTGAAATCGGCCAGGACCTGCGTGCGCTTGCCCTGACTCAGCTCACCGTGAAAGGGCTCGGCATTGATTCGGGCTTTTCGCAATTTGTCGGCAATCATCTCCGCGGCGTGCTTGGTGGCAACAAAAACCAGCACGCGGCTCCAGTGATTTTGCTGGATCAGATGACGCAATAACTGGGTGCGGCGACCCGCGTCCACGGCAATGGCCTGCTGCACGATGTCAGGCTGGCCCTGCGGCTCGGGCAGTACCTCGACCCGGACCGGGTCGCGCAGCAAGGTCTGTGCGAGAGCCTGTACCGCCGGGGGGAACGTGGCCGAAAAGAACAGGTTCTGGCGCTTCTCAGGCAACAGCGAGAGGATGCGCCGGAGTTCTTCGGCAAAACCCAGGTCGAAAAGACGGTCTGCTTCGTCGAGCACCAGCGTCGTGACACCCCCCAACGCCAGGGCATTGTGGTCAATCAGGTCCAGCAAACGGCCGGGGGTGGCAACCACAATGTCGGTGCCGCCGCGCAGACGCATCATCTGCGGATTGATGGACACGCCCCCAAACACAATGGAGACCTTCACCGACCGCTGCAGGTGCTCTGCCAGCGTGCGAATCTCCTCGCCCACCTGGGCGCTGAGCTCGCGCGTGGGCACCAGGATCAGCGCGCGAACCCGCCGCGGGCTCTCAGGCGGAAGATTTTCCAGTTGCTGCAGCAACGGCAGTGCGAATGCCGCCGTCTTGCCGGAGCCGGTTTGTGCCGAGCCCAGCACGTCCTGCCCTCTCAGCGCAGCTGGAATGGCCGCCACCTGGATCGGCGTGGGTGCAGAATAGGCTTTGGCGCTGACAGCGCGCTGAAGGGCGGGGGACAAACCCAGTGAAGAAAATGGCATGAACAGGTGCTTTGAGGATGTGGGGGCTTGCCCCAAGACGCCCAGTTTAATCTGCCTCACACCGGAACACCGGCCAGGCCCGCCACGGGCAGCGCATGGTGTAAGCCCCGGCGGGTCCCGCCGAAGCCGGTCAGGGGATAATCGAGCGCTTGCGAACCCCCTTCAGGGGGTGATCCCCGACCGACACACAAGGCAACCGTGAAAAAGACATTCAAACTGAACATCGAAGGCAAAAACCGTGATCGGGTGCTGGAAGCGACCAAGCACGAGATCCGCAAGTACGTCAAAAGGCAAAGACGGGTGCCGCTGCCCGAGGGCGTGGACTTCTGGGATTTTGACTGCAAGTTCGGCACCAGCGAAGATAACGCCACGGTTGTCCATTTCGCGACCATCACCAGTCTGATTGACGCCGTCGCCAAGGACGGGGGCGACGCGTTTTACCTCGAAATTCTCGCCAAGAACGGCTACCGCGCAGCCAAACCTGCGGGCGCCGGGGATGGTGATCAGCAGGCCCAGACATAACTTGCCGTGCCCGACGCCATGAGGCTTTTCCCCTGGCTTGACCGCTTCCCAGTCGGCCTCTTTGCCATTCCGGTGGGGCTGCTGGCCCTGGCTGGCGCCTGGCGCCGCGCCGAGGGATTCGGCTGGGCAATAGCATTGCCCGTCGCATCTTCGCTCGCCTGGTCAGCGGTGGCCCTGTTGACCGTTTTCTTGCTGCTCTACGCCGCGAAGTGCCTGCGCCATCGCCGCACTTTTGCGGCAGACTTCAGCCATCCGCTGATCAGTTCATTGATGGCGCTGATTCCGCTGTCCTTGCTGTTGTGCACTGTGTACTTTGGGGAAGCCGGCCATCCCGGCTGGTTGCTGTTTCTCCTGGTGGCGTTGACGCTGCAGGGGGTGGTTGCCATTCGCATTGTTGCGACCCTCACCGCAACCTCGCTGCCCGTGGCCGCAGTCACGCCCGCGCTCTATGTGCCTCCGGTCGGGGGAGGCCTGGTGGGCGGCATGGCATTGAGCACATTGGGTTACCCCGGATGGGCCGCGCTGCTGTTCGGCATGGGGTTGGTCAGTTGGGCCTTGCTCGAAGTTCGCATACTCAACCGGCTGTTCGACGGCAGCATGCCCGAAGGCTTGCGACCCACGATTGGCCTGGAACTGGCGCCGGCGTCGGTCGCCACTCTGGCGGCCGGAGCAATCTGGCCGCTGTTGCCCGGAGATATCCTGATCGTTGGCCTGGGCATTTCAGCGGGACCCATCGTGGCGGTCATGGCCCGCTACAAATGGTGGGGACGCGTGCCGTTTGCCATTGGATTCTGGTCGTTTTCCTTTCCACTGGCGGCACTGGCCGGGGCAGTGATTGAAGTCGTCCGGCGCGGTGGATGGCCCCCGTTTGTTGGAGGAGCGGCCCTCGGTCTTGCCTCGGCAGCGATCGCATTCCTGGGCCTCAAGACGATGATGTTGATCGGGCGCAACCCGCTCATCCCGGCGCCTCCACCCGCATAACCACGAAGCAACGACCTGATGAACTTCTGGCCCTCCTGCGGCTTTGACCCGCTTGCGCGCAATGCACGCGGCTGGCTGGTGCCCACCGATGCCTTTCTGCGGCTGTTTCTGGCGCGCCCCGAGCTGTCGCTCGTGCCTGAATCATGCGCCGCAGAAACCGCCTTGCATGAAGCACTGTGCGCGTCGCCCGCCCGGGCAATCCCGCTTGTCGAGCTCGATGCAATGCAGGACGCGGATGCGCGGGACAACTACACGATGTTCCTTGCTTTTCGTGATGCGCTACTGGCTGCAGGCACCCTGGAAGGCTACTACCTGCAGCTGTTTCGCAACGGCGCCGTCAACATCCCTCCACTGTTCCTGGACCTGATTGCGCAGGCCATCCTGCGCAACGCACTGGACGATTCGACCGATTCCTATGAAGCACGGGCAGCAGAAATCCTGTTCCGCGCCCAGCGCATCTCGGTCCAGGACGGACAAATCCTGGCCGGCGACCGCGACGTGATCGATATGTACAACGAGACGGGCGGGCTCGGCGAGATCGGCCGGCTGTTGACGCAAGGCAGTGCCCCCATGCGCACCGTCACGCTGGAGGTTCTGAACACCGATAACGCCTCCAGCTACTGGCAAGCCAGTGAACGTCATAACCTGCTGCTCGACCTGACCCATGAGGTGACCCAGAACCTCGGCCATGGCCTGACGTTCAACATGACCCGGGCCCGAAGCGGCCTGAAGGCCCTGGCGCGCGTGCTCGAAAAATGGATCAGGCACTTTCTGGGCGTAACCGTCACCATCAGGCCAGAGCAAAAGATTGACGACGCCGCATGGCGCTGGCATGTCGGGCTGGACACCGAGTCCACCGCCCTGTTGAATGATCTCTACGAAGAGCGGCCGGTTGCACCGGACCGCATGCAGCGAATGATCAGCTTGTTTCGGCTGGACTTTGTCAACCCGAATGAGATGCGGGCCGACGTGGCCGGCAAACCGGTCTACCTGGGCTTGACAATGAATGTTGACAACGTGGTCAAACTCAAGCCACAAAACCTGCTGGTCAATTTGCCGCTGGCCACCGTGATGTAAAGCCTGCCTGCCATTGGCAGGCGAACGGCTCAGGCCACGTGAAAAACAGAAACAGCCTGCACCAGACCGGCAGCCTGCACTCTGAGCGACTCAGCAGCCGCAGCACTCTCTTCCACCAGCGCTGCATTTTGCTGCGTATTTCTGTCCATGTCGGTCACTGCCTCGTTCACGCCATGGATAGCATCGGCCTGTTCAGCCGTGGCACGGGAAATCTCGGCCACCATGGTGCTGACCTGCTCGATCGACGCAACGATTCGGCGCATGGTCTCCCCCGCCGCATGAACTTTGCCGGTTCCGGCTTCCACCTGCTCCACAGAGGCGCCGATCAAACCGCGAATCTCTTTGGCGGCTTCGGCCGACCGTCCGGCCAGGCTGCGCACCTCGCTGGCCACCACCGCAAAGCCACGGCCCTGTTCCCCGGCGCGCGCCGCTTCCACGGCTGCATTGAGCGCCAGGATATTGGTTTGAAAAGCGATGCCATCAATGGTGCCGATGATTTCGCTGATACGCCTGGCCTGCACGCTGATGGCATCCATGGTCTTCACCACTTCGGCGACATCGCTTCCGCCTTGCTGCGCCACGTGCGAAGCCTCCGAAGCGAGTTTGTTGGCCTGAATGGCCGTTTCAGCGTTGAGCCTGATCGTGTTCGCCAAATCTGCGACGGATGACGAGGTCGCCTGCAAGGCCGACGCCGTCTGCTCTGTGCGGGTGGCAAGGTCATTGTTGCCAATCGAAATTTCACTGGCAGCGGTGTCAATTTGATCAGCACCATTGCGGATATTGGCAATCAGTCCATTCAACCGTTGCGCCACCTCGCCCAGCGCGCGAAGCACCTGCCCGGTCTCATCCCGACCAGCTTGCACCTCACGCAGGCTCAGATTCCCGTCCGCCACCTCACGGGCAATGCCGACTGCAGCCTGAAGCGGCTGGACGATCTGACGCGCAATAAACCAGGTGGCAATCATGCCAATCGCCAGCGCAATGGCGGCCAGAGTCATCGTAGCGGTGTTGCCGGTGCGCAGACTGGCGGTCGCAATTTCCCCACGGCGATTCGCCAGCTGCACCTCGTGCTTGAACAGTTCAGCAAGCAAGCCACGGGTTTCAGCATAGGCAGTTTCGGCCGCACTCATCATGACAGCGGCCGTGCTGATATCGGCGTCTTTCATATCGAGGGTATCGACGGCGGCTTTGGTGTATTTTTTGAACTCGGCGTCGAGCCGCGTTAGCCTGGCAGCGGCTTCCGCATCACTGGACAAGACCTCGCGCAGTTGGTCCAGGCGCTGTTGGGTCGCCTTCAGTTCACCGCCTATCTTTTGATCCAGTGCCTTGATCACGTCCGGTTTGAGGCCGGCCCCGGCATAGGCGACACTTTGCATCACCATCGCATTGGTAGCGACCGTACGCTCCTGCGCCTCCGCGACCAGAGTCACGTGTACCAGGCTCTGCTGCGTCAGGAAATCCAGTGTCCGGGACGTCGCTTGCGACGTCCACAGGCTGTACAAGGCGACAATCAGCAGGCACAACATCACCAGCGCTGGCGCCAAGGCCACTTTGGCCATCAGGGAGAGGCGATCGAAGATAGGTTTCATGGGGAATTCTTTCGAGAAGTCGGTTGACCGACCGGCACCGGGCAGTGCAGCCGGTCAACCACAAGTCAACAGTGGAAAACGTTGACTAGCGATACACCCCAACGACGACAAAACCATCAAAACCGGGAATGCGCTTGACATAGCTGGTCTTGCCTTCCACCTTTTTGGTGACGGGATGTGCCCAGTCGTAGTCCACCCAGCCCTCGCCTTTGGTGGAACCCACGTCGATGAATTCACGGGCGAATGCCTTGCCATTCTGATCCTTGAGTTCAATCAGGTTCTTTCCGACCAGCTTTTCATTGGCGCCATGGGCCAAAACAACACCTTTCATCTCCATGGAAAAGACGTAGAGGTCTTTCTTGGTCCAGTTGGCCTTGTCGGAGGTGAAATCCTTGAAAGCCTGGTCATTGCCGACCTTCTTGATATGCGCCAGCGCCGCATTTGCCATCACCTTGGCTTCATCTTTGGTGCCGTGGTCTTGCGCCATGGCCGAAACAGACATAACGCCAGCGAAAAGCAGCGTCATCAGGGTACGAAACAGTTTCATGAATGATTCCAACGAAAAAATGATATTTTTTGAGTTTCCATCGCCTCGGCCGAGGCTTTCACGAGACCTGCTGGCCGAGGCCCGTCAGCCAACTATCGATAAATACCGACCGCCACGCCACCGTCAAAACCCGGGATGCGTTTGACGAATGTGGACTTGCCTTCGACTTTCTTGGTGGTCGGATTTGCCCAGTCATAGTCAACCCAGCCCTCACCCTTTGTCATAGCCACATCGACGAGTTCACGCATGAACTGCTTGCCATTCTGGTCCTTGAGGTCGATCAGAACTTTTCCGATCAATTTTTCATTGGCGCCATGGGCGAGCACGGCTCCCTTGTTGTCAATACTGAAGACATAGAGATCCTTCTTGGTCCAGTTGGCCTTGTCCGATGTGAAATCCTTGAAAGCCTGGTCGTTACCGACCTTCTTGATATGCGCCAGCGCTGCAGTCGCCAGTGCCTTGGCTTCATCCTTGTTGCCGTGGTCTTGCGCCATGGCCGAAACAGACACGACACCGGCAAAAAGCAGCGTCATCAGGGTACGAAAAAGCTTCATATTTACTCCAACAAAAGAAAAATGGTTACTGACAGGTAGATATATCGGCACTGCGCGCGTCTTCTTGAGGCACGCACCGTCAACTATTTACTGTCGATTGCAGAAGGGGAAATCGACCCTCCGTTCCGTCTGGCCCGGACGAGGCGGCACCGGATTCACCAAGTACTGAGATAATTGCAGGTTTCCGCAATTAACTGGAGTTATTTCATGGCCAAAGAGTTCCGTACAGAAGCCGAGCGTCGCGCAACCCCCCGTCCTGTGCCCCCCAAGGGCGTATGCTTCACAGCGGGCCGCGGTCAGCTGCGCAGCCTGGAGCGCGGCACCGCCACCAACAACAAGAAAAATCCCGGCAAGCGCCCCCGCAAAGGCGGCTAAGCCTGCCCCTGGGCCGGCGCCATACTTGTAGTACTTACATATTGCGCCGGTACTGGCCGCCCACTTCAAACAGGGCATTGGTGATCTGGCCCAGTGAGCACACGCGCACTGCGTCCATCAGCACCTCAAACACATTCTTGTTTTCGATCACAGCTTGCTGCAGTCGCTTCAGCATGCCAGGGGATTCGTTCGCGTGCAGCGCGTGAAAGTCAGCCAGCCGCTTGAGCTGGCTCTGCTTCTCCTCGTCGGTTGAGCGGGCCAGTTCCAGCTTGTCGAGTACCGCGTCGCCATGCGGGTTGCGGAAGGTGTTGACGCCGATGATGGGCAGCTCGCCCGTGTGCTTGAGCATCTCGTAGTGCATGGACTCGTCCTGAATCCGGCCGCGCTGGTAGCCGGTCTCCATTGCGCCCAGCACGCCACCGCGCTCGGCAATGCGCTCGAACTCCAGCAGCACCGCTTCTTCCAGCAACTCCGTCAGTTCTTCAATGATGAAGGCGCCCTGTGACGGGTTTTCGTTCTTGGCCAGGCCCCATTCCCGGTTGATGATGAGCTGGATCGCCATGGCGCGGCGCACCGAGTCTTCGGTCGGCGTGGTGATGGCTTCATCGAACGCGTTGGTGTGCAAACTGTTGCAATTGTCGTAAATCGCGATCAGCGCCTGCAGCGTGGTGCGAATGTCATTGAACTGGATTTCCTGCGCGTGCAGGCTGCGCCCGGATGTCTGGATATGGTATTTCAGCTTCTGGCTACGTTCGTTGGCGCCGTATTTCTCCTTCATGGCCACCGCCCAGATGCGACGCGCCACGCGGCCCATCACGGTGTATTCAGGGTCCATGCCATTGCTGAAGAAGAAGCTCAGGTTGGGCGCGAAATCGTCGATGTGCATGCCGCGCGCCAGATAGGCCTCGACAAAAGTGAAGCCGTTGGAGAGGGTGAACGCCAGCTGGCTGATCGGGTTGGCCCCGGCTTCCGCGATGTGATAGCCGCTGATAGACACCGAATAGAAATTGCGCACCCGGTTATGCACAAAATACTCGGCGATGTCGCCCATCACCTTCAAACTGAATTCAGTGGAGAAGATGCAGGTATTCTGGCCCTGATCTTCCTTCAGGATGTCGGCCTGCACGGTGCCGCGTACATTCTCCTGCACCCATTCCCTGATTTTTTCGAGTTCGGTGTCGGTCGGGTCCCGGCCATTGTCCACCTTGAATTTGTCAATATTCTGGTCAATGGCCGTGTTCATGAACATGGCCAGAATGCTGGGTGCCGGGCCGTTGATGGTCATGCTGACACTGGTGGATGGACTGCACAGGTCAAACCCGCTGTACAGCACTTTCATGTCGTCGAGCGTGGCAATGCTCACGCCCGAATTGCCCACCTTGCCGTAAATGTCAGGACGCGGATCGGGGTCGTTGCCATACAGTGTGACCGAGTCAAACGCCGTCGACAGGCGCTTGGCCGCCATGCCCGAACTCAATAATTTGAAGCGCGTGTTGGTGCGAAACGCGTCGCCTTCGCCGGCGAACATGCGGGTCGGGTCTTCGCCTTCACGCTTGAAGGCGAAGGTGCCGGCGGTGTATGGGTAGCTGCCAGGCACGTTGTCCAGCATCAGCCACTTCAGAATTTCGCCGTGGTCTTCGTACTGCGGTAACGCGACCTTGCGAATCGTCGTGCCGCTCAGGCTCTTGGTAGTCAATGCGGTACGAATTTCCTTATCCCGGATTTTGACAACGTACTCATCCCCCGCGTAGGCGGCCTGCATGGTGGGCCATTGTGAAAGCAGTTTTCTTTCTGCCGCACCCAGATGCGCCTCACGCTGCCCCGCCAGGTCCAGCACGGCCTGGTAGGCATTGGTCTTGTTCGGGTCATCCAGCTTGAGCATGCGACCGGTTTCCTGCAGCTGCTGGATCTCCCGGGCCAGTGTGGCCTGGCTACGGGCGCGCTTTTTGTAACTGCGCACGGTATCACTGATTTCGGCCAGATAGCGGGTGCGCGCGGCAGGCACCACCGGCGTCTGGTTGGTGCTGTGGCGAACCGAGACGATCGGGAGCTGGGACGAGGGTGCCAGCGTCATGCCCAGCGCGGCCAGACGCGGCTTCAGGGCCTGGTACAAGGCCGTGACACCGTCATCATTGAAACGCGCCGCCATGGTGCCGAACACGGGCATTTGTTCTGCGGGCGTGGTCCAGGCCTCCTTGTTGCGCTGCACTTGCTTGGCCACGTCGCGCAGGGCATCTAACGCCCCCTTGCGGTCAAACTTGTTGATCGCCACAAACTCGGCAAAATCCAGCATGTCGATTTTTTCAAGCTGGCTGGCGGCGCCGAATTCAGGCGTCATCACATACAGGGGCACATCCACATGCGGCACGATGGCCGCGTCACCCTGGCCGATGCCCGAGGTTTCCACCACTATCAGATCGAAGCCTGCCACCTTGCAGGCCGCAATGACGTCAGGCAGCGCGGCGCTGATCTCTGAGCCAAAGTCACGCGTCGCCAGGCTGCGCATGAAAACGCGTGGACCCTGACGCCAGGGACTGATGGCGTTCATGCGAATACGATCCCCCAGCAGCGCGCCGCCGCTCTTGCGCCGCGACGGATCGATGCTGATCACGGCCACGCGCAGACTGTCATTCTGATCCAGCCGCAGACGGCGAATCAGCTCATCAGTCAGTGATGATTTGCCGGCGCCACCCGTGCCTGTAATTCCCAGAACCGGTATCTTTTTGATAGCAGCTTCCGCCCGTATTTCCTGGGTGAGTGCCGTCAAATGCTCGGAAGGTGCGCCCTTTCCCTCGCCTGCCGCTTTTTCGTTCTCCAGCCCGGTGATGAGTTGCGCCAGCGCGCGCCAGCTCATTTCGGTATGGCCCTGAATGGCCGCCATGTCCTTTGGCGCGTAGGCAGACAAATCCTTGTCGCAGCGCATCACCATCTCCCCAATCATCCCGGCCAGCCCCATGCGCTGGCCGTCTTCGGGGCTGAAGATGCGGGCCACACCATACGCTTGCAGTTCGCGAATTTCCGGCGGAACAATAACGCCACCGCCACCCCCAAACACCTGAATGTGCGCGCCGCCGCGCTCTTTGAGCAGGTCCACCATGTACTTGAAATACTCGACGTGCCCCCCTTGGTAAGAACTGATGGCGATGCCCTGCGCATCTTCCTGCAGGGCCGCCGTCACGACTTCATCCACGCTGCGGTTGTGACCCAGGTGAATCACCTCGGCGCCCATGCCTTGCAGAATCCGGCGCATGATGTTGATCGCCGCATCATGGCCGTCAAACAGACTGGCCGCCGTAACAAAGCGCACCTTGTTAGCGGGGCGATACTGGCTAAGCGCCTTGAATTCAGCGGACAGGTCGGTCATGGTGTTGTCTCCGGGGGCCAATGGGGTAACGAGTCAGCATCAGAATCGTATTGGCTGACTTGACGTTTACGTAAACGTCAATCTTAGCGCTTTTCCAAAAAAAAGAGGCGCTCATGCGCCCCTTTTTTGAATTGCCCGCAAGCAGCGGACGTCCTATTTGTACAGCAACTGCGGCAACCACAGTCCAATTGCCGGGAACTGGTACAGCAAAATAATGGCCAGGACCTGGATCGCCATGAAAGGCAGCATGCCAGAGAAGATCTGGTTCAGCGTCACATGCGGCGGACTCACGCCCTTCAGGTAGAACGCAGCCATTGCCACCGGGGGGCTGAGAAAGGCCGTTTGCAGATTCAGTGCCACCAACAATCCAAAGAACAGCGGATCAACACCGAAGTGTGGCAACAGCGGGATGAAGATCGGCATGAAAATGACGATGATCTCGGTCCACTCCAGCGGCCAGCCCAGCAGAAAAATCACGACCTGCGCCATGATCATGAACTGCACCGGCGTCATGTCGAGCGACAGCACCCACTGGTTGATGATCTCCTGCCCGCCGAGCAGGGCGAAGGCGGCCGAAAAGATGCTCGAGCCAACGAACAGCCAGCAGACCATGGCGCTGGTCTTCGCAGTGAGGTAGACCGATTCCCTCAACACCCCGAAGTTGAGTCGCCGGTAGGCCGCCGCCAGCAGCAGACCGCCCAGCGAGCCCATCGCCGCCGCTTCGGTCGGTGTTGCCAGACCGAACACGATACTGCCAAGCACCGCCAGAATCATGATCGCCAGCGGGAAAAACGACCCCAGCAGCATCTTGAAAATCTCCAGCCGGGCGAAGCTGAAGAATGCATAGAAGAGTGCCAGTGCAACTGCACAGCTGGCCAGCGCAACCCAGAAGCTCGCCGGTGCGGGCACTCGCTCGGACGAAGTAACCGCTTCGGCCGCGACCGGCGCGCTCGGCTTCGCCGTCTCGGCCGGCACGCTGGCCGCAGGCGCTTGCGAGGTGCCCTCGGTGGGGGGCTCCGCCAGGCCATCCTCTGCTTCAGGCTCCTGCAAGGTCCCGGCATCAGCTTGATCTTCCTCCACCGCACCCATGGCTGCGCTACCCATCGCGACAACCCCCTCTATCGCCTCCTGCTCGACCGGCGCTGTCACTTTCAGGAAAACAGCGCCCATGACCAGCACGACCGCCAGCGCTGGCAGCAAGGCGATCAGCAAGTGACTGAGGAGCTCACGCATTGGGACCGCGACATTGCGCTTGCCCTTGATCGCACCCATCAGCCCGGGCAGCACTTTGTTACTGATGCTGGTCGAGACGATCTCCGCGAATACGGGCAGCGGTACACGCCGGTCTTCGGCCGACATGGGCGGCGCCAGATGGGGCTTGAACTTGGCCAGCACAACCACATAGAGGATGTACAAGCCCGCCAGCATGAGACCAGGAAAAAAGGCGCCCGCATAGAGCTTGACCACCGACACGCCCGCGGTGGCGCCGTACACGATCAGCATCACCGACGGCGGGATCAGGATACCCAGACAACCGCCTGCCGTGATGGCACCCGCGGACAGCTGCACGCTGTAGCCGGCGCGCAGCATGGCCGGCAAAGCCAGCAAGCCCATCAAGGTGACCACAGCACCCACAATACCGGTCGCGGTAGCAAAAATAGCGCAGGTGATGATAGTCGCCACCGCCAGTGAGCCAGGAACGCGCGCGGTGGCGAGATGCATGCTCTTGAACAGCTTCTCGATCAGGTTGGCACGCTCGATCAGGTAACCCATGAAGACGAACAGGGGAATGGAGATCAGCACGTCATTCGACATGACCGAATAGGTACGCTGCACCATCAAGTCCAGCGTCTGTTGCACCGCCAACCCCGGGTTCTGACTTCGATAAGCGATCCAGGCAAACACCATGCCCATGCCCATCAGGGTGAATGCGGTGGGAAAACCAAGCATGATGGCGACGACCACCAGAGCCAGCATGAGAAGACCCAGATGGCCGTTGGTCATCATCGACGGCGACGGCAGCAGCACAAACGCCGCAAGCACGACGGCGGCCATGATCGAGAGCCCGAACCAGACTTCTTTTCTCATCGCTGGCTCCCCGTGGCTTTCACAACGAGAGCATCGAGTTTGGCGATATCTTCGTCCTTGACATGCACCATTTCCTTCAGTTTTTCAACGTCCACTTCCTCGACGTCTTCTCCACGCGCCGGCCACTCCCCCTGCTGCAGACAGACGATGCAGCGCACAATTTCCACCAGGCCTTGCGCCAGCAGGAAGGCGCCGGCAAGAGGGATGATGGTCTTGAACGGGTAGACCGGCGGTCCGTTGGCCGTGATGTTTGAATGCTCGTTGATGGCCCAGGAATCAGCGGCATAGTTGTAGCCGGCCCAGGCCAGCGCCACGACCCCCGGAATGAAAAACAAAATGTACAGCGCCAGGTCCAGGCCCGCCTGCAGACGCGGTGGGAAGAAGCCATAGAGCACATCACCGCGCACATGGCCGTTCTTGGACAAGGTATAGGCACCCGCCATCATGAACAGGCTGCCGTACATCATGCTCATGACATCGAAGGCCCACGGGTGCGGATTGTCCAGCGCATAGCGCGAGAACACCTCCCAGGAGATCATGAACGTGAGTGCGACGATGAGCCACGAAAATGCCTGCCCAATAAAAGTACTGATCCGGTCAATCGCAAGTAGCAATTTCTGCATGGTCTGATCTGCTTAAAAGAAAACAGCCATCCGGACAAGGTCCGAATGGCCGATGGATGCTGCAAGAACCGGTCAAGCCTTCTTGGCTGGGAAGAAATGGTTCACAGCCATGCGCCGATTGACGTAAGTATCCTGGTCCCACTTCACAGCGCGCCCGGCAAATGCCTTCTGCGATGCGACGACTTCCTTGAACAAGGGATTTTCCGCCGACTTCTTCTCAATGATGGCATCCCACAGTTTGAGTTGGGCCTGCAAAACAGAATCGGGGGTCTTGTAGAACTTGACCTTGTCTTTGGTCTGCAACTCGATGTAGTCCTTGGAGTAGCGGTCAATCGCCTTCCAGGACATCTCGGCCGATGCGGCCTCGGTGGCGCCGGCGATGATTGCCTTCATTTTTGGCGGCAGCGCGTCGTACTTGGTCTTGTTGAACATGATCTCGAACGTCTCGGCGCTCTGGTGGTAGCTCTGCAGCATGCAGACCTTGGACACGTCAGGAAAGCCCAGCAGGCGGTCCGAGGAGGCATTGTTGAACTCGGCCCCGTCAAGCAGGCCACGGTCCATGGCGGGCACGATCTCGCCACCGGGGAGCGCGTTCACCGCAGCACCCATCGCCGTGAACAAGTCAATCGCCAGGCCATTGGTACGGAACTTGAGGCCCTTGAAGTCTTCCGGTTTGGTGATGGGCTTCTTGAACCAGCCCAGCGGCTGGGTTGCCATCGGGCCGTACAGGAATGACTGCACATTGCCACCGATGGAGGCGTAGAGTTTCGCCAGCAGTTCGGCACCGCCGCCGTACTTGTGCCAGGCCAGAATCATGTTGGCGTCCATGCCAAATGCGGGGCCGGAGTTCCACAGCGCGAGCGCATTCTGCTTGCCGTAGTGGTAACCCAACACACCATGTCCACCATCCAGCGTACCCTTGGACACCGCTTCCAGCAATCCGAATGCCGGCACCACGGCGCCCGCTGGCAATACTTCGATCTTGAGATCGCCGCCGGTCATGTCGTTCACTTTTTTGGCGTAGTCGAGGGCATACTCATGAAAGATGTCCTTGGCTGGCCAGGTACTTTGCCAACGCATTGAAATCGGCCCGGTTTGCGCCTTGGCGACCATGGGGGCAGCCATGGCACCCGCGGCCAGGGCAGCGCCCTTGAGCAGGCTGCGGCGACGGGGGGTCTTGCTATCGGTCATGCTTGTGTCTCCTGTTGTTGATTGGCAAACAGCCTATCTTTTTCCTTTTTCCGGACATTTGTTACAGGGTAATTACCAATGAAAGCCACTATCGGAGTTCTTTTAACTCACAAGAGTTTTTAATTTTTTTCAACTAATCCGGTGCCGGCTCGCGATCGTCATGGAACCGCAACCGGCAATGCCCCCATTTGAATCAGCCAGCTGCCGGGCGCGTTTGAGTTGCTCCCCGTCAGCATCAATGTGAAAATCAACAGGTGCGCAATCGTTTCTTCACCCTTCAACAGATCCAGACCCGCCATGAAACCCATCCAGCTTTTTGACCCGGCATCTTCCACCTACACCTACGTCCTGTTTGATGAGGGAACGCGCGATGCCATCATCATCGATCCGGTGGACGTTCAGCTGGAGCGCGATCTGGCAACCCTGCGCGAGTACGGCCTGAAGCTGCTCTGGACCGTGGAGACACACGCCCACGCTGACCACATCACCAGCGCCGGACAGCTGGCCGAGTTGGCGGGCGCCAGAACCGCAGCGCCCGCTGGCTGCGGCATCACCACGGCCGCGGTCCAACTCAAGGACGGCGACACCCTCAGTTTTGGCCACGAGCAAATCAAGGCACTTCATACGCCCGGACACACCGCCGGCAGCATGAGCTTTCTGTGGCGTGAGCACGTATTCACCGGTGACACCTTGCTGATCAACGGCTGTGGTCGTACCGACTTCCAATCCGGCAGTTCCGAGGCGCTGTATCACAGCCTGACCCAGGTCCTGTTTGCACTGCCGGATGCCACCACGGTCTGGCCGGGGCATGACTACCACGGGCGTACCCATTCCACCATCGCGGCGGAGAAGGCCGGCAACGCGCGCGTGGCGGGCAAGACGCTGGCCGAGTTCACCGCCATCATGGCGGCGCTGCATTTACCCAAGCCCAAACGCATTGACGAAGCAGTGCCGGCCAATCTCAGCTCGGGGCTGCGGCATGACGCAGGCGGCGAAGCGATGCTGACGGCGCGTCCCGCGCAGGGCTATGCCGGCGATGTATCGCCCCAACTGGCCTGTCAGTGGTGGCAGGCAGGCGACGCGGTACTGGTTGATGTTCGCACCGACGCCGAGCGTGAATGGGTGGGTTTTGTGCCAGGCGCTGTTCCCCTGGCGTGGAAGCAGTGGCCGGGCATGGTCATGAATTCCGCCTTTGATGACGGTCTGCTGGCAGCCGTGCCGGCCGACAAGAAAGTCGTCTTGTTGTGCCGCAGCGGTGTGCGCTCCATCGCAGCGGCCAGACGCGCCACCGAGCTGGGGCTGGAGGCCTACAACATCCTTGAGGGTTTTGAAGGCGATCCGGACGAGCACGCACAGCGGGGGCGCAAAAACGGCTGGCGCTACCACGGCCTGCCTTGGCGGCAGGGCTAGGACGCAGTCACCCTTTCACCGCCATGCTGACGCCACAGGTGGCGGGCGTTGAAGTACCTCTTGCGCGGTTTGCTCATAGGCATACGCCAGTTGCAGCAACTCCCAGTCGCCATGCGGCTTGCCGATCACCTGCAGGCCCATGGGCAAGCCACGAGCATCAAACCCGACCGGCACACTGATGCAGGGCAACCCGGCAAAGGTGGCGTAAATAGTCACCTCCATCCAGCGATGGTAGGTGTCCATCTCGACGCCATTGATGTAACCCGGCCAGCGCTGATCGACATCGAAGGGCCAGACCTGCGCCACCGGCAAGGCCAGGAAGTCATGTTCTTTGAACAACGAGAGCATGTGCTGGTAAAAGGCCGTGCGCTGCACGCTGGCACTCAGGAATTCGGTGCCGCTGAGGTTGCGCGCCTGCTCGTGCTCCCACAACGCCTCGGCCTTGATCAGTGCGCGATTTTTTGGATTCAACAAGAACGGGGCGATGCGCGCCGCGACCAGCGCGCGGCGCCAGACCAGCCAGGCCCGCCAGATCGTCTCCGGTGGCATGCCCAGCTGCGCCGGTTCCACCGTGCAGCCCAGCACCTCCAGCCGGTGCAGCCCCTGCTCGCACACGTCGAGAATGCCCGGCTCCATGGTGAGATGGCCCGAAAGATCCCCCAGCCAGCCAATGCGCACTCTTTTGCAGTCAAAACCACCCAAAGCCCCCGTAAAACGGGCGCCATCAGCTATCGAAAGAGGAGCGCGCTGATCAAAGCCAGCCTGCACATCAAGCAGACGGGCAACATCCTGAACGGTGCGCCCCATCGGACCTTCGGTACCGAGCTGGCTGACCCAGGCGTCCTGCGCCGGCCACATCGGCACGCGCCCCTGGCTGGGCCGCAGGCCAAAGACATTGTTCCAGCCGGCCGGGTTGCGCAGGCTGCCCATGAAATCCGAACCATCGGCCACCGGCAACATGCGCAGGGCCACTGCCACCGCCGCGCCCCCACTGCTGCCCCCGGCCGAGCGCGAGATATCGTAGGCATTGCGGGTGGCACCAAACACCTCGTTGAAGGTATGCGAGCCCAGGCCAAATTCGGGCGTATTGGTCTTGCCGATCACGATACAGCCGGCCGCTTTCATGCGCTGCACCATCAAACCGTCTTCCTGCGGGACAAAGTTGCGCATCAGGGACGAGCCGAGCGTGGTGGGGATACCCGCCGAGTTGGCAAGGTCCTTGATGGCCTGCGGCATGCCATGCATCCAGCCCAGGGACTCACCACGCGCCAGCTGCGCGTCTCGCTCATCGGCTTGGCGCAGCAGCAGATCGCCATCCTGCAGGCTCACAATGGCCTGATGCCTCGGGTTGACCAAGTCAATCCGGCGCAGGTAGGCCTGCATCACATCACGGCAGGAAATCTCCCTCGCATGGATGGCGCAGGACAAGGAATGGGCAGGGAGTTCAACGATGGACATGGCTTGGTGATCCGGTGGGCGAGTGTTTTGGCGGCAACGTGCAGATCGTTCCACAACGGACAAACCCTGTTGGCCAGCCCTCTCTGGTTTGATGATAATGATGGCATGACATTTCTGGCAATTGACGTTGGCAATACCCGCCTGAAGTGGGCGCTTCACCAATCACCCCATCCAGACGCACCGTTGCTGGCCCAAGGCGCCGAGTTTCTCGAAAATATTGACAAACTGGCGGACGGTGCCTGGGCCACCGTGACGCCACCCGACCGCATGCTGGGCTGCATTGTTGCTGGCGACGCCGTCAAACGCCGGGTTGAGGAGCAGATGGAAATCTGGGATGTGGCCCCCCAATGGGTGGTGTCCGGTGCGGCAGAAGCTGGCCTGACCAATGGCTATGACTATCCCGCGCGCCTGGGCGCGGACCGATGGGTGGCGATGATCGGCGCCTGGCACCGCGCTCTGGCTCAGGGCCCGGCGCGGCCAATGGTCGTCGTCATGGTGGGCACCGCAGTGACGGTGGAGGCGATTGATGCCAGCGGCAAGTTCCTGGGCGGCCTGATCCTGCCGGGCCACGGCATCATGCTGCGAGCCCTGGAGTCAGGCACCGCCGGACTGCACGTGCCAACCGGCGAGGTGCGCGAATTCCCTACCAACACCAGTGACGCGCTCACCAGCGGCGGCACCTACGCCATTGCCGGCGCCGTGGAGCGCATGGTGCAGCATGTGCGCATGCACTGCGGCGCCGAACCCAAATGCGTCATGACCGGCGGCGCGGGCTGGAAGATGGCCCCCAGCATGTCGGTGCCCTTCGAACTGGTGGACAACCTGATTTTTGACGGTTTGCTGGAGATGGCCGCGCGCCGCTTTGCGGATTGACTCAGGCGCCGAGTCCGTCTACCGCCTGAAACAGGGCTTGGCGTGCCTGGCTGATGATCTGGCCTTTCCAGGCGTCGGTGTCGGTGTAAAAGGCATCCATCATTTGCTGCTTGATCTGCCTGGCCAAAGCCGCCGGCGCTTGCGGGTGAATATTGAGCCAGTGCTCGGCGCGCAGGGCCAGCATGACCTCGGCCATCGGCTGCGTGCCGTACTCCATGGCAATACCGGTGTACTCGGCCTGCGGACATTCCTCGTACAGGGCAATCCACATGAGCCCCGTCAGAAACGCGGAAGTGGATGTTCCGTCATAGATCGATGTCACCGGCGTCGCGCCCTGCCCGCCCCACCAGTCGCGAGCCCTTGCCAGAGCAGCCTGGTCATCCCGGCAGGCAAAAATGCGCTCCCCCACACCGTTGGGCCCCAGGCCCGTGTGCAAATCGATCCAGGCAATACGCTGTGCCTTGCGCGCATGATCCCGCAGCACCTGACGGATCGTCCGGTTGCTCCAGGTCGGTTCGGTGCCACCAAAGAACAGGCCCTCGGGAAACTCATGCTGACCCCGCGTGATCGCGGCCTGAAATGCGGCCATTCCATTCGTCTCAATGAACCGGGCCACCGCTTGCGCGTTGGCAGCGTCTGGCGGCCATTGTTCCGGCAGCAGCAAGGGACGCAAGGCACGATAGGCCTCGTTCACGGGCAAGGGTTTCGAGAAATCCTGAAAATTACGGTTCAAGTCCACGTTTTCGTGGGTGGTACGGCGAATATGCGAAAAACCAAAAGGATTGAGGGCGTGCACGTACAGCACGGCAACACCCTGCGCGCGGGCCTTTTCGCGCCACTGCGCATCATGCAGCGCGAACACCTGCACGCCGCTGCCGCAATAGCCCTCAACGCCATGACAGGCGCTGGTCACGATCAGCAGCTTGCTCGCATCCGGCGACCCGTCCAGTGCCACATCCATGGCCAGGGCTTCACCATCCCGCCCGGACAGCGGGTGAAGATGGGACGTAACGGTCAAGCCGGCGGTGGCGGCGGCCTCCAGAAACTTGACACGCGCCTTTGCGTAGCTGGCGGAGAAGGAATCAACGACATTCATCATGTGGCACGGCCTCACGCAGCGTCTTTGAGCCATTCCTCGGCCAGGCGCACCCAATAGGTGGCACCCAGGGGAATCAGGTCATCGTTGAAGTCATAACTGGGGTTGTGCAGCATGCAGGGGCCGCCGCCATGCCCCATTTCCCGGTGTGCACCGTCACCGTTCGCAATGAAACTGTAGCAACCGGGTTTGGCCAGCAGCATGTAGGAAAAATCCTCCGCCCCCATGGTGGGCTCCTGCACCTGGACGTTGTCCTCACCGACGATGCTCGCCATCACCCGGCGCGCGAACTCTGATTCTCTGGCGCTGTTGATGGTGGGTGGGTAGTTGCGGACAAACTCGAAGTCGCAGGTCATGTCAAACGCGGCACAGGTGTGCTCCGCAATCTGCTTCATCCGCTGCTCGATCAGATCAAGCACCTCCAGCGTGAAGGTGCGCACGGTGCCCTGCAACTCACAGCTGTCGGGTATGACATTGGTCGCCTCACCGGCGTGGATCATGGTGACGGAGATCACACCGGCATCGATCGGCTTCTTGTTGCGGCTGATGATGGTCTGAAAGGCCTGCACCATCTGGCAGGCCACCGGCACCGGGTCGAGCCCGTTGTGCGGCAGGGCCGCATGGCCGCCCTTGCCGTGAATGGTGATCTTGAACTCATTACTGGAGGCCATCACCGGCCCCGGGCTGACGGCAAACTTGCCCACTTCAGAGCCCGGCCAGTTGTGCATGCCAAACACGGCGTCCATCGGAAACTTGTCAAACAAACCATCCTTGATCATCTCGCGCGCGCCACCACCGCCCTCTTCTGCGGGTTGGAAGATCAAGTACACCGTGCCATCAAAATTACGGTTTTTGGCAAAGTGCTGGGCCGCGGCCAACAGCATGGCTGTGTGGCCATCATGGCCACAGGCGTGCATCTTGCCGGGGTGTTGGCTGGCGTGGCTGAAGGTGTTGAACTCCTGCATCGGCAGGGCATCCATGTCCGCCCGCAGGCCGATGGCGCGCCCGGAGGTTCCATTCTTGACGATGCCGACCACACCGGTCGTCCCCATGCCGCGGTGAATGGGAATGCCCCACTCGGTGAGCTTCTGCGCCACCACATCGGCGGTGCGGGCTTCTTCAAAACACAACTCGGGGTGGGCGTGAATATCGCGGCGAATGGTGGCCATAGCGGCGGCCTGGGTAACGATGGAATCAATGATTTTCATGAATACTCCTGTCACTCAAGTCTATAGCGAAGCAAAGGTTCGCGTCGACGCGCGATGCGGCCCATCTGCCGGCCCAGGACCTCGCCCTCTGAAAGGCTTCCCAAAATGTGTCAAAAGAGCAAAATTGGCTTGCTGTCCTACAGTCGATGGGGACCGGGTGGCATAAAAATGTAGCTTGTCCCTTTCTTTTCGCCTCATGCCTTCTCCTGAATCCCTTATGAACCTCGGTCAAACGGCCACTGTCACCGCCTCACCCAATGAAGCCGATGCGCTGGCCGCCACCCAGGAAGCACCTGCATCGGCGTCGCCAAGCTTTTCCATCAAAGTCCTGACGGTCAACATCCACAAGGGGTTTTCGTTCTTCAACCGCAAATTCATCCTGCATGAGTTGCGCGAAGCCATCCGCAGCGTCGGTGCCGATGTGGTTTTCTTGCAGGAGGTAACGGGGACACACTCCTCGCACGAAAGTCGGGTGGCCAACTACCCGGCCACACCCCACTACGAGTTCCTGGCCGACAGCATCTGGCCGCAGTTCGCCTATGGGCGCAATGCCGTCCACACCAGCGGCCACCATGGCAACGCCGTGCTGTCAAAGTTTCCCATCGTCAGCTTCGACAACCGGGACGTCTCCATCAGCGGTGCCGAGGGGCGTGGCCTGCTGCACTGTGAGTTGCAGGTGCCCGGCCGCGACGCCTGTGTCCACGTCATTTGCGTGCATCTCGGGCTGACCGAGGCTCACCGCCTCAAACAGCTCCATATGCTGTGCGACATCGTGCACAAGCACATCCCGGCCAATGCCCCGGTGATTGCGGCGGGCGACTTCAATGACTGGCGCCGCCGCGCCCACGACGTGCTGGCGCAGGGCGCCAGCATGCATGAGGTATTTGTACAGGCCCACGGCAAGGCCGCCCGCACGTTCCCGGCACGTTTTCCCTGGCTTCCGCTGGACCGCATCTACGTGCGTAACGCGATCGGCCACGCGCCAATGGTGCTGCCGCTCAAACCTTGGTCCCATCTGTCGGACCACGCACCCCTGGCGGCGGACATCGAGCTATGAACGGGCGTTGGGTCGGTGGCAACCTGGTCACACTGCTGATCAATGGCGAGGCCTTCTTCCCGCGCGTTTTTGAGTGCATTGCCGCGGCCGAGCGCGAGGTCCTGCTGGAAACCTTCATCCTGTTTGAAGACAAGGTGGGCCTGGCCCTGCAGGCAGCGCTGCTGACGGCAGCGAGACGAGGCGTGCAGATTGATGTCACCATCGACGGTTACGGCTCGCCTGACCTGTCGCCCGCCTTCATCTCGGCACTGACGCAAGCCGGCGTACGGGTCCATGTGTTCGACCCCAGCCCCAGGCTGTGGGGCTACCGCACCAACGTGTTTCGGCGCATGCACCGCAAGATTGTCGTGATCGACGGCACACGCGCCTTCGTTGGCGGCATCAACTACTCGGCCGACCATCTGGCGGACTTTGGCCCGACGGCCAAGCAGGACTACTCGGTGGAGATTGAGGGGCCGCTGGTGACCCAGATCCAGGACTATGCGATGACCCAGCTGCTGATCGCCCAGCGTCAGCCGCCCAGCCTTCGTCATCGCCTGTTCGGACGCGCGCCGGAAGTTCCGCAGGACAACACGCTGCCAGCGGCGGGCACCGCCGAGGCCCTCCTGGTGACGCGCGACAACCGCGAACACCGAAGCGACATTGAACGTCACTACCGCATCGCCATCCGCGGTGCGCGACACCGCATCATCATCGCCAATGCCTACTTTTTTCCTGGCTACCGCCTGCTCCGGCAACTGCGCCGGGCGGCGCGACGCGGCGTCGACGTGAACCTGATCCTGCAGGGCGAGCCCGACATGCCAATTGTCAAAATCGCCGCCGGCCTGCTTTATCACCACCTGCTGGAGGCAGGCGTCAAGATCTATGAATACCAGGAGCGCCCGCTGCATGGCAAGGTCGCGCTGACCGACGACGAATGGTCCACGGTGGGCTCCAGCAATCTGGACCCGCTGAGCCTGTCGTTGAACCTGGAGGCCAATGTCATCATCAAGGACCGCGCATTCAACCGGGGCTTGGGCGAGCACCTCGAACTGCTGATACAAAAGAGCTGCAAGCAGATCCTGCTCAGGGATGTGGCCGAGACCGGCATCTGGGTGAGCTTGCGCAGCTTCTTCGTTTTCCATTTGCTGCGGCGCTACCCGGCCTGGTTTGGCTGGCTGCCAGCCCATACGCCGCGCCTGACGCCAGCCGAAAAGTTGATGACCGAGGCGGGGAGCGATCACGTCAATGAAGGCCAGGTGTCATGACGCAGAAACCTGTGCGGCGCAAGCCCGGCATCACCGGCAAGGCGTGGTGGCCCTGGGTGAAGCGCGCCGCAACGACCGCTTTCTTCTTGCTGGTCGCCTGGCTTCTGGTCACCCAGGCGCGCGCTGTCGAGTGGCGCGAGGTGTTTGCCACCGTCGCCAGCTACCCGCTGCCCTCGCTGCTGGGCGCCGTCGTGCTGGCCCTGCTCAGCCTCACCTTGTACAGTTCATTTGACCTGCTCGGACGGCACTACACCGGCCACACGCTGCGCACGCCCACCGTGATGCGGGTCACCTTCATCAGCTACGTGTTCAACCTCAACCTGGGCTCGCTGGTGGGCGGCGTCGCCCTGCGTTACCGGCTTTATTCACGGCTGGGGCTTGGCACCGGCACGATCACCCGCGTGATGTCCTTCAGCATGCTGAGCAACTGGATGGGCTATCTGCTGCTGGCTGGCGTCATTTTTGGCTTTCACACCCCGGCACTGCCGCCTGGCTGGAAAATTGGCAGTGGCGGCCTGCAGATTCTGGGTTTTGTTCTGCTGGCGATCTCGCTCGTCTACCTGCTGCTGTGCGCTTTATCCCCTCAACGCAACTTCACCCTCAGGGCCCATGAACTGAGCCTGCCCTCGCTGCGACTGGCGGCTCTGCAACTGTGCATGGGTGCAGCCAACTGGCTGCTCATGGGCGGCGTGGTGTACATGCTTCTGCAGCAAAAGATCGCGTTTCCCACCGTGGTCGGCGTGCTGCTGGTCGCCGCGGTGGCTGGCGTCATCACCCACGTCCCGGCCGGACTCGGCGTGCTGGAAGCAGTCTTTGTCGTCCTGCTGTCGCACCAGCTGCCCAGCCACGAAATACTCGCGGCACTGCTGGTCTACCGCAGCATCTACTACCTGGCCCCGCTGACGCTGGCTGCCGTGCTGTACCTGGTGGCGGAGACACGGGCCAAAAAATTGGCGCCACCCGGCCGCAAGCGCCGCGCCACGTAGGATACTGGCACGCATCCACCGCCAAGCCCATGAACGCAACATCCTCCCTTCTGCCCGACACCACGCACACCCAGGTGTTGGGCGCCTGTCCCCATGACTGTCCGGACACCTGCTCCATGCTCACCACTGTGGCCGGCGGAATCGCCATCAAGGTGCAGGGCAACCCGGCCCATCCCCACACCGATGGCGCCTTGTGCACCAAGGTCTCTCGCTACACCGAGCGCACCTACCACCCGGAGCGCATCCTGCACCCGCTCAAAAGAGTGGGGCCCAAAGGCGCCGGCCAGTTCGAGCGGGTGAGCTGGGACAGCGCACTGCAGGACATTGCCGCCAGACTCAGCACCATTGCGCGTCGCAGTCCAGACGCTGCCCAAGCCATCCTGCCCTATAGCTACGCCGGCACCATGGGGCTGGTGCAAGGCGAGAGCATGTCGGCCCGCTTCTTTCACAAGCTTGGCGCATCTCTCCTTGACCGCACCATCTGCGCCGCTGCCGGCGGCGAGGGACTGACCCATACCCTGGGCGGCAAGGTCGGCATGCGGGTGGAATTTTTTGCCGAATCCAGACTGATCATCATCTGGGGCAGCAACTCGATCGCCAGCAACCTGCACTTCTGGCGTTACGCCCAGGTGGCCAAGCGCAACGGCGCCCGGTTGGTCTGCATTGACCCACGCCGCAGCGAAACGGCCGATAAATGCCACGAACACATTGCACTGCTGCCCGGCACCGACGGCGCCTTGGCGCTGGCGCTGATGCATGAACTCATCACCCATGACTGGCTCGATCACGACTATCTGGCCCGCCACACATTGGGCTGGGACTTGCTGCGCGAGCGCGCCCTGCAGTGGCCACCTGAGCGGGCTGCACAGGTGTGCGGCATCAGCCCTGAGCAGATAAGCGCCCTGGCGCGGGACTACGGCGCTTGCGTGGCAAGCCATGAGCCGGCGGCGATCCGCATGAACTACGGCATGCAGCGCGTCCATGGCGGCGGCAACGCCGCGCGCCTGATTGCCTCCCTGCCGGCGCTCATTGGCGCCTGGCGCCATCGCGCCGGCGGTGTGCTGCTGTCCAGTTCCGGCCTGTTTCCGGTCAATCGCGCGGCGATGCAACGGCCCGACCTGCTGGGCAGCCGTGCGCCGCGCACCATCAACATGAGCACCATTGGAGACGACCTGCTGCGCCCAAGCAGCCTTGAATTCGGTCCGGCCATCGAAGCGCTGATCGTCTACAACAGCAACCCGGTGGCGATTGCCCCCGAGTCAGCCAGGGTAGTGCGGGGCTTCGAAAGGGACGACCTCTTTACCGTGGTGCTGGAGCATTTTCAGACCGATACGGCCGACTACGCCGACTACATTCTGCCCGCCACCACCCAGCTTGAACACTGGGATGTGCACTCCAGTTATGGCCATACCGATGTGCTGCTGAACCGTGCGGCCATTGCGCCCCTGGGCGAGGCCAAACCCAATACGCAAGTATTTCGCGAGCTGGCCCGGCTCATGGGTTACACCGACGCCTGTTTTGCCGAAGACGACCAGGCGCTGTGCCGCAGGGCCTACGGGGACGCCGTCAATTTTGACGAGTTGCTGGACAAGGGCTTTGCCACGCTGGCACTGGCGCAGGCCCCATTTGCCCATGGCAACTTTCCCACACCCTCCGGCAAATGCGAGTTTTTCAGCGCTCGCCTGGCCGCACGCGGCCTCGATGGTCTGCCCGACTACGTTCCCAACCACGAAGCGTTCAGCTCGTCCCCCCTGTACCCGCTGGCCATGATCTCCCCGCCGGCCCGGAATTTTCTGAATTCCACCTTTGTCAACGTGAAGAGCCTGCGTGACATCGAAGGTGAGCCCTTGCTGGAAATGCACGCCGCCGACGCGGCAGCGCGCGGCATTCAAAGCGGCGAGATCGTGCGCGTCTTCAACCAGCGCGGGGCGTACCGCTGCAAGCTTGAAATCTCAAAGCGCGCCCGCCCTGGCGTGGTCAACGGGCTGGGCGTCTGGTGGCGCAAGCTCGGCCTGGACGGCACGAACGTGAACCAGGTGACCAGTCAAAAACTGACCGACCTGGGGCGGGGGCCCACGTTTTATGACTGTCTGGTAGAGGTCGAGAAGGACGCGCTTTAAGCGTCTGGCGCCTCAGAGTTTTCTGGCACCTGCACCGGCGCCACGGCAGCAGTGGCAAATAATGAGGCGGCCGGCTCCTGCACGGCGTCTGGCGCGATTACTCGAAGGTCGGCAGGACGGGTTTTGCAATCGGTTTGCCGGCGCCGGCCCAGGCATCGAAACCGCCGGAAATGGACTTGACATTCAAATAGCCCATATCGTGCAGGGCGCAAGCAGCCAACGCGGCGCGCCCGCTGGTCTTGCAATACAGCACAATTTTCAAGTCCCGCGAACTGAGTTCCGGGCTATTGCTGAGCTTGAACTCCAGCATGCCGCGCGAGGCATGAATGGCACCGGGCAGGTGACCCGCGGCGTATTCTTCGGCCTCGCGGACGTCAAGCAAAACGTCTGCTTCGCGGATAGCCTGCTCGGCATCAGCCAGAGGTATTTCTTGAATTCGGGACTTGGCAGCGATGACCAGATCGTGAGCAGTTTTCATCAGAATCCTTCCTAAGCAAGTAATGGGGATGGAGGGCGTATGTTAAGGGTTTGAGTGCCTGAAGGCATGTTGCAGGAATTGGACTAGTTGTGGGAAGTGATCCTTCAGCGCATCGCTGGGATCATGCCCGCCCGCCACCGCAATGCACTGCACCATGCCAGGCCGCCCTGCCGCCTGCAAACGCCGCGCATCTTCAAACGGCACCGTCTCATCGTCGGTGCCATGCACTAGCATGACCTGGCAGCGGACCCGGGCCACGCTGGTCAGCGGAGCAATGTCGTCAAAGCTCGCGCCGATGACACGCTGCACGTGGCGCAGCACATACCATCCCAGCACGGTATACGGCAGGCGAGCTTCGGCCAGATACCGGCGCATCACCTCGCGCGGATGTGCGAAGGCACTGAGACTCACCACCGCACGCAGGTCCGCGCGGCGCGAAGCACACAACAGCGCCGCACCAGCCCCCACGGAATGGCCCAGAATGGCCAGCCGCTGGCCGTCCACGCAAGGCTGCGCCTGCAGCCAGTCAAGGCCGGCCTCAATGTCTTCGGCAAATCGAGGGAGCGATGTGAAGGGTTCATCGTCACTGTCGCCGTGACAACGGGCGTCAATCAGCAGCACGCCAAAGCCTGCGGCATGCAACGGCGCGAGCGCAGGCAACATCAGGCTGGCGTTGGCACCCCATCCATGCATCACCACCACCGCTGGCGCCCGGACGGAATCGGACACCGGGACAAACCAGGCAAACAGCGTTTTTCCACCCGGGGCCGGCAATCGCAGGGACTGGGCTGCCAGTCCCAAAGCGGCAGGGGTGCTTTGATGCTTGAGCCGTGGCGCACGCAGCCCACGCAAGATCAACACATTGGCGCCAGCGCGCAGAGCCAATCCAGCCGTCAGAAACAGGGCGCCAGTGAGCAGCATGACGGCGCTAACTCAGCTGCCCGGCGCAGCTGGCATCGCCAGCAGTATTGAGCAAATGGCTGGCCATCTGCGCAAAAGTTGCGATCAGACTGGCGCGAACGGCTTGGTCCGCCACCTGTTCGGTCAGTGCTTGCGTCATACACAGCATCCACTCGTCACGCGCCACCGGACCCACCGCATATGGGGCATGGCGCATGCGCAGCCGTGGATGCCCCTTCTTTGCGATGTACAAAGCCGGGCCGCCGAACCAGCCCGAGAGAAACTCGAACAGGCTGGTAGCGCTGCCCTCCAGACTCTCCGGGTGCATTTGTCGCACGGTGTGGGCCTCGGGCAGCTGGTCCATTAGTTCATAAAAACGGTGGACGAGGCGCTTGACGCCGGCCTCGCCGCCCAGGATTTCATACGGTGTGATGGCGCCTTCAGTTGTCATATTGATGGACTCAAAAATGTTATTTGGGAATCAGGAAAACCGACTTTTCTGACAGCTGACCGGGGGAATCCAGAGAATTGATTTCAAATTGAATCGGGTGGGGCCCTGGTGTTGCCGCCTCAAACGGTGCCTGCACCCGAACCGCCAGCCGACGCGCCTGGGTGGACTCCACCATCACGACATTGTCGGACGTCACCGTCAACCCGGGCAGCCCGGTCACGGTGATTTTGTAATTCTGGGTGGCCTCAGTGGCGTTCATCACCTGCAGCTGGTACACGTTTTCGATCTTGCCGCCCGAGACAATGCGTGCCATGACACCGCGGTCACGCACCACGTTCACCTTGAACGGCGTGCGCATCGTCAAACTGACCAGCATGGCAATGACAATGCCCAGCAGCACGGTCGTGTAAATCAGGATACGGGGCCGGAAGACATGACGCCAGGTCTGCGCCGTGGTCCATTTGTTTTTCATCGCGTTCTCAGTGGTGTATTTCACCAGCCCGCGCTCATAGCCCATTTTGTCCATGACGGTGTCGCACACATCGGCACAGGCGCCGCAGCCAATGCACTCGTATTGCAACCCCTTTCGGATGTCAATGCCTGTAGGGCAGACTTGAACACACAGGGTGCAGTCAATGCACGCGCCCAGGTTCAAGGCCTTGGCGTCGGCTTTGCGTGAGCGGGCGCCGCGTGGTTCACCGCGCTCGGCGTCGTAGGTCACGATCAGGGTGTCTTTGTCAAACATGGCGCTTTGAAAACGTGCATAGGGGCACATGTGTTTGCAGACCTGCTCCCGCATGAAGCCGGCGTTGCCGTAGGTGGCAAAGCCATAGAAGAAGGTCCAGAAGACCTCCCAGGAGCTCATGCTCATGTGCAGGAACTCGACGCCCAGTTCCTTGATGGGGGTGAAGTAGCCGACAAAGGTGAAGCCGGTCCACAGGGCGACTGCCAGCCACAAGAAGTGTTTGGCCGCTTTGCGCCAGACCTTGTCCAGTGACAGGGCTTGGCCGTCGCGGCGCATGCGGGCGGAGCGGTCCCCCTCCACTTTTTTCTCGATCCACAGAAAAATCTCGGTGTACACGGTCTGTGGGCAGGCATAGCCACACCACAGGCGCCCGGCCACGGCGGTGAACAGGAAGAGCGAGAGGGCAGAGATGACCAGAATGCCGGTGAGGTAGATGAAGTCCTGCGGATACAGCACCAGGCCAAAGATATAGAAACGCCGGGAGCCGAGGTCAAACAAAATGGCCTGGCGTTGACCCCATTCGATCCACGGCATGCCGTAGAAGACCAGTTGGGTCAGGAACACCATGCCCCAGCGCCAGTTGGAGAAGAAGCCTGCCACACTGCGCGGATAGATCTTCTCGTGCGCCGCGTACAGCGAGATCAATTCTTCGTCTGCTTCTACGGGGACGATGGGGATAATTTTCTTGGGTGTTGTCACTTCAGTGTTCATCGGTATTGCTTCAGGTCGGCGATTTCAAATCAACGCTTGGCACAGGCTTGGCGGGCAAGGCGGCCATGTGTGCCAAAAACTCGTCACGGGTCAGGCCGGCAAAGAAGGGGTGCCAGCGTCGCTGCTCCAGCACGGTGCTCACTGACCGGGCGCGGCGTTCGTGCCCTGCAAACAGCAGTGTTTCGTTGGGCAGGGTAAAGACGCGCTGAGTAACGCTGTCCCACAAGGCCTCGGGCGCAGCCGGGCGAGGCTGGTGCGGGCAGGAATCCACGGCCAAAAGGCCTCCGCAAAATAATCGGTCGCGCCAGGCAAAGCTCCGGCAGGACTGCGTGTGGCCAGGCGTGGCCAGCACCCGCATCAATTCATCCCCAAACGGCAGTATCTCGTTGTCCTGCGCGAAACGGGCGTTGGCCACCGCGTCACCCTGAACCAGCGGTGCACCCAGCCGACCCAGCAGCGCGACCTCGTCGGGCTTCAGGTGGTCGTGGTGGTGGGTGCGCAGCACCCAGCGCAAGCGCAACTCGCGCTCGGCGAGCAGGGCGGCAAGCACAGGCAAGTCACGCCCGCGCGGGTCAATCAGCACCGCCTCACGGGCATCCTGGTCGGCCAGCACATAGGTCAGCTCGCCGCTGCCCTCATCATGAAGAATGCGGAAATACACCTCAGACTCCCCAGCGCAGCCAAGCCGCCAAGACCAGTCCCGCCGAACAAGACCAGCCTGAAAACATCAAGCGCCAAAGCCGGGCACGCGGCACAAAACCCACACCGCGCACCAACCCGGCGCTCATCGCCCAAAACAGCGCCATGGCCAAACCATGGTCAGCCTTGCCATTCACATCCGCGAACAACAAGGGATAGATGCTGCCCACCAGCATGATGGCCAGCGCGACGCTCAGGCTGGGCAGATGAATGCTGGCCCGGTCCTGCAACGCGGGCTCATCCTGATCGTCATGGTCTGTCGATATCTGCACCGGCGTCACCATGGCTCATTCCTCCTGGCGTGCCTGCGCACGGGCCTCTTCGTTTTCGCCCCACATGGCGTTCAGAATTGCCAGCAGAACGGCAAAGCCCACTCCAAGAATCCAGGCAAAGTACCACATGTGATGTTCCTTCTGCAGTGTTCAGACTGCGGTGTTGATCGGTTCGTAATCAGTAAGCGGCATGATCGTTTTCTCTCACGTACGCAGCCGTCACCTTGCCGCGCATCACGCTGTAGGCCCAGGAGGTGTAGAGCACGATCAGCGGCATGAAAATCATCGTGGCCCAGAACATGATGCCGAGCGTCAGGTGACTTGACACGCTGTCCCACACCGTCAGGCTGGCTGCTGGCATGGAGCTGGACGGCATGATGAAAGGGAACATGGAAGCACCCGCCGTGCCAATCACACCCACCAGTGCCAGGGACGACGAAACAAAGGCCGTGAGTGTGCGGCGCACCAACAGCAGCATCGCCGCCATGAGCGCTCCCAGCACACCCAATGCAGGCAATACCCACAGCAAAGGCTGGCGGCCATAGTTGGCCATCCAGGCCCCGGCCTCGCGCACCACCGTCTTGTTCATGGGGTCAGGCAAGGCGGACGGGTTGATGGCAGACGTGATGCGGTAGCCGTCAATGCTCTGAAGCCAGACGCCGGCAGCCACGAAGGCCATGACCATTACCATGGCCGCGCCAATCGCACCCTTGACAGCGCGTGCCTGAATCACCCCCTCCGTGCGGTGCGCCAGATAGGCGCCGCCGTGCATCGTGATCATGGCGCTGCTCACCACACCGGCCAGCAGGGCAAAGGGGTTGAGCAACTGCCAGAAGCTGCCGGTGTAGGTGGACACAAGGTATTGGTCAAACTGAAACGGTACGCCCTGCAGCAAGTTGCCAAACGCCACGCCAAAGATCAGCGGTGGCACAGAACCGCCGATGAACAGACCCCAGTCCCAAGTGCTGCGCCAGGTCGCATTGTGAATTTTGCTGCGATAGTCAAACCCCACCGGTCGAAAAAACAAGGCCCACAGCACCACCAGCATGGCCCAGTAAAACCCGCTGAACGCCGTGGCGTACACCAGTGGCCAAGCCGCAAATATGGCACCGCCACCGGTGATGAACCACACCTGGTTGCCGTCCCAGTGCGGCCCCACGGTGTTGATGACCACGCGGCGCTCCAGGTCACTCCTGCCAACAAAGGGCAGCAAGGTGCCCACGCCCATGTCGTGCCCGTCCATGATGGCAAAGCCCACCAACAGCACACCCACGAGCAGCCACCAGATGATTTTGAGGGTTGGATAGTCAAACACTTGTGATCTCCTTCAGGCGGGTGCGACGGCGTGATGAATCGCCTCGTTGTCGTAGCGGCCGGTGCCCAGACTGCCAGGCCCCATGCGCGCAAACTTCACCATCAAATACATCTCGACCACCAGCAACACCGTGTAGAAACCGATGAAGCCGGCCAATGAGCCATACAGGCTATTGACACTCAGGGTGGACACACTCATGTGGGTGGGCAGCACACCGTAAATCGTCCAGGGCTGGCGGCCATACTCCGCCACAAACCAGCCCAACTCACAGGCAATCCAGGGGGCAGGCAGCATCCACAACGCCCACTTGAGCAGCCAGGGCCTTTGCATGCAGGCGCTCTTGAGCGTGCTCCAGAACGCCAGGCCAAACAGCAGCAGCATCGCAAAACCCAGCCCCACCATGATGCGAAAGGCCCAGAACATGGGGATAACGCGCGGCACGGTGTCATCGACGGCGCGGGCAATGATTTCGGGCGTGGCCTGGTTCACATCGGCCACATACTTTTTCAGCAGAAAGCCAAAGCCCAGGTCAGCCTTATGACCTTCAAACACTTGCCTGGCCACCGTGTCATTGCGATTGGCACGCAGGGCGTCCAGTGCATTCACAGCCACGATGCCGCGCAAAATGCGCTCATGGTTCTTGGCCTTGATCTCGTGGATGCCCGGGATTTCCTTGGTTAGGGAGCGCGTACCGATCAAACCCATGACCCACGGAATCTCAATCTCCCAGTCGTTCTTTTGCTCCGCCTCGTTGATGCTGGCCACCAGGGTCAGCCCAGCCGGTGCCGGCTTGGTTTCCCACATGGCTTCCAGCGCGGCCATTTTGGTTTGCTGTGCTTCTCCCACGGTATAGCCGGATTCATCCCCCAGCACGATCACGCTCAGCACCGAGGCCAGACCAAAGGCAGCCGCTACGCGAAAGCTCCGTTTGGCAAACGCCACATCGCGCTTTTTCAGCAGATACCAACTGGAAATGGACAACACAAACATGGCACCGGTCACGTAACCCGCCGACACGGTGTGCACAAACTTGGCCTGTGCGTCGGGGTTGAACACGACGGCCCAAAAATCCGTCATCTCCATGCGCATGGTCAGGTAGCTGAACTCGGCGCCCACCGGGTTCTGCATCCAGCCATTGGCAATCAGGATCCACAATGCGCTGAGGTTGGTGCCCACCGCCATCAGCAGCGTCACCAGCAGGTGCTGGGTCTTGCTGAGGCGGTCCCAGCCGAAGAAAAACAGGCCGATCATGGTGGACTCCAGGAAGAAGGCCATCAGCCCCTCAATCGCCAGCGGCGCGCCAAAGATGTCGCCGACATAGTGCGAGTAGTAGGCCCAGTTGGTGCCAAACTGGAATTCAAGCGTGATGCCGGTGGTTACCCCCAGCGCAAAGTTGATGCCGAACAGCTTGCCCCAGAAGCGGGTCATGTCCTTCCAAATCACATTGCCGGTCATGACATAGACGCTTTCCATGATCACCAGCAGCCACACCATGCCGATGGTGAGTGGTACAAACAGGAAGTGGTACATGGCCGTGGCAGCAAACTGCAGCCGTGAGAGATTGACTAACTCTTCAGAAATCACTGTGTTGCTCCTTTGGGCTTGGGGGTGCTTTGCAGAAACTTGGCAGCCACGCCGTCACCGTCCACCGTCACACGCTGCTCCCGCACAAGAACCCACCACAACGCCATCAGCACGGCCAGCTTGATGACCAGCACCACGGCCAGCTTTCTAACGAGGTTTTTGTCCAGGGGCTTCATGACAGTTCATACATTCGCCTATGGAACAACTCAAGAACCATGCCATGCGGCCGCCCGCACCAGTGGTCAATGAATTCAACGGGTTAGCGCTCTAGTCGTCGCGCATGGCGCATGGCAGCAGGTGAATAACTGTCAATTCTGGCAGCTAACTGCCATTTAGGGCATAAACTGGCACCCGCACACAAGGAGCCCGCGTGAAACCACTGCCCGAACTAATGTCCTACCTGGAGGGACTGAGCGAGCCCCACATCCTGTTCGACACGCAATACCGCATTCTGGCGGCCAATGCCGCTTACAGGCGTCAGTTCAGCCCTGATCGCAGCGTGGTGGGACGAACGTGCTACGAGGTGTCCCATCACTTCAGTGTCCCGTGCGACCAGGCGGGCGAAACCTGCCCGCTGGCCAAGTCACGTGAATCGGGCCAGCGCGAGCGGGTGCTGCACCTGCACCACACGCCCAAGGGCGAGGAGTACGTCAATATTGAACTGGCACCGTTGCTGGAAGCCAGTGGCGAGCTTGCTTACTTCGTCGAGAAAATGGAGCCGCTGCGGGTGGCGCAGGGCAAGGCGGTAGTGCAGGGCCTGATCGGCCGTGCGCCCAGCTTTCAGCACATGCTGGCGCTGGTGGCCCGTGTGGCGCCGTCGCAGGCGACGGTGCTGCTGCTGGGCGAATCCGGCACCGGCAAAGAACTGGTGGCCAGAGCCGTGCACGAGGCCAGCCCGCGCGCGCACCGCCCCCTGGTGGCGGTGGACTGCTCCAGCCTGCCGGAAAACCTGTTTGAGTCCGAACTTTTTGGCCATGAACGTGGTGCTTTTACCGGCGCCAATACGGCCCGGGGCGGGCTGGTTGAGGCGGCCAGTGGTGGCACACTGTTTCTGGACGAGGTGGGCGATATTCCGCTGGCCATGCAGGTCAAACTGCTGCGCTTGCTGGAAACCGGCACCTACCGCCGCGTTGGCAGCACCGACCAGCGCCATGCGGACATCCGCGTGGTATCGGCCACCCACCGCGATCTGGACCAGATGGTGTCAACAGGGACTTTTCGTGAAGACTTGTACTACCGCCTGAGCACCTTCCCCATCCACCTGCCGGCCCTGCGGGAGCGCCGGGACGACATTGACCTGTTGGCTGCGGCCCTGCTGGCGCGCGTGGCGCCACAGCGCAAGCTGCAGATCAGCGAACCGGCCCTGCGTTTGCTGCAAGTGCAGGACTTCCCCGGCAATGTACGTGAGTTGCGAAACCTGCTGGAGCGCGCGGCCTTGCTGTGTGATGGCGATACGCTGGAGGTCGCACATGTTGAGCAGGCGCTGCTGTCGGGCCGGCGCCCCTCAGCCGCGCCGCGTACCGA
The DNA here is from genome assembly GCF_030646845.1 of Rhodoferax sp. Lineage (GTDB taxonomy): Bacteria > Pseudomonadota > Gammaproteobacteria > Burkholderiales > Burkholderiaceae_C > Rhodoferax. The sequence continues at coordinate 31,551 of NZ_JAUSLE010000055.1, read as the reverse complement.
CCCGCAAGCTGCCGCGGTTGACAGCGCCAGCACGATGGACCGCATCACCCTGGCACCCGGCGCGCTCAAAACCATCGAACGCGCCGCGCTGCAGCAACTGCTGGCGGGCCACCAGGGCAGCCGGGCTGACCTGGCACAGAAGCTGGGGATCAGCGAGCGCTCGCTGTACCGCAGGCTTAAGGCGCTGGAGTGAAGTTGGGCAATTGCTCTAAGCCATGCCCACCCTGCAACCACCTCCCCCTACGCCCGACGCCGACCCCGACCAGCTTGACATACATACTACTTTTTCAATAGCAAAACTGGATGCAGAAATGCCAGGACTGCGAACTCATCAGCCGTGGGGTACCGGTGGCGGTGGATGCAATGGAGGCCCCAATGCGGGGGTAAACCCCGACGAAATACCCGTGCCTGTAGGGAATGGAAAGCCCATTCCTGCGCTCTTTAACTCATGTTCCTGAATTCCGAAGCGCGCTACAACCAATGGGTGCGCGATCACTATCGTTTCCTGATGCGCAGCGCCTGGGCGTTGACCGGCTCGCGCGCGGTGGCGGAAGACGTGGTGCAGGACTGTTTCGCCAATGCCTGGAACTGCCGGGACCAATTGCGCGACGCGTCGTTGGCGCGGCCGTGGCTGTTCAAGATCATGCGGCGCAGCATCTTCCGGCATATCAGCCCGTGTGTGCAGTCGCTGGAGGACAGCAACGAGGCCGATTTACAACACGCGCCCGACTCGGGCATCGACAACCGGCTGGACGTGGTGAAGGCCCTGGGCCGGATTGCGCCCATCCATCGTGAAGTGCTGGTGCTGCATTACTTTGACGACATGCCCACGGCACAAATTGCCGAAGCGCTCGAGATTGCACCAGGCACCGTACTGTCGCGTCTGTCGCGCGCGCGCGATGCTTTGAAGACCGCCATGACAACATGTGTCCGTCAGCAGAAGCCATCCATGCCGGTGACGAGCAACGTGACGACGATCAGAAGAACTTGACATGACACACCTACACCAAGAAGACGAGTTTGACCTGCGCGCGCGTGCAGAACTGTCCCTGGCCTACGAGCCCGGCGAAACTCCTGCCATCCTGTTGCGCCGCACACCGCTGCTCGCCCGCTGGGGCGTGCGACTGGGCATCGCTGCATTGGTGCTGATGGGTACAGCACTAGGTGGCGCTCTCGCCGTTCGACCACCCGAACTGGTGCGCGGCGCCATTGAGCACGAGTATTACGAACGCACCCTGCGCGGCAACTTCATGGAAGCGAAACCCTTGCTCGCCCACCTTGGGCTGGAGCACGTCCATGCCGTACCGGGCTACCCCCAATTGATGCGCCCGTGTGAGATTGAAGGGCATCTTGTTTACCACCTCACCACCTTTTTTGAAAAGGGCGGCATGGTCACCGTCTTTGCGTTCGACAAACCGATAGCCCTGAAGGAAAGCTCGGGCTGGTGGGCCGACGTTTATTGGCAGGTAGTGACATCGAAGACAGGCGACAAACCGCTGATCATGGTGTCACAAAAGAAGAAGGCGCTCACGGTGGCACAGACAGCGTTCGCCAAGCCGCCGGGTTGACCCGCACCGCCTGCAAGATGATTCCAAGTAGTACAACCAGGAGATCCGCATGACAACTTTCAAACACGCCGCCCTAAACAGTACGGGACGGCGAACCCTTTTGTCGCTGGGTGCGATTGTGCTCGCAGCGACGCTCATGTCGTCCGAGGCACAGGCGCAGGCAACGACTGCAAAAAACAAGATCGTGTTCCAAGTCAGTGACAGCGACCCCGCCAAGTGGGGCCTGGCGCTGAACAATGTGCAAAACGTACAGACCGATCTGGGTGCGGAAAATGTCGAACAGGAGATCGTTGTCTACGGTCCCGGCATTGGCATGCTCAAGACCGACTCCCCTGTGGCCCAACGCATTGCCGGTGCCCTGAAAAGCGGCGTCAAGGTGGTGGCGTGCGAGACCACGCTGCGGGCGCAGAAGCTGACCCATGCCGACATGCTACCCACCATCGGGTATGTGCCTGCCGGTGTCGTGGAGCTGATGCAAAAACAACAGCAGGGTTATGCCTACATCCGCCCTTGAGCCGCCCGTACAAAACTTTCTCTGTAATGACATCCAACCAAGGAAACCAAACATGCAAACTCGTCGCGAGACACTCAAACACAGCGCTATCGTGGCTGGCCTGCTGGCATCCACGGGCCTGTTCCCCCAGTACGCGTTGGCCGCGTACAACAAGACGGCCTTCGAGGCGAAGAGCCTGGCTGACGTGCTGAAGGCGCTCGGCGCCGGCGCGCCGGTCGAAAGCAAGGACGTCACCATCGGCGGCCCCGACATTGCTGAAAACGGCGCGGTCGTGCCGCTGACCGCCAGCACGTCCCTGCCTGGCGTCAAGCAGATTCTGATTCTGGTCGAGAAGAACCCCGCGGCCCTGGTTGCCCTGTTCAATGTGACCGACAGCGTGGACGCAAGCTTTGCCACGCGTTCCAAGATGGGCCAGTCGTCCGACGTGTATGCCGTGGCCGTGATGGCAGACGGCAAGGCCCTTTTTGCGAAAAAAGAAGTCAAGGTCACGCTCGGTGGTTGCGGCGGTTAATCCCCGCGCACCTCACTTTCCCCAATTCAATCAATACTGATTCAGGAGTAGAAAAATGGCAGATCCAATGCGCATTCGCGCTCAAGTCGCTGGTGACAAAGCAACCGTCCGTGTCTTGATGAGCCACGAGATGGAGTCCGGGCAACGCAAGGACTCGGCGGGCAAACTCGTTCCCGCCTGGTTTATCAACGAAGTGTCCGCCAGCCACAATGGAAAGGTCGTCATGACGGCAGAGTGGGGCCCCGCGGTTTCCAAGAACCCGTTCCTGCAGTTCGTCGTCAAGGGCGCCAAGGCCGGCGACAAGATCGCCGTGACATGGAAAGACAGCAAGGGCGAAACCCGTACCGACGAAGCTACGGCTTCTTGAGACATCGTTGAAGTAGTGTCAGTGGTGTCTGACAAGGGCGGCATGCAATCGGTGGCCGCACCATTATTAAAACGAAGGAAACAAAATGATCCCATCCAAATTTAAAGTGTTTGGCTTCGCCTTTGCGGCGAGTCTGCTCTCGCCCGGCGCCGTGTTGGCACAGTCGGAGGCTGAAAAAGCGATCGATCAATATCGCGAAATGATTGCTGATGGCAACCCTGCGGAACTGTGGGAAGCCAAGGGCGAGGAACTCTGGAAGAAAAAAGACGGTCCCAAGAAGGCCTCCCTTGAGCAATGCGATCTTGGTATCGGCCCCGGCGTGCTCAAAGGCGCCTACGTCTTGCTGCCTCGCTACTTTGCCGATGCCGGCAAGGTGATGGATCTCGAGATGCGCCTGTCCTATTGCATGCATACCCTGCAGGGTTTCGATGTAAAGGATGCTGATTACAACAAGGATGACCACAAGAAGATCATCTCGCTGGCCACATTTGTCGTCACGCAGTCCAAGGGCATGCCGGTAAATGTGCCGCAGGCGCATGCCGAAGAAAGGCGCATGTATGAGCTGGGCAAACGTGCCTTCTATTACCGCGCCGGTCCTTACGACTTTTCCTGCGCCACCTGCCATAACGCTGACGACAAGCGCATTCGCCTGCAGGGCCTGCCCAATCTCACCAAGAACGTTCCTGCCGGCCGTGCCTTCACCTCTTGGCCGGCCTATCGCGTCAGCAACAGCCAACTCTGGCCCATGCAGCAACGGTTGAATGACTGCCTGCGGCTGCAGCGCTTCCCGTCTCCCAAATTTGGGTCTGAAGCCACCGTCGCTCTGTCGGTCTATATGGGTGTAAATGGCAAAGACGTTCCGTCTCTTGCCCCCACCATCAAGCGTTAATTTGGGCAAGGAGAAATTAGTATGAAAAAAACCACATTTATCTTTGCCTCTGTCTCTGCAGTCGTGCTGGCAGGTTGCGCCACTTTCGCCGGCGATGACTACCAAAAGATGACAAAGGACATGCTCAATCAGTCCTTCGAGACCAAAGGTATTGCCAAGCATGAGCGCCTAAATCAGGATGGGTTGCAGGCCGCCTGTTCGGAAGCAGAGATGACGGGCAAGGATCTTGACGCGACGCTGCGCAAGCGTCTCGAGCAGGAGCAACTGGCAACCATCAAGATGCCGTCTGACGGCAAGTACCTGGGTGACTGGACGAAGGCCGAAAAAATTGCCCAAAGCGGCGTTGGCATGGCTTGGAACAACAAGTCTGACACCGTCAATGGCGGTAACTGCTACGCATGCCATCAGATGACCAAGAAGGAAATTTCCTTCGGCAATCTTGGGCCAAGCCTTTACCATTATGGAAAGCTTCGGGGCAATTCCGAGGAAGTCGTGAAGTACACCTGGGGCAAGCTTTACAATGCCAAGGCCTATAACGCCTGCTCGAATATGCCCCGCTTTGGTCATTTGAACGGTCTGACGGAAACTCAGATCAAGGACATGACAGCCTTTCTGCTCGATCCCAAGTCGCCGGTCAACCAATAAGCTCAAGGTGAACTCCATGAAAGTCCTTCCCGCAAGGGGTAGGACTTTTTTTGTGTCTGTTTTGTCAAGCGCTAATTCGTGCGACAGGTCGTATCTTTGTTACTGCTGACGTGGCTTTGACCGAGGGCAGCGCGAACGGCCACGGGCCGACTCGAACACACAGACCACGCGTTCGTCGCGCGCAAACAGCCCGGGCACGCCGCGCGCCGTGACGTGCCGTGACTTTTCTTCGTTTTTATATACATCGTTATCACACGCTTCAATGGGCTGGTCTGCTTGTGAGTTTTGACCCAATTGATGGGTAGTTACATCAATCGCCATTACTTTTGACACTTATCAAGCGCAGCCAGACGCCAGCAGGTTCAATCGACTCTCCAAACCGATGCGCAAAATGAACTTGGAAGTCCTGTCGCAGCAGCCTTTGCAGGAGTTAAGCAACAATCCAGTGCTGCTGGTACATGGCGCGTGGCATGGCGCATGGTGTTGGAAGGTGCATTTTGCGGACTATCTCGCACAGCAGGGGTTCCAAGTGCATGCGATTAGTCTTCGAGGACACGGGAACAGCGAGGGTCGGCGGCGTTTGCGCTGGACCGGTTTGGCAGATTATGTGGACGATGTGGCCCAAGTTGCCCGCCAGTTAAGTGCACCGCCCATCGTCATCGGCCATTCCATGGGCGGTCTGGTGGTTCAAAAGTATCTGCAAACGCATTGCGCACCTGCGGGAGTTCTAATGGCATCCATACCACCCATGGGGGTGCTGCTCACCGCCTTGCGTCTGGTCCGGCGCCACCCTTGGTTAATGGCCAAAGTCAACGCCACCTGGAGCCTGTACCCATTGATCAGCAGCCCCGAGTTGGCAAAGGAACTGCTATTCCCAAATGAGATGCCTGTGGCGCAAGTCGAACTTTTTTGGCAGCAAATGCAAGACGAGTCTTACCGCTGTTTTGCCGAAATGTTGGGGCTCGGCCTGCCCAAACCCGAGAAGGTCAATACACCCCTGCTAATCTTGGGCGGTGGTGCAGACACGCTCATAAGCCCTGATCAGGTCAAGGCCACAGCGCGTGCCTATGGGACCCAAGCCATTATTCTGCCAAATATCGCCCATGACATGATGCTTGAGCCAGGGTGGCAAACAGTGGCCGATGCGATTGTCAGTTGGCTCAGGACCAACTCATCGGATTGCAGCGAATTTTGAGAGGGGGTTCTGGCTTGCCACCGGCTCAAGCGCTGATCAGCATCAGAATCGGGTGCGGGTTGCGCTGCCAGATCCCAGTCCTCCCACAGCGGCGACCCGCGCGCTGGCGATTGCGCGGGGCCTGGGAGTCCCACCCAATCAGACAACCCGTCCGACGCGCAGCGCTGCAAGGTTCCGGAGTTCACCAAAACCATGGGGCACGAGGGAGAATGGAAACTCCACAACAACGGCCAATGACAACCTGCGTGGCAGCAGGCATTCGTTTGCTACGTTTTATATAGCTATAAAATCAATAAACACGAGGGCTATAGCCATATTTTCCATAAAATTTATGTAACTTACCTGTACGCTCCAGATCCAATTCATTCATCACGACTCCACTGCATGAACACGCCACTGATCACCGACGAACTCGACTTGCTGCAATCGCTGGTCGACCTGAACCAGCACCCGCAGATCATCGAATTGGGCTGCGGTGCCGCGCACCTGTCACGCCAGTTGCTTGCCCGATGTCCAAGGTGCGAGGTCACAGGGCTGGAGGTGGACGAGCGTCAACACGCCAAGAACCTGCTCAACCTGCAGCAGCGCCTGCAATTCGTTCAGGCGGGTGCGCAGGCAATCCCATTTGAGGCGCAACGTTTCGATCTGGCGCTGATGCTGAAGTCCTTGCACCACGTCCCGCTGGATCAGCTTAGCCCGGCGCTGGCGGAGGTGCGCCGTGTGCTGCGACCAGAAGGTCTCCTCTATATTTCAGAGCCGGTGTTTGCCGGAGCGCTGAACGAGGTGATGCGCTTGTTCCACGACGAGGAGCAGGTGCGTGCCGCAGCCTTGCGCGCAGTGCAGGAAGCGGTGTCTTCCGGTGCATGGGAGCAAGTGACCGAGACCTTGTTCGAGACGCCGGTGCGCTACCGCGACTTTGCCGAGTTTGAACAGCGCATGATCGGCGTGACATTCGTGGATCACCGCCTTGATGCCCGCACTTTGCAGGCTGTGCGTGAACGCTTTGAGTCGCACATGACGGTAGACGGGGCACACTTCGTGCGACCGATGCGTGTCAACTTACTACGCAAGTGCTAAAAATGCTGAAGACATGGCCTCACCCATGCGGACGGTACGCGCCGGCACCCAGTCGGCGTGCAGGCGCAGCATGTTCTTCGGGAACAGCATGATCACGGTGGAGCCGAGAAGAAAGCGGCCCATCTCCTCGCCCTGGCGCAACGAGATGGTCTGATCGTCGTACTGCCACTCCCGTACCGCAGCCAGGCGCGGCGGGTTTACCACGCCGTGCCAGACTGTGGCGATGCTGCCAACGATGGTGGCACCGACCAGGCACATCACGAATGGACCACCTGCCGAGTCGAACACACAGACCACGCGCTCATTGCGTGCGAACAGCCCGGGCACGCCGCGCACCGTGGTCGGGTTGACCGAAAACAGATGGCCCGGCACATGGATCATGCGCACCAGGCGTCCGTCGCAGGGCATGTGGATGCGGTGGTAATCCTGCGGGCTCAGGTACAGGCTTGCGAACTGGCCGTCATCGAACCGGGCTGCAAGTTGGCCATCGCCACCGACCAGCGCGCGGGTGCTGTAGCGGTGGCCCTTGGCCTGCAGGAGCTGGTCGCCCTCGATCGGGCCGCACTGGATAACGGCGCCGTCCACCGGACTGACGAAATCGGCCTGCGCCAGCGGTCGGGCTCCCTCACGTAGCGCGCGGGTGAAGAAGTCGTTGAAGCTGGTGTAGCCGGCAGCACCAGGGTCCGCCGCCTCGGCCATGTTCACCCTGTAGCGCGCGATGAACCAGGGGATCACCCTGCGCGTCCACCAGCGGGCATGTGAGGCAGCGCATTTGCCAGCGAAGACCGTCAGCATCCTCTTGGGCAAGAGGTACTGCGGCAGCACCGCCAGACGGTCGAACAGATCAGGCACCTTCGCGATTCCCTGCACCCCGCCCACCGCGACCACCTCCACCTGCCGCACCGCGCTGGGCGCAACGCTGGAATGCCGCCAAGTGGCGCTGTTGCGACGCTTCCTGCAGATTGCGCAGCACCGTGAGGATGTCGGCGCGCTGGGTCTGCCCCAACAGCCGTTCGTACATTTCGCCGTTGGCGATCTCGGCAGCCACACCCGCTTCGCATGCTGCTTGCAGGCTGGCGTAGCGCTCAACCTTGCCCGGCCAGGGGTTGGCGGGCACGGGCAACCCGTAGCGCGCGAACAAGCCCAAAAGCGCCTCGATATGGCGCGCCTCGGCTTGGCGGATGTTGATGAACGGCCGAACCTCGCCGAAATCGGCGATCACCTGGTCGTAGATCGACCAAGCTTGGTACTCGTCATCGAGTGCCTCATGGAGCACGCGGATTTCAATGTCGGTGAGTTCGTTCATGCGTCAGTGTCCGGTGCAGGGGAATTTCATCAAGGCAAAAAATCAGTCTCAGTCATCACTAAAAGTACGCGATTGATTTTCGTCAATGGACGACAAAGGATTCAGCAGCAGACTAGCCAATCAAGTTCAAACGCCACAACTTTCTTCCATACCCCCGTTCAGGAGATCGTCATGTCCGACACTGTCAGCCAGTTCCCCCATCTCAACGAACCAGCCCCCGACTACAAGGGCAAGTGGCTGATCCTGTTCTCGCACCTGGCCGACTTCACGCCCGTGTGCACGACCGAGTTTCATCGACGAGTTCGTGCGCCTGCTGCAAGCCGTGCAGTCCAGCGACAAGAACGCATGCGCCACGCCCGAAGGCTGGACCCCCGGCCACGACGTGATCGTGCCGCCGCCCAAGACGGCCGAGGCTGCCGACAAGCGCCCCAGCGAGGGCTACAAGACGGTTGATTGGTACTACTCGACCAAGAGTCTGTAGCGAGGGTTGGGCAATGGGTCTGTGAACCGTTGCATGCCGTGTTGAACGACCCAGGTGAAACAGTCGTCCTCAGGAGAAGCAAGATGCGAAGAATTTATTTCCTTGTTCCGTCGGTTGCATTGGCGCAATCGATCGTTGATGATTTACTGCTGGCCCGGATCGAGGCACGCCACATCCACATCGTTGCCCGGCAAGACACGCCACTGGAGGATCTGCCGCGAGCGAGTGTGGCGCAAACCTCCGATCTCGTCCCGGCCCTGCAGCGGGGTGTTGCGGCCGGTGGTCTGGCCGGCTTGCTCGCTGGCCTGCTCGCCATCACCTTCCCGCCTGCAGGGTTTGTATTCGGCGGTGGTGCGTTGCTCGGCATGACCGCGTTCGGCGCCGGCTTTGGGGCCTGGATGTCAGGCATGGTTGGTGTCGGTCTGCCGAGCAGCCGCATCGAGCAGTTCCAGAAGGCCATCGCCGATGGTGAACTGCTGATGATGATTGACGTGCCCTCGCTGCGCGTCGAAGAGATCGAGACACTCGTTACCCGCCATCATGCAGAGGCTGAGCTTGAGGGTGTGGACCCCAACATTCCTATTTTTCCCTGATGTATTGCTACAGTTCGACGGCAAGATTCTGATTCGGCATCACTCAAGTGTTGTTGCTCTGGATCGTCACCTTCTCGCTTATTGGCAGTGTGGGCGCCGCGGCCGGTGCTGCGCTGTTGCTGGTGTTTCCACAAACGATCCGCGACGCGCTCGTCCCGGCGCTGGTCAGCTATGCCGCAGGGGTGCTACTCGGAGCCGCATTCCTTGGCATGATTCCGACCGCGCTGGCGCGTGGTGAAGCCACGCTGATCCTGCCCACGGTGCTTGCAGGGCTTGTATTGTTTTTCGTGCTGGAGAAGCTTGTGCTGTGGCGTCATTGCCATGACCGGGGCTGCCAATCCCATCATGGCCAGACAGGACCGCTGATCTTGATCGGCGACGCGTTTCACAACTTCGTCGATGGCGTCGTCATTGCGGCAGCGTTCCTCGTTGCGGTGCCGCTGGGCATCGCCACCGCAGTGGCGGTGATCGCCCATGAAGTGCCGCAGGAGGTGGGTGATTTCGCCATCCTGCTCGACAACGGTTACGGACGTGCCCAGGCGTTCTGGCTCAACACGCTGTCGGCTTCCACGACGCTGCCCGGCGCTTTGGCTGGCTACTTCTGGCTGGCGCAGATGCAGGAGGCGATCGCCTACATCCTGGCGCTGTCCGCCGCGAGCTTCGTCTACATCGCGCTGGCGGATCTCGTGCCATCGCTGCATCAAAAGACAACTGCTTCGCAGTCGATCCTGCAGTTGGTGCTGTTACTGACCGGCATCGGCACCATCGCCTGGATGCATCACGCGCGCTGACTGGCGTCGGGGCCATTGCAATTTTCAAATTCACGCATTGAAAGATAGCAACATTTTCCGAAATTGGGTGTTGGGCCTGCTTTTGTGGTGTGGACTGCCATGGCTGGTTTTGGCAGAGGTACCTCCGCCGCAGAGCCCTGAGGCCCCGGTGCTGGAAGTGTTCGTGCGCCAGGGCTGCCCGCACTGCGCCGAGTCCAAGGCTTACCTGCCCATATTCGCCCGCGAGCGACCTTGGCTGCGCGTCGTCTATCGTGCGGTGGACGAGGACGTCAACGCCCGTGATGCCCTGGTGCGCATCACCGAACAGGCGGGCTACTGGCCACCGGGTGTGCCCACCTTTGTGTTTCAAGGCCGGGTGCTGGTGGGCTTTGCCGATGCAGAGCAGTCCGGCCCCGAGTTGGCCGCGTTGGTGGACTGGGCGGCACCGGGCCAGCTGTCCACCCCCGCATCAACGTCGCCGCCAACCAAAATCGACGCTGGCTGGTGGGGTACCCTGAACGTTACCGAACTGGGTTTGCCGCTTTTCACGCTGGCGATCGGCTTGCTTGACGGCTTTAACCCCTGCGCCATGTGGGTGCTGTTGTTTCTGCTGTCGCTGCTGGTGCACCTGCACGATCGCCGGCGCATGGCGCTGATTGCGGGCACCTTTGTGCTGGTCAGCGGCGCCGTTTATTACATGTTCATGGCCGCCTGGCTGAATGTGTTTCTGGCCGTGGGTCTGTCTGATGCGGTACGCATGGGGCTGGCGGTATTGGCGCTGCTCATTGCGGCGGTGAACATCAAGGACTTCGCCGCTGGCCCTCAAGGCCCGTCCCTGTCGATTCCTGCTGCGGCCAAGCCGGGACTGTACGCCCGCATGCGCCAGGTGGTGCAGGCGCGTTCGCTACCACTGGCTTTGCTGGGCGCGGCGACGCTGGCCGTGGTGGTGAACTTCATCGAACTGTTGTGCACTGCCGGCTTGCCGGCCATGTACACCGCCATTCTGGCGCAGCAAGGCCTCAGCGGCGCTGCCCACTACGGCTACCTGGGGCTGTACATCCTGGGCTACATCACCGACGACAGCCTGATGGTGGGTGCTGCGGTACTGGCCCTGAGCAGCCAGAAGCTCAGCGAAAGCGCTGGCCGCTGGCTCAAACTGGCAAGCGGTCTGGTGATGCTGACCCTGGGCGCGCTAATGCTGCTGCGACCCGACTGGTTGCTTTAGGGCGTCAACCCCACCGAGGACTTCAACCCTGCGCGGCCTGCCCGATCCAGCGGGTGACATGGGCCAGCCCGTGATGGCCGGGGCCCTCGTCCAACGTCACCTCGCCCTCCCAGGCAAGGATCTCCGTCAGAACACCAGCAAAATCTTCCTGCAGCGTCTGCAGGGTGTAGAGCATCTCGGGCGCTTTGGGGCCACCGCTGCTGTGCTTCAGTTGCGCGGGGTGAAACGCTTCCAGCAACAGCAGGCCGCCGGGACGCAGTGCTGCTACGAGTCGCCGGTGTGCCGCACGACGAATGGCCGGTGGCAAGTGCACAAAAGTCAGCACCACGGCGTCCACACTGCAGGGGATGGGCACCCAATCAGCCAGATCCACCAGTTCGGTACGCAGCGTGACGCCACGCTGCGCCGCCAGTGCCTGTGCTTTTTGCAGACCCACCGCCGAGACATCCACCGAGGTGACCCGATGGCCCTGCTGCGCCAGCCAGACACCGTTGCGGCCTTCTCCGTCACCCGGCACCAGCACATCGGCGACCGCTGGCAGGCGATACGCCTGGGCAACAAGAAACGCATTGGCGCTTGTGCCGTATTTGTAACCCGGCACTGAAAAATTTTGATCCCAGAAATTCATGCCGGTAGTTTAGAACGACAGGGTGCGCACGTTGTACTTGAGGAATCGGGCAGACGCAACGGCACTTGATTTCGATTATATTCGTCAATGCTTATATTAATGAGTGTCACGACGGGAGACTAGATGACGAATGCCACGACGGCCTTGCGCTATCTGCGCTGGGCATCCTTCCTTGAAGGCTTGACCCTGATTCTCTTGGTGTGCCTTGCCGTGCCCTTGAAGCGCATGGCGGGCATGCCCGAATTTGTCACTGTCATGGGGCCCATCCATGGACTGGCCTTTGTGGCATACATCGCAATGGTGGCGCGTTCAAGCGCCGCCAGCTTGCTGTCGGCCGGCGAGACGATGCAACTCATGGCAGCCGCCTTCATTCCATTTGGCGCGTTTCTGGTTGCCGCAAAACTCAAGCGAAAAGCTGCCACCTTGGCGCTGGCCCAATCAGGGGCGATGTTTCCTGCCCGGTGAATCAATCTTTTCAACTCTTCTGCAATCCAAAACCATGACCTTCTCTATTCTTTCCAGATCAAGCCCATCCTCTGCAGCTCAAGTGGCCCGACGTCGTATCACATTGATCGCGATGGGGCTGGCACTGGGTTTGGCGGCTTGCAGCCCGGCGAGCAATGCCAATGACTCGGTGTCACTCGAGACAGCGCGCGCTGAGCATGAGGCCGGTCGGGCTGTGCTGATCGACATTCGCGAACCCGCCGAGCACGCCACCGGCGTTGCGCAGAAGGCGCAACTCCTGCCCATGCGGCAACTCGGCGCACGATTTTCGGAAATTCCTACAGACCCCAGCAAGCCTGTGCTTCTGATCTGCAACACGCAGAATCGTTCCAGCGCCACCCTGGAGGCATTGCGGGAAAAGGGCTACAAGCATGTGCGATACGTGCAAGGCGGCATGAGCGAATGGGCCCGCCGCGGTTGGCCAATGACGAAGCCGGACGCTCACTGACACGCCCGGCGCGACAGTACCGCCGACTCACGTTTCAGTCCAGCTCCGACACATAGTCCGACACCGCGGGGCGCAAGCGCACCGGCTTGTGTCTCGTCACCGTGCCGATGTTGATGCAACAAACGGCCTGTTCATTCTCGCCAAGGCCGAACAGCGCGCGCAGACGCGGTGATGCCATCGCCTGGCCGCTGGTCAAGCCAGTGCCAAAGCCCGCCGCATGGGCTGACAGCACGATGTTCTGAATGGCGCAGCCAAAGGACACAAAACGCTCCGCGTCACTCACCTCCGCTTCGGTTGCTTCGGTTGCTTCGGTTGCTTCGGGATGGTGGGCGTCGCGCTCTGGCGCTTTGCTGGCGCGGACCTCACCGCCTGCCAGTCGGACAATGGCCAGCATCAGAAAAGGCGCGCGGTGCGCCTTTTCGCGTGCGTTGTCGATTTGTGCCAGGCTAGCGTTCGGGTCGCGGTCCACCAGTGCCTGCCCAAACACCTCGGCCAGCCGCTCGCGCCGGGCTGTTGGCACGATGACGAAGCGCCAGGGCATCAACCGGCCGTGGTCGGGGGCCGCGGCCGCCGCACCCAGAATTTCCTGCAACTGTTGCGGCGAGGGACCGGGTTCATCCAGACGTCGGGGCAAAACATTTTGACGCGAGTGAATCAGCGCATTGGCAAATTCCGATAACTCATGGCCGGTGGGCAAGTCCATCAGGGGATCCTTTGATGTGCGCAGCAAGCGCCGCTTTGGTATCGTAAGACATATGTTGCCTGGAACCACGATGAACTGTCTTACCACCGCCTGGACGTCCCATGAGCCCGAGCTGCGCGGCTGGCTGCGCCATCGGCTGGGCAATCCGGCGGAGGCCGACGACCTGCTGCAAGACCTGTTCATCAAGGCCCTGCGTCAGGGCGAACGGTTCTGCTCGGTACAAAACGCCCGTGCCTGGCTGTTCGAGGTGGCGCGCAACACACTGGCCGATCGACTGCGCGTGGCGCGCGAGACGGTGGAATTGCCCGACGACTTGCCGGCGCCGGCAGACGAGTCCGACCCAGTGGACACGCTTACGGCCTGCCTGCCACGCGTGCTGTCCGAATTGAGCGCCGAGGACCGCGAGGCCATCACGCAGTGCGATTTGCACGGCATGAGCCAGGCTGACTTCGCCGTGGCCAAAGGGTTGAACCTCAGCGCTGCCAAGTCGCGCATCCAGCGCGCACGTTTGCGCCTGAAACAACGCATGACCCAGGTCTGCCAGGTGCAGATGGACGACGCCGGCCATGTGGCGGACTTCGTGCCACGAAAATAGACGCCGGCACGCCAGCCCTGATACCGGCTCATATTTTGCTATTGTTTTCATAGCATCTTGCGCAATATCGACGGGGGCTAGAGGCATATTTCTTATAAATTTTGAAATTGGTGCGTCTTTTCGCTGCTTCGCCCGTCTTCATGGGTATGAATACCTTGACGACACCGCGGAAATCCTGGCCCCTGCGCCAGCCGATTGCCTTTCTGATCCTGGCCGCCATCGTCTGGCTCGGCCTGTACCAGACGCTGCTTCCCGGCTCTGAGGCGCTGGTCGCTGCCCTGCCGGTGGACCGTGCCAGCCATCTGGGCGGTGCGCTGCAGTTCTTTATCTACGACACGCCCAAGGTGCTGATGCTGCTGACCGGCGTGGTGTTCGTCATGGGCATGATCAACAGCTACTTCACCCCGGAGCGCACCCGCGCCCTGCTGGCCGGACGCAGTGAGGGTGCGGCCAACGTCATGGCAGCGTCGCTGGGCATCGTCACCCCGTTTTGCTCCTGCTCGGCGGTGCCCCTGTTCATCGGGTTTGTGCAGGCCGGTGTGCCGCTGGGCGTGACGTTCTCGTTCCTGATTTCGGCGCCGATGGTCAACGAAGTCGCGCTCACCCTGCTGTTCGGCATGTTTGGCTGGAAAGTGGCATTGCTGTACCTGGGCCTGGGCCTGAGTGTGGCGATCGTGGCCGGCTGGATCATTGGCCGCCTGAAGATGGAGGCCTACCTCGAAGACTGGGTGCGCGACATGCCCAAGACGGCTGCCCAGTTTGAAGACACGGGCGCCACACTGGCCGACCGCATTGAGGGCGGGTTTGCCGCGGTGCGTGAGATTGTCGGCAAGGTCTGGCCCTACATCCTGGGCGGTATTGCAGTCGGCGCCTTGATCCACGGCTATGTGCCGGAAGACTTCATGGCCAGTTTCATGGGCAAGGAAGCCTGGTGGTCGGTGCCGCTGGCGGTGCTGATGGGTGTGCCGATGTACACCAACGCAGCCGGCGTGATTCCGATCGTGCAGGCACTGCTGGCCAAGGGTGCCGCCCTGGGCACGGTGCTGGCGTTCATGATGAGTGTGATTGCGCTGTCACTGCCCGAAATGATCATCCTGCGCAAGGTGCTCAAGGTGCGGCTGATCGCTACTTTTGTGGCGGTGGTGGCCAGCGGCATTTTGCTGGTGGGTTTTGTATTTAACGCGGTGCTCTGAGCACAGATTCTTTTCATCAACTTCAATCTCAAGGAAACATCATGGATATCAAGGTACTCGGCACCGGCTGCACCAACTGCAAGAACACCATCGCCCTGATTGACCAGGTGGCCAAGGCCAAAGGCGTCACAGTGAACCTGACAAAAGTGGAAGAACTGTGCGACATCATGGGCTACGGCGTCATGTCCACGCCGGGCGTGGTGATCAATGGCAAGGTGGTGCACGCCGGTGGCGTGCCCAGCCGCGACAAAATCGAGCAATGGCTCACGGCCACTGCGTAAGCAGCCGCAAGGTGAGGGAAGCGCTTCAAGGCACTTGCAGACAACGCTCCCGGCATAAATGCGATTGACAAGGATCAAGCACCATGACCCAGGCCGCCGTCAAAATGATTCTGAAAATTCACAAGGTTTGTGTCAGATGACGAACACCCCTACCCCCGCGCTGCCACAACCCGGGAACACCCTTGATCGCTGGGCCCATGCCCAGCTGTCACCCCTGACCCGCGGCGTCTCAACCGCGGCATTGCGCATGGCCTTTGACGACTGGCTGACCCACCTGTCACACAACCCCGCGGAGCAGCTGGAACTGACTCAGAAGGCGCTGCAGAGCATCCAGCAACTCGCGAGCTATGCCCCGCGAGCGACCCAAACGTCGTGCAAACCCTGCATCGAGCCGCTGGTTCAGGACCGCCGGTTCACGCACGCAAGCTGGCAGACCTGGCCCTTCAACGTCATCAGCCAGTCATTCCTGCTCACCCAGCAATGGTGGCAGGACGCCACCACCGGCGTCCGGGGCGTCTCGCCACACCATGAAGCCGTCGTCAGCTTTACTGTCAGACAGCTGCTTGACATGATCTCGCCCGCCAATTTCGTCTGGACCAATCCCGAGGTGCTGGAGCACGCGGCAAAAACTGGCGGTGCCAGCCTGTGGCAAGGCTTCCAGAATTTTGTGGAGGATGCACAACGCCTGCGGGCTCAGTCGCCGCCGCCCGGCACCGACGCCTACCAGGTCGGCAAAAACGTGGCCGTCACGCCGGGCCAGGTGATCTACCGTAACCGGCTGATCGAGTTGATTCAATACGAACCTTCCGGCCCCAAGGTACGGCCGGAGCCGATCCTGATCGTGCCGTCGTGGATCATGAAGTACTACATCCTCGATCTGTCGCCTGGCAACTCGCTGATCAAGTACCTCGTCGAACAGGGCCATACGGTGTTTGCGATCTCGTGGAAAAACCCGAGCTCCGAAGACCGGGATCTGGGGATGGACGACTACCTGCGCCTGGGCGTGATGGACGCGATCGACACCGTCGGCGCGGTCGTGCCGAAACAAAAAATACACGCCGTTGGCTACTGTCTGGGCGGCACGCTGCTCACCATTGCGGCGGCAGCCATGGGCCGCGATGGTGACAAGCGCCTGGCCTCAATGTCGCTGTTGGCCGCGCAGACCGATTTCACCGAGCCCGGAGAACTGGAACTGTTCATCGACGACAGTCAGGTGACCTACCTCGAAGACATCATGTGGGACAAGGGTTACCTCGACAGTACCCAGATGGCCGGTGCATTCCAGCTGATGCGCTCCAGCGATCTGGTGTGGTCCCGGATGCTGAGGGATTACCTGCTGGGTGAACGCTCCACAGTCACTGATCTGATGGCCTGGAACGCGGACGGTACGCGTCTGCCTTACCGCATGCATACCGAGTACCTGCGCCGCATGTTTTTGCAGAATGATCTGGCCAGCGGCCGCTACCCCGTCAACGACAAGCCGGTTGCGCTGACCGACATCCAGTGCCCGATCTACTGCATCGGCACGGAACGCGACCATGTTGCGCCGTGGCGTTCGGTGCACAAGCTGCACCTGCTGGCCGACGTCGACATCACGTTCCTGCTTACCTCGGGCGGCCACAACGTGGGCATCGTCAACCCGCCGGGGGTGCCGGGGCGCAGCTACCAGGTGCTCACGCGAAAACACGACAGTCAGTACCTTGACCCCGACGCATGGCTGCAGGCCGCGCCACGCCACGAAGGATCGTGGTGGCCGGACTGGGCCGGCTGGTTGCAGGCCCGATCGGGAAAGCCGGTTGCTGCGCCATCGATGGGTGCTGCGGCCAAGGGCCTCGTGCCGATCTGTGCCGCTCCCGGCACCTACGTCTTGCAGAAATGACCATGCCGCCAGTCAAAATGACCTTTCACGTCGAGTCGCGTCGAATCGATGCGCATGGCAGCCTCTCAAACTGCAAGAACGCCGAAATCGCGCTCGACACCGACATGGCGGGTAACCCGGATGCCTTCAACCCGGCCGAGTTGCTGCTCGCTGCGCTCTCGGCCTGCATGATCAAGGGGATCGAACGGGTGATGCCCATTTTGAAATTCGAGCTGCGCGGGGTGGAGGTCATCGTGGACGGCGTGCGCCAGGACGTGCCACCCAAGATGGAATCGATCCGTTACGAAATCATCGTGGACACCGACGAGTCGGACCAGCGGCTGAACCTGCTGCATGAAAACGTCAAGAAGTACGGCACGGTATTCAATACCGTCGCGCCAGGGACTGATTTGAGTGGTGTCTTGCGTCGGCGCTGACGTTAGAAGAGGCCGCCACCGCAAGGCAGTAGAGCGCGTGTTGTGATCGATTCGATGGGTATTTATCTATTTCAAGGAGTAGCAGCATGAGTCAAAAGGAAGTTGTTATTTGCAGTCCTGTTCGTACTGCCATTGGCACGTACGGTGGAAGCCTGAAGGATGTGCCCGCACCTGATCTGGGTGCGGCCGTTATTCGCGAAACCGTCAAGCGTTCCGGCTTGTCCGCTGACAAGGTGCAGACGCTGGTCATGGGCAACGTGATTCAGGCCGGGGTCAAGATGAATCCGGCGCGCCAGGCCGGCATCGGCGCGGGCTTGCCCATCGAGGTGCCAGCGCTGACCGTCAACCGGGTCTGCGGCTCCGGCGCGCAGGGCGTGGTGAGCGCCGCGCTGGAAATCTGGTCCGGCATGATCGACTGCGCCATTGCCGGCGGCATGGAGAATATGGACCGGGCACCGTACCTGCTGCCGCAGGGCCGCTGGGGCGCGCGCATGGGCGATGTCACGATGTTTGACAGCATGTTGTATGACGGCTTGAACGACGCGTTCAGCGGCAAGCATTCCGGCTGGCACACGGAAGACCTGGTGACGCAGAACAAGATATCCCGGGAAGACCAGGACCGTTGGGCGCTACGCTCGCAGCAACGCTTTGCCGTGGCGCAGGCGGCGGGCAAATTCGAGGCGGAAATCGCGGCAGTGGAGGTGCCAGGGCGCAAAGGCCCGACCGTATTCAACAAAGACGAGCACAACCGGCCCGACACCACGGCCGAGTCGCTCGCCAAGCTCAAACCGGCGTTTCGCAAGGAAGGCAGCATCACTGCCGGCAGCGCGCCCGGCCTGAACTCCGGCGCCGCGGCGATGATCGTCGCGGACAGGCAGTGGGCGCAGGCCAATGGCCTTAAGCCGCTGGCGCGCCTGGTGTCCTACGGCATCGGGGCGGTCGAGCCCGGCATGTTTGGTTTGGGGCCCGTGCCTGCAGTGCGTCAAGCGCTGGCGCGGGCGGGCTGGTCGGTGGCGGATGTGCAGCGCGTCGAGATCAACGAAGCCTTCGCCGCAATCACCATCGCCTGCCTGCGCGAACTGGGCTTTTCCGAGGACATTGTCAATGTCGAAGGCGGCGCCATTGCCCATGGTCACCCGATTGGGGCCAGCGGCGCAGTACTCGCGACCCGTCTGATGCACTCGATGCAGCGCGATGGCCTGAAGCGCGGCATCGTCACGCTGTGCATTGGCGGCGGGCAGGGCATTGCGCTGGCGCTTGAAGTGCTATAAACATTACGATGAACACACCGATACATCATTTCAGCGATCTCTTTGCCCAGTTGGGCCTGCCCTGTGGTGAGCAGGACATCCGGCAATTCATCGCGGCGCACGCACCGCTGCCTGCAGACGTCAGGCTGGCGGATGCACCCGTCTGGACGCCGGCGCAGGCCGCGTTCCTGCGTGAAGCGCTGCTGCAGGACTCGGACTGGGCCGAACTGGTCGATCAACTGAGCGTTGCCCTTCGGCAAACGGAAAGACCAAGCCGGTGAGCGCAGGACATAGCCACGACCATGATCACGCGCCGGCCAGCTTCAATCGGGCCTTTGCCATCGGCATCGGGCTCAACATCGTCTTCGTCGCCATCGAAGCGTTCTACGGCTGGAAGATCAACTCGCTGGCCTTGCTGGCCGACGCCGGTCACAACCTGAGTGACGTGGCTGGTTTGGTCCTGGCCTGGGGCGGCGCGCTGGCCGGCAAGCTCAAACCCAACGCCCGCCACACCTACGGCTGGCAGCGTGCCTCCATTCTGGCGGCGTTCGCCAACGCCTTGCTGCTGCTGGTCGCCATGGGGTCGCTGGTGTGGGAAGCGGCGCACCGCCTTGCGGCGCCCGAGGCCATGGAAGGCGTGACCATCATGGCTGTGGCCGGGGTGGGCATCGTGATCAACACGGCCACGGCCCTGCTCTTCATGCGGGGGCGCGAGCATGACATGAACATCCGCGGCGCCTTCCTGCACATGGCGGCGGATGCGCTGGTCTCGCTGGGCGTGGTGTTGGGTGGCGCGCTGTACCTGTGGCAGGGCTGGCAATGGATCGATCCGGTGATGAGCGTGCTGATTGCGGCCGTGATCATCGTCGGCACCTGGGGGCTGTTCCGGCAATCGCTGCACCTGCTGTTCGACGGCGTGCCCGACAGCGTGGATCTGAACGCAGTGCGCGATTGCCTGCTGGCATTGCCTGGCGTGCAGCGCGTGCATGACCTGCATGTCTGGGCGATGGGCACATCGCAGATTGCCATGACGGCGCATCTGGTGATGCCAGCAGGGCAAGCGGATGATGCGTTCTACCGCGAGGCAACCCAGCAGATGCATGACCGGTTTGAGATCGGGCACGTCACGCTGCAGGTGGTTCGCGAGCCGTTTACCAAGCCCTGTGAATAGCCGTTCCTCAGTGAGCAGCTAGCGCCAGGCGGGCGCGGATCAGGCCGGCAACCACTGCCGGACCTCGGCCTGGCTAGGGATGCGGCCGCTGCAGACCAGCTTGTCGTTGATGACCAGTCCGGGGGTGGCCAACAGGTCATAGGCGAGGATGGCCTTCATGTCGGTGACCTTGACGAATTCGGCCTCCCTACCGGCGCCGGTGACGGCTTCGCGCGCCACGGCCTCGAGCTTTTTGCAGTTGGCACAGCCAGAACCCAGAATCTTGACGGTCAGCATGGTCTTTTCTCCTTGGAAATCGGGAACGGTTGACGCAGGCTCACAGGGCTTGAATCGCCTGCTGCTGGCGTCGATGCAGCCAGGCCAGAACGGCAGCGATGACAGCGGTAAAGGCGCCCAGGCCCAATACCAGCCAGGCCAGCGCCACGCCGTCCACCCACGCGCCGTACAGCAGACCGGCGCTGATGCTGAACACCGCCACCCAGCCCACGTAGGCAAAGGTCTTGCGCCGGCCAATGACCGCCGCCACCATCAGCATGCTTTGCAGACTCAGCTCCGGGTCCGCCATCAGATAGGCCAGCAGCGGGCCGGGGTGCATGCCGAGATCGAGGAACATGCGCGCCACCGGCACCTCCACCAGCGTCGGAAAGTACATGAAAACGCCAAACACCACGGCCACTGCATTGGCCTGCAGGTCGTTGCGCCCGGCCAGCGTCTGAATCCATTCGGGCTGGATCAGCTGGCGGATGATGCCGACAACAAACACACCCACCACCAGCAGCAAGAAGATCTGCTTGACGAAGCGCCAGGACTCCCACAGCCAGGCACGCCAGTCGTCCGCGTTCAGGCGCCGGGCATAGCGCAGCACGGCCCACAGCGCCAGCCCGACGGCAAACAGGCGCCCGGTCAAGGCGAGCTCCAGGCCCTCGATATTTGGGGTCAGCCTCAGTGCGGCCACCAGCAGCGTGGTGGCGGCCAGACCCAGGGTGATCCAGGTCCAGCGGTTGGCGCCCTCGATGATGTTCTCCAGGCCCTTGTAGGCTGTCAGGCCGATCAACACCAGCAGCACGATCAGCAACGAGCCCTGCACGCTGACGCCCTCCTCCCCCTTGGCGGCGTCGAAAGGCACCCATTGGAACAGCGTGGCCTGCCACGCCTGGGCCCAGGGCAACGGCAGATTCACGGTGGCCACTGTGGCGGTCAGCGGCCACAGCTTCAGCGTACCGGCAACCAGCAGTGCCACCAGTGCCAGCAACACACCAAGGGCAGCGGGACCAATGCTCGCCTGGTCGGCAAACAGCGCATCAGTCTGCGCGTCGTGGCTGGCGTCGTCGCGCCAGAACAGCAGGGCCATCAGCAGGCCGATGCCGATGCCAAACAAAAGGCACAAGACAAACCGCGCCACGGCAAACTCCGCGCCCAGGATGCTGCCGGTGTAGGCCAGCGCCAGGATATTGCCGGCCGGCGCAAAGAACAAAAAAGTGATGGCTGGACCAATACCCGCGCCCTTGCGGTAGATGCCTGCGAACAGCGGCACGATGGTGCAGGAGCAGACCGCCAGCAGCGAACCTGCGGCCGCCGCCGCCGGGTATGACACATAGGCCGGCGTGCTACGGCCCAGCCAGCGCGTGATGCTGGCCTTGGGAATGAGCGCCGCCATGGCGCCCGCGATGAAAAAAGCCGGCAGCAGACACAGCAACACGTGGGCCGCCAGATAGGCGGCCAAATTGCCCGCGCCGCCATTCAACAACTGCCAAACCAGGTCCATCAGCGCCAACTCCCATCAAGACAACAATGCATTATGTGATGCCGCGAAGCAACGCCAATTGAGCGCCATCAAGACAGGTGGTGAACGATGTTGATTGCGGGTTCGGCCACGCTTGACACCGGGCTGGCGCGAGGCGCTTAATCCCGTCTCCGTTATGGAAAGGAGACTGCCATGGGCCCTTCACCCGATGCAATTCTTCAACTTGGCAGCGCCTTTTGGGCATCCAAGACGCTGCTGAGCGCCGTTGAGCTGGGGGTCTTTACGGCGCTCGGGGATGGGCCGCTGGAGCGGTCCGTCCTGGCGGATCGCTGCGGACTGCATCCGCGCAGTGCCGAGGATTTTCTTGATGCGCTAGTCGCACTTGGCATGTTGACCCGCGATGGCGCCAGGTATGCCAACACACCGGAGACAGACCTGTTCCTCGACCGCAAGAAGCCAGCCTACGTTGGCGGCCTGCTGGAGATGTTCAACGCACGGCTGTATGGTTTCTGGGGTTCGTTGACAGACGCCCTCAAAAGCGGCCAGCCGCAGAATGAAGCCCGTCAGGGCGAGAGTTTCTTTGGCACGCTGTATTCCGACCCCCAGCGTTTGCAGGGGTTTCTCGCGGCGATGAGCGGCGTCAGCATGGGCGCGGCGCGCGCGATCGCCACCAGGTTCCCGTGGCGCGACTACAAGAGCTTTGTTGACGTGGGTTGTGCCCAGGGCGCCCTGGCGGTCCAGGTGGCTCTGGCGCACCCCCATCTGCAGGGCTTGGGCTTCGATCTGCCGCCCGTGCAGGCGAGTTTTAACGATTACGTTCAGCGGCACGGTTTGAAGGAGCGGCTGACGTTCCGGGGCGGCGACTTCTTTCATGGCGCTTTGCCCCACGCCGACGTGATCGTGATGGGACATGTCCTGCACGACTGGAGTCTCGACGAAAAGAAGCAACTGATTGCCAAGGCCTATGACGCCCTGCCGGAAGGCGGCGCCCTGCTGGTCTACGAAGCGATGATTGACGACGAGCGACGCAGCAATGCGTTCGGCTTGTTGATGAGCCTGAACATGCTGATCGAAACACCCGCCGGCTTCGATTTCACCGGTGCGCAGTGTTGCGCATGGATGAAGGCGGCGGGATTCCGTGAGACCCGTGTCGAGCATCTCATCGGCCCGGATTCCATGGTGATCGGCCTCAAGTAACGTGCCGTCTTTGCGTTCCATCAATAGCTGCCATTCAATCTCCAGATCGAATACCCATCTTGAGGAACCCCTTTTTCGGGGTTGATCAATCCCAATTAACTTACGGAGTAACCATGGTCAACAAAAACCAAGTCAAGGGCACCATCAGAGACGTCGCCGGCAAAGTTCAAGAGGAAGCCGGGAAATTGGTGGGGAACAAGGAACAAGAAGCGAAGGGCTTGAAAAAACAGGTCGAGGGCAAAGCGGAGAAGGCGCTCGGCGATGTCAAGGAAGTCGTCAAGGATACGAAAGAGGCCCTCAAGGAGGCTGTCAAGAAACACTAGGCTGGTGGGGGTGACGCCCCCGCTGTCGTCAACGTCCTCGCCACGGTCGCAGTTCCGGGCAGCTAACTTTTCATACGCACAAATTCAAGGAGAAACCTATGAGCCTGGGAACCATACTGTTGATCGTTCTGATCCTGATGCTGATTGGTGTCATTCCGACTTGGCCGCACAGCAAGAGCTGGGGCTACGGACCCAGCGGTGCGCTGGGGTTGGTCGTGGTCATCCTCATCGTGCTGCTGCTGATGGGACGACTGTAACGGTCAACTTGACCCTTCATCTCCCATTCGGAAAAGTGCCCAGCGACTTCTGCCGCCGGGCCTCAAGCGCTGCAAGCAAAATCAGTACCGCTGCGCGACTCCGTTTTCGACCTTGACCCGGTCGCCCACCCGGATATCACCGCTGGTGGTTTGCGTCACGGTTTGATAGGAACCATCGTTCATGCGGATTGTGAATTTGTAGGCATCGGTTTGCTGCTGGCTGCGTTTCTCCAGCTCGTGTCCGGCATAGGCACCACCGGCAGCCCCGATCACGGTAGCCGCTGTCTTGCCCTGGCCCTGGCCCACCTGGCTGCCGACAATACCGCCCACCACCGCACCGGCAATAGTGCCGGCACCGATGCCAGTGCCCCCGATCCCGGTGCTGGCCTGCTTGACCAGCTCAATCGACTGCACGATGCCATAGCCGGCATAAGCGCCAGATTGCGGGTAGGTCGTCCCCGAGCTGGAGGTATTGCCGGGCATGTTCATGTCTGCGCAGGCGCCGAGCGTGAGGACCGCGGCCATGCCAAGTAGTGATCCGAATTTATTCAAGGGTTTCATAAACAATCTCCTTCATTGGTGCATTGAAAAATCGCGATGGCCGCAGCAGGAGCTCAGCCGAAAGCCCGCTTCACAAATTCGTCCATGGCCAGTCGCTTTTGGTCAGCGACCTCTTCGAGCTTTTCCGCCAGTTCCAGCTGCCCGGTCGTCGGACCGGAGCCGTCACCCGCAGCGGCTTTCACAAAAGCTTGCGTCACTCTGAACCGCGCCGTGCGCGCCTCCTGATTGACCACTTGCCAGTCGGCCTGCATCGCCGCCCATTGTTCGCCGTCTTCGATCGTAGCCATTTCAGACTCCTTCGTGTGCTGCCAATAGTATGGCAGCCAATTGAAAAAAATCACGACCAGCAGCAACGATGTTGACAACGCGCAAACACCCTGCGCGCTCAAGCGCCACGATAGGCCACTTCACGCCGTCCCTGGTCCACCTGCTCAGGAGGTCCCATGAAAAGTGAAGACACGCTGTACGAAATTCTGGAAGTCAGTCCGCATGCGAGCGCTTCGGTTATCAAGGCGGCCTACCGTTGCCTGGCCCAATGCAACCACCCCGACAAAAATGCCGGCGCCGATGCAGCAAGTCAAAGACTGGCACGGATCAACCACGCCTATTCCGTTTTATCGGATCCGGACAAACGCCGGCGCTATGACCAGATGATGGCGTTGCACGGAAACTTGAATGACCGTCGCGGCAGCGGCATGGCTGCGGCCGGCAGCGCCAGACCCATCGCTGCCGACCGGCAGGTGTCGCGTGCGTTCGTGTTTCGGCCGCTGGACTGATGGCGCAAGTGCGGCCATGGTGTGGCGGTGCGTGTGATCAGACGCGCCGCCCCTTCGCATCGATCACCGCCTCGCCGTCTTCCTTGGTAAACGCCCCCTGCTGCGGCTGCGGCAGCAGATCAAGCACTGCTTCCGACGGGCGACACAGGCGCGTGCCCAGCGGCGTCACCACAATCGGCCGGTTGATCAGGATCGGGTGCGCCAGCATGAAGTCGATCAATTCGTCATCGCTCCATTTCGGGTTATCCAGATCCAGTTCCTGGTAGACCGTCTCCTTGGCGCGCATCACGGCGCGCACCGGCGTGCCCATGGCGGCAATCAGGGCCACCAGGTCAGGGCGGTTCGGTGGTGTTTCCAGGTAGTGGATGACACGGGGCTCGGCGCCCGTGTTGCGAATCAGCGCCAGCGTGTTGCGCGACGTGCCGCACTTGGGGTTGTGATAAATCGTGATACCAGTCATTTGTATTTTCTTTCGGGGGTTAGACCGCGTTCATACCAGGGCTTGGATTGGTTGACGATGCGCACCACCAGCAGCATGACCGGCACCTCGATCAGCACCCCCACCACCGTGGCCAGCGCCGCGCCCGAGTTGAAGCCAAACAGGCTGATGGCGGCAGCCACCGCCAGCTCGAAGAAGTTGGAGGCACCAATCAGCGCCGAGGGACAAGCAATGTTGTGTTTCTCGCCCACCGCGCGGTTGAGCCAATAAGCCAGCGCGGAATTGAAAAACACCTGAATCAGAATCGGCACTGCCAACAGCCCAATGACCAGAGGCTGCTTCAGGATCGCTTCGCCCTGGAAAGCGAACAGTAACACCAGCGTGGCCAGCAATGCCGTAATGGACCAGGGGCCAATCCTGTGCATGGCAGCATCAAAGGCAGCGTGCCCCTTGGCCATCAAGGCCTTGCGCCACAGTTGCGCCAGGATCACCGGGATCACGATGTACAGCACGACCGAGATGAGCAGCGTGGCCCAGGGCACGGTGATGGCCGAGATGCCCAGCAAAAACGCCACCAGCGGCGCAAAGGCAATGACCATGATGCTGTCGTTCAGCGCCACTTGCGACAGCGTGAACAACGGATCGCCACCGGTGAGCCGGCTCCAGACAAACACCATGGCGGTACAGGGCGCGGCCGCCAGCAGAATCAGACCGGCGATATAGCTGTCCAACTGGTCCGCGGGCAACAGCGGTGCAAACAGGTGGCGGATGAACAGCCAGCCGAGAAAGGCCATGGTGAACGGTTTGACCAGCCAGTTGACGAACAGCGTCACGCCGATACCCTTCACATGCTGGCGCACCTCGTGCAGGGCACGAAAATCCACCTTCACCAGCATCGGAATGATCATGACCCAGATCAGCACGCCCACTGGCAGGTTGACATTGGCCACTTCCATACGGCCAATGGCCTGGAACACGCCGGGCAACCACTGGCCGAGCGCAATGCCGGCCACGATGCACAAGAACACCCACACCGTCAGATAGCGCTCGAACACGCTCATGGACGCACCGGCTGCCTTTTTGGCGGTCACTTCACATTGGGCGCTCATGTGCCTACTCCTTGGCCAGGTCGCGAGCCGTGTTTTGAAGCAGGGTTTTCTCCAGCTTGGCGGGGGGCAGGCTGATCAGCAACTCGAGGCGCCGCTTGAGCGCGTGCAGTGTCTGGCGAAAGGCTTCGAGCTTCTCGGCCTCGGTGCCATCGCCGACCGAGGGATCGGGGTAGCCCCAGTGCGCCGTGGCCGGTTGGCCGGGCCAGTAGGGGCAGACCTCGCCCGCGGCGTTGTCGCAAACGGTGATCACGAGGTCCATGTGCGGCGCATCCGGGCTGGCAAATTCGTCCCAGGACTTGCTGCGCAGACCTTCGGTCGAAATCCCGGCGTTCTGCAGCACCTGCAAACCCTGCGGATTGGGCTGCTGGTTGTCACGCGGCTGGCTGCCGGCCGAATAGGCCTTGAAGCGGCCACCGCCAATGTGATTGAGGATGGCTTCAGCCAGGATGCTGCGCGCTGAATTGTGGGTACACAAAAAGAGCACGTTGAGAACTTTGTCAGTCATGTCAGATTTCCTTTGAAGTGAATGCCCTGGAAGGCGAGTTAGCGGCAAGCTGCAGGAGACGGTCAACGCCCACCGGCTCGTCTTTCAACAAGGGCACCAGGGCGTAGCGACGGGCGTGCCGGGTGGCCACGGCCTCGATTTCACGCAGCTCGTTATTGGCCCGCTGTTGCAGGAGTGGGGAGGTGACCGTCGACGTGGTGGACGCGGCCGCCACGCTGTTGTTGATGACCCAGGCCCAGGGCGCAATGCCGGCGCGCTGCAAATCGGCCTGCAGGCTGGCAGCCTCCAGCACCGGCGTGGTTTCAGCCAGCGTGACGAGCAGCACCTTGGTCTGTTTCGGGTCCTGCAGCTGCATCATCGGTGTGGTGAAGTTCAGATGCGCGCCCTCCATCTGGCGCGCAATGTCGCGGTGGTAGGCCCCGGTGGCGTCCAGCAGCAGCAAGGTGTGGCCGGTGGGCGCGGTGTCCATCACCACGAACTTTTTGCCGGCCTCACGGATGACGCGGGAGAAGGCCTGGAACACGGCAATCTCTTCGGTACAGGGCGAGCGCAGGTCTTCTTCCAGCAAGGCGCGCCCCTGCGCGTCCAGCTTGGCGCCCTTGCTCGCCAGCACCTGCGCCCGGTAGCGCTCGGTTACCTCGTACGGGTCGATCCGGCTCACGCTCAGGTTCTCCAGCGTGCCATGCAGAGTCTCGATCAGATGGGCGGCCGGGTCCGACGTGGTCAGGTGCACACTCAATCCGCGGTGGGCGAGCTCGACCGCCACGGCTGTGGCCAGCGTGGTTTTACCCACGCCGCCCTTGCCCATCAACATCACGAGGCCATGGCCATCGGCGGCGATCTGGTCCACCAGCTGGGACAGGCTGGGGGCGTCGATTCTGATCACCTCCGGCACGACATCCGTCCTAGGCGGCGCGCCCGCCACCAGCAATTGGCGCAAGGCCTCCAGGCCCACCAGATCAAAAGCCTTGAGCGGGATGTGGTCCGTGGGCAAGGCCAACAACGCGGCGGGCAGGGACGTCAGCGCCGCCTGCTCACGCTGGCAAATGGCGCTCGCCAATGGGTCCTGGGCCGACTCGCTGGGCGGGAACACGCCATTGATCACCAGATACTGCTTTGAGAGCCCGATCGCGGAGAGTTCGTCATGGGTGCGCGCCGCTTCCCGCAAGGTGGACGACTGGGCGCGCGCGACCAGCACCAAGCGGGTTCTGGTCGGGTCGGCCAGTGCATCGACTGCTTCCTTGTATTGCGCGCGCTGCTTCTCCAGACCGGCCAAGGGACCCAGGCAGGAGGCATCGCCCTTGCCCGCGTCCAGGAAGCCGCTCCAGGCGCCCGGCAGCTGCAGCAGCCGGATCGTGTGCCCCGTGGGCGCAGTGTCAAAAATGATGTGGTCGTAGTTCTGAGTCAACACGGCGTCGGTCAGGAGCGCCGTGAACTCGTCAAACGCTGCAATCTCGGTGGTGCAGGCGCCGGAGAGCTGCTCTTCAATGCCCTTGACCACGCTGTCAGGCAACACACCACGCACCGGCCCGACGATGCGGTCGCGATACGCCTGCGCCGCGGCCTGGGGATCGATTTCCAGCGCGGACAGGTTGGGCACATTGGGAATGGCGGTGATGCTGTTGCCGATCTCGATACCAAAGACCTGTCCCACATTGGACGCCGGGTCGGTGCTGACCAGCAGCACGCGTTTCTCGGCGCTGGCCAGCTGGATCGCCGTGGCACAGGCGATGGAAGTCTTGCCCACGCCACCCTTGCCAGTGAAAAAAAGAAAACGCGGCGCCTGTTCGAGGAACTTCATGGGGCAGTTCCGGCGGCTCAGCAGCAACGACCACCGGAGCAGCATGCGCCGGCAGCTGGCAGCTCTGCGACGGGCTCCGCCATCGCGGCCCAACGGGTCAGTTCGTCGCGGGTCGGATAGCGCCCCGCCAGGGCGACGTCGCCGTCGACCAACGTCACGGGCAAGGCGCCCGCCCCGGAGCGCTCCAGCAAACCTTTCACTGCGGCATTCTCGGCAAAGGCCATCGGCTGCTGCGCCAGGTTGAAGCGCTCAATCAAGGCACCGTTCTGCCGGGCCCAGTCCACATCGGCAGCAAAGCCCACCAGCTTCTGATCGACTTCCACGCCACAAACGCCGCTGCTGCAGCACAAGGCGGGATCAAACACCTGGATCGTTTTCATTTTGAGACTCCATCAAGAATTGAAATATTGGTTACAGAAGAATTGGGACGGGGAGCGCCTCACGGGCAATTGACGGGCTGACAAATCTCGGGGCACTGCTGCGGCTGCCCGGCGCAACATTCGGCCGTCAGGTACGCGATCAGCTCCTGCATCAGCGCAAGGTTGGCCCGGTAGCGCTGGAAACGGCCTTCCTGCACCACGGACAGCAACTGCGCCTGGGTCAAGGCCTTCAGGTGAAATGAGAGGTTGGTTGGTGGCACCGCCAACTCGGTGGCAATTTCTCCGGCCACCATGCCCTGCGGGCCAGTTTTTACCAGCAGCCGGTAGATGTCCAGGCGCACGCCCGAGGAGAGCGACTCAAAGACGGTGATGGCCGATAATTTTTCCATGTTTTGATTCTACAACTTCTATTGAAGTGTAGATAAAACAGCCGTCCATTGCGCAGAATTACAGCGCGTCGCTCTTGCGGGACAGTCGCCGCCAAAGGCGCAGCACCAGCAGCAACAATGGCGCGGCGTGCAGGCAGAGGTCGAAGATGTCAATCGGACGGGACAGCGTTCCGTTGCCCAGCATTCTGAGTTTCTCGATCAGGTGCGGCTCGGGCGTGATCGGCGCCACCGCCATCCAGACAGCCAGCACGACCAGCCAGAGCAACGGGAAACGGTCCAGCCATTTCATCATGGTGTGTCTGCCTGTGCGCAGGCGCTACACAGGCAGGCTTGGCCGCGCGCCGCCTCCGGGATGCGCGACAGTTGCGTGGCGTCGAATGCGACCTGGCTGCACCAGCAGGGTGGCTGCTTGACGCCGGTCGCGCGCTCCACTTCCATGGCGCAGAGGTTGGGTTGCCCGCACAGCGGGCAGCGTTGGGGGTCAATGAGCGGGGTATCTTGCATGAGGGGGCTCCGGTGCCGAAAATTTTGGCAGGGGTGAAGTGTAGCCAGCGGTGTCGCGGGATGCTTCAAAATGGGGCCATAGGAGCGCAGCATGACAAATACCCGACCCACAAACCATTCAGCACGCATCGCGCATGTCTGAGGCGGCACGGCAGCAGCCGCTCTTGCCGCAGGGCGTCACCTTGCTGGAACGGGGCTGGCTGTCGTCGAACAACATCCTGCTCTGCGGCCGCGAGGCCTGTGCGCTGATTGACAGCGGCTACGGCGCCCATGCGGACCAGACGCTGGCCCTCGTGCGGTCGGCCCTGCACGGGCGCCCGCTGGATCTGCTGCTCAACACCCACCTGCACAGCGACCACTGCGGCGGCAACGCCGCACTGCAGCACGCCTACCCGGCGCTGGTGACCCATATTCCGCCGGGTCTGTCGGCGCATGTGCGCACCTGGGACGCGGATGCGCTGACCTATGCGCCCACCGGTCAGAGCTGCCCGCAGTTCGGGTTTGATGCGGTGCTGCTGCCGGGCACCGAGATCCAGCTGGGTGATCTGATGTGGCAGGTTCATGCCGCGCCCGGGCACGACCCCCACTCGGTGATTCTGTTCGAGCCAGCATCCCGGGTGCTGGTTTCGGCCGATGCGCTATGGGAGCGGGGCTTTGGGGTGGTATTTCCCGAGCTTGAAGGCGTGGATGCATTTGAGGCCGTGGGCGATACCCTTAATCTGATCGAATCCCTGGCCCCCACAACGGTGATTCCAGGACACGGGCCCGCCTTTGCCAGCATCGAGACCTCCATTGCCAGCGCCCGCGCGCGCCTGGACAGCTTTGTCACGCATCCGGAAAAGCACATCACCTATGCCGCCAAGGTGCTGTTGAAATTCAAGCTGCTGGAAGTGCAGCGCCTTGATCTGTCCGCCTTCCTGGCGTGGGCCCAGGCCACGCCCTACTTTCAACTGATCTTCAACACCCATTTCTCGGGGCTTGATTTTTCGCAGTGGATTGAGGGGCTGATCAGCGACTTGATCCGATCGGGCGCGGCAGCCCGGGATGGAGAGATGATCAGGAACGCTGGATGAAAATCGGCACCCGAAGGTGCCGTTTCTGCCCGGGACTTGAGTGCCAAATCGGCCTCTAGCCCCCGTCCGTAATGCGCAAGTAGCTATTAATTAGATAGCAAAGCTCACACTGCAGACACAGGCGCTTGCGCCGCTGCCGCCTTGTAGGCCATCGACGTGTCGAAGTTGCCCGCCATGTTCTTGTACAGCGGATCGCCCGCGTTCTGCTTGTCCACCACGGCCGCCATGCGCTCAAACGTTTCTTTCACTTGCGCTTCGGTAACGACACCGTGGTGCAGCCAGTT
>NZ_JAUSLE010000042.1 GCF_030646845.1 Rhodoferax sp. | reverse complement strand
GTCACGCTGAATTATTGGCAGCAGAAATTTGGGCTCAGCGACTACACCAGCGATGCCCTGGCGCCCTATTTTCAGCAGGCCGAGACCCGGCTCAACATGGGCCCGTGGCTGGTCGCGCCGAATGAAAACAATGACTTGCTGCGCCGCGGTGCCGCCAGGCTCGGCATCCCGGCGGCGGCGATTGCCCGCAACGTCAAGGGTTGCTGGAACCTGGGCTCCTGCGGCATGGGCTGTCCAACCAATGCCAAGCAATCCATGCTGGTGACCACCATCCCGGCGGCGCTGGACCTCGGCGCCACCTTGTTGGTGGAAACTCGTGCGCAAGAGTTTGAGCTTGCCAATGGGCGGATCAAGTCGCTCCGGTGTATTGGAGTAAAACCCAATGGGGCCCCCGTGGAATCTGCTTCAAGTGCTACGATAATAATAGCAAAGCACTATGTGTTGTCGGGCGGTGCCATCAACTCGGCGGCCCTGCTCTTGCGCTCGCAGGCGCCCGATCCGCATGCGCGCCTAGGCCTTCGCACCTTCCTGCATCCCGTAGTGATGTCTGCCGCTGTCATGGCGCAGAAGGTGGAGGCGTGGACGGGTGCACCACAGACCATCTACACCGATCATTTTCTCAATACCCAGCCCATTGACGGCCCCGTGGGGTTCAAGCTGGAGGCGCCGCCGCTGCACCCGGTGATCTTCGCCTCCACCGTGTCCGGCTATGGTCAGCAGCAGGCCGATCTGCTGGCGAAGTTTCCCCACACCCATGTGCTGCTCGCCCTCTTGCGCGACGGATTTCATGAGCGCGCCGCCGGCGGACAGGTCAAGTTGCGTGCCGATGGTTCCGCCCTGCTGGACTATCCACTGACGGACTTTGTCATGGATGGCGCGAGACGTGCCATGCTGGCCATGGTGGAGATTCAGTTTGCGGCCGGTGCCCGCCAGGTTCTTCCGCTGCATGAGATGGCGCGGCCCTACACCGCCTGGACCGAGGCCAAACAGGCGGTCGAGGCACTTCCCATGAAGCCGCTGCTGACCAAGATGGTGAGCGCCCATGTGATGGGTGGTTGTGGCATGGCTGGCAGCGAAAAGCTCGGCGTGACGCGTCCCGACGGATTGCACTGGCAGATCGAGAACCTGTCCATTCACGACGGCTCCATCTTCCCGACCAGCATTGGTGCCAACCCGCAGTTGTCAATCTACGGCATCGTCAATCGTCTGGCGCAAGGACTGGTCAAGCGCCTGACGGGGAAGGAAAGGGCGTTGGCCTGAGCGCTCAGCGCTGAATGAGCTTGTCGCCAGCCTGGAGCGCATTGGCTGCAATATCGCTCAGGTTTTTGACGCGGTCATACAGCGGGGTGAAGTCGGGCGCGGTCATTCCGAACAACTGCTCAAAGCTGTCGATGACGAAATAGGTCTGTTGGTAGCTGTCAATCTTGTAGCGGGTACGCATGGCGCGCTGCAGGTCCAGTTGAATCCGGTTGGGCTCAGGGCTCGTTACCGCATAGTTCAGTTCGCCCGATGAACTCAGGATGCCAGCGCCGTACGCACGCAAGCCGCCGGCCTGGGCGATCAATCCGAATTCGATGGTGTACCAGTACAGGCGTGAGAGCTGTTCACAGGCGCCGAGCTGGTGCGCCTTGAGGCCGCCCTCGCCGTAGCGCTGCACGTAGTCGGCAAAGGCCGGGTTGAACAGCAGGGGCACATGACCAAACAGGTCATGAAACACATCGGGCTCGACGATGTAGTCAAACTCCTGTGGCGTGCGAATCCAGTCCGTCACCGGGAATTTTCGATTGGCCAGCAGGGTGAAAAAAGGTACTTCAGGGATCAGCCCTGGCACGGTAACGATCTCCCAGCCGGTGGCCCGGCTCAGGCGTTCATTGACCTCTTCAAAACGCGGAATCCGGTCCTTGGCACCCAGCGATGGCAGGGCAGCGATGAACTCGTCGCACGCCAGCCCGGGCAACAAGGCCTCCTGACGCGCGTAGAGGCGACGGTAGGTGTCGTGGTCTCGTGCGGTGTAGGCCGCGTAGTCCTGGGCGCAGGTGTAGTCGGCCCCGGCGCGGCGATAGTCGCCACGAGGTGGGCGCTCGCTGGCGCCATAGACAACGGGCTCAACAACCATGTCTGTCTCCGCCGATGATTCGGCGCTAAGCCGTCAGTACGCCGCGGCGTATCTGGTCCAGCTCCATGGTTTCGAACAGGGCCTTGAAGTTGCCCTCGCCAAAGCCTTCATTGCCCTTGCGCTGGATGAACTCGAAGAAGATGGGCCCGAGCTGGTTCTCGCTGAAGATCTGCAGCAGCAGCTCACCCGGTTTGCCGTCCAGCAGGATGTTGCGCTGCTGCAGCGCAACTACGTCTTCGCCATGGCCGGGAATGCGCTTTTCCAGCAATTCATAATAGGTATCGCTGGTGCTCAGCAGCTTGACGCCGCTCATCTGCAACGCGTCCACGGTGTCGATCAAGTTGCTGGAGCCCAGCGCGATGTGCTGGATGCCTTCGCCGTGGTAGCGGTCAAGGTACTCCTGAATCTGCCCCGGCTTGTCGTTGCCTTCTTCATTGATGGGAATGCGGATTTTTCCGCACGGGCTGGTCATGGCCTTGCTTTTCACACCGGTACTCTGGCCTTCCAGGTCAAAGTAGCGCACCTCGCGGAAGTTGAAGAGCCGCTCGTAAAACTCGGCCCACTCGGCCATACGACCGCGGTGCACGTTGTGCGTGAGATGGTCGATGTAGGTCAGGCCAAAGCCGACCGGATTCAGGGCTTCTGACGCCTCAATGCCGGGCAGGGCTTCGAAGTCCACGTCAAAGAAGCCGATGTTGCCAATGTCACCCTCCCTGGCGCCATTCTTGCCGCGCCAGCGGTCCACCAGGTAGATCAGCGAGTCGCCAATGCCCTTGATGGCCGGGATGTTGAGCTCGCCGGGGCCGGCCTTGCCGGCGTAGCCAAAGGCGCCCAGATCCAGCGCACGTTCATAGGCGCTTTTGACATCCTGCACCCGAAAGGCGATCGCGCAAATGCTGGGGCCGTGCAGGCGCGCGAAGCGCTGGGCAAACGAGTCGGGCTCGGCGTTGATGAGGAAGTTGATGCCACCCTGGCGGTACAAGGTCACGTCCTTGTGGCGGTGTTTGGCCACCGGCTTGAAGCCCATGCGCTCAAACAGGGCGCCCATGGCGGCAGGGTCGGGCGCCGCATATTCGATGAATTCAAAGCCATCGGTGCCCATCGGGTTGTCCCACATGTGTCGTCTCCGGTTGGGGCATATCGCCACGTTATGAACCTTGACCAGTCTATTGTTGGTGCCCCGGAGAAAACCTGCAACTTGAGTAGCCTGATTTGCTTCAAACGCAAGAAACCTGCAAAATATCCAGAATGGAAACACTGGACAAGCTGGATAAGCTGATTTTGAGCAAGCTGCAAGTGAATGGTCGCGCCACCTATGACCAGATTGCCGAGATGGTGAGTCTGTCCCCCAGTGCCGTGTTGCGGCGGGTGCAACGGCTGGAAACCAGCGGCGTGATCGACCGCTACGTGGCGCTGGTCAAGCCGGAGGCGGTCGGCCTGGGGCTGATGGCGCATATCAACGTACGGCTGGAAAAAAACACGGAAAGCCACAAACGAAATCCCAGGGATCTGTTCCGGGCCAGCGTCCAGACCTGGCCTGAAGTCGTGGAGTGCGACGCCTTGAGTGGTGAAATGGACTATTTTTTGAGGGTTCTGGTCCGGGATATGAGTGCGTACTCACATTTCGTCATGGAGACGCTGCTCAAGCATCCCAGCGTGCAAGACTGCAAAACCAGCTTTGTGCTGGACCGTGTGAAGGCGACGACGGCGGTACCTCTGTAAGTCGATGTGCTCTTTGGGTTGGTCGTTCTAGGGAAAACCCGTATAGTGCCGCTCATGGTTGAAACAAAGGCTCTGATCAAGACGCCGCTGGAAGGTGGCGAGGAGTTGTCGCGCGCCCCGCCGGAATCACGGGAGCGCGAACTGCTGCCGGCGGCGCCCAGAACACCGCCGGTGCTGGTGCCCATCCGCTCGCTCGGAGCAAATCATCGTGAGCGAATCGCGCGCCACTTGCTCGCGCTTGAGCCGCGGGATCGTTATCTGCGCTTCGGTTTTGCGGCCAATGACGAGCAGATTCAACGCTATGCGGACAGCCTGAATTTTGACCGTGACGAAATATTCGGCATCTACAACCGGCGTCTTGAGCTGATTGCGATGGCGCATCTCGCGTTCTCCGCTGACACCGATCTGGCCGCTTGCGCCGAGTTTGGCGTGTCGGTCTTGAAGTCCGCTCGTGGTCGCGGTTATGGCGCACGGCTGTTTGACCGGGCTGCCATGCACGCGCGCAACGAAGGCGTGAACCGGATGTTCATCCACGCCCTGAGCGAAAACAACACCATGCTCAAAATCGCCCGCAATGCCGGCGCCATCGTGGAGCGGGATGGGTCCGAGTCAGAGGCCCATCTGCATCTGCCGCCCGCCACGCTGGACACCCGTCTGAGCGAACTGGTGGCAGAGCAGGTGGCCCAGACCGACTACCGCATCAAGGTGCAGGTGAAGCAGTTCTGGGACGTTCTGGCGGGGGTGCAGGCACTTCGCCGCGATGTGCAGGAAGCACAGCGAATCACACCGAAGTGATGCGGCTTGCGGGCGCGGCGACGCATGGTCGCGGCAATCCGCTATCCTTGAGGGTCTTTAACAACCGCATGTCCTGCGCCTCTGGCTGTGTCAGACCCCCATCCTGCGCGACTTCCTGACAGGGAAGACAAGCGCACTTTCCTGCAAAAACTGGCCGAGTTCATTCACCCGGGGCCGGACTCTACGGCCGAGTTGATCGAAACCCTGGCGGAAGCCGAAGAAAACAACATCATTGGCGCCGAATCCCGCGTGATGCTTGAAGGGGTGATCCGCATGGCGGACATGACGGCGGGCGAGGTGATGGTCCCTGCCACCCGGATGGACCTGGTCAATATTGGGGACCCCTACGATGTGCTGATGCATGGGGTGATCAACACCGCGCACTCGCGCTTTCCCGTGTACGACGGTGAGCGTGAGAACATCATCGGCATCCTGATGGCCAAGGATTTGCTGAAACTCCAGCGTGCACCTGAACTCAACATCCGGGCCTTGCTGCGGCCGGCCGTATTTGTTCCTGAAACCAAGGGGCTCAACGATTTGTTGCGCGAGTTCCAGGGCAACCGCAACCATCTGGCCATCGTGATCGATGAATTCGGCCGGGTCGCCGGTCTGATCACCATTGAGGATGTGCTGGAACAAATCGTGGGCGAGATCGAGGACGAATTCGATATTGCGGAGGACGAGGGCGATATTTTTGCTCTCGCGGACCGTACCTACCGCGTCAGCGGGGACACGACCATCGAACGGGTTGCCGACGCCTTTGGCGTCAAGCTGACCAGTACCGATCCCGAGGATGAGTTTGACACCATTGGCGGTTTGATTGCCCATGAAATGGGTCACGTCCCCAAGCGGGGCGAACATCACACAATGGCTGGCCTCAATTTTGTCGTGTTGCACACCAAAGGGGGTGCCGTGAAATGGTTCAAGGTGTCACCGGTTGCCAATGACGCCGGTTAACGCGGCATCCCGCCTCAGCTGGGTCCAGGTGGCGCTGGCCCTGATCGCCGGCGTGGCCCACGCGGCCAGCATGGCCTGGCCCTTGTCGATCGAAGTCCCGGCCCTGGCGCTGCTGGCCTTGCACCCGGCGCAACCTGTCTGGTGGCTCCAGCTGATGGCCCTGGGGCTGCTGGCGGGTTTGCTGCGCAATTGCCAGCACTGGCGACCCGCAGCGCTGGCGGGCTGGTTATTTGCCACGGCCTGGCTGACGGGCACTTTCTGGTGGACCTTCGTGGCCCTGCACACCTATGGCGGCTTGCCGGCCGTCTTGGCTGTGCTGGCGGTGCTCGCGCTGGCCGCGCTACTGGCTTTGTACTATGCCGCCCTTTGTGGGCTATTTGTGGCGCTAGCCCCCGTCAATAGAGCGTGGGCTGCTATAGTTTTTGCGGCACTGTGGTTGATCGCCGAATTGGCGCGTGGCGTCTGGCTGACCGGGTTTGGCTGGGGCGCCTCCGGTTACGCCCACGTGGACGGGCCGCTGGCGGGCTTCGCTCCCTGGCTGGGCATGTACGGGCTCTGTCTGCTATCGGCGTGGCTGGCCATGACGCTGGCTCAGTTGATTCGCCCGGCGCAGGCCTGCGGCACCTGGCGCGAGCGGGCGTTTGGCCTGCCGGCGGTGTTGTTGCTGCTGACCCTGCCCGCGGTTTACCGCATGGAGCAGCCGGACATGTCGAGGTCGGTTGGGACGGTGGCGGTGACGCTGCTGCAGGGCAACATACCCCAGGACGAAAAATTCGAGACCGGCACCGGCGTACCGCAGGCCCTGCAGTGGTACGCCGCGCAACTGCGCGACAGTCGCACCTCGCTCGTGATTGCGCCAGAAACGGCGATCCCGGTGTTGCCTCAACAACTGCCTCCCGGCTACTGGGACGCGCTGCAGCAACGTTTTGCCACGGGTCAACAGGCCGCCCTGATCGGCATGCCGTTGGGTAGTTACCAGGAGGGCTACACCAACTCGGCGGTCGGCTTCAAGCCCGGGCAGGCGCTGCCCTGGCGCTACGACAAACACCACCTGGTGCCGTTTGGCGAGTTCATTCCGCCTTTTTTCAAATGGTTCACGGCGATGATGAACATCCCGCTGGGCGATTTCAACCGTGGCGGTCTGCGGCAGCCGCCGTTTGAATGGCAGGGGCAACGCCTGTCGCCCAATATTTGCTACGAAGATCTGTTTGGTGAGGAGCTGGGCCGGCGCTTCATTGACCCGTCCCAGGACCCTACCATCTTCGTCAATATCAGCAACCTGGCCTGGTATGGCAACAGCCTGGCGATGGACCAGCATCTGCAGATTGCCCGCATGCGCGCGAAGGAGTTCGAGCGGCCCTTTGTCCTTGCCACCAACACGGGCCTGACGGCGATTGTTGACCATCGCGGCGGCATCGTCGCCGACCTGGCACGCGACACCCGGGCTGTTCTGGTCGGCGAGGTGGAGGGCAGAACCGGTGTCACACCTTATGGCTGGTGGGTAGCCCGTTTCGGGCTGTGGCCGTTTTGGCTCGGGGCCCTGGCCCTGGTCTTGCTGGCGGTACGCCGCAGCTTGCGAAAACGCTAGTTCGCCGCCCGGCCGCCGTGCTACGGTGGCCATCGTGAACCCCCGTAAAATCGGCGGTTACGCATGGACATCGTGTTCGTTCGAAAACCCCCAGGGCGCAGCCCGTCGAAGTCCCCCATAAGACATGTTGACTTTCCAGCAAATCATTTTGAAACTCCAGTCCTACTGGGATGCCCAGGGCTGCGCGTTGTTGCAGCCCTATGACATGGAGGTTGGCGCCGGCACATCGCATACCGCTACGTTTTTGCGAGCGCTCGGGCCGGAACC
The DNA here is from genome assembly GCF_030646845.1 of Rhodoferax sp. Classification (GTDB taxonomy): domain Bacteria; phylum Pseudomonadota; class Gammaproteobacteria; order Burkholderiales; family Burkholderiaceae_C; genus Rhodoferax. The sequence goes on along the minus strand of NZ_JAUSLE010000042.1, from coordinate 3,230 downwards.
CTGGAAGGCGGCCTACGTGCAGCCGAGTCGCCGCCCGAAAGACGGCCGCTATGGCGAGAACCCCAATCGCCTGCAGCATTACTACCAGTACCAGGTGGTGCTGAAGCCCGCGCCGGCCAACATCCTGGAGTTGTACCTCGGTTCGCTTGAAGCGCTGGGCTTCGACCTCAGGAAGAACGACATCCGCTTTGTTGAAGACGATTGGGAAAACCCCACGCTGGGCGCCTGGGGCCTGGGCTGGGAGGTCTGGCTCAACGGCATGGAAGTGACGCAGTTCACCTACTTCCAGCAGGTCGGCGGCATCGACTGCAAGCCGATCACCGGCGAGATCACTTACGGCCTGGAGCGCCTGGCTATGTACCTGCAAGGCGTGGACAACGTCTACAACCTGCAGTGGACCGACACCATGAGCTATGGCGACGTCTACCTGCAAAACGAAAAAGAGCAGTCGGCCTACAACTTCGAGCACAGCGACGCCGACTTCCTGTTCACCGCCTTCACGGCCCACGAGAAACAGGCCAAGCACCTGATTGAGGTGCAGCTGGCCCTGCCGGCCTACGAGCAGGTGCTCAAGTGCGCGCACAGCTTCAACCTGCTGGACGCGCGTGGCGCCATTTCCGTCACCGAGCGCGCCGCCTACATCGGGCGCATCCGCAACCTGGCGCGCGCCGTGGCGCAGAGTTATTACGAGAGCCGCGAGCGCCTGGGCTTCCCGATGGCGCCGCGCGAGTGGGTGGAACAGATGACGAAGAAGGCCGCCTGAACGCAGGACGAAAGCATAAAAAAATGACGACCAAAAATCTTCTCGTTGAATTGTTTGTGGAAGAGCTGCCACCCAAGGCACTCAAGAAACTGGGCGATGCTTTTGCGTCGCAACTGGCCGACCAGTTGCGCAGCCAGGGATTGGCCGGCGCGCAATCGGTGGTGACCGCTTACGCCTCGCCGCGCCGTCTGGCCGCGCACATCACGCAAGTCTGGCGCAAGGCCGCCGACAAGGCAGTGCAGCAAAAGCTGATGCCGGTATCGGTCGGGCTGGACGCCGCCGGCAAGGCGACGCCCGCCCTGCTGAAGAAATTGCAGGCGCTGGGGGCCGATCTGTCGGACCCGGTGGCTGCCGTGATGGCGCTCAGGAAAGCAGCCGACGGCAAGGCCGAAGCCCTGTTTTACGACAGTCTGGTCAGCGGCGCCACACTCGACACCGGTTTGCAGAAGGCGCTGGAAGAGGCGATCGCCAAGCTGCCGATCCCCAAGGTCATGAGCTACCAGTTGGAAACCGATTGCGAGTTACCGGGCTGGAGCAGCGTGCACTTTGTCCGCCCGGCGCACGGTCTGGTGGCGCTGCACGGCAGCACCGTGGTGCCGATCAAGGTGTTGGGGCTTGGCGCCGGCAATACGACCCAGGGCCACCGCTTTGAAGCCAGCGTGTCACCGGTTCTGATCGCCGACGCCGACAGCTACGCTGCCACACTGGCCCGAGACGGCGCTGTGATTGCCGGCTTCGCGGAACGCCGTGCCGAGATCGTGCGTCAGCTCGCGGCCGCCGCCGCCAAGATGGGTGGTGGCGTCAAAGTGATCGAAGACGAGGCCCTGCTGGATGAAGTCACCGGCCTGGTGGAGCGCCCCAATGTGCTGGTCTGCGAGTTCGAGCCGCAGTTTCTCGAGGTGCCGCAGGAATGCCTGATCCTCACCATGAAGGCCAACCAGAAGTACTTCCCACTGCTTGACGCCAACGCCAGGTTGACGAACAAGTTCCTGGTCGTCAGCAACATCAGCCCGACCGACGCCAGCGCGGTCATCGGCGGTAATGAGCGGGTGGTGCGTCCGCGTCTGGCCGACGCCAAGTTTTTCTTCGATCAGGATCGCAAGAAGACGCTGGCGTCGCGGGTGGCGGGGCTGGACAAAGTGGTTTACCACAACAAGCTGGGCACGCAAGGCGAGCGCATGGAGCGCGTCCGGGTGATTGCGCAAGCCATCGGCCAGCAACTCGGTGGCGAACTGCTGGCGCAGCAGGCGGACACTGCCGCGCGACTGGCCAAGGCCGACTTGTTGACCGACATGGTGGGCGAGTTCCCTGAGTTGCAGGGCATCATGGGTGGTTATTACGCGCGCCATGACGGTCTGGAGGAAGACGTCGCAATTGCTATTGAAGATCACTACAAGCCGCGTTTTTCCGGGGATGGGTTGCCGCGCAACTTGCTGGGAGTTGTCGTCGCTTTGGCCGACAAGCTGGAAACGCTGGTTGGCATGTTCGGCATCGGCAATCTGCCCACTGGCGACAAGGATCCGTTTGCCCTGCGGCGTCATGCGCTTGGAGTGATCCGTATGCTTGGGGATGCTGATCTACCTTTGCATCTCACAGATCTCATTAGAGATGCGACAGCATCCTCTCAGTGGCCAGAAACTTGGTCAAATCTGGTGAATCTTGGGCCGATCATTCCAGCGGTGGAGCAATTCATTTTTGACCGCCTCGCCGGTTCTCTGCGTGAACAAGGCTACAGCGCGCAAGAAGTTGAAGCCGTACTGGCGCTACAACCGCAGCGTCTGGGCGACATCCCAAAGCGCCTTGCCGCTGTGCGCGCCTTTGCAATGCTGCCCGAAGCCGCCGCCCTGGCGGCCGCCAACAAGCGCATCAGCAACATCCTGAAGAAAGCACAGGACGTCGATCCGCATGTCAGCGAAGTGCTGCTCAAGGAGCCGGCCGAGATCGCCATGTTTGCCGCGATGAAGGACGTGGTGCCGAAAGCACAGACGCAGTTCGAGGCCGGCGACTACACCGCTTCGCTGCAAAGTCTGGCTGCTTTGCGCGGGCCGGTGGACGACTTCTTCGACGGCGTCATGGTCAATGCCGAGGCGCTTGATTTACGCCTGAACCGACAGGGTCTGCTGAAAAGACTGCACGAAGCGATGAACCGCGTGGCCGATCTTTCCAAACTAGCGAGTTGAATTTTCAACCATGAAACTGGTCATCCTCGATCGCGACGGTACCGTCAATGAAGACAGCGCCGACTATGTCAAATCGCCGGATGAATGGACGCCTTTGCCGGGTGCGCTGGAGGCGATTGCCCGCCTCAACCACGCCGGCTGGCACGTGGTGCTGGCGTCCAACCAGTCGGGCCTCGGGCGCGGTCTGTTTGATGTCTCCACGCTCAACGCGATGCACGCCAAAATGCACGCCTTGCTGGCCACCGTCGGGGGCCGGGTGGACGCCGTGTTTTACTGCCCCCATGCGC
>NZ_JAUSLE010000027.1 GCF_030646845.1 Rhodoferax sp. | reverse complement strand
CGCCGCCCTGCGCTCTGCGCTGCGCGAAGACCCGGATTGCATTCTGGTGGGCGAAATGCGCGACCTGGAAACCATCCGCCTGGCCATGACGGCGGCGGAAACCGGCCACCTGGTATTTGGCACACTCCATACCTCCAGCGCGGCCAAAACCATTGACCGGATCATTGACGTGTTTCCGGCGGAAGAAAAAGAGATGGTCCGCGCCATGTTGTCAGAGTCCTTGCAGGCCGTGATCTCTCAGACCCTGTGCAAAACCAAAGACGGCCAGGGCCGCGTGGCAGCGCACGAAATCATGCTGGGCACCAGCGCCATCCGCAATCTGATCCGCGAGGCCAAGGTGGCCCAGATGTACTCCAGCATCCAGACCGGCAACAGCCTGGGCATGCAAACGCTGGACCAGAACCTGAGCGACCTGGTCAAGCGCAACATCATCAGCCCGGCGGAAGCCCGCTCCAAGGCCAAGATTCCCGAGAACTTCCCCGGCTGACCCCAGCCGACCTACTGGAGCGCGCAATGAAAGGAATCCTCGGACTCCTCCGGCACAAGAGCCAACCCGGGCCGGGTGAAGAGCAACTTGACTCCACGCTGTTCACCACGGCATTTGCAGACCATGGCCTGGACACCAGCCTGCTCGTGCCGTGGGAGGCTCGCGCCGTTGAGGTGGGCGCTTCCCGGCTGAACCCCGGCCGCGGCACCAAGCTGCTGCAGGGCCTGTGGGCCAAAGACAAATACATGCGCCAGCTCAATGACGAGGCCATCGGGCGCATGGAACATTTTCTGGATTTCGCCACGGTGCAAGCCAACCGCGACATCATCCGCCAGGACGAGTACGGCAACTTCATGGTGGTGCTGCTGAGCGGCAGCATTGCGATCGATCGCGTGCAGCCCTGGGGCGAACGCCTGCGCCTCGCGGAGGCCGCCCCCGGTGAAATTCTGGGCGAAATGTCACTGCTGGACAGCGGCATGCGGTTCTCCAGCTGCACGACGCTGAACGATTGCGAAATCGCCATTCTCAGTGCAGAGGCAATGGACGAGATGCTGAGCACCGATCCGGCGCTGGCCGCCAGTCTCATTGCCCTGCTGGCCCGAAAACTGTCGCTGCGGCTGCGCGTCGTCAGCGCGCGGTTGAGCGACAAGAAATAATTCCTCGGAGCACCACACGTCATGGAACGCGATCAAGCCACCAAATTCGTCAACGATCTTCTCAAACTGATGATCAGTCGCAACGGCAGCGATTTGTTCATCACGGCGGATTTCCCGCCAGCCGTCAAGGTCGATGGCAAGATCACCAAGGTCTCGCCCCAGCCCCTCAACGCGAGCCACACGCTGGCGTTGGCACGCTCGGTCATGAACGACAAGCAGGTGGCCGAGTTTGAGCGCACGAAAGAATGCAACTTTGCCATCTCGCCGCCGGGCGTGGGACGGTTTCGCGTCAACGCCTTTCTGCAACAGGGCAAGGTCGGCATGGTTTTGCGGGTGATTCCACTGACCTTGCCCACGATTGATGGCCTGGGCGTGCCGCAGGTACTCAAGGACGTGGTGACGGCGAAACGCGGCTTGTGCATTCTGGTGGGCGCCACCGGCTCAGGCAAATCGACCACACTCGCGGCGATGGTCGACTGGCGCAATGACAATTCGTTCGGGCACATCATCACGATCGAAGATCCGATTGAGTTTGTGCACGCGCATAAAAACTGCGTGGTGACACAGCGTGAGGTCGGGATAGACACTGACAGCTGGGAGGCTGCCCTGAAAAACACCCTGCGTCAGGCCCCTGATGTCATCTTGATGGGCGAAATTCGCGACCGCGAGACCATGGAGCATGCGGTGGCGTTCGCAGAAACCGGCCATTTGTGCCTGGCCACCCTGCACGCCAACAGCGCCAACCAGGCACTGGACCGCATTATCAACTTCTTTCCCGAAGAGCGGCGCACGCAGCTCCTCATGGATCTGTCGCTCAATCTCAAGGCCCTGGTATCACAGCGGCTGATCCCCAAACAGGACGGCAAGGGCCGGGCTGCCGTCGTTGAAATCATGCTCAACACCCCCCTGATCTCCGACCTGATCTTCAAGGGCGAAGTCTCCGAGATCAAGGAGATCATGAAGAAAAGCCGCAACCTGGGCATGCAGACTTTTGACCAGGCCCTGTTCGATGCATACGAGTCCAACCTGATAACCTACGAAGACGCCCTGCGCAACGCTGATTCCCTCAATGACCTGCGTTTGCAGATCAAACTCAACAGCCAGCGCGGCAGGACACAAGACCTGAGTGCCGGTACCGAAAACTTCGCCATCGTATAAAACCCATGAGCAACATCGCCATCAAAACCTACGAACCCACCCCTGCGCTTCACGTCGCCTTTCTGGGCCTGGGCGTCATGGGCTATCCCATGGCCGGGCATCTGGCACGCGCCGGACACCAGGTCACGGTGTACAACCGGACTGCTGCCAAATCAATAGCATGGTGTGCAGAATTTGTGGAGGCTAGCGCCTCAACACATGCACTCACCCCGCGACTGGCGGCGGATCAGGCTGACATCGTTTTTTGCTGTGTCGGCAACGACGACGACTTGCGCAGCGTCACGCTGGGCGCCGATGGCGCCTTTGCCGGCATGAAGCCTGGCGCCGTGTTTGTGGATCACACCACGGCATCGGCCAGCGTGGCGCGCGAGCTATATGGCGCGGCCCGCAATCTCGGCCTGCAATTTGTCGACGCCCCGGTATCGGGTGGCCAGGCCGGTGCACAAAACGGCCTGTTGACCGTGATGTGTGGCGGTGACCAGGCGGCGTTTGACGTGGCACAGCCGGTCGCCATGGCTTTTTCCAGGGCTTTCACACGCCTGGGCGAGAGTGGTGCCGGTCAGTTGGCCAAGATGGTGAACCAGATCTGCATTGCCGGACTGGTGCAGGGCCTGAGCGAAGCCATTGCCTTTGGCCAGCAAGCCGGACTGGACATGAACCAGGTTCTGGACGTGATTGGCAAGGGCGCGGCGCAAAGCTGGCAGCTCGACAACCGCGGCAAAACCATGGTGGCGGACAAATTCGACTTTGGCTTTGCCGTGGACTGGATGCGCAAGGACCTGGGTCTGGTGCTGGATGAAGCCAAGCGCAACGGTGCGCGCCTGCCCGTGACGGCCCTGGTGGACCAGTTCTATGCCGATGTACAGCACATGGGCGGCAACCGCTGGGACACATCCAGTCTGATCAAGCGATTGCGGTAGAAGCCCCCACGCTTGTCACTGCGTGTACTGCGCTGCCCCCCGAGGGGGCCGTGCCTTGCTTGGGGCGGCCCGGCGCAGCGGCAACTCCCCCACACCGGTCGATGCGTGTACTTTGCCCCCTTGGGCTATTTCTTGACTTCGCTGGTGGCTGGCTTGGGCAGCATGCCCTGCAGTTCGTCTTCGCTGATGATCTCCAGCACACGAACCACTTTCTGGACACCCGGGGTGCCGCGGGCAATGTCAGTGGCGCGGTCGGCCTCGCGCTGGGTCACTCGCCCCATCAAGTAGGTGGTGCCGCGCTCGGTCACCACTTTGAAGGCATTCGCAAACAAATCCTTGGCGTCCACCATGCCGGCCTTGACCCGGCCCGTCACCAGCGCATCCGAAGAGCGCTGGGTCAGGGTGGCGTTGCCCAGAATGGCAAGCTCATTGACGATCGAACGTACATTCTCAACCCTGGACACCACTTGCTCCACCAGTTGCTTGTCCTGTGCGCTGGGCACCTCACCTGTCAACAACACCTGGCGGTTGTAACTGGTGACATTGACGCGAACACGGTCGCCCAGATTCTCGCGAATGTGACTGCCAGCGCGCAACTCAATGCCCTCGTCATCAATCTGTGTGCCCGAGGTTCGGCGATCCGTTGCCATCAGTGAGCCCACCACGGCGCCGCCGATCATGATGGGGGCACAAGCGCTGAGGCCAGCCCCCACGGAGGCGGTCAGTGCCAGTATCGTTACGAGTCTGTGAGTTGCATATTTCATGTTGAGGTTTCCTGGTCTCCGAGTAACTGGGCATCCACGGCGTCACAGATACAGTGCAGGGTCAGCAGATGAACCTCCTGAATGCGCGCCGTGCGTTCATGGGGCACACAAATGTGCACATCGGTATCGCGCAGGGCATGGGTCATCTTGCCGCCACCGCGCCCGGTCAGGCCAACCACCACCATTTCGCGCTCATGCGCGGCCTCAATGGCGGCCAGCACGTTGGCTGAATTGCCACTGGTGGAAATAGCCAGCAGCACGTCGCCCGGCTGACCCAGCGCCCGCACCTGCCGTGAAAAGATGACGCTGAAGTCATAGTCATTGGCGATGGCCGTGATGATGGAGCTGTCGGTGGTGAGCGCAATGGCCGCCAGCTCCGGGCGTTCACGCTCATAACGCCCCACAAACTCGGCAGCGAAATGCTGTGCATCAGCGGCGGAGCCACCGTTACCACAGGCCAGCACTTTGCCGCCGCTGGTCACACAGGTCAACATGGCCTGCACCGCAGCGGCAATGGGTTTGCTCAGGACTTGCGCTGCCTGGTACTTCAGGTCGGCGCTGTCAATGAAGTGTTGTTCAATACGTTGCTCAAGCATGGGCCAATGATACCCGCGTCAGTACGCATCGAAGGCCGCCTGTAACCATTGGATACCGCCCTGCTCCAGTACCACCACATCGAAACGGCAGGGCGGTGGCTGGCGCAGGCGCATCAGGTAATGCCGTGCCGCAAAAACAATGCGCCGCTGTTTGGCACCACTGACGCTGGCTGCCGCCCCGCCGTGGCTGCTACTGCGGCGCTGGCGTACCTCCACAAACACCAGGGTGCCGTCCGGCGCGCGCATGATCAGGTCGATTTCTCCGCCCCCGCGCCCCGGCGTTCGATAATTGCGTTCCAGAAGGCGTAAATTGGCCTTCTCCAGGAACTGCAACGCGGCATCTTCGGCCGCATCGCCCACCTGCTTGGTCGTAGCGACCGTGGCCTTGATTTGAGGAAATACCATTGACTTCTACTTATGCCTCTGCCTATGCAGCCGCCTTGAGTGCCGCGCACGATGCGGCGGCTGGTCAGAATTATCCGCCCGGTGCACTGTACGTGGTGGCGACGCCGATCGGCAACCTGGCCGATATCACGCTGCGGGCGCTGCATGTGCTGCAACTCGCCGACGTCGTGGCCTGCGAGGACACGCGTCACACTCAGACCTTGCTGCGGGCCTATGGCATCGACAAGTCCACTGCGCAATTGCTCGCCGTGCACCAGCACAACGAGGCGCAGGCAGCCCAAGTGGTGATTGATCGCCTGCACCAGGGCCAACGGGTCGCCTACGCCAGCGACGCGGGTACCCCGGCCATCAGCGACCCCGGCGCGCGACTGGTGGCCGCCGTGCGCCTGGCATCCTTGCCGGTGGTGCCGCTGCCCGGGGCCAGCAGCGTGACGACCGCCTTGAGCGTGGCAGGCATTGCCGACGAGGGCGCGCACCACGGCGAGTTTGTTTTCGTCGGGTTCTTGTCTTCCAAATCGGCCGAACGCGCCACGGCCATCACGGCACTGGGCGTCGAAGCGCGCGCGGTGGTGATGCTGGAAGCACCCCACCGCATCGGGGCACTGGCGACGGCACTGGCTACTTTGGGAGAAAGACGCCTCACCGTCGGGCGCGAATTGACCAAGCAGTTCGAAGAGATCGCCACGTTCCCAGCCAGCACGTTCCCCGACTGGCTGCACCGCGATCCGAACCGTTCCCGCGGGGAATTCGTGCTGGTACTACATCCGGCTATGGTGGCGGCCGAATCCGGTAGTGAACAGCGCATTCTCAAAATGCTGCTGGCCGAGCTGCCCTTGAAGACCGCTGTCAAGCTGACAGCAGACATCACCGGCGCCTCCCGCAACGTTTTGTACGAAGCAGCCCTGGCGTTGAAAAAAGAAGGGGCTTAAGACTTCAGCGAGGCGACTCGGCGTGGGCATGGCGCCGCTCGCCATTGAGGTTTTGCAGCAGCTGCGGACTGATCTGCCCGGCCGAAAGCAGGACCCCACCGCGCGAGCTGGTAAAGCCCTGCGCCGCCGCCACACTGGCGAAAGCCGGAAAGTTGCCGGCGCGCATGGGGCCTACCGCGTTGGAGCCGCTGACATAGACCGCGTCCGGCGCACTGATCCACGCGCCGTTGCTGGTGTCGGTGACGAAACTTGCCGCAATGTCACTGGCCCGGCGGCCAGCGGTATACCGGCCAACGTCTTGCAGGTAAGTAAAAAGCGAGAGCGGTGAATCGAAAAACTGCGTGTCGCCATTGTCGAAAATCACCTGCGCCGCCCACTCGGGCGAGCGCGCCGGGTACATGCCGCACACGGGACAGCGCGCATCGGCGGGTACAGGTCGGGGCGCATGCAGGCCCAGTCCCGACTTGGGATCATGGGGCACGGGCGGCGCCACCACGCAGACTTCATCCGTTGCCACCAGCGCGGCGTCATCCGACGACTGGGAACGCCAGGGCGCCAGCAACAGGCCGCCCAACAGCACCAAACCGGCGAGGCCGACGAAGTACAGCGGTCTGAGTGCGGGCCTGCGCAGCATCATGGCTACATCTTGCTGTCATGCAGCGCACCGCCGCTTAGATCGACCATCCCGGGTTTGACCTCGTCATAGCGCAACAGTCTGCCGCCCCATTGTTCGATGAATTTCCTGGCATCAGCCTCCTGCGCGAAGCTGCCGATGGTCGGCCCCATTGAGCCATGGCGCTTGCTGCCCAGCACATAGAAGCCGCCTTTGGCGTCGATCCAGTTGCCGCGCGGCTGGTCCCAGTTGGCTTTGCCCATGTCCTGCACATACACCGCCGCCACTTTACGTACCTGCTCGGGCCGCAGCAGTGTGTTGAACAGCTCCACGGTATCGCAAAAGAAGACCGGCGCTTCCTGGCCGGCGTAGCGGATCTGCGCCTTGGGACCGGGGTAGTCGGCCAGCAGCATGCCATCCAGCTCGCACGAGGTGGCAGCGTCGATCTCCACCGGCCCCAGCGCCCCCGCGTCGCCTGAGCGCTCGCCGCACCCGGCAAGTGCACTCAGGGCGGTCAGCGCAACCAGACCGAGCAGTTGGCGGCGTACGCCGCAGGTATCACCGACGCCAGTACGGCGGCATGAACATGTGTACTTCATGGTCTGAATCTCCAGTTTGCCAGGGCCAGCGGCACAACAATCCACGCCACCATGACCGAGCCCATCAGCCAGGGCCTGGCCAGGGCGGGTGGCACGATGCTGGCCAGGCCATACAGGGTGCGAACGTCTTCGAGCGAAAACACATTGAGGATGCGAAACACATCCGCCGGATTCAACAGCAACAGATAGGCGAAAGCGTCACCACCGTAGGCGCCGCCTGTGGCCACCAGTCCGCCCAACAGCAGCAGGTCAAACACCAGCACAAAGAAGAACCACATCGCAATCGCCAGGCCGGAAGCGCGCGTGCGCTCTCGCGCGATCACCGACATCAATACCGCCAGACTCAGAAACGCCAGACCCAGCAGCACCGAACTGACCATGAAGCCCACGTAGTGGTACAGCCCCGCCCAGCCATACTGTTTGAACAACAGCAGCGCCACCAGACCAAAGCCTGCCAATGTGGAGAGCGTCAGGGCCGCTGCCAGACCCAGGTATTTGCCGAGCAGCACTTCGAGGCGCGTGACAGGCAGAGCCAGCAGCAGGTCCAGCGAGCCACGCTCGCGCTCGCCCACCACGGCGTCAAAGCCCAGCAGCAAAGCGATCAGCGGGATCAGATAGATCACCAGGCTGACCAGGCTGGCGATGGTGAACTCGATTGACCGCAGGCCCACCTGACCTTGCGCGGCGCCGCCAAAGTAAGCAATCACCAAAGAAAATACCGTGAACACCAGGGCCACCGCCAGCACCCAGCGGTTGCGCAAACGGTCGCGAAACTCTTTCGCGGCCAGGGTCAGGATTTGGGTCCATTCCATTTTTTCACCTCAATCCGAAAATCCAAAAAACACGTCTTCCAGCGAGGGCTCACGGATGTTCAAGTCCAGCACCCTGGCACCCAGACCGGCGAGCGCCCCCAGCACCGCCATCTTGGACGCACGTGGGCAACTGACCCGCAGCCCTTCATCGGTGAGCACGCTGCTCACGCCAATGAGCTGACTCAGCGCATGCTGGGCTGGCGCCACATCGCCCGGCTCCAGACGCAGCTCCAGGCCCAGCGGCATGTGCATCTGGTCGCGCAAGTCCTGAACGCTGCCCAGCGCCTGTATCTTGCCGGCGGCCATGATGGCGAGGCGGTCCACCCGCTCCTGCAACTCGGCCAGGATGTGCGAGGTGATGATGATGGTCACGCCCGTATCGCGCAATCCGCGCAGCGTGGCGTAGAAGTCGCGTATGGCCTGTGGGTCCAGCCCATTGGAGGGCTCGTCCAGGAACAGCACCCGTGGCGCGCCCAATAGGGCTTGAGCGAAACCCAGTCGCTGGCGCATGCCCTTGGAATACTCCCGCAGCGGCCGTTTTGCCGCATGCGACAAGCCGACGCGCGCCAGCGTCGGCTCGCATTGTGAACTGGGCGCGCCCTTGAGCCGGGCAAAGAAACGCAGGGTCTCCAGACCGCTCAGGTTGTCATACAAAACCACGTTCTCTGGCAGGTAGCCGATGTGACGGCGGGCCTTTCGGAAGTCGCGTCCGCGTACCGAAGCGCCATCCACCAGGATCTCGCCCGCGCTCGGCTCGATCAGCCCCAGCATCATTTTGAAGAGCGTGCTCTTGCCCGCGCCGTTGTGACCGATCAGGCCAAAGATCTCGCCATGTTGCACCGTCAAATCCACGCCGTCCACCGCATGCAGGGCGCCGTAGTGTTTGGCCACGCCACGCGCCTGAATCGCAGGGCCATCGGTGACGGGGGATTTACTGACCGGGATAGTGCTTGTCACGCCACTCACTCCATTGTTTGTTGTTCGGTTGCATGCGAGGTTTCGGGTCCACCACGCTGGGGACGCGCAGCACCGGGAATTGTTGAGCCACCAGACGCAAAGCCTGCACCGCCGGGCTGGCCAGCAGCAGTTTGATGCTCGGGTAGCGCCAGGTGAGACGGTCCACCATGTCATTGGCCTCGTAGCGCACATCGCCGATGCCGTTGCCGTCGCGATCCCAACCCAGGTAGTTGCTCCAGTGGTTGCCGCTTTGGGCGCCCCAAACTTCGTCGCGAGCGCCCACATAGCGCACCTGCTCGCGGTTGGCGATGAAGTCATTGCCCTCCACCACGTTGCGCGTAGAGCCCGCCGCGAGGTGAACGCCCACATGGTTATCCACCACCAGGTTGTTCTTGATCGTCACGTATTCGACATCGTAGATGAAAAAGCCGCGGTTGTTGCCGGCGATGACATTGTTCTCCACCACCGAGTCCTGCATGGTGCGCAGCATGATGCCGTGGTCGGAGTTGCCCCAGGCGCGGTTGTTGCGCACCACCTGATCGCGCACCTCCATGAGCGCCAGGCCGCCGCGGTTGTAGTAGCTCTCGTTGTCCTCCCACAGGTTGTAGTAGGAGTTCATGTAGTGAGTGCCGTAGCGGCTGTGATGCAGTTTGTTGCCTTTGAAGATAGCGTGGTGAGACACGTCCACATAAAGGGCATCGCGCACGAAACCGATGTTGTTACCGATGATGCGCGCGCCCGTGGTGTTGTAGAGTTGCACGCCGTTGCCGCGCTGCGAGGAGTTGTAATCGCGCTTGCCGGTGATGAGGTTGGCCTCGATCACCACGTCGTTGGCTTTTTCTATCCACAGCCCGAACAGGTTGTAGGTCAGGTCACAGTGGCGCACCACGGCGCGGTGCGCACCAGGGTAAATATAGATTCCGGCATTCTGGTCCGTGAGGCTGTCGCCCGAGTCACTCACTATCAAGCCTTCAATTGTCACGTCGGTCGCCGTCACCCGCAGCGTGTCGCCTTGCTGCCCGCCGCTTAGCGTGGGGCGCCCGATGCCGCGCAGCGTGAGCGGCTTGTTGACGAGGAAGTTGCCTTTGTAAAGGCCGCGCTCGATTTCCAGTACGTCGCCAGGCTTGGCGGCCATGATGGCCTGTTGCAGCGACGCGCCGGGTTTGACTCGCAATGTAGCCGCTTGCACGCTGGACAGCAAGACTGCCAGCAGCAGAAAGAGGGGTTTCCGCATCAGGAGGTCAGACTGCCAACAACCCCAGCGCCTTGAGGCTGAGGAACAGCGCCGCGCCTATGAGCAGGTTCTTGAAGCCGACATAGCTGAGCATGTCCATCACGCTCGCATAACGGTAATTGGACTGCCACCAGGGACCGTCCTTGACATAGCGGCGACCCGACAGGCGTATCAATATTTCGTACACGCTCCAGCCGACCCACCAGCCGATGATGGCGCCCGACGAGAGGCGGCCGGTCGCCGCCAGCACCCAGGCCAGACTGGCTGCCAGCGCCAGCGCGAAGCCGGCGATCTGCAGCGCCCGCTGTGAGGCCCAGCCCTCGGCGCTCCAGGGCCACAGGTGATCGCGCAACTCCAGCCACAGCCACTTCAGCCCCGATTCGTAGGCCTTGTGCACCGGTGCCACCGGGTCGGTGGGCATGCGCGGATCCGGCCCTTTGGCTGCCTTTGCCCTAATCTGCGCGGCCGCGCCATCGGTGACCGGGTGGATCGGAATGAAGTAGCCGTCGCGACCAACAGGGGTGATCTCGAGTCCGTCGCGCTCGCGCCGCTTGCGCTCCTTGGCCAGCGGCGGGCAAGCCTTGACGTCGGTGTACAGCACCAGACAATCGAGGCAGTGCAGGCATTCCCGGTGGTCGATACGACCGGCGGCGTCAATCGCCAGCGAGCCGCAGCCTACGGCGCAGGCCTTGCAACTGTTGCAGTCCTGCTTGCGCGGCAGGCCAAACCAGCGAAACGTGCTGGGCATGGCCAGGGCTGCGCCCAGCGGGCAGACGTATTTGCAGTACGGCCGCTCAATGAAGATCGACAAACCCAGAATCGCACAAACAAACAGACCATAAGGCCAGGCGCGGTTGCCGACGCCCACCAGAAAGGTGGTCTTGAAAGGCTCCACCTCCGCCAGTTTTTCCGCCAGGCCCAGGGAGAACACAGACACCGTCAGCAGACCGAAGAACACGGCGTACTTCACCCACTTGAGCCGGTCATGCCAGACCTGCGGCAAATGGCCCTGAAAACGCTTCAAACCGATCCAGCCGCCAAGCTTGAACATGGCCTCGGACAAGGATCCGAATGGACACATCCAGCCGCAGAACAGGCCGCGCCCGAACAAAAACACGGTGAGGATGATGAAAATCCAGAACAGGAAAATAAAGGGATCGGAGAGGAACAGTGACCACGTCCACTGAAACAGCAGCGTATGAAGCCAGGTCAACACCTGGGTAATGGAGGGTTGGGCCATTGCGCCAAAGCCGACGAAACCAATGCTCAAGGCCCACGCGCCGTACTTGAAGGCATTCACCGGCCACTTGTTCTTGTACGTCGAACGGCGCGTGAGCTTTTCCCGGAACGCATACACCACAGTCACCACGATCAGCAGCACGGCGAACAGGACAATTTCTACGGCGCGTGTTTTCCACACCTGCACCCACGGCGCCGCGGCTTCCTCAATCTCGGGCCTGCCGCCCTGCAACAGCTCGGCGGGCAGCCAGTAACTGGTGCCGAAGTTCGCGAAGGTTCGCGCACCGGTGGCGGCGTCCAAGCGGCTGCCGAGGAACGACAGCTTCCATGGATAGGCCGCCGAGAACCCCTTGGAGCGGATCACGAAGATGGCCGACTCGGTGTAACTTGGCGCGCCGGCAGCCTCCAGGCCATAGAGGTTCAGATAGTCCAAGTCACGGAAGGTGAAGGCATCGGCGCCCTGCTTGACTTGTACGCGGTCGTAGATGCCGCCGCGCACAAAGCCCGAGCCCTTGAAGGATTCGTTACCCGCCGTGCGGATGATGAATAAGGCGTGCTCGCCATCTTTGAGTTGCAAGCGCAAATTGTTCCAGCTATTCTGACCCAGCAGGCTGACGCCGATGTCAGGGTGATTGAGATCGCCAAACCACAGCTCGATGAAGGGCTCGGTGCCGCGATCCATACCCACTTGTTCGGGCTTGACCAGCAGCCGCTGCACGCTGCCCTGCTTGACCAGTTGCGCCCAACTGAGACGCTGACCACTCACCACATAGCGCGCTGGCTTGCGCACTGTGGGCGCGAGGATGCCGACCTGGCGCGCCACGGCGGTGCCGGATGTCATCATGACCTGGTTTTGCGTGATCACGGTCACGGTGGCGCCCGAAATCGCGTCTACGCCCAGCACGCCTTCATCGGGGCGCGATTGGCCGACCTCAATCTTGTCAGCCACCGACTTGCCGATGTATTGCTTGTTGAAATTCAGCAGCGCGGATTCGGGGATGCCCAAAAGCAGGATGGGCTCGGAATGCTTGAGCACCTTGATGCCGACGAAGCGGCCTTTAATGTCCATCCCCATCAGCGTGACCACTGGCTTGCCCGAGTACGCGGGCGTATCGGTGATGTCGGTGGACAGCATCACATAGCCCAATAGTTTCTTTTTGCCGGCCTCGGGTTCGCCATAGGCTTCCACGTAGGGCGGCTGACCCATGCGCTCGGAAAAGCTCACAGCGCCGGGAAACACCTCGGCGCAAGGCACCAGGGCGCACATGTCCTTGGCGGTATTCAGTTCGGGCGGCAATGCCGCTTCATAGGAACCTGTGGCCGCGCGTGCGCCGCTCGCACCCAAGGCAAGCAGAAGAAAAAAGACAGTCAGGTAAGAATTCACCTTGACTGTCAACTGTCGGCATCGCGAATACATATCTCGTTCCTGCTGGGCTAGCGCCGCCCAATGGCGGCGCTAGCGTGGTGGCGGCGGGGCTCGAGTCCGCACGTCATCAAGATTTCAAATGCCTGATCAGGCTTCAACAATCATGCGCGTGCGCATTTCAAGGTGAAGCGCATGGCAGAAGTGGGTGCAGTAGCACCAGAACACGCCCGGCTTGTCGGCAACGAAGGTCACCGAGGCCGTTTCCTGCGGGTTGACGATGAAGTTGACGTTGTACTTCGGGATCGCAAAGCCGTGCGTCAGGTCTTCGACCTTGTCCAGATTGGTCAGGATCAAGGTGACCTCGTCACCCTTCTTGAGCTTGAACTCGCGCAGGCTGAAAGCGGGGGCTTGCGACGTCAATCTGACGGTGACCTTCTTGCCACTGCGGACCACGCCAGAATCCTTGGGGTCTTTCGTCGCAAGCGGGAACTCATCCAAAGTGTAGACCTGTTTCGGGCGCACCAGATCACGCTTGAAGATGATGAAGTCATGCGGCTCGCCGCGCACCGGGTGATCGGCCAGCAAAACCATCTTGTCGCCCGAGATGTCGACGAGCTGCTCATTTTCGGGATGCAGCGGGCCGACCGGCAGAAAGCGGTCTTTGGAGAACTTGCAGCCAACAGCCATGTACTTGCCATCGGCAGCGCGGGTCTCGGATTGCGAAGCGTTGACGTGGCCCGGCTGGTATTGCACATCCAGGCGGTCAACCACATATTTGGCGGTCTTGTCACCGGCGTGGAATTTGATGGCGGCTTCCACATTCCACTTCACCATCTGGCTGTCCAGGAACAAGGTGGTGTAGGCGTTGCCGCGGCCGTCAAACGCGGTGTGCAGGGGACCCAGGCCAATCTCGACTTCGGCCACCACGGCGGCGTCGAGTTTTTCCAGCTTGCCATCGAACCAGTCCAGCACCTTGGCCAGTTCGATCACCGTGACGGTGGGTGACAACTTGCCGGCGCAGATGAAGTATTTGGCGTCGGGGCTGGCATTGACGCCGTGCGGATTTTTGGGTACCGACACATAGGCGGTGAGCGCCGTCTTGGGGTCCTTGTTGGCCTCGTGGGTGCCGTCGACGACGGGCACTTTGGAGTCGCCATAGGTCTTGAACTTGCCGGCTTTGACCGCCGCCTCGACGCGGGCCACGTTGAAGAACAGGCAGGCGTCGCGCTCGGCGGACATCATGTCCTCGTACTTGACACCCATCTCGGTGTTGTACTGGTTGGTCGCGGCCAACTTGCCGTCATATGAAGTGGCAGTCAGGTCGCAGTTGCCATCAATCAGAACCTGCCAGCGCACTTCCATGCTCTCGGCATCCACGCAAGTGAACAGCGAGTGGTATTTCTCGGGTTTATCTGCATCGGCAGCGGTGTTGGGCAAGGGAATGGCGAACTCGGCACCGCAAAACACACGCGTGGTGTAGTTGATCGCTGGATCGACCGGGTCGGCCTTGTCCGGGAAGATGCCATGGAAGCCCTGGATGTTGGGAATCTCGGTGATCTTGTCGCAGGTGAAATAGTCCAGCCGGATGCGGGCGATGCGGCTGTTGATCTTGTCGTTGATCCAGGCGTAGCGGCCGTCGTAATTGCCGTCCTTGTAGGAGGCATGGGTGTGGTGACTGTCCGCCACCGTGTACTTCAGGCTGCCATCGGCTTTGGTGCCCATGATCTTCTTCGATTCATTGGTGACGCCCCAGCCCACCAGCGCATCCGGCACAAAACAGGGAATGCGATGGAGCTCGCGGCCTGAAGGCAGACCCAGCACACGCATATCGCCGGTGTGACCACCGCTCCACAGACCGTAATAGGTGTCCAGCTCACCCGGCTTCAGGTGGGTCGCATTGGCGCTGGCGTGCCCCGCAGCTGCAGGCGCCGAGGCGGCGGGTGCGACTGCGCTGGTCGGCTTGTCGGTGCACGCCACCACGCCTCCCAGGCCGGCCAGGGCGGCGGTGTTGATGAACGTGCGGCGACCCATCGCCGAAGCGGTCTTGGGTTTCAGTTGCTGGTCTTGGCTCATGATGAGGTCCTTGTTAGTCAAATGGTTAGCTTTTGTTACAAAACAGGCGGGCCGTTGCGGTACTTTCCCACGGCGCAATGGTGAATGAAAGGAGTGCCAGTTAGTTTGACTTGGATCAAAAGGGCGCGATATAAGATGCAATCTTTATACATCTTATATGAGAAAATTCTTCTGTCGAATGTCGTCATCGACATTTATGTCTATTCAATTTCCATGAAAGATGCCATGAACAAATCCACATTGCTGTTGGCCACACTGAGCTTGGCCCTGCTGAGCGCTTGCGGGCAAAAAGACGCGGCCGCGCCGGCTGCTGCACCCGCACCGGTGGCCGCTCCGGCTCCCGCGCCCGCCCCTGTCGCCGAAAACACCGCTGGCAAGTCGGTGTTTGGCAAGGTCTGCGCCATGTGCCATGCGATTGGTGCGGCCGGGGCGCCCAAGCCGGGCGACAAGGCCGACTGGGGCCCGCGTATCGCCCAGGGCATGGATCTGCTGAATAAACACGCTATGGAGGGCTTCACCGGCGCCAAGGGCGTGATGCCCGCGCGCGGTGCCTCGACCACGCTGACCGACGACGAGGTCAAGGCCGCCGTGGCCTACATGGTGGATCAGTCCCGCTAACCTGACTTGCCGACAGATCATGCGTTCGCATCGTCCTGATCTCATGCAGCACCGCCGGCGTCGTCTGGTATTGGCCCTGCCGCTGATGGCGTGTGGCCTGGTCGTGGCGCCGGTGCAGGCCAAAGCCGGCGTTCATCAGTCCTCACAGGCATTGATGGGCACGCGCGTGGACCTGACGCTGCAGGACGATGACACCTCGGCCCTGCCTGCCGCAGCTAGAGCGGCGTTCGCGGAAATGACGCGGCTGGCGGACATGATGAGCCGCTATCGCAGCACCAGCGTGCTCAGCGCCATCAATCTGATGGCTGGGTTGCGGCCCGTGCCGGTGCCCCCGGAATTGATGCGGGTACTGCTGATGGCGCGCCAGGCGGCGCAGGCCAGTGGTGGTCAATTCGACACCACGGTCGGATCATTGCGGGACTGGAATTTCGACTCCAGCCATCCGTCCATCCCCTCGGCGCGGCAGATCGCAGCGCAATTGAGTCTGGTCGATCAAGAAAAAGGGCTGGTGATCGATGAGCGCGCTGGCACCGCCTACCTTTTGAAAAGAGGTATGCGCCTGGATCTGGGCGGCATTGCCAAACTCCCCATTCTCCAGGCCGGCATGCGGCAATTGCAGCGCCATGGAATGGCCAACGCGATGATCAACGGCGGTGGCGACGTGATGGTAATGGGGCAGTTGAATGGCCGCGCGTGGCGGGTGGGTCTGCGCGATCCACGCCACCCCGAAAAGTTGCTGAGCGTGGTGTCCTTGAACCAGGGCTTTGTAGCGGCATCGGGTGATTACGAGCGCTTCGTGATGCAACAGGGCAAGCGCCTGCACCACATACTTGACCCCAGGACCGGCTACCCGACTCAGGGCCCGCATGGGGTGACGCTGATCAGCAACCAACTCGAAGTGATCAATGGGCTGGGCACCGCCATCATGGTGGCGGGCGCCGAGGCCGGACGGGCCCGGGTGGCGCGCACCCCCGGGCTGGATGCGCTGATCGTCGATGCCGACAACAGCCTCTGGCTCTCGCCCGGCATGGCATCGCGTTTGGGTCGCGGCTGAGTTACGCCCGCGAAACCGGGCGCCCTGACGATTTTTGCTACCAAATTAGCAGCATCTCACGTATCCACTTCAGCGGGCTTACACAGTCCCGGCACAATGTCGACTCCACCATCCCAATCATTTGAACTGGAGACGCCATGAGAACCGAAGACTTGATACTTGCGGCCCAAGTGCGCGAACTGGCGGCAGAACTTCGCCACCAACATGCCTACAGCACCAAGAAGGAAATGGACGCAAGGCTCTCACCTGAACAACGCGAATCGCTAGAGGATTTCATGGAGAAATACCGGGCAGCACATCCAGTGACGAAGTTCGTACCAGAAGCCATGCAAAAGCTGGAGAAGGTGTCAGAGGTCATTCAGATGTACATCAGGACACATCCGCAGAACTGATCCTCGTCCATGAACGAAGCTGTCGT
>NZ_JAUSLE010000023.1 GCF_030646845.1 Rhodoferax sp. | reverse complement strand
TTCTCGGGGTTGGTGTCGTCAAAGCGCAGGTGGCACACGCCGCCATAGTCGCGCGCCAGGCCGAAGTTGATGCAGATGCTCTTGGCGTGGCCGATGTGCAGGTAGCCATTGGGCTCGGGCGGAAATCGGGTACGAATGCTCGCGGGGTCGGGCTGGCCCTTGGCATGGTGGGCCGCGTCGCCCGGGCTGCCGCCCCAGCGGCGCTGGCCATAGGTGCCGTTGGCCAGGTCGTGCTCGATGATCTGGCGCAGGAAGTTGCTGGGCTTGTGGTCGGGGGCTGCGGGGTTGGTGGGGGTGGAGGAGCTCATGCGTTTGATTCTAGACGCCGGGGTGCGCTGAAGTACCATTTGCACTCTTGGCGGCCACCCCTTTTCGCGCAATATGAAGCAAATCGATTTTTCTGTCAGCTCCCCTGAAACCGTGTCGCTACAAAGGGCTGATCTGCAGGCCGCGGTAGAGGCCGGCATCATTTCCTCCACCCAGGCGCAGCACCTGTGGGCGGTGTGGATGGCCCCAGGCGCAGCGGCGGCGGCGCTGGCGCAAGCGCAGGGCCGCCATGTACGGCGTGGGGCGGTGGGGCCCGCCTTCAGCTTCACCAACACCCTGTATTACTTCGGCGGCATGGTGGCCATTGGCGCCATGACGCTGTTCATGACGCTGGGCTGGCAGGCCTTTGGCGCCTGGGGCCTGCTGGCGATCAGCCTGGGGTACACGGTGGCTTGCCTGAAGGTGGCCGACCACCTGAAAGTGCGCCACCTGCCCATTCCGGCCGGCATTCTGGCCACGCTGGCGGTGTGCCTGGTGCCGCTGATGGTGTGGTGCGTGCAGCAGGGCCTGGGCCTGTGGCCACCGGGCGGGCCGGAGCGTTACTCGGGCTACCACTCGCATATCAACTGGCGCTGGATGACGCTTGAATTTGCCACGCTGGGCGCCGGAGTTCTGATGCTGTGGCGCTACCGCCTGCCGTTCATGGTGATGCCGGTGGCGCTGACCCTGTGGTACATGAGCATGGACGTGGCCAACGCCCTGATGCAAAACGACGGCTTCGACTGGCGCTTTACACGCGATGTGTCGCTGGTGTTTGGCCTGGCCACCTGCGCCATTGCCGTTTGGGTGGATGTGCGCGGCCGGCGCGCGCTACAGGCTGATTGGCGGCAGGATTACGCGTTTTGGCTGTACCTGTTTGGCGCCATCATGTTCTGGTTTGGTCTGAGCATGCGCGACTCCAGCTCGGAACTGGGCAAATTTCTCTATGCGCTGATCAATGTGGGCCTGGTGTTTACGGGCGCGGCCATTGGGCGGCGGGTGTTCACGGTGCTGGGGGCGCTGGGCGTGGCCGGGTACTTGGGCTATCTGTCGCACCGGGTGTTTCAGGACAGTCTGATGTTCCCGTTTGCCCTGACGCTGCTCGGCCTGGGTGTGGTGGCGCTGGGCATCTGGTGGCAGCGCCACGAGGATCGCATCAATGCGCGCCTGAGCGCCTGGGTGCCGGCCGCACTGCGCGCCTGATAGACAGGCAGGCGCATCGCCCGTTTTAGAGCCACTTGCCGCTGTGCGGCATCTGGATGGTCTGCGACTCACTGCCGCCGACTACAAAAGCGCCAATCACAAAGCTGAGCACGGCAATGAAGATGGCGGCAAAAAACGCGGTCCAGAAACTCGACACCGTGAAGCCCCTGACCAGCCACGCGACCAGCAGGATCATCAATGCATTGATCACCAGCAGGAACAGGCCGAACGTCAAAAAGGTCAACGGCAAGGTCAGCACAATCAGCAGCGGCTTGACCACGGCGTTTGCAAAGCCCAGCAGCAGCGCCGAGAGGATCAGCGACGAGGTATCGGCAAACTTGATGCCCTTGAAGATGTAGCTGGCGGCCCAGAGCGACACCGCGGTGATGGCCCAATGCAGAAGGAAAGGCGTCAGGTTGTCGAGCATGTGAGTTGGTCTTGTTGGTGCGTTGGGCGGCGGGCGATCGATGATACCGCGCACCGGTTTCATGGGGCCTGTCTCTGTGGCATGGCACTATAGTCCGGGTAGCCATCGGCGTCAGGGTTTGTCGGCCCGTACGCGGCGATGTTGATTCGGGAGTTGAACGTGTACGAAATCATTTTGTCGGTGCTGGCCCTGGTGGCGCTTGTCTGGGTCATTGGGCATTTCTATCTGCGCGGTGAAGACCTGAGCGCCTTTGATCTGCCCGCAGGCGAGCGCCGCTCCATCGGCACGGAGCCTAGTGAAGAAATCAAGGCGGTGGCTGCGTCGCTCGGCGGCATCTTCGACACCGTGAACCAAACGCCGCGCCGCGGGCGCATGGCGTTCCTGCGCGACTATCTGGACAATGCGTTCCCGGTTGTCGATCCGGCGATCCAGTTCAATGCCGTCAATGTCAACGGGGTGCCGGCGGAATGGGTGCTGGCACCCAATGCCGACAGCAGCCGGCGCCTGCTCTACATCCATGGCGGGGCCTTCGCCCTGGGCAGCCCGAAAAGCCACCGGCGGCTGACCGCCAAGTTCTCCGAGATTGCGAACGCCGCGGTGCTGGCCATCGACTATCGCCTGATGCCGGAACACCCGCGCCAGGCCGGCATTGAAGACTGCCGCACCGCCTACCGCTGGATGCTGGACAACGGGCCCACCGGCCCCGGGCCGGCCACGGCAATTTTTGTGGCGGGCGATTCCGCTGGCGGCAACCTGACGCTGTCGCTGATCGCCTGGGTGCGCGACCAGGGCCTGCGCGCGCCGAATGCCGCCGTGGCCCTGTCGCCGACCACGGATTCGACCTTCGGAAGCCCCAGCCTGAGAACCAATCTGGGGACCGATTACATGCTGGGCCCGATGTTCAAGGCGCTGACCAGGGTGCCGCGGATAGTGCTGCTGTGGGGCGCCTGGCTGTTGAACCGCCATCGGCCCAACCATCCGGCGGTGTCTCCGGTGTTTGGCGATTTGTCGGGCTTGCCGCCGCTACTGGTGCAGGCCAGCGAGGCGGAAATGCTGGTTGACGACTGCCGCCGCTATGTCAACAAGGCCGTCGCCGCCGGCTCACCCGTGACCCTGCAGACCTGGAGCCACATGGTCCACGTCTGGCAGATCTTCTACCCGGAACTGGAGGAAGGCCGGGAGGCGATTGAGGAGATCCGCAAATTTCTGCAGGCCCGGTCCTAGCCGGGGAGGCTGCTATTCCAGCAGGGTGGCCGCAAAGGCATTGATGGCATCAATGTCCGGGGGCAGGATGGTGTATTTCATGCCTTCATGGGTCAGGGTTTGCCGAATGACCCGGTCGATGTTTCTGGCCTGGTCTTCGTCCTGGAAGCGCCCGGTGTGCACATACTTCTTGTCGCCGCGCTCCACCAGGATGTTCACGTTGTTGTGCTGCTTGTACCACTCCAGAATCTTGAGCCGGGTTTTGGCAACGTCGCAAATGTTTTCGGCGTAATGTTCGTTGTAGTAGAGCACCTGCGGCAACGAGCACTCGGTCACCAGGAACTGCACCTGGCCGTCCATCAGTTCAATCATCTGAAACTGGCGCTGGGCAATCTGGTACTGGTTCTTCAGCGCTTCAAAATCTTTTTGCCAGACCAGTGACTTGGCATAGTCCGGGATGTTTTCGACGGTCTTGTGGTGCAGGTTCAGGTACAGGATGATGGCCGACGAGAACAGCGATTTGTCGCAACCCGGGCCACCAATGACATTGATGACCTTGGTGGGGTACATCCGCATCTTGTTTTCCGGCAGGCGATCCGCCACGGTGGTGTACTGCATGGTCATGTTGGTTGTCTCTTTTATGGGTAACTGTCGGTTCATATCGTAGTCCCGCCCCGGGTGATCCGCAAGTTCAGGCAAACCCCCGGTTCCTCAGGACGCGATGCCGCTGCGCTCCAGCAGATCGCCGACCAGCTCCAGCCGCAGGAGCGGGTTGTCCAGTTCCATCAGGCGCTGTTTGTGATCCAGCGGCATGGGCAGCAGCTCGCACCAGCGGTTGGCAACCCAGGCGCAGTCTTCCAGCTGGTAGGGCGGCTGCACCGGCATGAGTTGCGGCGGCACATCGCGTCCATGCAGGGTGTTGATCAAGTTGCCCAGGGCGGTGGCGACGCCTTTGAGATCGTCCGGGATGCTGACCGACTGATCGTCGGCTAGCCGGGACACATTGGCGATCCACAGGCCGTGCTTGAGCTTGTCATGGGTGTTGATGCGAAAACGTTGCGTGCCGGTGCAGCGAATCACCATCAGGCCAGCCTGCGGCATGGAGAACTCGGTGATGGTGGCCAGGGTGCCCACACTGTGGAATGCTTCCGCCGCAAATCCATCGCCAGCGATTGGCGCGGCGTCGAGTCTGCGCACCTCGGTGCCTTTTGTCAGCGCGACGACGCCAAAGGGCGCACCGGTCTTGTGGCATTTACCGATCATGTCGAGGTAGCGCACTTCAAAAATCCGCAGCGGCAAGGTGCCACCGGGATACAGCACCGTCTCCAGCGGAAACAGCGGGAGCGAAAACAGGGCCAGGGATTCAGACATTTGCAGTGCCACGATTGGTGTTGGCGCCATCATCCCACGAACCTGGCCGCCACGCCCGGCGCACCTACATGGCTTTGAACAGGTGGGCGTAGAGGCGGCTCACCGGCAGCCGCTCAGGGCGGTCGCGCACGGACAGGCTGAGTTTGCCCGCCTCGTCGCGCGTGACGGTGTCGATACGGGCGGCATTGACCACCGTGCCGCGGTGGACTTGCCAGAAGGTGCTGGCGTCGAGCTGGGGCAGCAGTTCTTTGAGCGGCGTGCGAATGAGGTATTCATGGGCAGCGGTCAGCACGCGCACGTATTTGTCGGCGGCCTCGAAATAGACCACGTCATCGATGGGCACCATGCGGATGGCCGTGCCCACGCTGGCCTGGATCACCTTCAGTGGCGCGGCCGTGGGGCGTGGCCCCGCGCCCAGCAGGCCACGCAGCTGGCCCAGCGTTGCTTCGAAATCAATAGCGGGGTGCGCCCGGTTGGCGAGGGCTAGCTGCAGTTTTGACACGGTCTTTTGCAGACGGTCGGCTTGCACCGGCTTGAGCAGGTAGTCCACCGCCTCGGCCTCGAAGGCCTGGATGGCGTACTGGTCGTAGGCGGTGACGAACACCAGGGCAGGGAAGGGCGTGCCCGGCGCGCTGTCGGTGTGCCACGCATCGGCCAGCTCGGCGGCCGCGTCCAGCCCGTTCAGGCTCGGCATGCGGATGTCGAAGAACAGCACATCGGGTTGCAGCCGCAATGCCTGTGTGACGGCAGACGCGCCGTCGCCCACCACGGCCAGCACCCGCAGCTCGGGCCAGGCGCGTGCCAGCTCGGCCTGCAGTGCGGCGGCGAGCAGCGGCTCGTCTTCGGCGATCAGGGCGGTGGGATTGCTTGTTCTGTTCATGCCATGCTCACGATTTATAAGGAAAAGTGATGCTAGCCCGCGTACCCATTGCGCTATCAGCTATCAATTCAATAGCGCCCTGGTTCGGGTACAGGGTGGCCAGGCGCTCGCGCACCTGCGCCAGGCCGAAGCCGTCCACCGTGGCGCCGCCCGGGTTGGGACCGACGCCGGTGTCCCGCACGTCCAGCGTCATCTGGCCGGCCGCCTGGCGGGCGCGCACGGTGATGCTGCCGCCTTCCACCTTGGGTTCCAGCCCGTGCTTGATGGCGTTTTCTACCAGTGGCTGCAGCAGCAGTGTGGGCACCGGATGCTGCGCCAGCTCAGCGGGCAGGTCCAGTGTGTAGCTCAGGCGCGGCCCCATGCGCACGGCCATCAGTTCCAGGTAGTCGCGCACGCGGTCGAACTCGGCTTGCAGGGTGTGCGTTGTCGCGCGCGATGCCGTCAGCGTGGCGCGCAGGTAGGCCACCATGCGGTCCAGCATGTCCTGGGCGCGCGCGGGGTCGGTGCCAATCAGCGCACGCAGGTTGGCCAGGGTGTTGAACAGCATGTGCGGCTCCAGCTGGGTCTCCAGCAGTTTCAGGCGCGCTTCGCTCGCGTGCTGGCGGGCCTCAGCCATCTTGCGCATCAGATAGGCGCTCTTGTTGACGCTGTAAAAGTAATAGGTGATCGCGATGCCGGCCAGCGCCGTCACCAGAAGCGAGGTGCGCAGTTGCGTGCCCGCGAGGCCCGCGTCCCAGGACGACCAGCCGAACCAGTGATCGGCGGCATAGGTGCCCAAGAAGTAGCCGACCAGATTGCCTGAGATGACCAGCGCCAGGACCTGCCAGCCCTTGGGCCAGCCAGTGTCCAGGCTGGAGGGGAAAAGGTGGCGCCCGAAGTCGATCCACACCCAGCAGACGAACCCGATACACAGGGAATAGAGCAGGGGAATGCCATAGCTCCGCGCCGGATTGAAGGCCCATTGGATGAACGCGATGGCCAGGCAGAACGCCATGGTTTGCAGCAAATGCCGCAGCTTGGCAATCCAGTCGATTCTCATGGTTTTACGAGCCGCTGCGCTCACGCTGCAGGCGTTCGCGTTCTTTTTGCACCATGCGTTCGCGCAAGCCCGCGCCCGAACCTAATACGAACACCGAAATGCCGTGCAGCGCCACGCCCAATCCCCAGCCCAGCAAGGGGAAGACCGACCAGGGGCGGCTGCCGAAGCCGTACTGGGACATTGCGAACACCGCCAGGTTGACCACTACGTAGACGGTTGCGTGCGCATACCAGCCCAGCTTGGCGCCAGCGCGCTTGCGGGCAATACGGTTGATTTCTTCAGGGCTCATGGTGGGCACCGGTTTGTTGGTCGGGATGGTAGCTGAAGCATGCGGCGGAATCGCTGGCGAATGGCTGCGCTATGGTAGTCATCGTGCTTGCGTAGGCTTGGGTTGCAGTCAATCCTGGCACGCCGCCACAATGGCGGCCAGCGCGGGCGCATTCAGGGTCAGGCCGATGTGGTTGGCCCCCGGCACCAGGGTGACGGCCAGGGTCTTGCCCGCGCTGGCAAAGATCGGTGCATAGCGCTCAGGCAGCATCAACTCGTCGTCCAGGCCGGCGATCAGTTTGATGGCGTTGGGCGCGCGGCGAATGTCCTGCGCATAGTCCAGATGCGTGCTGAAGTTGGCGGCCAAGGCGTACGAGTAGCTTGACGTGAGGAACTTTTTGGCCTCGGCGTTGAGGGCAAACTGCGTGACTGGCAAGTCGTTCCAGGCGGTGATGCCGATCTTGTTCAACACCGTGAGCGCAATGATGCGCGGCAGGCCGACCGATGCCCAGCCGCCACCGCCAGGCCGGTTGCTGGGGGCTTGAATCAGAAACGGGGCCAGCAGCACATAGCGGTCAAACAATGCAGCCTGTGGCGACGCGGCAAAACGCAGCGCAAAGCCCGCACCGGCCGAGAAGCCGATCAGGGTGCTCGGTCCCGGGTGGGGCACGGCATGCATGAAGTCCGCCAGGTCGTCTTCAAGCTGGCCGATGTAGGCAATCTGTCCGCGCGTGCCGGAGTCACCATGGCCGCGCACATCGAGCGCGTCCACCGTGTACCCGGCGGCCACCAGCGCCTGCGCCATGGGGTGCATGGAGCGGCTGCTGGCTGACGAGCCGTGGATCAGGACGATGCGCCGCTGTGTCGTCGTGGCGCCGGGTGTGGCTGCCGCTGCGCTCGCGTAATGGCGATAGGCCAGTGCCGCGCCATCACGCGCGGTGTAGCGTTGCACCGCAGGAATGGCGCTGTAGTCCAGATTCCTGAAGGGTGCGTTGATGCTGTCGAGCGCGGCAACCGGGGCCGGGCCACCGAAGCCGACCGCCAGAGCGATCACTGTGGCCACCAGCAGGATGGCGGCCCCGATCAGGAGCGCCAGCACGCGCAGGGGTTTGGCTCCCATGGCTCAGGCCGTCAGTGCGGATGTGCCGCTGGGCGCCCGGCGCAACACAAGGCGCCACAGGCGGGCGGCACGGCCCGCGAAGATGCCGCTGAACAGGCCGTAGAGCGCGCCGATGATCAGCGTGTACTGGCCGTCATTCGCCAGGGACGCCTGCATGGCGAGATCAACCCCGACGATGTACTTGGTCAGGAAGATGCCCAGGATCAGCGCCAGCGGGACCCAGCTGCCCGGCACCTGGAAGCTGCGCGAGGCGGCGTCGTACCGGGTGCCCGCCGGCGGCGCCAGCGGTGCGATCAAGGCGGCCATCAGCGAGGCACCGCTGGCCCAGGCCAGCAGCACATAGCCAAACAGCGGCGAGTTGCCAAAGGCCGAGACCGTGCCCCAGAGCGACAGGCCGGTCATGGCCAGTGGCAGCAGTGCCATGCGCGTGAGGCCCACGCGGCGGCCACGTGCCTGGCTCAGACCCAGTGCGAGCAGGGCCGCCAGCAGGCCCCAGACCCACAGGGGTGTGTTCTTGATGACGGTCCCCAGCATTTGCGGGTGTTGGGTGATGAGTTGGATCAGCATGGCGCATCCTTCTTGAGTTGAGCGATGGGCGTACTGTGCCGGAGCACGTGCCGGCGTGCCACGCGCATGCGACCGAACGCGTGCAGCAGGACGTGAAATGCCGCTACGAGGCGTGAACGGCGTCCGGGCGTCGCAGCACGCCGTCGCACAAGCTGGCAATGCACTGCGTTGCGATCTCGTCGGGGGTGTACTCGCCGCCCGGCTGGTACCAGCGACCGATCCAGCTCAGGGCGCCCGCGATCACGAATGCCGCGATTTTGGGGTCGCAAGGCTGGAGCGAACCTTCCGCAATGCCTTCCGTCACCAGGCGGCGGAATTCCATGTCAATGCCGGATTTGAGCCGGCGCAGCTCCTTGCGGCTCTCCTGCGGCAGTTCATCGTCGCCGACACGGATCACGCACATGCCGAAATCCATGGTGACGATGCGGGTGTAGACGCGCATGCAGGCCATCAGCTGGTCAATGGCCTTGCCGCCCGCATTGCGCGTTTCCTCAATGCCTTCCAGCATCATGTGCAGCCCCTTGCGCACGCATTCGATCAGGATCTCGTCCTTGTTCTTCACGTAGTAATAAAGCGTGGGCTTGCTGACGTTCAGGCGCGCGGCAATGTCGTCCAGGGAGGTCGCATGAAAGCCGCGCTCATTGAACAGCTGCGCCGCCGTCGACAGCACGGCATTGCGCTTGGTCTCGCGCTGCTGTTCACGCGCAGCAGCAGGCGCCCAGGGCGACGCCGGCGCCGCAGCGGGAGTGGGTGTTGAAGCAGGCCGTTTCTTGGGCATGGTGGAAGACCTTAGGGAAAGTCCTGATGCTGGGGTGGTGAGTGAATTACATAATCTACTCAAGAGTAATAAGTTTACGCAGTAGTAAGAATTTTCGCGTCCACACAAACCCGTATAGATAAGCCGATGCAGACAACACCCCGAGGCGGCCCTGTCGCCGCCACGCCCCTGCTGCAGGTCGACGGCGTCACGCTGGCCTTCGGCGGCGTGCGTGCGCTCAGTGGCGTGAGCTTCGACGTGGCGCCGGGCTCCATCACGGCGGTCATCGGGCCCAATGGCGCGGGCAAGACCTCTCTTTTCAACACCATCTCGGGCTTTTATCGGCCCAGCAGCGGCCATGTGCGCTTCAAGGGTCAGGACATCACGCGCGTGCCAACACCGCAGCGCGCCAGGATGGGCCTGGGCCGCAGCTTCCAGAATATTGCGCTGTTTCGCGGCATGACGGTGCTTGACAACATCAAGCTCGGCCGCCACACGCACTTGAAGACCAATGTGATCGACGCATTGTTCTATATGGGTCGTGCGCGCCGTGAAGAGGCCGCGCTGCGCGCCGACATCGAAGAGCGCATCATCGACTTCCTCGAGATTGACCATATTCGTCATGCGCCGGTCTCCGCATTGCCCTACGGCCTGCAAAAGCGTGTGGAAATGGCCCGCGCCCTGGCCATGCAGCCCGAGATACTGATGCTGGATGAGCCGGTGGCCGGCATGAACCGCGAGGAAACCGAGGACATGGCGCGCTTCATCCTCGACGTGCGGGAGGAGTGGGGTATCACCGTGCTCATGGTGGAGCACGACATGGGCATGGTGATGGATTTGTCCGACCATGTGGTCGTGCTCAACTTCGGCCAGGTCATTGCCCAGGGCGCACCGGCCACCGTGCAGAGCGACCCCGAGGTGATCCGCGCCTATCTGGGCTCGGGCGATGTGGGCGACCTGCGTCGCAAGCTGTGGGCCGGCGCTGCCGTGCCATTGCAGGAGGCTGTCTGATGGATTGGGCCTACCTGTTTGAAATCAGCCTGACCGGCATCGCCAGCGGCGGCCTGTATGCGCTGGCGGCACTGGCCTTCGTCATGGTGTACAAAGCCACGCGCGTGGTGAACATTGCCATCGGCGAAATGCTGATGGTCGGCGCCTATCTGTTCTTCACCTTCTCCGCGACCTTCGCCTTGCCATTGTGGCTGGCCATTCCGGCGGCGGTGCTCGGCTCCGGCCTGCTGGGCGCCATCATCGAGCGCACCATGATCCGCCCGCTGCTGGGCGAGCCGCCGATCTCGGTCTTCATGGTCACGGTGGGCCTGGCCTCCGTTCTGGTGGGCCTGGTGGAAATGATCTGGACCGCCGATCAGCGCCGGCTGGCCGACTTCATGCCCAACACGCCGGTGATGGTTGGCGATGCCTTCCTGGCGCCCAAGGTGTTTTATGGCGCTCTGATTGCCGTCGTGCTGATCGCGGCGGTGCTGCTGGTGTTCCGCTTCTGGCGCGGCGGCGTGGCACTGCGCGCCACGGCGTCAGACCCGGCTGCGGCGTACTCCATGGGCATCAACGTGCCGCGCGTGTTCTCGCTGGCCTGGGTGGTCTCGGCCATGATCGCGGCCGTCTCCGGCATCATCGTCGGCTCGATCGGCGGCATCTCGTCGTCCATGGGCATCTTCGGACTGTCGGTGCTGGTGGTCGTCATCGTCGGCGGGCTCGACAGCGTGCTCGGCGCGCTGGTGGGCGGCTTGTTCATCGGCCTGGTCGAGGCGGTGGCGGGCGCTTACCTCGGCGGTGAATACAAGCTGCTGGCCACCTTCATCGTGCTGGTAGTCGTGCTCATGATTCGCCCTTACGGCATGTTCGGCACCCATGAAATTGAGAGGCTCTAGAACCATGCACCCCCACGTTCATCGCTGCGTGTATTCACTGCCACCCAAGGGGGCCCAAGCCTGCCTTGGGGCGGCCCGGCGGGAGGCCTGATGCGCATCGGTACGCTTAAAGAGTCCTACATCGCCGACGCGGCGCTGTTTGACTCGCGCACCCAGAAAGCGTGGCTGGCCGTGGGCGCCGCCTTGCTGGTGTTGTTTCCCTTCATGGCCAGTGACTACTGGTTGTACCTGGCCTGTCTGGTCAGCATCAACGTGGCCAGTGCCACCGGCCTGAACATCCTCACGGGCTACACCGGGCTGGTGAGCCTGGGCCAGGCTGCCTTCATGGGGCTGGGCGCGTACACCGTGGCGGTGCTGGAATTGCGCGTTGGCTCGCCGTTCCTGCTGAACCTGCTCGCGGGCGGCTTCGTCGCCATGCTGGGCGGCCTCATCGTGGGCATACCGTCGCTGCGCGTGAAGGGCCTGTATCTGGCCATTGCCACGATCGCCGCGTCGTTCATCGCGCATTTTCTTTTTGCCAACATGGCATTCACCGGGGGCACCGCCGGCCTCACGGTGCCACCGGCAAGGTTCTTTGGCATGCTGCTGGACACCTCGTTCCGGCTGTACTGGGTGATCGTGCCGGTCATGGTGCTGATGCTGCTGGGCGCGACGAATCTGTTTCGCACGCGGGTCGGGCGGGCCTTCATTGCCATCCGCGACCGCGACATCTCGGCCGAGGTGCTGGGTATTCCGCTGCTGCGCTACAAGCTGCTGTCGTTCGGTCTGTCGTCGTTCTACGCGGGCGTGGCTGGCGGCCTGTGGGCCTACTTTTTTCGCGTGGTCACGCCCGAGAGTTTTCCGCTGACCATGTCGATCTTCTTCCTGGCCGCCATCATCGTTGGCGGCATGGGCACCATCCTGGGCGGCATTCTGGGCGCGGTCTTCATGACCATGGTGCCCGAGTTGCTCAAGCTCGGGGTGGACCTGATGCCTGGCGGCAGCGCGCTCACGGTTTTCCTGTCGCCCGTACGCACCGTGGTGTTCGGGTTGTTGATCATCGGGTTTCTGGTGTTCGAGCCGCACGGGCTCGCAGAAGTGTGGCGGCGCATTCGCCGCTTTTTCCACCTGTGGCCTTTCCGTAACTGAGTGCGTTCGCGCACCGTGCAGGCCATGGATACAGCAAGCAAAAAGGAGATAAGCATGCAGACATCACAAATTTCCCAACGTCGCCGCGCGCTGCTGCTGGCAGCGGGCGCCTCGCTCGTCGTTCCTCTGGCCCAGGCCCAGGCCGGCGAGGACATCGTCATCGGCGGCTCCATTCCGATGACGGGTGTGTTCGCGTTTGCCGGCGTCGGCATCAATGCCGGCATTGCCGACTACGTGAAGATGGTCAACGACGCCGGTGGCATCAAGGGCCGCAAGCTGCGCTATGTGCCGGAAGACACGGGCTACAAGGTCGATGCATCCGTGGCCGCCTTCAAGAAGATCACCAGCCAGAACAAGGTCAACCTCTACTACGGCGACTCCACCGCGTTTTCCAAGACCATCAACCCGGAGCTGGACCGCACCGGCAACATCATGATGGCCGGCGCCTCGTTCGCCACCGAGCTGAACGACCCGGTCAAATACCCGAATCAGTTCCTGGTGGGCCCCGATTACACCGAGATGTTCGGCATCCTGCTGCGCCACATTGCCAAAGAGAAGCCGGGCGCCAAGGTTGCCTTCGTCTACTCGGATTCTGAATTCGGCCGCGACCCGATCGAGAGCAGCGAAGCGCTGGCCAAGAAGCTCGGACTGTCGGTGCCGGTCAAGATCATGACGCCGGCCGGCAGCGTGGACGTCTCGGGCGAAGTCATCAAGCTGCGCCGTGCTGCGCCCGACTACACCATCTTCCATGGCTACATCCTTGCGCCCATTCCGGAATTCATCACCCAGGGCAAGCAGCAGGGCATGACCAGCAAGTGGATGGGCACCTTCTGGACCATGGACAGTTCCACCGTCATGAAGATGGGCGAGGCCGGTGACGGCTTCATGGGTGTCATGCCCTACCGCTACTACTACGACACGTCGGCCAAGGCGCCCATGCTCGACAAGATCCGCCAGTTGCACCCCGAGTACCAGAGCACGGCCTACATCCAGGGCTTCCTGGCGGCGATGCTGTTCACCGAAGCGGCCAAGCGCACGCTGGACGCCAAGAAGGAGCTCAACGGCAAGAACCTGAAGGCTGCGCTCAACAGCATCAAGGACTTCGACACCGGCGGCCTCATTGGCGTGCCAATCACCATCAAGGGCAACTCCATTCCGGTGGGGCGGGTCTACAAGGCCGACATGAAGGCGCAGAAGATGGTGGCCGCGTCCGACTGGATCGCTCTGTAAGCACAAGCGTCTGGACATGAACCTGCCCCGCACGGACCACGTCCTCGAAGTCAACAACATCGAGGTCATCTACAACAAGGTGGTGCAGGCCCTGCGCGGCCTCTCCCTGGCCGTGCCGCGCGGCCAGATCGTGGCCTTGCTGGGTAGCAATGGGGCGGGCAAGTCCACCACGCTCAAGGCCATTTCGGGCCTGCTGGCGCTGGAAGATGGGGAGCTGCAGAACGGCAGCATCCTGTTCAATGGCCAGCCCACCGCGCGGCTGGCGCCCCAGCAGCTGGTGCGCCAGGGCGTGAGCCATGTGATGGAAGGGCGCCGGGTGTTCGAAGACCTCACGGTGGAAGAAAACCTGGTGGCCGCCACCTACGCCCTCACAGGTCGCAGCGGAGTCAAACCCGACTTCGACCTGGTCTACACCTATTTCCCGCGCCTGCACGAGCGGCGCAAGGGGCTGGCCGGCTACCTGTCGGGTGGCGAGCAGCAGATGCTGGCCATCGGCCGCGCGCTGATTGCGCAGCCCGAACTCATCCTGCTGGACGAGCCCTCGCTCGGCCTGTCGCCCAAGCTGGTGGAAGACATCTTCACCATCATCGCGCGCATCAACGCCGAGCGCGGCGTGTCCATGCTGCTGGTGGAGCAGAACGCGACCGTGGCGCTGGCCGTGGCGCACAGCGGCTACATCATGGAAAACGGCAAGATCGTCATCGACGGCAGCGCCGAGCGGCTGGCCAGCGACCCCGACGTGCGCGAGTTCTACCTGGGCATGGGCGGCGGCGGCGAAGCCCGCAGCTTCCGCGAGATCAAGCATTACAAGCGCCGCAAGCGCTGGCTTTCCTGACTATGCACCCACTACCCGCATTCCCCGAGATGACCCTGCCGCAGATGCTGCGCGAGCGCGCACGCACCATGCCGGAACGCATTGCCATCCGGCAAAAAGACTTCGGCATCTGGAAGCCCTACGACTGGGCCAGTTATTACCGCCGTGCCTGCCATTTCGGCCTGGGCCTGCGCGCCCTGGGTCTGCCCGAGGGTGGCCATGTCGGCGTGATCTCCGAAAACCGCATTGAATGGGTGCTGGCGCAGATGGGCGCCGGCCTGGTCGGTGCCGTCACGGTGGGCGTGTACCCCACCAGCCCGACCTCCGAGGTGGCCTATGTGGTGGGCCATGCCGACATTGAAATCATGGTCTGCGAAGACCAGGAGCAGACCGACAAGGTCCTCGAAGCGCTGGACCAGTTGCCACGCCTGCGCAAGATCGTGGTCATGGAGACCAAGGGCCTGCGCAGCTTTGCGGCTGAGGCGCGCCGGCTGATTGCCACCTTCGACGAGGTGGAGCAGATGGGTGCCGTCGCCGGCAACCCGGCGCTGATTGACGAAGCCCTGGCCCGGCAGACGCTCGACGATGTGGGCCTGATGATCTACACCTCGGGTTCCACCGGCAAGCCCAAGGGCGCCATGATTTCCTACCGCAACATCCGCGGCGTGGTGCCCGGCATCGTGGAGCGGCTGCGCCTTACGCAAGACACCAGCCACCTGTCCTACCTGCCGCTGTGCCATGTGGCTGAGCAGATGCTGACCACCTTCGTGCCCCTCTACACCGGCTCGCAGGTCAACTTTGGCGAATCCATCCGCACGGTGCAGGAAGACTTGCGCGAAGTGGCGCCCACCATGTTTCTGGGCGTGCCGCGCATCTGGGAGAAGATGCACGCCTCCATCAGCATCAAGCTGCAGGAGGCGGGTGGCCTGCGCCGTTGGCTGTTCAACAAGGCCTATACGGCCTGCAAGCCCCTGGCTGAAAAGCCGCGCAGCGCCTGGACTGCCGGCGAGAAACTGGTGTACTTCGCGAGCTACTGGAGCATCTTTCGCGCACTGCAGAATTTCATTGGTCTGCGCAATGCCCAGGTGGCACTCACCGGCGCCGCGCCGATTCCACCCGATGTGGTGCGCTTCTTCCGCGTGCTGGGCGTGCCGCTGGTCGAGGTGTATGGCCTGACCGAATCCACCGGCATGGTCACCGGCCATCCGCTGGACCAGGTGATCGTCGGCACGGTAGGCACGCCCACCCAGGGCGTCGAGTGGCGTATCGGCGAGGCAGGTGAATTCCAGATTCGGGGAGACATGGTGTTCGCCGGTTACTACAAAAACCCCGAGGCCACGGCCACCAGCATCCGGGACGGCTGGCTGCACACCGGCGACGTGGTGCGCGAGGAGGGCGGCCAGCTCAAGATCGTGGACCGCCTCAAGGACATCATGATCACGGCTGGCGGCAAGAACCTCACGCCGTCCGAGATCGAGAACACGATGAAGGGCAGCCCCTACATCAAGGAATGCGTCATCGTGGCCGAAGGGCGCAAGTTTGTCGGTGCGCTGGTGATGATCGATATTGATACCGTGGGCAAATGGGCCGAGGCCCAGCGCATCCCGTTCACCCATTTCCGCTCGCTGGTGGAACACCCGAAAGTGCGCGAACTGATCGAAGCCGACATCGCCCAGGGCAACCAGCGCCTGGCCCAGGTGTCGCAGATCCGAAAGTTCCACTTGCTGACCAAGGAACTGGACCATGACGACGGCGAAGTCACCGCCACCATGAAGGTGCGCCGCTCAAGCATCTACAAGACCTACGCGGCAGAGATCGAAGCGCTGTACCACTGATCCGCGCGGTCCGCTGGATTGTCTCTCCCATCCGCAAACGCACCGGGCTTCCCGGCTGCTGGCCAGCCAGGCCCGGCGCTATGAATATGTGAGCTGTTCGCGCAGATAATGCGGGGGTCAGAGTCACTTTTTTATTGGAGAGTTTGTTGGACATCGCACTGCTGATCAAAGCCGCCATCATGGGCGTCGTCGAGGGCTTGACGGAATTCCTGCCCATTTCATCCACCGGGCACCTGATTCTGGCGGGATCGCTGCTGGACTTCACCGGCGAAAAGGCCAAGGTCTTCGAGATTGCCATCCAGACGGGTGCGATGTTCTCAGTGATGTGGGAATACCGCGCGCGCCTGCTGCGTACCGTGATGGGGATCACGCATGACCCGGTGGCACAGCGTTTCGCACTCAATGTGCTGATCGCGTTCATGCCGGCTGTGGTGCTGGGACTCAGTTTCGGGGCCGTCATCAAGGCGAACCTGTTTCGCCCCGTGCCGGTGGCGATGGCCTTCATCGTTGGCGGGTTGATCATCCTCGCCGTCGAGTACCGCCACCGCAAACGGTACGGTGAAATGGACCTGGCAGGCAAGCGTCACGCCCGGGTGGAGACGGTGGATGACATGAGCTACCTGGATGCGCTCAAGGTCGGGCTGCTGCAATGCCTGGCGCTGATTCCGGGCACCAGCCGTAGCGGGGCCACCATCATCGGCGGCCTGGTGCTGGGGCTGTCGCGCAAGGCGGCCACGGAATTCAGTTTCTACCTGGGGATTCCGACCCTGATGGGGGCCGGCGCCTATTCCGTGTGGAAGCAGCGCGAGCTGTTGCGCTGGGAGGACCTGCCGATGTTCGCGGTGGGCACCGTGACGGCGTTTTTCGCCGCGCTGCTGTGCATTCGCTGGCTGATTCGCTACGTGTCGACCCACGACTTTGTGCCGTTTGCCTGGTACCGCATCGTCTTTGGTGTGGTGGTGCTGGCGACCGCGTGGAGCGGCGTCGTTACCTGGGCGGCTTGACGCCTGCCCGGCCGGGCCAGCTCAGCCCAGGCTCTGCAGGTTGAGCAGCGCCGCTTCAATGGCAGCGGCGGTGGCAATGGGTTTTTCCATGGGAAAGAGGTGGCTGCCGTCCAGCATCATGATGCGACCCCTGGTGATGCGCTCGGTCATGGCCATGCCCACCTGCTTCATTTCAACGGAATGGCTGCCGCCAATGAAGGCGACCGGGCACTTGATGGGATGACGGCGAAACAGCCGGTCCAGGTTGTCGGGCACGGTGTCGTAGATAGCGGTCTCCACCGCGCGGTCAAAGCTTAGCACCCGTTTTTTTTCATCACCCCGGCCCTCGTCATGGGTGCCGTGGGCGATGTAGTCGTGCAGCACCTGCGGGTCCCACTTGGCAAAGGCTTTCTTGTGGCGAAAGTGCTCCAGTGCCGCCTCCTGGCTGGGCCAGTTGTTGCGGCGCTGGCGGCTGACCGCGCCGGGTGAAACCGCCCCCACCATCTGCGCGCTTTTCATGACACCCAGCGTGGTGGCGCGCCAGCCGCCCAGGATGGGGGAATCGACCAGCACCACGCCACAGGCCAGCTCGGGCGCGCGCGCGGCGGCCATCAGGCTGACAAACCCGCCAAATGAATGGCCGACCAGGAATGCCGGCTTACCGGCCTTGTCGACTTCGGCTTTTGCGAAGTCGAGGAGCTGCTGGACCAAATGCGGCCAGTTGTTGGTGACAGGGTATTTGGCATCGTGGCCAAATTTCTCGACCGCCTTGACGGTGAAACCGCGTGACTTCAGACTCTTGAACAAAACCCCATAGGTGCTGGCGGCAAAACTGTTGGCGTGGGAGAAGATGATGAGGGGCATGGGTCAGATCAGTTTTTCCTGGGGGGTGCTGATCTTCTTGAGCGGCCGGTTGCGCCCGGACTGCGTCATCAGCGGCACCTCGGTTTGCTCACCGTTCCACATCGGGTCTTCAATGCTGTCAAACACTTGACGCAGCTTTTGCCCCCAACTGCCATGCAGCATCCTGAAATAGGGGTTGTTCTCATCGATGCACACGATCTTGTCGGTCTGGAACTGGTTGGCTTCATACACCACCATGTCCAGCGGCAAACCTACTGACAGGTTGGACTTGAGCGTGGAGTCCATCGACACCAGCGCGCACTTGGCAGCTTCATCCAGTGGGGTGTCGGGTGTGATGACGCGGTCCAGCACGGGCTTGCCGTATTTGGATTCGCCCGCCTGGAAGTACGGCGTCTCGGGCGTTGCCTCAATGAAGTTGCCGGCCGAGTACACCTGAAACAGGCGCATGCCTTCGCCCTTGATCTGGCCGCCAAAAATCAAGGACACGTTGAATTCAACCCCGGCCTGCTTGAGCGAAGCGGCATCGCGGTCGTAGACGTGGCGAATCGCCGAGCCCAGCACGCGCGCGGCGTCAAACATGCTCCTGGCGTTCCAGATGGTGATGGGCTCGCTTTCCGCGTGCTCCTTGAGCTGCTCAATCTGCAGAATCTCGCGCACCGATTGCGAGATGCTCAGGTTGCCGGCCGACAGCAGCACCATGAAGCGGTCGTCGGGCTTCTCGTAGACGATCATTTTGCGAAAGGTGCTGATCTGGTCCAGCCCGGCGTTGGTGCGCGAGTCGGAGAGGAACACCAGTCCGGCGTTGAGTTTGATGGCGACGCAGTAGGTCATGGAAGTCCTGGGGTAGGTGGGTCAGATCGTCAGGTTTGTCCCTGCGAGATTAGTTTCTTGAGGCCGTAGAGCGCATCCAGCGCCTCGCGTGGGCTCAGGGCATCGGGGTCGATGTTGGCAAGGCTCAATTCTACGGCGCTGACAGCCGTGCTTTCTGCCGCGGGCGGTGCGGCAAACAGGTCCACCTGGGCATGGGCTTGCGTGGCCTGGGCTTCCAGCGCCTCCAGCGTGTGGCGCGCCTGGTTCACCACCGCCGCGGGCATGCCGGCCAGCCGTGCCACCTGAATGCCGTAGCTCTTGCTGGCCGGGCCGGGCTGGATTTCATGCAAAAACACGATGTCGCGGCCGGACTCGACGGCGCTGACGTGCACGTTGACGGCGGCGTGGTGCCTGGCCGGGAACTCGGTCAGCTCGAAGTAGTGGGTGGCAAACAGGGTGTAGGCCTGCGTCTTGTCATGCAATTGGCTGGCAATGGCCGAGGCCAGTGCCAGGCCGTCAAAAGTGGAGGTGCCGCGGCCAATTTCGTCCATCAGCACCAGCGAGTTGGGCGTGGCGGCGTGCAATATCTGCGCACCTTCCAGCATCTCCAGCATGAAGGTGGACTGGGCGTTCGCCAGGTCGTCGGCGGCGCCGATGCGGGTGTGGATGGCGTCGATCGGACCCAGGCGGCAGGCGCTGGCCGGCACATAGCTGCCCATGCTGGCCAGCAGCACGATGACGGCGATCTGGCGCATGTAGGTGGACTTGCCGCCCATATTGGGGCCGGTGATGATCTGCATGCGCTGCTTGGGCCCCATGCGTGTGTCGTTGGCGATGAAGGCGCCGCTGCTGGTCTCCGCCAGGCGCGCCTGCACGACAGGGTGGCGGCCCTGCGTGATGTCCAGGCACGGTTCCTTGACGAACTGCGGGGCGCACCAGTCCAGCGTCAGGGCGCGCTCGGTCAGGGCGCAGAGCGCGTCCAGCGTGGCCAGAGCGCGTGCCACCTGCGTCAGCGCTGGCACGAACACCTGCAGTTGGTCCAGCACCTGTTCGTACAGCCATTTCTCACGCGCCAGGGCACGCTCCTGCGCACTCAGGGCCTTGTCTTCAAAGGCTTTGAGTTCCGGAGTGATGAAACGCTCGGCATTCTTGAGCGTCTGGCGGCGACGGTAGTCGTCGGGCACCTTGTCGACTTGCCCCTGCGTGACCTCGATGAAGAAGCCATGCACCTTGTTGAACTGCACGCGCAAGTTCGCAATGCCGGTACGGGCTTTCTCGCGTCCTTCGAGGTCGAGCAGAAAGCTGTCGCAGTTGGTTTGAATGGCACGCAGCTCGTCCAGCTCGGCATCGAAGCCGGTGGCGATCACGCCGCCATCACGCACCAGCACAGCGGGCTCCGGGTCAATGGCGCGGCTGAGCAATTCGGCGCAGTCCCGGGGGGGCAGGAGCTGCCCGGAAATATGAGTCAAATAGGCCTCTAGCCCCCGTAGAATGGGCGCGAGTAGCTCTGTTTTTTGTAGCGTCAGCTGCAAGGCCACCAGCTCACGCGGACGCACCTGGCGCAGCGCAATGCGGGCCGTGATGCGTTCCACATCCGTGCTGCCCTTGAGTTGCTCGCGCAGTCTGGCCCACGGACCCCGTTGCAGTGCGGCAATGGCGTTCAGGCGTTGCTGCGCCTCGCTGCGGTCGCGCCGCGGCGACAGCAGCCAGTTTTTCAGCAGGCGGCTGCCCATGCCGGTCATGCAGGTGTCGAGCAGCGAAAACAGCGTGGGCTGGTCTTCGCCGCGCAGGGTCTGCAGGAGTTCGAGGTTGCGCCGGGTGGTTTGTGGCAGATCAATCAACTCGTCATTGCGCTGCACCCGCACGCTGTGGACGTGCGTCAGGGCACGGCCCTGCGTGTGTTCGGCGTAGCCCAGCAGGGCGGCGGCCGCCGCGTGCGCCTGCGGCAGCTCCTGCGCCTGCCAGGGCGCCAGGCTGGCGGCCTGGAGCTGCGCCAGCAGTTTGCGCTCGCCCAGGGCTGGATCAAATTGCCAGTCAGGCCGCACGGTGATGGACATCGCCCCGGAAGCCTGCAGGCCGCGCAAGCGGGCTTCAAAGGCCGGCGTGGCCCCGGCGCTGAACAGCATTTCGCCAGGGCTGATGCGCGCCACCCATTCCGCCACCTCGTCGGGCGCGCATTCGGCCAGATGCACCTCGCCCTGCGTCACGCTCAGCCAGGCGAGGCCGCAGGTATTGCGCGGGCCCTGGTGCACAGCGAGCAGGAGCGACTCGGTCTTGTCGCTCAGCAGCTCCATGTCGGTCAGCGTGCCGGGCGTGACCACGCGCACCACTTTGCGCTCCACCGGTCCCTTGCCGGTGACTTCGCCCACCTGCTCGCAGATGGCCACCGATTCACCCAGTTTGATGAGCCGGGCCAGGTAGGTTTCCACCGAATGAAACGGCACGCCCGCCATCACCACCGGTTGCCCGCCCGATTGGCCGCGCTGGGTCAGTGTGATGTTGAGCAGCCGGGCGGCCTTCTCGGCGTCGGCATAAAACACTTCGTAGAAGTCGCCCATGCGGTACAGCAACAGCGTGTCCGGGTAGTCGGCTTTGAGGCCGAGGTACTGGGCCATCATGGGGGTATGTTCAGCGACCCCGGCAGCGGGTTTCTTGTTGTCGGAAATATCGTTTTGCATCTATGGCTTGGCGTGTTGGATAGGCTTTTGTCACTGCATTTTCGCGGATGCAGTCAATGAAATTTTCAGCGGGCTTGCATAGCCTTGGGGCCTTGAATTGTCCTTCAGTATCAAGCAGTTGCTGGACTTCACTCGCTTGAACAGAAACCTGTCAAGGTCGAAGTTGAATTAGTGAGTTGATTATGGTGAGAGTCAGATGCCGAGCGGACTTGAGAACTGAGGCAGTAAAGCAAGTGGCCGACCGTGGTCATGGGGTGGTGGATGTGGCCAAGCGCTTGGGCGTGTCGGACAAAAGCCTTTACCTTTGGGTGCGCCTCGCTAAACAACAGCAAGGTGTGGGCAGCGGCGAAAACGCATCCCTCAAGGCTGAGATGTCCCGGCTCAAGGCTGAACTTAAAAGGGCCAACGAGGAGCGTGACATCCCAAAAAAGGCCGCCACGTACTTTGCCAAGCTGTCCGGGTGAAGTCCAGTCGGAGATGGGCCCGATGGCATACGCCATTGCGACTGATTGAACTTATAGATTGCAGGATACAAAAGGATACAAATTGAGAAAACGCAAGATGGCTATGCGCCGGGAAGAGAAAATCTTTGAGGGGTATCTGAGTTGATGCGGCTGACAGCTGATGCCAGGGTTTGAACCGAAGAGCAGACTTGAGTGGGTCGTCTTATGTGAAGTAGACCTCATGTCACGGACACCTTATTGTTCTCAAAGACGGAGTTCGAAATGCCTGTTACTAAATCGTCGTACTTGCCGCCATTTCGTCAGCAAATGGTCGAACTGGTCCAAGCTGGGCGCAACCCCGGCGACTTGGCCAAAGAGTTTGGCTGCCACATCACCAGTATCCTGAGCTGGGTGCGTAAAGCGCAACCAACGACGACCAGGGCGTCCAACGATGCTGGAGAACTGAGCGCATTGGAGCGCCAGGAACTCATGGAGCTGCGACGACTATCCGGCCTGATGGTGTCGATCCAGGAGCATGAGCGGAGGCGGATTGCGTTGGATTTACACGATGGGTTGGGGCAGTCCCTGAGCCTGATCAAACTCTCGATCGAAAATTTCGCCAAGCTTCTGGCCGCAGGCGCGACCGACGAGGCAAGGAAGTCGCTGCAACAGCTAATGCCCCGGGTCGGGGATGCATTGGACGAGTTGCGCCGCGTTTCCACGGATTTGCGGCCGTCGATACTCGATGATCTGGGCATCCTGGCCACCCTGTCTTGGTTTTTCCGTGAATTCGTAGCCACGTGCGGCGATATTGTTGTCGAGACGGCGTTCAATGTTGCCGAACACGAAATAC
Source organism: Rhodoferax sp. (assembly GCF_030646845.1). Lineage (GTDB taxonomy): Bacteria > Pseudomonadota > Gammaproteobacteria > Burkholderiales > Burkholderiaceae_C > Rhodoferax. The sequence continues at coordinate 13,674 of NZ_JAUSLE010000023.1, read as the reverse complement.
CGTTGCCACTGCATATCACTCTCTATCGCATTCTCCAGGAAGCTACCAACAACATCATCAAGCACGCTGCGGCCGACCGGGTATGCGTCCGTCTTGACCGTATCGATGATGTGTTGCATCTTCTGATTGAGGACAATGGCTGTGGCTTTGCTCCGGACAGCATCGTGTGTGCCGAAGGTGTGACCAGGGGGCTAGGACTGTTTAGCATGAAGAAGCGCGCATTGTTTTCAGGTGGAACCTACCACCTTGAGTCCGTCCCCGGGCAAGGCACCGGCATCCGGGTGTCGTGGCCTTGCAGGCAATTTCTCGGCTGAAGCCGATTCCTGTCCCGCATCCGATTCGCCGTAGGACACATGAGCCGTCTCGGCCGACCGCTGCTACGCAGTTGCACTACCTGAAAAATACCGTGTACTACGTATGAACGTATACGGTGATTCACCCAGAGCCACACTGCACCTGTGGCGCTAAAGTAAGGACAACGCCTGTAGGACATTTGTCGGTGATGGTCGGATTGGGGCGGGTACGGGAGGGTGTGGAAATGCAGAAGACAGGGTGCGGCAGCGGCGGGGGCTCCGAACGCCGAAAGAGGCGCGGTTTTACTCTGCTTGAATTGCTGGTGGTCATGGTGATCATCGGTCTGCTGGTCGGCTACGTCGGGCCCAAATACTTTTCCCAGATCGGCAAGTCGGAGGTCAAGGCGACACGGGCCCAGATCAACGCGCTGGGCAAGGCGCTGGATCAGTTCCGGCTGGACAACGGGCACTACCCCAGCACGGAGCAGGGGCTGGTGGCTCTCGTCGAACGACCGGTCAACGAGGCCAAATGGGATGGTCCGTACCTGAATAAATCGGTTCCGCCCGACCCGTGGGGCAAGCCCTACGTGTTCATCATGCCGGGCGAGCATGGGGAATACGACTTGTTGTCTTACGGCAAGGATGGCAAGCCCGGCGGCGAGGGAGAAGCCGCCGAAATAACGAACTGGCAGTAGGCAATTCACGTGTGATCAGGCGACCAGGCAAGCAGCGGTCCGATGTGGGGGAAACACCATGCGCTATGAGGTGAAGGCATTACGCGGCGAAGACGAGCTGACGGCATTCGCGCTGGAAGCCGTGGACGTCGGCGATGCCGCGATCCAGGCGAAAGAGCAGGGGTATACCGTCATCGCGATCAAGCCGAAAGCAGGCTGGCCGGCGTGGCGCAAGCCCGGCACGGGCAGATTTCCGCTGGTCCTGTTCAGTCAGGAATTGCTGGCCCTGCTGGAAGCGGGGCTGTCGCTGGTGGAGTCACTGGAAACTCTGGCCGAAAAGGAGCAGCAACCCGACATCCGGAAAACGCTGGGGCAGATTATCGCCAGCCTCTATGAAGGGCATACCTTTTCTCACGCGTTGCAGCATTCGCCAGCGAATTTTCCGCTGCTGTATGTGGCCACCGTGCGCGCCTGCGAGAAAACCGGCGGCTTGCCCGAAGCATTGGCGCGCTATGTCGCCTATCAATCGCAGATGGACGCCGTCAAGCGGCAGGTGGTCAGTGCCTCCATCTATCCACTCCTGCTGGCCGGTGTCGGCGCGCTGGTGACGCTGTTTCTGATGGTGTACGTGGTGCCGCGTTTCAGCCATATCTATGGCGATATCGGCGGTGACTTGCCGCTGATGTCACGGCTGCTGATACGCTGGGGCCAGATGCTGGACGCCAATGGCGCAGCCATTCTGACGGTCGCCTTGCTGGCGCTCCTCGGCGCGATCTACATGGCCACTCGCCCAGCCAGCAAGCAGTGGCTGATGCGCAAACTGTGGCAACTGCCCAGCCTCGGCAGACGGCTGCATGTTTTTCAGCTCGCCCGCTTTTACCGTTCGCTCGGCATGCTACTGCGCGGAGGCATGCCGGTGTTGACTTCCCTGCAGATGGTGTCCGACCTGCTGGAGTCTTCCCTGCGGGGCCAGCTGGCGCTGGCCTCGGCGAGCATCCGTGAAGGCCATGCGCTTTCCAGCGCCATGGAGCAATACGGCCTCACCACTCCCGTGGCTTCGCGCATGCTTCGCGTGGGCGAACGCACCGGGCGCATGGGCGAGATGATGGAGCGCATCGCGGCGTTTTACGAGGACGAGACAGCGCGCTGGGTGGAGCGCTTCACCAAGCTGTTCGAGCCCTTGCTGATGGTGTTTATTGGACTGATCATCGGCGGCATCGTGGTGCTGATGTATTTCCCGATCTTCGAACTTGCGGGGAGCATCCAGTGAATATGGCAGAGCCCATCGATGTCAGCACCGGGCCGGGGTTTTCGCTGGCGCAGGTGCACGCGGCGCGCAGTGCGGCACAGCAGACGCAGCGCGCCACCGTGGACGTGCTGGAGGAACAATCCGGACTCGATCCGCAGCGTTTTGTGCAGACGCTGGCGACGACGCTGCATTACCCCGCCGCCGCGATGGAGGCACTGCACCGCATGGCCCCCGCCTTCGACGTGCTGCCTTTCGCCGAGGCACTGGAACGCGAGTGCGTGGCCCTGCGCGACGAGAACAATGCGCTGGTGCTGGTCATGGCCAATCCTTTTAATAGCGGTCTTCAGGCATGGGCTGAGCAGCGCGTGGCCGACCGTTTCCGCTGGTGTCTGGCCCATCGTGCCGACGTGGCGGCATATCTGGCCCGCCACGAGGAAACGCTGCATGCCATGGATGGCCTGCTGCCCAGTGGTGACCGCGACCTCAGTGCTCAGAGCGGGGCCGCCGACCTGTCATTCAAGAGCATCAGCGAAGACACCAGCCCGGTGGTCAAGCTGGTGCACTCGACGGTGTACGACGCCCTGAAAGCGTCGGTGAGCGATATTCATCTGGAGACCACGCCGGGGGGCCTGAGTATCCGCTACCGCATCGACGGTGTGCTAAGCACGGTCGGATCGCTGGCGGGGCTGGAACTGGCCGAGCAGGTAATTTCCCGCATCAAGATCATGTCCGAACTCGACATCGCCGAGCGCCGAATACCCCAGGACGGCCGCTTCCAGGTGTCGGTGCAAGGGCACGAGGTGGATTTCCGCGTGTCCATCATGCCCAGTATCTTCGGCGAGGATGCGGTGCTGCGCATCCTTGACAAGCAAGCCCTGTCTGACCAGATGAAGGGGCTGCGCCTGGACTATCTCGGATTCGACGAGCACACGCTGAGCCAGCTGCGCCGCCTGGCCAGCGAGGCCTACGGCATGCTGCTGGTGACCGGCCCCACCGGGTCGGGCAAGACCACCACGTTGTACGCCGCGATCACCGAGATCAATCACGGCCAGGACAAGATCGTCACCATTGAGGACCCGGTCGAATACCAATTGCCCGGCGTCCTGCAAATTCCGGTCAACGAGAAGAAGGGGCTGACCTTTGCCCGCGGCCTTCGTTCCATCCTGCGGCATGATCCGGACAAGATCATGGTCGGCGAGATCCGTGATCCTGAAACCGCGCAGATTGCGGTGCAGTCGGCATTGACCGGCCACCTGGTGTTCACGACTGTGCACGCCAACAATGTGTTCGATGTGATCGGCCGCTTCATCCACATGGGGGTCGACCCCTACAGCTTCGTTTCTGCCATGAACGGCATCATGGCGCAGCGCCTGTTGCGGATGAGCTGCCCGCATTGCGCCGACGCGGATCAGCCCGATGCCCGCTTACTGGCGGATTCCGGCATCCCCACGGAGCTGGCACGCAACATGACCTTCCGTTCCGGACATGGCTGCGGACATTGTCGCGGCACCGGCTTCAAGGGACGCCGCGCCATCGGCGAAATTCTGCATCTCAACGACGAAATCCGCGAAGCCATCATTGCCCGTCAGCCGATACGCGTCATTCGCGAGGCCGCAGCACGCAACGGCACCCGCTTTTTGCGCGACATTGCGCTGGAGATGGTAGGGCGGGGCGAAACCACCTTGGAGGAGATCAACCGTGTCACCCTGGTTGCACAATGAATTGCGAGTGCTGGTTTGCCCCAACCAAGTGACGTTGCTGCCGGTGCAGCGCACGCTGACCTTGCGCGGTCTGCGCCGAACCATCCACGACCCGCACATTGCGTCCTGTGACAGCGCAACCGGCGCCCAGCTGTGGCGCGCTGCATTACAGGCACTGGAGAGTGCACTGCCTGGCTGTGCAGACGGCAAGACCACGGCCACGGTGATCCTGTCCAATCATTTCTTGCGCTACGCCGTGGTGCCCTGGCGGGGCGAACTGGCCGATGCGCAAGAGGACTTGTCCTTCGCCCGGCATTGCTTCATCAGGGTGTATGGGAAAGCCGCCCTGCAGTGGGAACTGCGCCTGGGCGATCGACAGCCTGAAATGTCCAGACTGGCCAGCGCGGTGGATGCGGAGTTGCTTGATGCCCTGAGAGGCGTGTTTAACGGGGCAGGCGTCACCCTGCGATCCATACAGCCCCATCTGATGGCGGCCTTCAACAGCCTCAGAGTCCACCTGCAGCAGCACAGCGCATGGTTTGCGCTGCTTGAACCGGGTAATCTGTGTCTTGCCTTGCTACGCAACGGGCACTGGTCACGGGTGCGCAGCCTGCGGGTCGACAGCACATGGCGTGAAGAACTCCCACTGATTCTCGAGCGGGAAGCGTATCTGGCCGATGACCCGGCGGTGCCGCATGAGGTTTATGTGTGGAACGTGGAATCTGATGACACTGCGCTCCCGGAAATCCATCCCTGGCAGTTCCATGCGTTCAGCCCCGGGTTGGCGTCCGGTGCCGCGTCGGCGCAAGGCGGGCGTTTCACCATGGCAGTTGCGAGGTGAACAGCGATGCATGCCCTGCACCTCGATTACCAGCGTGTCTTTAAACCCGTGCCGTGGCTGGGGCTGGGGTTGCTGGTCGTAGCGCTGGTCGCGCTCGCCTTGATAGGCGGCTATTACCAAACGCTGAATCAACAGATCGCCTTCTGGGAAAGCAAGGTCGAGCACAACGAACGGCTGTCCAGTCGCCGCGCGCTTGTGTCGCGACCCCTCACGGAACAGGCAGTGCGTGCGCAGAGGCTGGAAGTCGAACAGGCCAACCAAGTTGTGCGCCAGCTTGGCCTGCCCTGGAACGCGCTGTTCAATGCAGTAGAAACCTCGGGCGAGAAAAGCATTGCGCTGCTGTCCCTGGAGCCTGACCTGCACAAAGGCACGGTGAAAATCAGCGGCGAAGCGAAGGACTTCAACGCTTTGCTGGATTACGTGAAGCAACTCTCGACGCGCGAAGTGTTTGGCAGCGTCATGCTGCAGAACCACCAGATTCAGAAGGACGACCCCGAAAAGCCGGTACGATTTTCCCTGCTCGCCCACTGGAAGGAGGCTGCACCGTGATGAATCTTCGTCTGCCTTCCCTTTCAAGACACAGGGGCTCCCAAATGGGCTGGCCGGGCGCCGCCGGTGCGGTGGGGCTTGTGATGTGCCTAGCGCTCTATCTCTCGACCGTGCAACCAGCGCAGCAGCGGCTGGAAGCGGCCCGACTGCGTGCCAGTTCGCTGCATGAGCGAGTTGTCCAAGGGGGCCAGGCCCCGAATGACAGCGCGCGTCCGCTGGGCGAACAACTCGCGGCCTATTACCGATTTTTCCCCAGCGAGCATGACGCGACCGAGTGGGTCGGCAAGATCGTCGCCATCGCCCAGCGCGACGGGCTCACTCTGCAACAGGCCGAGTACAAGGCGGAACGCGACAAAGCCGGCAAACTGACCCGTTTCCAGATGAGCCTGCCGCTCAAGGGCGAGTATCAAACAATACGCAGGTTTCTTTCCGATCTGCGCGCCGAGATACCGATCGTTTCGCTAGAACAGGTGCAGTTCGAACGCCAGAAGGTCGGCGATCCGTTGGTCGATGCCAAAGTCAGGCTGGTCATTTTTCTGGGGAAAGCTTCATGAGCGCGCGGCCGTGGCGACAGATCGCCCTGTTCGGTGTGCTGGCCGTGACGATCGTCCTGTCAGGCGCTTCCGGAAAGGGCGAGAAGCCCGGCGACAAACCGGTGCTGCCGCCGATAACGCGCATGCCAGCCGTGTCCAGAGAGCCGGTGCATCCACAGCCAGGCATTGATCTGGAACGCCTGCAGCGGCCGGATGCACCCGCGGACGCCGACAAGGTGGCCAGCAATGCGTTCGGGGCGATGACCTGGCATGTGCCGCCGCCCCCGCCGCCGCCCAAGCCGCTGTCCAAGCCCCTGCCCCCGCCGCCCCCCGCTGCCCCGCCGATGCCGTTCAGTTTCATGGGGCGTTATGAAGAAGGCGGGATGCGGATCATTTTGCTGGTCAAGGGAGACCGGATTTACACCGTCGCCGAGGGGGACGTGATTGACAACACCTACCGCGTGGAGCGTCTGGGCGGCGGGCAGCTGGAATTGACCTACCTGCCGTTGGATATCAAGCAAACCATCAGTGCAGGGGGAACATGATGAATGCTGCCGAGGTGAAGTTCATGGGCGCCATCGTCATGCGGTTCGCGCTGCTGGCGGCCTTTCTAACGGGATGCGCCGGCCATCAGCTGCATGAGGATGGACTGGCGCTGCTGGCCGAAGGGCGCGCCGAGGAAAGCTTGAACAAGCTGACCGAAGCCAGCCGTGCCGCCCCTGACAACCTGTCTTATCGTGCGGATCTGCTGCGCAGCCGCGAGCAGACGGTGACTCGCATGCTGGCAACGGCCAACAGCGAACGGGCGTCCGGTCGACAAGCGGCTGCGCAGGCCATGTTTGAGCGCATTCTGGGCATCGATCCGGCCAACAGCCGGGCTGTGCTCGGCCTCGAAATGCTGCAAATGGACGGCCGTCACGACGCAGCGCTGCAACGCGCGGAAGCCCTGCTCAAACAGCGAGATACCGACGCCGCGCGGGCCGCCCTCAAACCGGTCTTGCTGGGAAATCCAAAGAACGGGAAAGCTCTGCTATTGCAGCAAAAAATCGACGAGCAGGTGGCCAAGGAAGCGCTGACTGAGCCCTCGCTCAAGGCGAAGTTCACCAAGCCGGTCACCCTGCAATTCCGTGACGCCAATCTTAAGATGGTGTTCGAGGCGCTGTCGCGCACCAGTGGGATCAACGTGCTGCTGGACCGGGACGTCAAGCCTGATCTGAAAACCTCGATTTTCGTCAAGGACGTGTCCGTGGAAGACACCATCAACCTGATCCTGCTGCAAAACCAGCTGGAAAAGAAGGTCATCAGCGACAACACGGTGTTCATCTATCCCGGCACCGCAGCCAAACTCAAGGACTACCAGGACTTGAAAATCAGGAGCTTTCATCTGACCAATGCCGATCCCAAGCAGATGCTGACCATGATCAAGACGCTGCTGAAAACCAAGGATATTTTCATCCACGAGAAGACCAACTCCATCATGATGCGCGACACCCCCGATGCGATCCGCCTGGCGGAAAAAATGGTCGCTGATCAGGACATCGCGGAGCCCGAAGTCATGCTGGAAGTGGAAGTGCTGGAAGTGAGCACCTCGCGTCTGAGCGAGTTGGGAATCAAGTGGCCCAGCAGCTTTACCCTGAGCACGCCGGCGAGCGCTACCACCCTGGGGCAGCTGCGGGGATTGGGCAGCAACGAGTTGCTGGCAAGCCCGTTGAGCGCCACGCTCAACCTCAAACTGGAAGATGGCGACACCAACGTCCTTGCTAGCCCGCGCATCCGGGTGCGTAACCGCGAGAAGGCAAAAATAATGATTGGCAGCCGGGTGCCGGTGATCACCAATGCGGTGACGCCGGTCTCGACCGGCACTCCAGTCATCACCGGAAGCGTGCAGTACCTGGACGTCGGCCTGAAGCTGGAAGTGGAACCCGACATCCATCGAGACAATGAAGTCGTGATCAAGGTGGGGCTGGATGTCAGTTCCATCATCAAGGAAGTGCCCAACTCGCAATCCGGCACGCTTGCTTATGAAGTTGGCACGCGCAACGCCAGCACGGTGCTGCGCCTGAAAGACGGTGAAACGCAAATTCTGGCAGGCCTGATCAGCGACGAGGATCGCAAGATCGCCAGCAAGGTGCCCGGCCTCGGCCAGCTGCCAGTGATCGGCCGGCTGTTCTCGAGTCACAAGGACGGCGGCACGAAAACCGAAATCGTACTGTCCATCACCCCCCGTATCGTGGGGAGCGCGCGCCTGCCCGACTTCAGCGAAGTGGAGTATTGGGCAGGCACCGAGTCCAGCCTGCGCAGCGGCACGCTTAACATCAAATCCTTGGGTAGCGTGGCCGTCACCAGCAGCGCATCTGCAACGCCCCTGGCGCGTCCGCGCCCGACGGTCGCGCCGCGCCGGGATGTCCCGCCCGGCCCGCCGGTCGCCGCGACGGTCAACCCCGTTACGCTGTCCTGGCAAGGCCCCGCGCAGGTGAAACCGGGTGAAACGGTCAACCTGACGCTGAACGTCAACTCTGTGCAGTCGATGAACCGTCTTGATCTGCTGGTGGGTTTCGACCCCGACGTGTTCAAGGCGGTCGATGTGGTGGAAGGCGGTTTCCTCCAACAGGACAACATGCAATCCGTCTTGACCAAAACCATCAATCAGGCGAGTGGCCAGATCCAACTGGATATCTCGAGCGGAGGGGCGGGTGGAGCGAGCGGGACGGGCAGTCTGGTCACCCTGGTATTTGAGGCTATCACGGCCAATCCCCGTTCGCAGATCGTCGTGGGCCGTTTGGCACCCAGCGGACCGGGCGGCGAGGCGCTGACGGCGACCACGCCTGATCCTCATGTCATCAAGGTGATGCCATGAGTGCACACTTCGCCTCGAAGTGGTCTGGCTTCACCCTGATCGAGATGATGGTGACGGTGGCGATTGTCAGTCTGCTGGCATCGGTCACCTTGCCTCTGGCAGAAGTGACCGTGAAACGCAGCAAGGAGCACGAACTGCGTCTGGCGTTGAGGGAGATGCGAACTGCCCTGGACGCCCACAAGCAGGCCGTCGAAGAAGGCCGGATTTCAAGCGCTATGCAGGAGTCCGGCTATCCCAGGTCCCTGCAGGTGCTGATTGACGGGGTACCCGATGCGAGCAGCCCGGACAGGAAGAAGCGGATTTACTTTCTGCGGCGCATTCCACGCGATCCGTTTTTTACCGACCCGACACGACCGGATGAGGAAACCTGGGGCAAACGCAGCTATGTAAGCAGCCCTGAGGCGCCGGAGGAAGGCGAAGACGTATTCGACGTTCATTCGCTGGCGTCCGGCACGGGTCTGAATGGCATTCCCTACGTGAGATGGTAAGAAGGCGAGACGGACATGACACCAGAAAGAAAAAAATCCGGCTTCACCCTGATTGAACTGCTGGTCGTGCTGGCGGTGATCGCGACGCTGCTCACCATGGCCATGCCGCGCTACTTTTCCAGCCTGGAAAAATCCCGCGAGGCGGTGTTGCAGCAGAACCTCGCCCTGCTGCGAGACACCCTGGATAAATATTATGGTGACAAGGGCAAGTATCCCGCTGCGCTTGATGAACTGGTCAGCACCAAATACTTGCGCAGCATGCCAGTTGACCCGATCACAGATAGCAACGCGACCTGGGTCGGCATACCGCCGCCCCAGCCCGAAATGGGCGGCGTGTATGACGTCAAGAGCGGCGCCCAGGGCATCGCGCGGGATGGCACGGAATATCAAAACTGGTAGCCGCGAGGCTTTTGACAACATGAATCACTCGCCTCAGAATCACACAGCAGCTTTGCCCGCGGCCAAGCGGGTCTCTGTTTTTCGGCGTGAACGGGGATTCACCTATATCGGCGTGCTGGTACTTGTCGCCCTGATGGGGATTGCCCTCGCTGCTTCTGGGCAGGTTTGGCATACGCTGCAAAAGCGAGAAAAAGAGCAGCAACTACTCTTCATCGGGCAGCAGTTTCGGCTTGCCCTCAACCGCTATGCCAAGCATACGCCGGGTAAAGCCAGGCGCGCGCCCCTGCATCTGGAAGAGTTGCTGCAGGATCCACGCTATCCAGGAATTCAGCGCTACCTGCGAAAAATCGACGTGGATCCGATGACGGGCAACGCAGAGTGGGGCTTGATTACCGGACCGGGCGGGGAGATTTACGGGGTGCATAGCCTGTCCAACGACGAGCCGCTGAAAAAGAGCAATTTCGGGCTGCCGGACAGGCATTTTGAGAGCATGATGAAATACTCGGACTGGGTGTTCATGCAGGCGCCAGGCTAGCTTGTGGGGGCATCGCCCATATGGGAACCGGAGGTTCGTGGGAATGCCAGAAAAGTTGATGGAGGGTCATCATGGGTGAGAAACATCGAATTTTCCTCGTTGAGGACCACACTCTGCTTCGAGCAGGGCTGCGTGCCTTGTTGTCGCTGGATCCCGACCTGGAGATCGTCGGAGAAGCTGGCAATGGACGCGATGCCATCCGCGCCATCGCAGCGCTCGAGCCACATCTGGTCCTGATGGATCTCTCCATGCCGGGCATGAATGGCATCGAGGCCATGAGGGACATCAAGCGGCGCAATCCCGACACGCGCGTACTGGTGGTGACCATGCACAAGACCGACGAATACATTCATGAGAGTCTGCGGGCCGGTGCCGACGGCTACATCCTCAAGGATGCATCGCACGATGAATTGCGGGTGGCGGTTCGTAGCATCCTCAATGGAAAGACATATTTGAGCCCCGACATCTCCGGCAAAGTGATCCATGGTTACTTGAGCACCGGCAAGGAAGACGATGTCAGCAGCACCTGGGACACGCTGACCCACCGCGAGCGAGAAGTTCTGAAACTCGTCGCCGAAGGCCACCCCAACAGGTACATATCCGACTATCTCTGTCTGAGCATTAAGACTGTCGAAAAACACCGTTCCAACCTGATGAGGAAACTCGATTTGCACAACGCGTCGATGCTCACCACCTATGCCATCGGAAAAGGCCTGTTGACCACCTGACGGGCTGTCGCCATTGCTGCCAATCAGGACGATGAAAGCCAGCGCCTGCCGGCACATTCCATTTCTGACGGGGTAGCACTAGCGGTGCCATGCCGCGCGCAGCGTCATGCCACCGTCCGAATGACGTGAAGCAGTGAAGGCGCCGCCGGACAGGGTCGCGAGCTCCTCCATCCGGTCAAATCCGGCCCGCAGTTGCGGCTTGAGGTGCGTCAGCGCGGTTACCGTCGTGTCGCGCGCCTCGGTCGCTGTATCATCGATCAGCAGAACCAGCGCATTGTCATCCAGCCACAGGGCGAGATGGACCCGCCCCGTGTTCGTGTACTGCGCCATGTCGTCGAGCACCGACACAATGATGCGGTACAGGATGACTTTCAATGGCGTCGGGATGTCACGCTCTTGCAGGGAAATTTGCTTCTCGACGCGGATGCCAGGATGCCGCTGTTCGAACTCCCGGCAAAACCAGTTGATGGTCGGCAACAAGCCAAGGTCATCCAGGCTGGACGGCCACAGGTCGGTGGCGATTGTCCTGACCTCCTGGATGGCCTCCTGCAATACCGGGATGATCGATCCCACACATTCGGCAGCCACAGCCGCATTGCACACCCTATGATTCTGACCGTTTTCCACCAGCAGCTTGGCGGCGCTCAAGGTCTGTGCCAAACCCTCGTGCAACTCGAAGGCAATTTTTTTCTTGTGCAATTCCTCACTTTTTAACATGTGTGCGGACAGAATTTCAAGGGTTTCGGTTCGCTCGCGTATGGTGCGCTGCTGCAGTTCGATGATGTAGTTTGCGCGGCGCACGATAACGATCAGCACAGCATACAAGGCCGACAAAATCAGGATGGCGCCTGCCATGATGATGAATTCGGTTCGTTCCGTTTGATGCACCAGGTTGTTCACGTCGGCGTAAAGTTCGAATACCCCCTGGATCGGATCGGCCGGGCCGTCCCGCACCGGTAGATAGGTTTGCATCAGGTTGTCGGTTTCAGTGACGCCGTCGAAGCTGTTGAAGGTGTCGCGATAAACCAGAGCGTTACCCACGCCGCCGTGCATCGCGGCGATGACGCCCTGGTTGTCACTCCGATCGGTGCCAACCTCGGCCGGCTTGGTAGAGAAGGCGACCACCCCCTGGCGGTTATAGATTTTGATCTTGACAATGAATCTGTCCTGCATCAGGATCTTGATCGACCCAGCGAGCTCGGTCGGCAACGGGAGGCTGGCGCTGCCCGGACGAAGATCTGCTGCCGTGCCAAGGAATTCAAGGAGTGCCGGTTTGATGGGGTCCATGGCGATTTGCGCCAGATTCATGTTGCTCCGCTCGGCCAATTGAACAATGCCCTGAATCGCCACCTGCCGGTAAAACCAGATCAGCAGAACGGCTGTGGCGAGGATGGCAATGAGGCTTGCCACCGAATAGTAGCGTAGCAACTTGAACATAGGGATCCTTGCGCAGGAGTGGCAATGTTTCAACGATAGCCGAAGTCAAACCGGTACGGCAAGCACGTCGCAGCGAAATATGCATCTTCGTATTCCCGCGTCCGCCAATTAACGGTGTTCAGCGTATTGCTCCGCTGGGGCGTGCTGCGTAGGCTTGGCTGATGATGTCACGAAAACGCATGGTTCAAGCCTTAATGGATATAACTTCGTTCCGGCTATTCCAAACCATCCCGCACGATCTCGCGGTTCGGATCCATCCGCAATTGCACAGCAAAAAAATCCCTTCAATTACAGGCTTGGCCATAGATAGTGGCTTGGAAGGTTCGCCCCGGTAAAATTATCTCCCCTGCCCCCTTGGTGTGATCCACGCGGCGCGGTAACCGCAGTTGTTTTCGATTGCATAAGCTCAGCATGGTCATTCCGATCACGAAAAGCGCCAAGCTTGATGGCGTGGGAATGGCGTTTGGGGCGGACACGGTGATGCCGCCGGGTTGTATGTCTGCGATCAGCAGGTCTCCGTAAGCGTCGGCCAGCTCCAGGCGAACCACGGACAGGGCGCTCTGGCCCGGCGACAGGGTGTTGAAAGAGAATGTCGCCAAGACGAAGTTGTCCGCCTGCAAGGCGTTAAGAACATCCGGTGCATCCAGGGAAAGCTCCAGCAGATTGACCACGCCGCCGGTCAAGTCGGCAGGGCAGGACGGGGATGTGTCATAGCCTGACGAGCATATGAGGGCACTGGATCCTCCCAGATCCAGTTGATCGCCCAGACTTGGATCTCCGAAGCGCACTCCCCGCAGCGACAAGATCGCCGGGTTAAAGCCGAGATCAAGGTCAAACCCCCCCAGAGCAGTGGCCGATCCGTCGAGGCCAGCGATGCTCAGGCTGACGGTGGCCAGCGAGCCAGACGCCACAGTCTGGAATGAGGGCGTGAAGGCAAGGAGAATCGCCTGCGCCGGCGCTGCGCCCAGCAGCAAGATAAGACAAGCAAGATTGGCGATCAGATTTTTCATGGCTTAAGTCTCCTCATGATTGATTTTTGGTTCATCGGGCGGCGCGCGATTCTCTCGAGCAAATAGATTTGAAGTTTCCGCAGGTCCAAGAGGGAAATTATTCCGTCACCATTCAGGTCGCATGCCGTCCCGCATTTACTGCTGTGGGTGGAAAGGTTGATGTTGGCCAGAAGAATCGAGATGTCGTCCTTGTCCACTTCCCCGTCGCCGTTGAGGTCACCGGGAGCTGGCCCAACCGCTGTCACGGTGACGGTGACGGTGGCGGCATTGGAGGTGGCGCCGGCGTTGTCCTTGACGGTATAGGTGAAGGAGACCGTGCCGGAAAAGCTGGCGGGCGGGGTGTAGCTGATCGCCCCGGTCGTCGCATTCACCGTGGCGCTG
>NZ_JAUSLE010000022.1 GCF_030646845.1 Rhodoferax sp. | reverse complement strand
TCTTCGGGCTTTTTGTAGTCCGCCAGCAGCGCATCAATCAGGTCGCTGGGTAAGGGTTTCATTTCTACGGTCATCATTGCTCCATGCAAGACAGCAGTTTCCTGCCAAAAGACCGTTTACACAAAACTTCTTACACCCTCTGGCCTTGGGCTATTTTCCAACTCGAAGCTCACGTCGCAGAACCTTGCCGACGTTTGACTTCGGTAGGTCATCACGGAATTCAATGTATTTCGGCCGCTTGTACCCTGTCAAATTCTGTTGACAGTATCTTGCGATGTCATCTTCAGACAAAGTGGAATTGTCTTTGACCACGAAAACCTTGATCGCTTCACCTTGTTTTTCGTCCGGAACGCCGATGACGGCACACTCCACCACGCCGTCACACAGGGAAATGACATTCTCCAGTTCACTTGGGAAGACGTTGAAGCCGCTGACCAGAATCATGTCTTTCTTCCGGTCCACGATTTTTGTGTAGCCACGCTCGTCCATGACGCCCACATCTCCGGTGCGCATGAAACCGTCTGGCGTAAATGCCCGGGTGTTCTCCTCTGGTTGCTGGTAATAGCCCGGCATAACATTGGGACCCCGGATGCAAATCTCTCCGGATTGACCTTGAGCCAGCGAGTTGCCTTCATCGTCCTTGATGGCGATGTCGATGCCTGGCAGTGGCAGTCCGATGGTGCCGGAGAACTCTTTTGACAGCACCGGATTATTGGTTCCGATGGCGCACGTCTCACTCATGCCCCAACCCTCCACCATGGGACAGCCCGTAGTCTCTAGCCAGTGCTTGGCCGTTCCGGCCGACGCCGCCATTCCGCCCGCTTGCGAAACGCAAAGACTGGAAAAGTCGACGGTCTTGAATTGTGGGTGTTGCAGCAGTGCGTTAAACAGTGTGTTGACGGCGGGCAGCAAATGAAAGGGTCTCTTTTTGAGCGTGGCAATGAAGCCGCCAAAATCCCGGGGATTGGGAATCAGTGTCAGGTGCGAGCCCCGTCGGATCGCCAGGAGAGACAGCGAAAGCGCAAATATGTGATACAGAGGAAGGGCCGCAATGCTGTTGATCTGCCGCGGATCGCCCACACGTTGGAGCGCCGGTGTGAACCAGGCCTCTGCCTGCAAGACCGCTGCAACGATGTTGCGATGCGTCAGCACGGCACCTTTGCTCAGGCCGGTGGTTCCGCCGGTGTACTGCAAAAATGCGATTGACTCCAGTGTGCTTGCCGCCGGCTTGAATGGGATCGACCCACCCTCTGCAAGGGCCTGCTTGAAAGAGATGGCGGTCCTTCCTGCGTTGAGCGGCAGCGTGTAAGCCGGCACCATCCTGGCGAGGTGCCTGACAGCGAAAGTGATCCACTTGCCATACCAGAACCCCAGCAAATCGCCCATGGAGGCAACGACTACGTGTTTGATCGGCGTGTTGTCGATAACCTCTGCCAGTGTCGCTGCGAAATTCTCCAGAACCACGATGACGGTTGCGCCAGAGTCCCTGAGCTGGTGCTCCAGTTCGCGTGCGGTGTACAACGGATTGACGTTCACGCAGGTGAAGCCGGCGCGCAAGACGCCCGCCATCGTTACCGGGAATTGCGGAATGTTGGGCAACATGATCGCCACCCGCGCACCCGGCTCCAGGGCCTTGCTTTGAAGCCAGGCGCCCAATGCCGCTGAAAAATGATCCAGCTGACCGTAAGTCATCCAGCTTTCCATGCAGACTGAAAACGGACTCGCTGCATTTTTCTGGAAAGACTCCTCCAGCATGTGCGTCAATGACCGATATTGTTCCGGGTTGACGTCATGGGCGACGCCGGGCGGATAGCTCTTGAGCCAGATTTTTTCCATGGGTACTCCTGTGCGGCAATTTTGGACGAAGACGGACCGCCGACGTTACCGGGGTTGTCCCAGTATCTGGCTGAGTTCCGTCTCGCAGGCGACAACGCTGGCGTCAAAAAGCCGATTAATCAGCCCGGCTTCCCGCTCCCGCACAGTTTCCAGAAAATAGAGGGCGCCGTCGCCCTTGCGGCCCATCGCCGCAAAGGTGTCAAAGCCCGACTCAAGGAATTTTTGCAGCGACCCCAGTCCGGCCAGGTTGGCTGGCCCGCGCATCATCTTGAGCATCATGCGAAGGCCGGGAGCGCGCGTCAGGCGGTCCAGTTCATGCCCGACCTCCAAGACCGTTGCAAGCTGCCTGTCTCGGTCCGGGCGCCGGTCAACGGCACGCCAGGCGGCCGCATAGCGCGAGACTTCTGGCGCTTCGCCGTTGCTCATCCAGTGCTGCGCCATGGCCAGGTCGAGTTCTTCCGTCAGCCGATGCAGTTGCGCCAGCGAGACGGCGGTTTGCACTACCTGCTGGGGAAAGAGTCGCTCCAGCGTGCCAGCAATCCGTGCAAACTGAGAATCACGGTCGGAATAATCCTTCTCACTGTAAAGTTCCTCGAGGAAAAACAGGGCCGCGGGCTTGAATCGTTCCGATTGCAGCAGATCGAAGTACGTGCCCGCAAATCGCCTGGCCTGAAAATGTTTGATGTCGCTAATGGCCCGGGCCAGCCCGGGGTGGTCAGCGGCAGTCTGTCGCAGTAAGGTGACGCGCATAACCGCGTCGCGAATAATGTTTGTGGCTTCCATATGAACCCCAAGTCTATCTAGATGCAAAGCCCTAGTGGCGACGGCCTGATACATGCGATATTTGCCAAATGCAACGCAGAACACTTCTTAAGCTCGGCGCCTTGTCTGCTGCGGTCCTGATCGTGGCAGGTGGTGCCACGGCCTTGCTGCAACCCGGCCTGCGACAAGGCAAACTGACGCCCGCCGCCCAGACCATTTTTTCCAGCGTAGCGTGCGCCATTCTGGATCGCACACTGCCCACTGGAGATCTCGACAAGCAAAAGGCATTGGCTGGCTTGCTCGATCGCATTGATGATTTGTCGCAAGCTTTTCCACCTCACGTTCAGGCAGAGTTGTCGCAATTGCTCGGGTTACTTTCCACCGCCGTGGGCCGGCGGACCCTGGCTGGTCTGGAGTCTGATTGGCCGAGTGCCAGCGTCACAGAGGTGCAGCAAGCTTTGCAGTCGATGCGCCTGTCGCGCCTGGCGTTGCGCCAGCAAAGCTATCACGCGCTTCACGATATCGTCGGCGCGGCCTATTTTTCTGACGCCAGCACGTGGGTCACACTGGGCTACCCCGGCCCTGTCAACATCTAGAACGAAGGCGTCCCATTTTCATGAGCAGTTTGCATGACCCGATCCGTGAAGGATTGAAACGTGGCTGGAAAGTCCATGGTGGCGCACACAGCGCGCGGCCCGAGAGAATCGTCTGTGATGTCGCCATTGTTGGCTCGGGTGCCGGGGCCGGCGTCACCGCCGAGTTGCTGGCACGGGCTGGGTTGCATGTGGTTATCGTGGAGGAAGGGCCGCTCAAGAGCAGCAGCGACTTCAACCAGAAGGAAGCCGAGGCCTACCCCTCCCTGTATCAGGAAAGTGCCGGACGAAAAACCGAAGACAAGGCCATCACCATACTTCAGGGGCGCTGCGTGGGCGGCTCCACCACCGTCAATTGGACCAGTTCATTTCGAACACCCAGTGGCACCCTGAGCTACTGGCAGCAGAATTTTGGCCTGGCGGATTACACCAACGACGCCCTCGCGCCTTACTTTCAGCAGGCAGAGCGCCGGCTGAACATCGGGCACTGGCTCACGCCGCCCAATGAAAACAACGATCTGTTGCGCCGCGGTGCCGCCCGGTTGGGCATCCACGCCTCCGCCATTGAGCGCAACGTCAAGGGCTGCTGGAACCTGGGCTCATGCGGCCTGGGCTGCCCGACCAATGCCAAGCAATCCATGCTCGTCACGACGATTCCGGCGGCGCTGGAACTCGGCGCGCAACTGTTGACCGAAACCCGGGCCGAGCGCTTTGAACTGGCCAACGGCAGGGTGACGGCGCTGATTTGCCGAAATGTAGAGTCAAATGGGGCTCTTGCACAAGCGGGACGGGCGCAAGTAGCTACTAAAGTAATAGCGAAACATTACGTACTGGCAGGCGGCGCCATCAACTCGCCCGCCGTGCTGCTGCGCTCTAGCGCGCCCGATCCGCATGGCCGCCTCGGAATCCGGACTTTCTTGCATCCGGTGGTGATGTCTTCCGGCATCTTCGCGCAAAAGGTCGAGGCCTGGAGCGGTGCGCCGCAGTCGATTTACACCGACCATTTTCTGCAGACCCAGGCGATTGATGGCGCCATGGGCTACAAGCTGGAAGCACCACCGCTGCATCCGCTGATTTTTGCATCTACCGTGCCGGGCTTTGGTCAGACGCAGCATGAGCTGCTCGCCTCTTTTCCGCACAACCACACGCTGCTGGCGCTGCTGCGTGACGGCTTTCATGATGAAGCGCCAGGCGGCAAGGTCGGCCTGCGCGCAGACAATTCTGCAGTGCTTGAATACCCGCTGACCGATTACGTCATGGATGGTGGCCGCCGGGCCCTGCTGTCGATGATGGAAATCCAGTTTGCGGCCGGGGCGCAGCAGGTCATGCCACTGCATGAAATGGCCGCGCCTTACACCTCCTGGGCGCAGGCGCGCGCTGCGGTGCAGGCGCTGCCGATGAAGCCGCGCCTGCTCAAGATCGTGAGCGCGCATGTGATGGGCGGCTGCGGCCTGGCCGGCACCGAGCGCCAGGGCGTGACGCGGCCCGACGGTGTGCATTGGCAACTGAGCAATCTTTCGATTCACGACGGCTCGCTGTTTCCGACCAGCATTGGCGCCAACCCCCAACTGTCGGTGTATGGCGCGGTGAACCGCCTGGCGCAGGGGCTGGCCAAAAGGCTGACAGGCCGTGATGTCGCGCTGGCCTGAGCCACAGCACGGTGGCCATTGCCTGTGATGCTGGCCTGGCTGCAACGGTTCATCACGGTGTCGCTGTTGGCGGCTGCCTGCGGCTGGCTGCTGTACTTTGGCCGCAGCGCACCGGTGCTCGCCGTGGCGGGTTTCATGGCGATTGTGCTGGGCTATTCTGTCTTCCTTGCTATCGAATTCATCTTGGTCAGGCAGGTGAACAAGAGCGATCCGGTGCCCCAACCCGGCTGCAAAGAACTGTTCGGGGCCTGGCTGGGCGAGACGCTGACCGCGCCTCAGGTCTTTTGCTGGCGCCAGCCCTTCCGCCCCGAGGCCGTCCCGGATCAGCTTGGGCCGCCAGCGCTGGTGCAGGGCCGCCGGGGCGTGGTTTTTGTCCATGGCTTTTTCTGCAACCGGGGCGTGTGGACGCCCTGGCTCAGGCGCCTGCAGGGCCAGGGCCATGCTTTTGTGGCCGTCAACCTGGAGCCGCTGTTTTGCTCGATTGACGAGTACGCGCCGCAAATTGAGGCTGCTGTCCAGCGCGTGACCCTGGCCACCGGGCTGGCGCCGCTGTTGATCTGCCACAGCATGGGCGGCTTGGCGGTCAGGGCTTGGCTCGCGCAGATGAAGGCCGAGGCGAGGGCGTTCCATGTGGTGACGATCGGCACGCCGCACCGTGGTACCTGGCTGGCGCGTTTTGGCCATGGCCACAATGGCCGCCAGATGCGCCTGCTGTCGGACTGGCACACGCGGCTGGACCATGGCATGCCGGCTGGCCGCCATGCGCTTTTCACCTGCTGGTATTCCAACTGCGACAACATCGTGTTCCCGGCTTCCACCGCCACGCTGGCAGG
The DNA here is from genome assembly GCF_030646845.1 of Rhodoferax sp. Classification (GTDB taxonomy): domain Bacteria; phylum Pseudomonadota; class Gammaproteobacteria; order Burkholderiales; family Burkholderiaceae_C; genus Rhodoferax. The sequence goes on along the minus strand of NZ_JAUSLE010000022.1, from coordinate 1,557 downwards.
CGCCGACAACCGGCTGGTTCGCGGCGCGGCGCATGTGCAGCTTGCCTTTGTGCCGCAGGTCATGCAGACCACGCTGGCCATGCTGGACGAGCGTCCGCCCTGATCCCTTTGGCCTGTCCATCCCGCAAAAGTGGCGCCGGTACTGGCCGTGGTGTTCCTGATCTGGCAGCTTTGGCAGAATATTTGCAATATTTCGCAAAATAAGCAATTTTCTTGTGACAATTAGACGTTTTATGGATTTTCAATCTTTGGCATTAATCGACGAAAGAGGGCTGTTTCGAGTCGAGCGCTGCAGGTGATGGATTTCTACTCGCCAGCCGGATGGAATGCGGGGATACTTTTCGGTTGCGCCACGCATGGCGAATTTCATAGATAGCGAGCGTTTGTTATGCCCCTGATCGTGGTGATTGATGATGATGCGGGCACCCGCCTGCTGGTCAGCCAGGTATTGAAGAAAGAAGGCTATCGGGTCATGACCGCAGAAGACGGGGCCAAGGGCTTGGCGCTGATTCGCGAGCACAAGCCCGAACTGGTCGTCAGCGATGTCCAGATGCCGCTGCTGGACGGCTTTGACGTGCTGGATCAGGTGCGCAATGACGCTGAACTGTCCGCGACCGCCGTGATCTTGCTGACCTCGCTGCAGGACCGTAGCTACATGCGCCTGGGCATGACCACCGGCGCCGACGATTATTTGACAAAGCCTTTTTCGCCCCAGGAACTGCGCGAAGCCGTCAGTGCGCAATTGAACAAGCGCGACAGGGCTGATGCCATGCGCACCCAGGTGGTTGACAAGGCAGTGCAACTGGCCCTGGACGAGCAGCGCCACAAGATTGGCGCGCTTTACGAAAGCCGCATGGTCCAGGCACTCAGTGAACAGTGGCCCGATAGCAGCACCGCCCAGGACAGCGACAGGTTTGCCAGCGCCACGGTGCTGTATGCCGACATGCGCGACTATGGTTTGTGGACGCAAACCCTGAGCAGCACCGAGTTCAGCGAAATCGTGCAGCAGCTCTACAGCAGCGTCGGCGATACCGTCTATCTGTTTGGCGCGCACAGCATGCAGTTTGTCGGTGACGGCATGTTGTGCGTTTTTGTGGATGCCGCAGATACCCACTCCGTGAACCACGGCCTGCGGGCGGTGCGCGCCGCGCTGGGGCTGGCCAATGCGACCAAACGCATCGATGGCTATGTGCAAAAGAACTTTGCTGAACGCCGCTTGCCCAAATTTTCGCTTGGCGTGGCACTGCACAGCGGCCCGGTGGCGTTTACCAGCCTGGACGGCCTGATCAGCCGCACCGGCCAGACCACGCCTGTGGGCGATACCGTTGCGGCGGCGCTCAAGCTGTTCCATGGGGAGCCGCGCCTGAACTGGAGCGTGGCAGCCAGCATGCAGGCAATGCGCCTGGTCACCGGGTCGGTGCGTACCGGCCAAAGTGCCCGGGTCCAGGTGCCGGGACGCAGCCAGCCCATCGATGCGCTGGAAATCCTGGGCCTGGCATGACGGCTGTACATCCGCTGCAGGCGCTGATGGACTGGAGCCGGCTGGAGCAGTTCCGG
>NZ_JAUSLE010000025.1 GCF_030646845.1 Rhodoferax sp. | reverse complement strand
GACCTGCACTTCGTTGAAGAAGCCTTCGGGATACAGGGGGCGAATCGGGCGGTCGATCAGGCGCGAGGTCAGCGTTTCAAACTCGCTGGGGCGGCCTTCGCGCTTGAAGAAGCTGCCGGGAATGCGTCCGGCGGCATAGGTTTTTTCCAGGTAGTCAACCGTCAACGGGAAAAAATCCTGGCCGGGCTTGGCGTCAGTCTTGGCAACCACGGTGGCCAACACCACCGTGCCGTCCATGTCGACCAGCACCGCGCCGCCGGACTGGCGGGCGATTTCTCCGGTTTCCATCGTGACCTTGTGCTGGCCCCACTGGAAGGATTTGCTGACTTTGTTGAAAATGCTCATGTTTTATCTCCACTAGTTTCAAGCACTTGAGGCAGTGCAGAAGGCCCGGAGCGGCGGCTGGCAGAACACGATGCCATTCCACAAAATGCCTGCAATTTCAGGTCTTTTCTTGTGGAATGACACAGCGCGTGATCGTTTGGCCTTGCTCCGAAGAAAGTCATCGGCGCCCCTCAACTGGCGAGGAAAGCGCTTCTGAAACTGGTTTTTTCCGTTTTTAAAGTGCAAAGCGCCTGAGTCAGAAGAACCAACTCAGGCGCCTTGCAGTCGTTTTAGGGATTATTTACGCAGGCCAAGCTTGGCAATCAGCGCAACATAACGGGCCGCGTCTTTGGACTTCAGGTAGTCCAGCAGCTTGCGGCGGCGGCTCACCATGCGCAGCAGGCCACGGCGACCGTGATGATCTTTGGCATGGGTTTTGAAATGGGGCATCAGTTCATTGATGCGGCCGGTCAACAGGCCGACCTGAACTTCCGGGCTGCCGGTGTCGTTGGCAGCGCGCGCGTTGGCCTTGACAATCTCGGCCTTGACTGATTTCTCGATCATAGGTTTTTCCTTGGAAATAACTTGCGAGCGGCACAGTGTTCCCGAAGTGAGAGTTGACCGTGGCCGTCGTGTTCTGCCGCGTGCCGTTTCATCAATGAAAAAGCGCACTTTTCAGCAGAGCCTTGGATTATAGCCTACTTGCCACTCGCAGAAGCGTTAACAGGCCTTAAATCGCCATTTCCGCAAGGCTCCAGCGCGGTTTCACGTCAAAGGTGTAGTCGCGCCGCAGGGGCGCCAGCCCGGCCTGTATGCGCATGCCGGCCGCCAGCGCGATCATCGCGCCGTTGTCGGTGCATAAATGCAGCTCGGGGTAATACACGCGAACCCCCTTCTTTTTGCAGGCGGCATTGAGTTGCTCGCGCAGCAGCGTGTTGGCACCGACGCCGCCGGCCACCACCAGCCGCTGCAGGCCGGTTTGTTCCAGTGCTTTGAGCGACTTCTTGACCAGCACCTCGACAATGGCCGCCTGCGTCGAGGCCGCCAGATCGGCCCGGGCCTGATCGCCCATCGCTTCACCCAGTTTTTTGGCCTGCGTCAGCACCGCCGTCTTCAGTCCGGAGAATGAAAAATCCAGATCGCCGCTGTGCAGCAAAGGCCTCGGCAACTTGAAGGCCTGGCCATCGCCGTGCTGGGCCAGCCGGGCCAAAGCCGGCCCGCCGGGATATGGCAGGCCCAGCAATTTGGCCGACTTGTCAAACGCTTCGCCCGCCGCATCGTCAATCGTCTCGCCCAGCAGTTCGTAGCTGCCCACGCGGTCCACCCGCATGAGCTGGGTATGGCCGCCCGATACCAATAGCGCCACAAACGCGAATTCGGGTGGATCAGCACTCAAAAAGGGCGACAGCAGATGGCCTTCGAGGTGGTGTACACCCATCACTGGCCGCCCGAGCGCCGCCGCCAGCGAGCAGGCCACGCCCGCGCCCACCAGCAGCGCACCCGCCAGGCCCGGCCCGCGCGTGTAGGCAACCACGTCCACTTGCGCCAGCGAACATTGCGCCTGCGTCATGACCTCCTGCGTCAAGGGCAAAACACGCCGGATATGGTCGCGGCTGGCCAGCTCCGGCACCACGCCACCGTAGGCCTGGTGCATGTCGATCTGGCTGTAGAGCGCCTGCGCCAGCAGCACCGGCACCTGGCTACCCGACGCATCCACCAGCGCCACGCCGGTTTCATCGCAACTCGATTCAATGCCCAGAACAATCATGGAAGAAGTGTAGCCCCCACGTTCGCTCACAACGCGCAAGCTCTCTGCCCCCCACGGGGGCTAATTTCCCTTGGGGCGGCCCGGCGGGAAATTGCTGGCCCTCACGTTCGCTCGACTGGCGTGTCATGCTCCGCATCACTCCCGCCATCCGCAGCTTTCCTGATTTGCATCAATCCGGAATTGTCCGCCGCCGCTATCCTTCCTCGGATATCAACTCTGAAATTTCCAGCATGTCCACATTGCAATGGTCCGATGCGCTCGTGCTTGGCTTGCCCGTCATGGACGAGACCCATCAAGAATTCGTCGTGCTGCTCGGCACGGTCGAAGCCGCTGGCGACGACACCGTGCTCGCTGCCTGGCACGACCTGATCGCCCACACCGACGATCACTTCGGCCGCGAAGACCAGTGGATGCTGGCGACCCGTTTTTCATCGAACAACTGCCACAGTTCCCAGCACCAGGCGGTGCTGCAGGTGATGCGCGAAGGCCAAGTGCGCGGCCAGACCGGCGACCTGGCGCTGCTGCGGCAGATGGCGCGTGAGCTTGGCGTCTGGTTTGCATTTCATGCCCAGAGCATGGACGCGGCCCTGGCCCTGCATCTGCGCCAGATCGGCTATGACCCGGTCAGCGGGGTTGTCAACATGCCCGAGGCACTGCCGCAGGGGCAGATTCACGGCTGCGGTGGCGCCGGCTGTTCGGAAGTCGATAGCGCTCAGCATCCGGGATCCGCCGCGCTAGCCGGTTGATGGTTCAGACTTCCGCCGGGCCGCCCCAAGGGAAATGAGCCCCCGTGGGGGGCAGAGAGCTTGCGCGTTGTGAGCGAACGTGGGGGCCGGCAATTTCCCGCCGGGCCGCCCCAAGGGAAATTAGCCCCCGTGGGGGGCAGAGAGCTACACGTCAGTGAGCGAACGTGGGGGCCATATTCCACTGGCGCGAATCTTGCACAAACTCGCCCATGACACCTTCCCAATCCTTGCGCCTTGTCATCATCGCTCCAGACTTGCTGGAAGGCGTCTCCACGGACAGCCATGCCCGCGCGCAAGCGGAGCGTTCGCGCCAGTTGCGCATCGGTCTGCTGGAAAACGGCTACAACATCGTCGCGGTGTTGCCAGCGGACACGTTCCTGGACGAGCGCCTGGCCCAGCTCCAGCCCGACATGATTATTGTGGACGCCGAAAGCGAGGCACGCGATTCCCTGGAGCATGTGGTGATGGCGACCCGCGATGCGCGGCGCCCGATCGTTCTTTTTACCAACGACAATGACACCACCCACGTGAAAGACGCGGTGGCAGCCGGGGTGTCGGCCTACATCGTGGCCGGCTTGTCGCCCGAACGCATACGCCCCATCCTGGACGTGGCGATGGCGCGCTTCGAACATGAGCAGGGCCTCAGGCGCGAACTGGCAGACGCCAGGACCGAATTGCAGGACCGCAAAGTGATTGACCGCGCCAAGGGCCTGCTGATGCAGCGCCAGAACATCAACGAACAGCTTGCCTACGAAAAACTCCGCAAGGCCGCCATGGACAAGGGCCTGCGCCTGGGCGAGGTGGCGCAGCGCATCCTGGACGCAGCCGACCTGCTCGGCTGACGCCGAAATGGTGCGCCGCACACATACGGTGCAGGCCCTCGAAAATCCTGGGGCGATCCGGCTTGTTGCTGTTTTTGCTATTAATTAAATAGCTGATTACGCTTATATACAAAGCTCTACAGGCCAATCTAATTGATATTTCGAAGCCGCGTGAAATAAGAGCACCCGCTGGCACAAGTTTTGCTCAGGATTAGATACAAAACATCCTGCTTCAACGGCGAAGCGGGATGCCTTCCAAGAACAAAGGCGTTCGCACCCCGCACTCACATCTCTTGTGTGTGCCTGGGTCGAACGCCTTTTTTGTTTTTTACCTTGCATTTTTCATTCTGGAGTCCCGACCATGACCGAACTGCTGAAATCTTCACTGACACGCCGTACCGTTTTGCAGGCTGCCGCCGTCGGCGCCAGCGGCATCAGTCCGGCCTTGCGTGCTGTTGTCTATGCGCAAGGCTCGGACGCCCCTGAAAAGAAGGAAGTCAAGATCGGCTTCATTCCGTTGACCGACTGCGCCTCGGTGGTCATGGCCTCGGTGCTGGGCATCGACCAGAAATACGGCGTCAAGATCATTCCGACCAAGGAAGCCAGTTGGGCCGGTGTGCGCGACAAGCTCGTCAATGGCGAACTCGACTTCGCCCATGTGCTCTATGGCCTCATTTACGGTGTTCACCTGGGCACGTCCGGCCCCAAAAAAGACATGGCCATCCTGATGAACCTGAACCACAACGGCCAGGCCATCACGCTGTCGAAGAAACTGGCCGACAAGGGCGCAGTCAACGGCGCCGGGCTGGCCAAGCTGATGGCCGCCGAGAAGCGCGAATACACCTTTGCGCAGACCTTTCCGACCGGCACCCACGCCATGTGGCTGTACTACTGGCTGGCCTCGGGCGGCATCAATCCGATGAAGGACGCCAAGGTCATCACCGTGCCGCCGCCGCAGATGGTGGCCAACATGCGGGTGGGCAACATGGACGGTTTTTGCGTGGGCGAGCCCTGGAACCACCGCGCCATCATCGACGGCATTGGCGTCACCGCTGCCACCACGCAGGACATCTGGAAAGACCATCCCGAAAAGGTGCTGGGCACCACCGGCGACTTCGTCAAGAAATACCCCAACACGGCCCGCGCCGTCACGGCCGCCATTCTGGAGGCCGGCAAATGGATTGACGCCAGCCTGCTGAACAAAAACAAGATGGCTGAAACCATTGCAGAAAAGTCCTACGTGAACACCAGCGTGGACGCCATCAACCAGCGCATCCTGGGCCGCTACCAGAACGGCATGGGCAAGACCTGGGACGACCCCAACTACATGAAGTTCTTCAACGAAGGCGCCGTGAACTTCCCGTACCTGTCGGACGGCATGTGGTTCCTGACGCAGCACAAGCGCTGGGGTTTGCTGAAAGAGCATCCCGACTACCTGGCGGTGGCCAAGCAGATCAACCAGATCGACATCTACAAGCAGGCCGCCACGGCAGCCAAGACGCCAGTGCCGAAGGATGTGATGCGCAGCTCCAAGCTGATGGACGGCATCGTGTGGGACGGCAAAGACCCGAAAAAGTACGCCGACAGTTTCAAAGTTCACGCTTAAGGAGCAGGCCATGGTCAGCGCAGTTTTTCACTCTCCCCTTGAATCACGGGTGGCGCCGGCTGCGCCGATCGCAGAAGACGCTATAAAAACAATAGCTACTCAAGCAGATACCACGAGGGCTAGAGGCCAGAAACTCATTGAACCTGCAGCCAGGCCGTCAGGTCCGGGCTTCGACTGGCGCAGCTTCTGGCTGACGGTATTGCCACCGGTGTTCGGCCTGATTCTGCTGATCGGCGTGTGGGCGCTGGTGTCCATCTCGACGGCCAGCAGCATCCCCTCGCCCACCGAGACGTTCAAGCAGGCCATCGTCATCTTCTCGGACCCGTTCTACCGCAAGGGTCCCAACGACCAGGGCGTGGGCTGGAACATCCTGATGTCGCTGGAGCGCGTCGCCGTGGGCTTCGGACTGGCGGCGGCGGTGGGCATTCCGGCCGGCTTCATGATCGGGCGCTTCGAGTTTCTGAGCCGCATGTTCAACCCGCTGATCAGCCTGCTGCGCCCGGTGTCGCCGCTGGCCTGGTTGCCGATTGGCCTGCTGGTGTTCAAGGGCGCCAACCCGGCGGCCATCTGGACCATTTTCATCTGCTCCATCTGGCCCATGATCATCAACACGGCCGTGGGTGTGCAGCGGGTACCGCAGGACTACATGAACGTGGCGCGGGTGCTGAACCTGTCTGAGTGGAAGATCGTGACCAAGATCCTGTTCCCCTCAGTGCTGCCCTACATGCTGACCGGTGTGCGGCTGGCAGTCGGCACCGCCTGGCTGGTGATCGTGGCGGCCGAGATGCTGACGGGCGGCGTGGGCATCGGTTTCTGGGTCTGGGACGAGTGGAACAACCTGAACGTCAAGAACATCATCATCGCCATCTTCGTGATCGGCATCGTCGGGCTGATCCTGGAATTCGCCCTGATCAAAATCGCCACCGCATTCACCTTTGAGGAAGTGAAATCATGAACGCATCCCTGACCACCAAGTTCATCGAAATCTCGGGCGTCGAGCAAACCTTCAAAACGAAGAAGGGACCGTTCTGCGCGCTGCAGGGCATCAACCTGACCGTCGCCAAAGGCGAGTTCGTGGCGCTCATCGGCCACTCGGGCTGCGGCAAGTCCACCTTGCTCAACCTGATCGCCGGCTTGACCACACCCACGCAGGGCCACCTGCTGTGCGCCAACCGCGAAATCGCCGGACCCGGCCCCGAGCGCGCGGTGGTGTTCCAGAACCACTCGCTGTTGCCCTGGCTGACCTGTTTCGAGAATGTTTATCTCGGCGTTGAACGGGTGTTCGGCGCTGCGAGCCGCACCACTGGCGCCGCGTCCGAGAGCAAAGCCCAGCTCAAGGCCCGTACCGACGCCGCCCTGGCGCTGGTGGGCCTGACACCCGCCGCGCAGAAACGCCCCGGCGAAATTTCGGGCGGCATGAAGCAGCGTGTCGGCATTGCCCGGGCGCTGGCGATGGAGCCCAAGGTGCTGCTGATGGACGAGCCTTTCGGTGCCCTCGATGCCCTGACCCGCGCCAAGCTGCAGGACGAATTGCTGGAGATTGTGGCCCGCACCCACAGCACCGTGGTGATGGTGACGCACGACGTGGACGAAGCCGTGCTGCTGTCCGACAAGATCGTGATGATGACCAACGGCCCGTCCGCCACGATTGGTGAAGTGCTGAGCGTGGAGCTGCCGCGTCCGCGCAACCGGGTCGAGCTGGCCGAGAGCACCCAGTACCTGCATTACCGCAAAGCCGTCATTGACTTTCTCTACACGCGCCAGGCGCATGTAGAGAAAGCGGCTTGAAACCTCACGGTACAGACAAGGAAAAAATCATGGACATGCGCGTAGAACCCAGGACCCGAATGAAGCTCGTGCTGATCGGCAACGGCATGGCCGGTGTACGTACGCTGGAGGAGTTGCTCAAGATCGCACCAGACCTGTATGACATCACCGTGTTCGGTGCCGAGCCGCACCCCAACTACAACCGCATCCTGCTCTCGCCGGTGCTGGCGGGCGAGCAGACCATCGATGAGATCGTGCTCAACTCGTGGGACTGGTACAAGGACAACCACATCACCCTGCATGCGGGCTGGAAGGTCTCCGCGGTGGACCGCGTTCACCGCCTGGTGCACGCCGAGAATGCGGCCGGTGAAAAAATCAGCGCCGAATACGACCGGCTGTTGATGTGCACCGGGTCCAACCCCTTCATCCTGCCCGTGCCCGGCAAGGACCTGGCCGGCGTCATTGCCTACCGCGACATTGCCGACACCGAGGCCATGATCGACGCGGCGCAGAAATACAAGAATGCGGTTGTCATTGGTGGTGGCCTGCTGGGGCTCGAAGCGGCCAACGGCCTGATGCGCCGCGGCATGAATGTGAGCGTCGTGCATGTGATGCCCACGCTGATGGAGCGCCAGCTCGACACCGTGGCCGGCAAGATGCTGCAAAAATCGCTGGAAGATCGGGGCCTGAAGTTCCTGATGGGTGCGCAAACCCAGGAGCTCATCGCTGGCGCCGATGGCCGCGTCAAATCCGTCAAATTCAAGGATGGGACTTCAGTTCCCGCCGATCTGGTGGTGATGGCGGTGGGCATTCGCCCCAACACCGGCCTGGCCGAGGCCATGCGCCTGCATTGCAGCAAGGGCATCGTGGTCAACGACACCCTGCAGACCATTACCGATGCCCGCATCTACTCGGTCGGTGAGTGCGCCGCGCACCGCGGCATTGCCTACGGGCTGGTAGCACCCCTGTTCGAGCAGGCCAAAGTGGCGGCCAACCACCTGGCACAGTTCGGCATTGGCCGCTACGTCGGATCGCTCACTTCGACCAAACTCAAGGTCACCGGCATCGACTTGTTCAGCGCAGGCGATTTTCTGGGCGGCGAAGGCACCGAAGAGCTGGTGATGAGCGACCCCTATGGCGGCGTCTACAAGAAGCTCGTCATCAAGGACGACAAGCTGGTCGGCGCCTGCCTCTACGGCGACACAGTGGACGGCAGCTGGTACTTCAAGCTGCTGCGCGATGGCCGCAGCGTGTCTGACATCCGCGACAAGCTGATGTTTGGCGAATCCAACCTCGGTGAAGGCGGTCACGAGGGCCACAACAAGGCCGCCAGCATGGCGGATGACGCCGAAGTGTGTGGCTGCAACGGCGTGACCAAAGGCACGATCTGCAAGGCCATCAAGGAAAAAGGTTTGTTCACGCTGGACGAGGTGCGCAAGCACACCAAGGCCAGTGCCTCCTGCGGCTCCTGCACCGGGCTGGTGGAACAGATCCTGATGTTCACCGCCGGCGGCGACTACTCGGCCACGCCGAAGATGAAAGCCATGTGCGCCTGCACCGACCACGGCCACCAGGCCGTGCGCGACGCCATTGTCGCCAACAAGCTGCTCACCATCGCCCACGTTTTCAACTTCATGGAGTGGAAGACACCCAACGGCTGTGCCTCCTGCCGCCCGGCCATCAACTACTACCTGATCAGCAGCTGGCCCAAGGAAGCGAAGGACGATCCGCAAAGCCGCTATATCAACGAGCGCAGCCATGCCAACATCCAGAAGGACGGCACCTACCGCGTGATCCCGCGCATGTGGGGCGGCGAGACCACCGCCAGTGAGCTGCGCCGCATTGCGGATGCGGTGGACAAGTACAAGATCCCCACCGTCAAGGTCACCGGCGGGCAGCGCATCGACCTGCTGGGCGTGAAGAAGGAAGACCTGGTCAACGTCTGGAAGGACATCGGCATGCCCAGCGGCCACGCCTATGCCAAGGCGCTGCGCACCGTGAAGACCTGCGTCGGCTCCGAGTGGTGCCGCATGGGCACGCAGGACAGTACCCAGATGGGCAAGGACCTGGAGCGCGCCATGTGGCGCATGTACGCACCGCACAAGGTGAAGTTCGCGGTGAGCGGCTGCCCGCGCAACTGCGCCGAGGCTGGCATCAAGGACGTCGGCATCATCGGTGTGGACAGCGGCTGGGAAATGCACATCGGCGGCAACGGCGGCATCAAAACCGAGGTGGCGCACTTCTTCACCAAGCTCAAGACCGCTGACGAGGTGCTGGAGTACACCGGCGCCTTCATGCAGTTGTACCGCGAGGAAGGCTGGTACCTGGAGCGCACCGTGCACTACCTCAACCGCGTCGGCATGGACTACGTGAAGAAGAAGATTCTGGAAGATGACGAGAACCGCAAGGCTCTGTGGGCCAAGTTGCAGTTCAGCCTGGACGGCGAGCCCGATCCCTGGTTTGAATTTGACAAGGCCGAGGTCGATACACGGCAGTTTGAAAAACTGGCCGCGCCGGCCTGACAGGCGCACTTCCTTGAATGAAATTGGCCTCTAGCCCCCGTGGAATATACGTTATAAGCTATTAAAACTATAGCAAAAGGATATTGATATGAGTGACTGGAAAAAAATCTGCCTGGTGCAGGACATCCCCGTGCTGGGTTCGCGCCGGGTCGCGCGAGCCCAGGGGATGGACGTGGCCGTGTTTCGCAACGAGCAGGACGAGGTGTTTGCCCTGCTCGACCGCTGCCCGCACAAAGGCGGCCCCCTGAGCCAGGGCATTGTGTTTGGCACCAGTGTCGCCTGCCCGCTGCACAACTGGACCATTGGCCTGGCGGACGGCTGCGCGAAGGCGCCCGACGAAGGCTGCACGCCAAAATTCAGCGTCAGCGTGGTGGATGGTGCCGTGCATCTCGACGCCGGCGAACTGGCCACGCTGGCACTTGATTTGGCGGCCCCGGTGGCCGGCCCCGGCTGCAAAGGACACGCCGAGCTCACCGACGCATGACCATCCCCCTCGTCACGGCCGGCCAGCGCACGCAGACCCGATCGACCTGCCCCTACTGCGGCGTCGGCTGCGGCGTGCTGATCGAAGCAGAGGGCGGGCAGATCACCGGCGTGCAGGGCGACCCGGATCACCCGGCCAATTTCGGGCGCCTTTGCTCCAAGGGCTCCACGCTGCACCTGACGGCCAGTGCTGGCGTGACACAGCAAACGCGGCTGCTGCAGCCGATGCAACGCCTGCAGCGCACCCAGGCGCCTCAAGCTGTGACATGGAATGCCGCGCTGGACCTGGCCAGCAGCCGCTTTGCCGATGTCATCGCGCGCCATGGCCCTGACGCGGTGGGCTTTTACGTCTCCGGCCAGTTGCTGACCGAAGACTATTACGTCTTCAACAAGCTGACCAAGGGCCTGATCGGCACCAACAACATCGACACCAACTCGCGCCTGTGCATGAGCAGCGCGGTGGCAGGTTACAAGCAGACGCTGGGGATGGACGCGCCGCCGGCGTGCTACGACGACATCCAGCACGCGACCACGATCTTCATCGTCGGCTCCAACACGGCTTATGCGCACCCGATTCTGTTTCGCCGGATTGAAGACGCAAAAAAGGCCAACCCGGCGCTCAAAATCATCTTCTGCGACCCGCGCCGCACCGACACGGCCGAGATTGCCGACCTGTACTTGCCCATCCAGCCCGGCACCGATGTCGCGCTGTTCAACGGCATGCTGCACATCATGCTGTGGGAAGGCTGGACCGACACGGCGTTCATGGCGGCCCATACCAGCGGCTTTGACGGGCTCAAAGCCACGGTGCGCGACTACACGCCGGACATGGTCGCGCAAACCTGCGGCATCACGAAGGCCGACCTGTTGGCGGCCGCGCGCTACTTTGCCGGCGTCCAGCAAGGCGACACGACGCATCGCCCCGCCACGCTCAGCCTGTACTGCCAGGGCCTGAACCAGTCCAGCAGCGGCACCGCCAAGAACGCGGCGCTGATCAACCTGCACCTGGCCACCGGGCAGATCGGCAAACCCGGTGCCGGGCCGTTTTCGCTCACCGGCCAACCCAACGCCATGGGCGGGCGCGAAGTCGGCGGCATGGCCAACCTGCTGTCCGCCCATCGCGACCTCGCCAACCCCGCGCACCGCGCCGAAGTGGCCGCCCTGTGGGGTGTTCCGGATGTGCCGGCCACGCCGGGCAAGACTGCGGTGGAAATGTTCCAGGCCGCCGCCGACGGTGAAATCAAGGCCTTGTGGATTGCCTGCACCAACCCGGCCCAATCCATGCCCGACCAGGCCACCGTGCGCCGCGCGCTGGAGCGCCTGGAGTTTGTGGTGGTGCAGGAAGCCTTCGCCACGACTGCCACCTGTGCCTACGCCGACCTGTTGCTGCCCGCCACCACCTGGGGCGAGAAGGAAGGCACGGTCACCAACAGCGAGCGCCGCATCTCGCGCGTGCGCGCCGCGGTCCCCGCGCCCGGCGAGACGCGCCACGACTGGCAAATCGCGGTCGATTTCGCCCGCCGGCTGGAACATGCGATGGGGACTGGCACCACCCTTTTCCCTTACCAAAATTCCGAATCGATCTGGCTCGAACACCGCGAATCCACCCGAGGCCGCGACCTCGACATCACCGGCATGTCATACGCCATGCTGGAGCAATCTCCCCGGCAATGGCCCCTGAAAGAGGGCGAAACCGAAGGCAAGGCACGCCTGTACGAAGACGGCATCTTCCCCACGTCCGACGGCAAAGCGCGTTTTGTCAACACCGTCTGCAAGGAAGTGGCGGAACCGCGCGAATCGCGCTATCCGTTTTCGCTCACCACCGGCCGCCTGCGCGACCAATGGCACGGCATGAGCCGCACCGGCACACTGGGGCGCCTGTTTGGCCACGTCAGCGAGCCCGCGGTCCAGATGAACCCGCAGGACATGGCGCGCCGCCTGCTCAAGGATGGCGACCTGGTTCACGTCACCAGCAAGCGGGGCTCCATTCTGGTGCCGGTGCAAAGCAGCGCCGAGATCGGCTTGAGCCAGGCCTTCATCGCCATGCACTGGGGCGAAGAATTTTTGAGCGGCGCGGCCAGCACCGGGCAACGGCTGGCCGGCGTGAATGCTCTCACCACCTCGGCCTGCTGCCCCGACTCCAAGCAGCCCGAGTTCAAGCATGCGGCGGTCAAGATTTTGAAGGCCGAGTTGCCCTGGACCCTGCTGGCGGTGGCCTGGCTCCCCGCTGGGTGCCTGCTCACGGCGCGCGCGGAACTGCAGTCACTGATGGCCCGGTTTCCGTTTGCCAGTTGCGTGCCTTTCTCCAACAACGCACCCGCCGATGCACCGATGGGCGAGCGCAGCGGCCTGCTGTTTCGCGCGGCCGGTCACGACGCGCCAGCGGATGAGCTGTTGCAGCAAATCGAAACCCTCCTGAACCTCGCCGGTAACGACGTCCTGCGTTACGCCGACAGGAAGCGCGGCCAACGCCGCGCCGTCAAGCTGGTGCGCGGCGCCGTTGATACCCAGCTGGAGGGCTTCATGCTAGCCGGTGACACCCGTGCCCAGAGCTGGATCAAGACCCTGCTGCAGGACGAGCTGCCGGCCCAGGCCTATGGCCGCGCCCTGCTGGTAGCAGGCGCCAGGCCGCCCATCGCCGTGGTGTCGCGCGGCAAACAGGTGTGCGCCTGCTTCAACGTGACCGATGTGGCGATTGAGGCGCAGCTGGGCTATTGCAGTGGCTCGGCCAAAGAGCGTCTGGCGTCGTTACAAATCAGCCTGAAGTGCGGCACCAACTGCGGCTCCTGCGTTCCCGAGTTGCAGCGCATGGTGCGGGCATCGGTGTCCCCCAGCCTGGAATCTGCCTAGGGGCATCGACCCGGAGGCTAAAAGGCGCGTCGCATCGCCGACAATCAGCCCATGGGAATTGGCAAGTACATCAAGGAAATCGGGCGCGGCAAGGACGGCGCCCGTGCGCTGACGCGCGAGCAGGCCGCCGATCTGTTCGGGCAGGTGCTGGACGGCAGCGTGACCGATCTGGAGATTGGTGCGTTCTGCCTGGCCATGCGCATCAAGGGCGAAACGCCGCAGGAGATGGCGGGCTTTCTGGACGCCACCCACGAGCGCCTGCAGCTGATTCCCGCTGGTGACAAACCGGTCATCGTGATTCCCAGCTACAACGGCGCGCGCAAGCTGCCGGTGCTGACCCCGCTGCTGGCCCTGCTGCTGGCGCGCGAAGGTTTGCCGGTGCTGATCCACGGCACGGCCACGGAGTCCACCCGTGTCTTTACGTCAAAAGTGCTGCTGGCCCTTGATTTGCCTGCACAAACAGCTATCAAATCAATAGCAAACGGTGAAGTGGTGTTTGCGCCCACTGAACTGCTGTGTCCCGGCCTGCAGCGCCTGCTGGACGTGCGTCGTGTGGTCAACCTGCGCAACTCGGCCCACAGCCTCGTGAAACTCATGAACCCCTGCGCGGGCAAGAGCCTGCTGGTGAGCAGCTACACCCACCCCGAGTACGCCGAATCCATGGCAGCCACCTTCGAGCTGATCCAGGCCAACGCCTTGCTGCTACGCGGCACGGAGGGCGAAGCCGTGGCCGACCCGCGCCGGATGCCCCGCATGCAGGGCTTTGTGGCGGGCCGGCCCGTCGAACTGCAGGAAGCGCAGAGCGGCACCTTGGCCACCCTGCCCGATCTGCCCAAGGAGATTGATGCCGACAGCACAGCCGCCTACATTCGACGCGTCCTGGCCGGTGACAGCCCTGTGCCGACCCCCATCGCGCAGCAGGTGGCGCACATCCTGCGTCTGGTGCAACAGCTGTGAACGCCGGACAGGAAAACCCCGTGCAAATGGCAGAAACAGGCTCGCGGGCACGGGCAAGCGCCCGCTTTAGCCCGTGAATTCATTTGACGTCGTGGTGATTGGGGCGGGTGCCGCCGGGCTGTTTTGCGCCGGCGTGGCCGGGCAACTCGGACTCAAAGTGCTGGTCGTGGACCACAGTGACAAAGTGGCGGAGAAAATCCGCATCTCGGGCGGCGGGCGCTGCAACTTCACCAACCTGGGCACCACAGCGGCCAATTTTCTGGGCAACAACCCCAATTTTTGCCGCTCGGCGCTGTCGCGCTACACGCCGCGCCAGTTCACCGACTTGCTGCAGCGCCACGGCGTCCCATTCCATGAAAAGCACAAGGGGCAGCTGTTCTGCGACCGGTCGGCCGAAGACATCATCGCTCTGCTGCTGGCCGAATGCGATGCCGGGCGGATCACGCGCTGGCAGCCCTGCAGCATCAGGAACATCAGGTATTCAGCCTCCAGCCCAGAAGGAACGGGCGCCGGCAGCTATGAACTTGATAGCGACCGGGGCGTTATTCGCACGCCATCGGTGGTCATCGCCACCGGCGGCCTGTCGATCCCCAAGATTGGCGCCACCGACTTCGGCTACCGTTTCGCCCGCAAGTTCGGGCTGCGCATGGTGGAGCCGCGACCAGCTCTGGTGCCGCTGACCTTTGACGGCGACGCCTGGGCGCCCTACGCCCAGCTGGCCGGCCTGTCGCTGCCGGTGCACATTGAGACCGGCAGCAAGAAAGAAAAAATGGGTTTTCTGGAAGACCTGCTGTTCACCCATCGGGGTCTGAGCGGCCCGGCCGTGCTGCAAATTTCGAGCTACTGGCAAACGGGCACGCCGATTCGGCTCAATCTGGCGCCCGACACCGATGTGCTGCAGTCGCTCACCCACGCCAAAGCCAGTTCACGCAAGCTGATCGCCAATGAACTGGCGAGTCTGGTGCCCTCGCGCCTGGCCGATACCTGGGTGGCACAGGGCGCTGCCCTGGGCCAGAACTGGCAGCGGCCCATCAACGAGGCCACTGACAAGGCGCTGGCGGTGCTGGCGGAGCGCCTGGCGCGCTGGGAACTGACGCCCACCGGCACTGAAGGTTACAAAAAGGCCGAGGTCACCGCCGGGGGTGTCGACACCCGCGATTTGTCGTCGCAGACCCTCGAATCGAAGCAGCCCGGCCTGTATTTCATCGGCGAAGTGGTGGACGTGACCGGCTGGCTGGGCGGCTACAACTTCCAGTGGGCCTGGGCCAGCGGCCATGCCTGCGCACAGGGTTTGGCCGCCACGCTGTCGGCCGGTCGGACAATTGCGTGAAGCGGGGCATTGAATTCCTTGCCAGAAACGCTATAATCCAAGGCTTTGCTGGCAAACCCCCGCTGCCTGATCAACTTTTTAGCGGGGAACATCGCACGATATTCTTCAACTGGCCCGATCTTCCTTTGGCTGAAGTCTGCATATTTTGGACAACATTACGTAATGACAACCATCCGTGTAAAAGAGAACGAACCCTTTGACGTCGCCCTGCGCCGCTTCAAGCGCACCATTGAAAAATTGGGCCTATTGACTGACTTGCGCGCACGCGAGTTCTACGAAAAGCCAACTGCCGAGCGCAAGCGCAAGAAGGCTGCCGCCGTCAAGCGCAACTACAAGCGCATCCGCGCCATGCAGTTGCCCAAGAAGATGTACTGATCCAGCTCGTCTGGCAAGGCACTTAACGCAGGTTAAAACCACAGTTAAGGTCTCAAAAAAAGCTCGCCGGGGACGCTCAGGCGGGCTTTTTTTATGTTTTTTTGGCGAAGATTGCGACCCTGTATTGTTCAGCACGGCAAGATGGGGCAACAACGTATCGAATCGAATTGGAAACGAAACCATGACACTCAAAGACCAGATCACCGATGACATGAAAACCGCCATGCGCGCCAAGGACAGCGAGCGCCTGGGCACCATCCGCCTGCTGCTGGCGGCCGCCAAGCAAAAAGAGGTCGATGAACGTGTCGTGCTGGACGACATCGCCATGGTCGCCATCGTCGACAAGCTGATCAAGCAGCGCAAGGACTCGATCGCCGCCTTCACCCAGGCCAACCGCATGGACCTGGCGGACAAGGAAGCGGCTGAAGTGAAGGTGCTGGAGGACTACCTGCCGCAGCGCCTGAGCGCCGAGGAAGTAGCGGCCGAAGTGCGCGCCATCGTCGCGGAACTGGGCGCCACGGGACCTGGCGACATGGGCAAGGTCATGGGCGCGGTCAAGACACGCCTGGCGGGCAAGGCCGATATGGGACAGGTGTCGGCAGCGGTCAAAGCCGCGCTGGCAGGCTGATTCAGCTCCCCGCTACCTTCATGCGATTGACCAGGATGGACCCCACCGTCTTGGCCCCGTAGTTGTAGGTATCCGCCCCCACCGCCTGGATGCCCTTGAGCATGGCTTTCATGTTGCCGGCGATGGTGATCTCCTGTACCGGGAACGCGATGCGGCCCTTCTCCACCCAGAAGCCGCTGGCCCCGCGTGAGTAGTCGCCAGTGACGTAGTTCACGCCGCTGCCCATGAGCTCGGTCACGAACAAGCCGGTGCCCAGTTTTTCCAGCATGGCATCGAGGTCATCGCCGGCACGCGTCAGGCGCGAAGTCAGGGTGAGATTGTGCGAACCGCCAGCATTGCCGGTGGTCTTCATGCCGAGTTTGCGAGCCGAATAGCTGCCCAGGAAATAGCCCTGCACCCGCCCGGCCTCCACCACCTGGCGGGCCTTGACCCTCACACCCTCATCATCAAACGGCGAACTGCCTTTGCCGCGTTTGACAAACGGGTCTTCCATGATGTCAATGTGCTTGGGCAGCACCTGCTTGCCCAGCGAGTCCAGCAGGAACGAGCTCTTGCGGTACAGGGCGCCACCACTGATGGCCTGCACAAAGCTGCCCAGCAGACCAGCGGCCAGCGGTGACTCAAACAAAATCGGGCATTCCGTCGTCGCAATCTTGCGCGCGTTCAGCCGGCTCAAGGCACGCTCTGCCGCATAGCGTCCAACGGCTTCGGGCGTGGCCAAGTCATCCGCGTTGCGCATCGAGCTGTACCAGGCGTCGCGCTGCATGTCACTGCCCTTGCCCGCAATGGGTGACACCGACAGTGAGTGGCGCGAGCTGGCGTAACCACCCCGGAAACCCCGGGTGTGGGCGCTGAAGAAATGCGATTGCTGGGCTGACACCGCGGCCCCCTCGCTGTTGGTAATGCGTTTGTCGGTCTTCAAGGCCGCCGCTTCGCAGGCCATGGCCAGTTTTGCCGCCTGTTCGCTGTTGATGGCCCAGGGGTGGAACAGGTCGAGGTCAGTGCGCTGCTCTGACGCTGGCGCCACATCCCCGGCGTCCGGCAAGGCGGCAAAAGGGTCTTCCGCGGTGAAGCGCGCAATGTCATAGGCGGCCTGCACCGTTTGTTCAATCGCAGCCCTGGAAAAATCCGAGGTGCTGGCGTTGCCACGGCGATGGCCCATGTAAACCGTCACCCCCAGTGACTTGTCGCGATTGCGTTCCACGTTCTCCAGTTCGCCTTTGCGAACCGAGACGCTCAGGCCGCAACCCTCGGACGCCTCCGCGCCGGCGTCGGTCGCACCCAGCTTTTTGGCGTGGGCCAGGGCCGTGTCCACCAGTTCTTCAAAGTAGGGGCGGCTGTAGCTGAAGCCGTTGTCAGCGCTTGACCGCGCAGGGGGCATATTGGGTTTCTTCATATCGGAGGCTATGATACTTGGCTCTGCGGGACTCTGCGCCTGCCACTCCCTCACTATTTCCAGACCATGTCACGCAAACTCAAAAAAGGCTATTTCGTCAGAGGTGAGTTCGTCGCCGAAGGCAGCGAACGCGATCTGGAGCTCAAGCGCGAACTCAAGGGCACGGACGATCAAAGCCGGACCGAGCTCAAACGGGAAAGCACTGAGCTGCAAAAGCTCGGTGAAGACCTGTTGACGCTGCGCGCCGACCTGATGGCACGCCTCGCGCTGACGGACAAGCTGAAGGACGCCGTGGCCGAGGCCAAGCGCATCACCAATTTCGAAGGCAAACGCCGCCAGATGCAGTTCATTGGCAAGCTGATGCGGCTGGTGGACCCGACGGTGCTGGAGACGGTGCGCACCGCTCTGACCGAACAACACAGCGGCTCGGCGCAGGAGAACCTCGTTCTGCACCTGGCAGAGACCTGGCGTGACCGCCTGATCGCCGATGATGATGCATTTGGCGAATGGGTTACCAAGTGCCCCAATTCCGACTCGCAGCAACTGCGCGCCCTCATTCGCCAGGCGCGCAAGGACGCCAAGCCCGAGAAGCCCGGTGAGGCCGTGCGCCATGGCCGGGCCTACCGGGATATATTTCAGATCGTGCGTGAGCAGCTGACAAACCAGAACGAAGCCGACGCAGTGGGTGGATCGGGTGAGGCGTCATGACTGCCGCAGCAAGCCATCCATTCGACCAGGTCAAGATTGGCATTGTCTCCATCAGCGACCGGGCGTCGACCGGCGTGTATGTCGACAAAGGCTTGCCGGCCCTGCAGGACTGGCTGACCCGCGCCCTGAAAAACCCGCTGCAAATTGAGCCCCGCCTGATCCCCGACAAGCAAATCCTCATCAGCCAGACCCTCATTGAACTGGTCGATGCCGGTTGTGCGCTGGTACTGACCACCGGCGGCACCGGTCCGGCCCGGCGCGATGTCACACCCGAGGCCACGCTGGCGGTGGCGCACAAGGAGATGCCCGGTTTTGGCGAGCAGATGCGCCAGATCAGCCTCAAGTTCGTACCGACCGCGATTCTGTCGCGCCAGGTGGCGGTAATCCGGGATCAGACCCTGATCATCAACCTGCCGGGGCAGCCCAAGTCGATTCAGGAAACACTGGAAGGCCTCAAAGGCAGCAATGGCGAAACCCTGATGGCGGGCATCTTTGCCGCTGTTCCTTACTGCGTGGACCTGATTGGCGGGCCGTACCTGGAAACCAACGACGACGTGTGCAAGGCTTTCCGGCCCAAGTCAGCGATTCGCCCCATCCCTTCCGCCTGATTTGGCGGAAGGGCTTATTTGCCGACCAGCTGGTTGAGCTTGTCGGCCTCAAAGTGCTCGCTGCGGGCCGCATCGCCCGGCACGCAATTGGTGGCGGATCGATTGGCCTGCAGGGTCTCAATCGCCTTCCACAGCAGCGCAATCTGGTGCTCCTGCGATGAGGCATTGTCAATCAGGCCACGCATGGCCTGGCTCAAGGGGTCGTCCTCCTGCGTGATGCCGTAGGCCGAGAACTTCTTTTCCGGCGACGTGACATCAGCACTTTCACCGGCCTTCGACGGAATGATCCGCGCTGGAATACCCACAGCCGTGGCGCCAGCCGGCACCGGCTTGATCACCACCGCATTGCTGCCAATCTTGGCGCCGTCACCGACCTCGAAACCGCCCAGCACCTTGGCGCCAGCGCTCACAACCACGTCGCGCCCCAGCGTGGGATGGCGCTTGGTGCCCTTGTAGAGCGAGGTGCCGCCCAGGGTCACCCCCTGGTAAATGGTGCAGCCGTCACCAATTTCGGCCGTCTCGCCCACCACCACGCCCATGGCATGGTCAAAGAACACCCGCTGTCCGATCTTGGCACCCGGGTGTATTTCAATACCGGTGAGGAAACGGGCCAGGTGGGAAATAAAACGCCCCAGCCACTTCAGCCCGTGGTTCCAGCACCAATGGGCGCGCCGGTGCAGCACCAGGGCGTGCAGGCCGGGGTAGCAGGTGAGCACCTCCCAGGTGCTGCGCGCAGCCGGGTCGCGGTCAAGAATGCATTGAATGTCGGAACGTAGTCGGGAAAACATCGTGCAAGTCTAGCGTTTTGAAGGTGTCGCGGCTTCCGGCAGGGGCTTCTGCCCGGAAGCGGTCTGGTCCATCATCTTGGCGATGCCCCGCAGAATGTGGATCTCCTCCTGCGTGACACCCGCCCGGTTGAACAGCTGATTGAGCCGGGGCATCAGTTTCTTGGGTGCCAGCGGGTCCAGAAAACCGATGGCAACCAGCGATCGCTCCCAATGGGCCAGCATGCCAGCCACCTGGCTGGCATCGGCCAGCACGGGGGCCACGGTCGCCTGTTGCACGGCATAGCCGCCCAAGGCCAGGCGCCACTCGTAGGCGATGACCTGCAAAGCCGCGCCGAGATTGAGGGAGCCGAACTTCGGGTTGCTGGGAATGCTCAGGCAGGCGTGGCAACGATAGACATCGTCATTGCTCATGCCAAAACGCTCGGAACCGAACAGGAACGCCACGCCCTGCTGCGTTGCCGACTCTTCATTCGACAGCGCCTCGAAATGCTCACGAGGCGTGACGGTGGGCGGGCCAAAGTCGCGCGGCGTCATGGCCGTGGCACACAAATGGGTCATGCCGTCCAGTGCTTCGTCCAGCGTGGCCACAATGCGGGCGTTTTTGAGCACATCCAGCGCCCCGCTGGCGCGCTGGATGGTCTCTTCGCGGTTGAGCACATTGGGCCAGCGCGGCGCCACCAGCACCAGGTCATCAAAACCCATGGTTTTCATGGCCCGGGCCGCCGCTCCGACATTGCCGGCGTGGCTGGTATTGATCAGGATAAAACGTGTCTGCATAAACTCGTAAATGCGCGCGGAAATGGGGAAAATCGCCGGGACGGGTAAAATCACGCTATTGTCGCTGCCCGCATCGCCGTGCAGTTCCGCCCAGCTCCTGAAAACAATTTATGTCCCCCAATCTGCATCCCATGATCAATGTGGCCGTCAAGGCCGCCCGCGCCGCTGGTGCCATCATCAACCGCGCCGCGCTTGACGTCGAAGCGGTTCGCATCTCGCAAAAGCTGGTCAATGACTTCGTCACCGACGTTGACCACGCAGCCGAACAGGCCATCATCGAGACGCTGCTGGCAGCGTACCCCGGGCACGGCATCTGGGCCGAGGAATCAGGTCGGGAACACGGCGCCAAAGATTCGGAATTCGTCTGGATCATTGACCCGCTGGACGGCACCACCAACTTCATCCACGGCTTGCCGGTTTACTGCGTGAGCATTGCCCTGGCCGTCAAGGGCAAGATTGAGCAGGCCGTCATTTATGACCCCAGCCGCAATGACCTGTTCACCGCCACCAAGGGGCGCGGCGCCTATCTGAACGACCGCCGCCTGCGCGTCTCCAAACGCATCCGCATGCAGGAGTGCCTTATTTCCACCGGCTTCCCGTTCCGCCCCGGCGACGACTTCAACGCCTACCTGCGCATGATGGGTGACGTGATGCAGAAGACCGCCGGCCTGCGCCGCCCTGGCGCCGCCGCGCTTGATCTGGCCTATGTCGCCGCTGGTTTTACCGATGGATTTTTTGAGACCGGCCTGCAGCCCTGGGATGTGGCGGCGGGCTCATTGCTGGTGACCGAAGCGGGTGGCCTGGTTGGCAATTTCACAGGCGATTCCGATTTCCTGGAACAGAATGAATGCATGGCTGGCAACCCCCGTGTTTACGGCCAGTTGGTAACCATTCTTGGCAAATACAGCAAGTTTGCCAATGCCGGTGACAAAGCCGCGGTGCGCCAGGCCATTGCCGAACTGTCGGACAGTGAAACCGTACTGCCCTCAGACGACAGCCGGGCCGGGTAAGCCGGCTTACGACCCTACGACCCGGCTTGCCCGGGTTTGGCAATCCCATTCAGCACCAGCTGGCCCACCGGCACCGGCCGGCCGAACAGATATCCCTGAAACACACGGCAGCCGTGGCGCAGCAAGAACTCATGCTGAGCCTGGGTCTCCACACCTTCGGCTACCACCGTCAAACCGAGACTCTGCCCCAGTGTCAACACGGTCTGGGCGATGGCGGCGTCATTGGGATCAGTCAACACGTCACGCACAAACGACTGGTCGATCTTGAGCTGCTCCAGCGGCAGTTGCTTGAGGTAGGCCAGCGAAGAGTAGCCGGTGCCAAAATCGTCCAGTGAAAAGCTCACGCCAATCGACCTGAGTTCACCCATCTTCTGGATCGCGTCCTCCATGTCATTGAGCAGCAGGCTCTCTGTTATCTCGAGTTTCAGGCGGCAGGGATTGGCGCCGCTCAACTGCAGCAAAGCCAGAAGTTGACTGGCAAAATCAGCTTGCCTGAACTGGCGTACGCTGACGTTGACAGCCACGCTCAAGCACGCCGTGTCGGGCTGGGTTGACCATGCCACCAATTGGGTACACGCGGCCTCCAGAACCCATTGCCCCAGGGGCAAAATCAGGCCGGTTTGTTCGGCCAGAGGGATGAAATCGCCTGGCAACACCATGCCGCGCTGGGGGTGCTGCCAGCGTGCCAGTGCCTCAACGCCCACCATGAGCCCGGCCTCATTCACCACGGGCTGGTAATACAGCAACAATTCCTTGCGTTGCAGGCCCTGGCGAAGATCTGACTCCAGCGAAGCACGTGCGGCTACCACGGCCTGCATCTCGGGGTCGAAAAAGCGCAGCGTGTTGCGCCCCGCAGCCTTGGCCTGGTACATGGCCAGATCTGCCCGCTTGAGCAACTCATCAATGCTGAGCAGATGGTCATGAAATAGCGTGATGCCAATGCTCGGGGTGCTGTGATGCTCGGCGTCGCCCATCCGGTAAGGCCGACTCAATGTGCTCAATATTTTGCGGCCCACACTTTCCGCCAAAGCTGCCGCTTCATTGGGCTCGCGCCCGAGTTTCTCCAGCATCACGACAAACTCATCGCCTCCCAGGCGTGCCACCGTGTCAGCGTCACGCACGCACTCGCCCAGCCGGACCGCCACCTGTTTCAGCAACTGGTCACCCATGTCATGACCCTGGGTGTCATTGAGATCCTTGAAATTGTCCAGGTCAATGAACAACAGGGCGCCGGGCGAACTGTCGCGTCCGCTGGTCGCCAACGCGTGCTGCAGGCGGTCCATCAACAAACGGCGATTGGGCAATCCGGTCAACACATCGTAGAAGGCCAGCCGTTCAATCTCGTCTTCAGCCCGCTTGCGTCCTGTGACATTGCGTCCAATGCCCCGGTACCCTCTGAAAATTCCCTGCAAATCAAAAATCGGCTCGCCGCTGACGGACATCCAGTAGTTGCGACCTTTGGCGTCAACATCCTGTAGTTCCAGATCCCGAAAAGTGCCATGCGATCGCAGTACAGCCCTGTGCGCATCCCAGTCAGCCTCGCTCATGTTCAATGCGCCCACCTCCCAGCGCGTCTTGCCGATTCGATCGACAGGCGTCGAACCCACGGCGCGTCCTTCAAAGCGCACAAACCTCATTTCCTCATCCTGCTCCCAGTACCAGTCTGAAGAGAGCGCCGTCAGGGCACGGAAACGCGCTTCGCTATCACGCAGGCGTTCCTCCGCCTGTTTGCGCAAGGTGACGTCTGTCGTAAAGCCATTCCACAACACGGCACCATCCGCCTCCCGTTCAGGCATGGCTTGTCCCATCAGCCAGCGCACCTCGCCGTCATCAAACCGCAAACGATATTCATGACTCCAGGGCGTGAGATGCTGCGCGGAGGTCCTGATGGAGGCGACGAAGGCTGCCCGGTCATCCGGATGGTGCAGTCGCAAGGTGCAGGATGCATCCTGCATCACTTCTTCGGGCGTTACACCCCGGTAAAGGTCCCGCACGGGATCACTGATGTAAGGGAACTCGTACGATCCATCGGCCTTGAGCCGCAACTGGAACACCACGCCTGGCACGCGGCTGGTGATTTTTTGAATGAACCCCAACTTCTCCTGAAGGGCAAGGGTTGCTTCGCGCTCGTTGGTAACGTCCTGGACAACGCCAAAATCAATGGCCTCGGCGCCTTCTCCCGACAAATGCCGCATGCGCGAACGCAACCAGTGCACCCGCCCGTCCGGATGATTCCATCGGTACTCGGCAATGGACCCATCCAGTTTGCTGCGGGCCTCTTCGAACTGTTTTAGATCTTCTGCGTGGATGAGGCTGCGCCCGGCCACCCGGCCTTGAACCGTACCGGGTTCAAGCCCCGCCAGACTGTACAAGCCATTGGACCAGCGCAAACTGGCGGGGTCAGCACCCGACGTCCAGTAGCCGACAGAGGCCAGACTCTCCATCGATTCGAACAGCCTGATCTGCTGATTGAGCCTGGTATTGGTCTCTTCCAACAACTGCCGACTGGCCTGCAGTTCGGCTTGCACCGAACGCTCCGCGGTCACATCCTTGGCGTAGCTCAAGATATACCGCGAGCCGCCGATCTCGATGCGGGAGGCATTGAGCTGCAGTATGAGCTTGGTGCCATTCGGCCTGATGAACGGCAAATCCAGATTGTGCAGGCGCCCAGACTCGCGCAAGGCGCCCAGCGCTGCCTCGCGCTCCTCGGCGCTGGGCCAGAAACCCAGGTCGATCGTGGTTCGCCCCAAGACATTCGCAAGCGACAAACCCGTGAGCAGGGACCATTCTTCATTGACGTCCACGTAGACGCCATCACTTTCGCGACTTAGCGAGATGGCCACCGGGCTCTGGCTGAACACCACAGCCAGTTGTTGCTGCGAACGCATGTTCCTGTTTTCGGATTCGACTGCTCCGCAGCTGTCCCAGAACTTCACCACGGCACGGCCGGGTGCGATCTGAAAGGCAAAGAAATTGAAGGCCGCCCCCGAAAAAAAGCCCTCACCAAGAAGACTGCGGGGCTCCAGCAAACTGCCCTTGAGCGCCACGTCCACCAAGGCAGCCTGAATATTGGTGACCTGCAATCCGGGAAAAAGTGCAAGAAACGGGCGTTCAAGAAAATCTGAACAAGTTCTGTGCAGGAGTTGATCCGCCGTTTCGTCTGCATCGACGAGAATCAGAGCGCCACCGGCACGCAACTCAAACTCAAGTTTGCCGATCATGCCCCCTGAGGCATCGGCCACCAGTTGCAGACGACGGCAAGCTTGCTGCAATTGATCTTGCAGGCGCTGGACTTCCTCAGAAAAACTCACCAGAAAAGTCTCATTTCGGGGCCTCTACCACCATATCGCCAATCGGCCACGCCATTGTGCCGCACGCGCCCTGACCGGATCAGGTCAGTCGCAACGCATCCAGCGGCACCGGTCGTCCGAACAGGTACCCCTGGAACGCGGTGCAACCGATCTGCTCCAGAAAATCCCGCTGACCCTGTGTTTCCACCCCTTCGGCCACCACGCTCAAACCCAGGCTCTGCGCCAATGCCAGAATGGTGCGCACAATCGCGGCATCGTTGGCATCTGTCAGCACATCGGATATGAACGACCGGTCAATTTTCAGCTGATCCAGCGGCAGGCGTTTGAGGTAGGACAAGGATGAGTAGCCGGTGCCAAAGTCGTCCAGCGAGAAGTTCACGCCAATCGAGCGTAACTCGCTCATCTTGGCGATGGCGTCTTCCACGTCACTCAGCAACAGGCTTTCCGTCAGTTCAAGCTTGAGACGGCCGGGATTGGCGCCGGTCTTGCCCAGCAGGGCAACGACCAGCGAAGAAAAGTCAGGATGATGAAACTCGCGGGCACTGACATTGACCGACATGGTGAGATGCTTCGTGGCCCGGCTGGTACTCCAGGCGACCAACTGCAAGCAGGCTGTCTCGAGCACCCACCGGCCCAAGGGCAAGATAAGTCCGGTCTGCTCTGCCAGGGGAATGAATTCAGCGGGTGACACCATACCCTGCCGGGGATGCACCCAGCGCGCCAATGCCTCGACCCCCGTGGTCTCGCCCGCAGCGTCTACCACAGGCTGATAGTGCAGAAGCAACTCGCCTTGTGCCAGACCCTGGCGCAGATCAAGCTCCAGCGCGGCCCTGGCGTTCACAACCGCCTGCATCTCGGGGTCAAAGAACCGCAGGGTATTGCGCCCTGCCGCCTTCGCCTGGTACATCGCCAAGTCAGCACGCTTGAGCAACTCATCCACCGTTTCCATGTGATCGAAAAACAGGGTTGCGCCGATGCTGGGAGAGGTGTGATGGTGCTGACCCGCGAGGTCAAAGGGATGGTTAAGCGCCGCGAGGACTTTCTTGCCCACTGCTTCAACCTGAGTGGCCGCCTCAAGGGCATCCGCGCTGAGTTCCTCAAGCATGACCACGAACTCGTCGCCCCCCAGTCGTGCCACGGTGTCCATGTGCCGCACGCACTGGGTCAGCCGCCGGGCCACCTGCTGCAGCAATTGATCTCCGCGGTCATGCCCCATGGTGTCATTCAGCATCTTGAAATTGTCCAGGTCAATGAACAACAAGCCGCCATGACTGCGGTGACGGGCGCTGCCCGCGACCGCATGCTCAAGCCGATCCAGCAGCATTTGCCGATTGGGCAGCTCCGTCAATGAATCGTAAAACGCCAGTTTCTGAATCTGGGCTTCCGCCTGCTTGCGAACGGTAATGTCGCGCCCTGTTCCCCGGTAACCCTGGAATACCCCATCCGAATCAAAGATGGGGGCGCCACTGATGCCAATCCACATCAACGTACCGTCCGCACGCAGGCGCTGTAACTCAAAATCACGAAAGACTGCGCGCGCCTGCAGCGCGGCCCGGTGCGCGTCCCACTGCGCGGGACTGACACCTTCTGCATCGCTACCCCAACGCGTTGTGCCGATATAGCTATCCCAAGGCAATGGATTGGGGGTTTCCAGGTCACCATCGACCCGAACGAAACGGAACTCCGCGTCCTGCTCCCAATACCAATCCGATGAGAGTTCGGTCAAGGCGCGAAAACGGGCCTCGCTCTCGCGTATCTTCTCGTCGGCCCGAAGTTGCTCGGTGATGTCTGTATAGGTTCGCACCATGTCGCCGGAAGGCAACATGCGTGTCACCAATTCCAGCACGCGACCCGATCTGGTTGTCCGCAAGTACTTGTCCGGCGCGCCAGATGCATCGCCCCGCGCCACATACGCCCGCCCCTTGGTTTCAATCCCGGCATAGTTGTCACCAAAGTCACCGCGTTCCGCCTGAAACCGCACAATGTCCGTGTAACTCGGATGCGTCACCATGAGGCTTTCAGGAATATCCAGAAGCCCCAGGGCGTATTGGTTGCAGACGATGATCCGACCACCCGGATCCACCATGATGATGCCCTGGTTCATGCTGTCCAGCGTGGTCGCCAGTGACTTGGTTTTTTCAGCCAGCAGGGCGGCTGTTGCCTGCAGTTCGTCCTGGGCACGCTGTCGCTCGGCATCCATGCGCCGCGCCTGAACCAGCTGACCGATCGTGTTGCACAGGGGCTCAAGGAAGTCGACGTCCGCCTGGCTGTAGCCAGCCGATCGCCTGGCCAGACCCACCATGGCGACCATTTCTTCACCATGGTGAATGGGAATACCCAGAAAAGCGTCGATCGCCACTTGCCCACGCAGCACGCCGCCGCGCATCGGATCGCTGTCAGTCTCATTGGAAATCACTGGCTTGCCTGACGCCAGGGCGGCACCAACCAGCGTGTTCGGATTGGAAAACATCATGCCGCGCGGCATGCGTTCCTTGCCCGGCCGTCTTGATGCTTCGTCCCGCGCAGTATCTGAAACAGCAAATGTCTTCAGGTAAGGCTGCCGCTCAGGAGTGAAGAACACTTCACCGACAAAGCCGTATTCGCTTTCCGTCACGGCGAGCAGTTCGTCCAGTAGACCCTCGAAATTGAAACCGGTTTCACGGCTCGCTATCACAAGGGTCTGCGCCCGACTGACAGCCTGCAACAAGCGGTTCTGACGTGCCATCGCGTCCTGCTCACGTCGGCGCTCGGTGATGTCGACATAAATTCCCAGCATGCGCACGGGTGCACCGTGAACATCGCGCTCCATGACCCGGCCACGGCTCAGCACCCAGACCCAGTGCCCGTCCTTGTGGCGCATCCGGTACTCACTTCGGTAACTCGGCGTCTCTCCTCGAAGATGAGCCTCGCTGGCCTCATGCGTCGCCTCCCAGTCGTCCGGATGCATCAGGCGCTGCCAGAAACTGGCGTCCGACCCGAGTTCTCCTTCGCTGTACCCCAGCATCTCGTAATTCTGCTTGCTGAGAAAGACCCTGCCGCTCGGCAAGTGCCGATCCCATGGCGCCAGGCCAGAGCCGCTGAGCACCAGCTCGTAACGTTCGGCAGTCTCCCGCAACTGCCGCTGGGTCTGCCATCGGGTCAGAGCCGCATCCATCAAATCGGCAAGAGCGTCCAGGTCGTTTGCGCCCTCACCCGCGACAATGTAGTCACTGAAGCCTTGACGCAAGGCGCGCGCCGCGGCCCATTCTTCGTCCGGATTGACGCACAGCACCGCGGGCATGCGACTCGCCAGGTCTGTCAAATCAAAAGCAATCCCATCGACCAGACGATAGCTGGCAAGCGCGACATCAAACTCTGCGTCGGCCAGCCGCTCGCGTGCCTGAGCCAATGACGTGGCCAGAGCCACCTGCCACGCCTCACGCGTCCGGGCCAATGCCTGGCCAACGGCGCGCGCGCGCCCGGTATCGCTTTCAATCAGAAGAACTCGAATGGGGATGGACATGAATGCAGTCGGTACGGGAAATTCACAAATTCATTTGATTCGATCGATTGACAAATCAACTGTACTCTGGATTTCCCGTCGTTCAGGCTGTTACGAACGAGGGATTACCAGCAGACGCGGCCTGCCGGGCCTTGATGAGTCCGGGTACGGTAACCATCATGTGCCGTTCAGTGCCACAGTCAGCCCGGACTTGACTGGCGCCCAGGGCGGAATTGAACACTTGCAGAAAATTGGGACATTGGCTACGCTGATGTCCGTGGTGACGCGTTCACCCGGGGAGCCAACATGCTTGAGGGAATATCCACCAACCGCCTGTGCGATAGCTCGGCCAGCTGCCTGGTGACGGCTGGCAAGGCTTTTGTGATCCGTTACTACTCGCGCACCACGCAGCAGCCGGAAAAGCAGCTTCGTCCCAAGGAGGCCGCCGAGTTGGCGCGCGCCGGGCTGCTGCTCGCGGTCGTCTACCAGGACCGGGCCCGACTCACCGGAGATTTCAACCTGGCGCGCGGCCAGCTCGATGGTGCCAGCGCCTTTTCCAGTGCCGGGCAGATCGGTCAGCCGGCCGGCAGTGCGATCTACTTCGCGGTCGACGTCGATTTCAGCGCGACGCAGATCAAAAAGTTTGTGCTGCCGTATTTCAGGGGCGTGCGCGCTGCGTTGGACGCGGCCTCGGGCGGCGTATCCCACTACAAGCTGGGCGTCTATGGGTCGGGCATGACGTGCCGACTGCTCAAGCAGGCCGGCCTGGTTGAGTTCACCTGGCTGGCCGAGGCGACCGGATGGGCTGAATCCAGAACGTACACGGCCTGGGATATCAAGCAATTCGTCACCAGCCAGGATCTCTGCAGCATCGGCAATGGCTGGCAGCGTTGCACCGCAAAGCCAGCGTTCGGCCAGTTCCAGCCCGCGGGTTTCGATATTCAGGCAGGCGAGGGCGAACTGATGCAGGTCAGCGCGACGCAGCTGAACCTGCGTTTTGTGCCGACCGCAGACGCCAACACGCCGCTCGCGACCTTGCCGCATGGCACGCTGCTGCGGGTCCTCGGAATCTCCGCCCCTGGGTGGGTGCGTGTGCGTGTGGTGCTGAACGGCGCCGCCTTCATCGGTCACGTCAAGGCGAGTTTCCTTGCGGCAGTACCCGGGCTACCGCCGGCGCCGGTGCAGATCCCGCGCATACCGGCCGTGCACTGGAAGGAAGAAAACCGCTCGGCCGGGCGCCAGTCGACCAGCGGCCTGGCTTCACCGATCGGCGAGGCCGGGCGACCGGCACGCAATCCAGATGTCGATGCCGCCTTGCGAAGGCAGCAGCTTGCTGCGATCGGTGACTGGCTGGACGTTGAGCACAGCGCGCGGTATGCGCGCCGGGACGGCCTGACCTTCTGCAATGTCTACACCGCCGACTACTGCTATCTTGCGGCGGCTTACCTGCCGCGCGTGTGGTGGACCAGCGCCACGATCGCGAAGATTGCCGCCGGCCAGGCGGTCGCGCCGGCCTACGGCGAGACAGTGCGCGAGATGCGCGCCGACGACCTTTACCGCTGGCTGCTCGATTTCGGCACGATGTTCGGCTGGCGCCGTGTGGCAGACGCGACGGCACTTCAGAACGCGGCGAATGGGGGCGGGATTGGCATCATCTGCGCAGACCGCGCCACCGAAGGCCGGGCCGGCCATATCACCGTCGTCGTACCTGAACAGGCTGGCAAGACCGCCCAGCGCGACGCTGCGGGCAATGTCGACCAGCCGCTGCAGAGCCAGGCCGGTGCCGTCAACAAACGGTTCGGAAGCGCCGGGCGCAACTGGTGGCTCGGCGCTGAATTCATTGACCATGTGTTCTTCGTGCACGACTGAAGGCCGTGTCCAGCCTCTCATACCCAGGGAAGTCCCAATCTGCGCCACCGCATTCGTCCGGTACGATATGCATCCCATCAACCAATTGCAGTCAAAAAATGAACCGCGCTGAACTCATCGAAAAACTTGTTTCCAAAACCGACCTGTCCAAAGCGGCAGCCGGACGCGTCCTGGACACCTTCATTGAAACCGTGCAGCTCGCCGTCAAAAAAGGCGACACGGTCACCCTGGTTGGCTTCGGAACCTTCAAGTCGGTCAAGCGCGCAGCCCGCACCGGTAAAAATCCGAGCACCGGCGCTGCGCTGAAAATTCCTGCTGGCACAGTACCTAAATTCACCCCTGGCTCCAAGTTCAAGGCGGCTGTTGATCCCAAAGCCGCTGCGCGCAAAGCTGCCAAGGCGGCAGGCAAGTAAGCAGCCTGTACCGCATGCTCGTGCTGGCATGCGCCGCCTGTTGGCGAGTACATGCCCTGAAAATGCACCTGCAGTGCGACGAGCCGCCCAGCTTCACAGAGCTTGGCGGCTTTTTTTTGGGCGGCGATTGGCTGCCCTTGTGCACCGCAGGCCGTCGGTCGCTTCCTGGCGCGATTCGGCGGCTAAGATGAACTCCCTTCGATATTTTGACCACCCCTATGGCTTGGGACTATCCGCACCCCTTCACCTTGCCTGCCGTGCCGCAGGCCGCCGACATTGACGGCCTCAATCACACCAACAATGCGGTGTATGTTCAATGGTGCGAGAAGATCGGTTGGGCACACTCAGAAGCACTCGGCCTTGGTCTGGCTGACTACCAGCGCCTTGATCGTGCGATGGCGATTCGGCGTGGCGAGTATGACTATTTGCTGCCTACGATACTCAATGACGAACTCACCCTCGGCACCTGGCTGACTGCCAGCGACGGCAAATTGACAATGGAGCGTCGTTTCCAGTTGATCCGCAACCGGGACCAGGCAACCATCCTGCGCGGCCGCTGGGAACTGGTGTGCATTGAGCGAAGCAGCGGGCGAGCGCGTCGAATGCCGCCGGATTTTTCTCAGGCTTACCTGGCCGCCATCGTTCGCCCGGCGCTGACGGAAGCAGAAACGAATTCGCTTCACGCTTCAAATCTGTGACGGTGATCGCCCGCCGTCAGACGCCGAGCGCCTGCGTCCGGCGAGTTGAACAATTTTCCTGCCACCGTGAACAGCGGCTGGTGGCTGCCGCTTCGGCTGTGCAAACCGAAGCCGGCACTGATCTTTCGCAAGACAAAGGTATGGGCCGCTGTCCATAATCTCATGCAGCACAGCCGAAATGGGCTGCACCGCATGTCGGATTTACAGCCGCAAGAAACGAAAAGGTGATGTCGATGGCGAAGTTTTCGAGACTATCGGAGTTTGCACTGAAGCCGTTCTTCGGCCGCATCACGACGAGGCGCCGCGGCCTGCTGTATGGCAGTGCAGTCGCGTCGGCCCTGGTGCTGGCCGGTTGCGCCCTGGAAGTGCAGAACAGGGAGGTCCCCCAGGAGGTGGCGAGGCTCGCAAAGCCGCCCGGTTCGGTCTATACCGGCTGGCGCGTTTTTCAGGACAGGTGCGCAGGCTGTCATGGGCCCGCTGCGACCGGGACGGCCGGCGGCCCCGATCTGTTGCCCAGAGTTCGCGAAATGGGCTCGCGCCAATTTGTCAGCCTCGTGCTCACGCGCTACGACTGGGGTCTGCCGGCGCGGCAGTCCAGCGGCGACAGCGCCGCACGGGAAGCCCTGATCGATGAGATCGTGCAGCGCAAGGAATACATGCTCACGATGCCCGCGTGGCAGGGCGAACCCCGTGTGAACGCGCATATCGCGGATCTCTATGCTTACCTCTCGGCGCGCGCCCAGGGTACGCAAGGTCCAGATCGTCCCGCGCAGTAACTCCGGGCCGTATCGTGTCTCCGTTCGGGGCCGATAGCGGCAATCGCCTGGTTGCTGATACCCAGGTGGAGCAATGGCCGACCGCTGCTGAATGACCACGCTCGGCCACTTGCTTTACCGCCTCAGCTCGCAAGTTCGCTCGGCATCTGACTCTCACCAGAAACAACTCGCTGATTCAACTTCGAACTTGACAGGTTTCGATTCAAGCGAGTGAAGTCCAGTAACTGCCTGATACTGAAGGACAATTCAAGGTCCCCAGGCTATGCAAGCCCGCTAAAAATTTGATTACCTGCATCCGCGTAAAACGTATCCCTTGCTGAGTGGTTCAATTCAGGCAAGGAGAACGGAAATGACAAAAACGACGCGGGCGCAATACACGCTCGAATTTAAGCAGGAGGCGGTGCGGTTGGTCGAGGGCGGCGCGGACATTGGGTGTGGTTGACCGGACACTGTTCAAGTGGGTTAAGGCACATCGACACGGCAAGCTTGAGGGCGCCGACAGCAAGGCGCCCGTGAGTGCCGAGCAGATGGAGATCAGCCGGCTGCGAGCCGAGTTGGCGCATCTGAAGATGGAGCGCGACATTCCGGGAAAAGCGACGGCGTACTTCGCAAAGGGATTGACTTAAAGTACGCCTTCATCCGACGCACCGCAGCGTGTGGCCGATCTCGGAACAGTGCCGGGTGCTCGGCGTTAGTGTGGCCGGATGCCACGAGCACTTCCTTCATGGGGTCAACTATGCACAGCGCCGCCATCTGAGCGACGGCGCGTTGCTGGTGCATATCAAGGCTATCCGCGTCGAAACCCGTGGCGGTTACGGCTGGGCGCGCATTTGGAAGGAACTGCTCGCACGCGGTATCCGTGCGAGCAAGGAGCACGTGCAAAGCTCATGCAGTTGCACGGCATTCGTGCCAAGGGCAAACGGCGCTTCAAGGTCACTACCGACAGTAAACATGATTCTCCGATTTCGCCCAACTTGCTCAACCGTGAGTTCTCTGTGGCCGAGCCAGACAAAGTCTGGGCGGGCGATATCACGTATATCGCTACCGACGAAGGCTGCCTGTTCCTGGCCGTGGTGATCGACTTGTTCAGTCGCCAAGTGGTGGGCTGGTCCTTGCGCCAAGACATGACGCGTGACATCGTCATCGACGCATTGCGCATGGCGTAGTTCAAGCGGCACCCGAGCAAGCAAACTGGGCTGATCTTCCATAGCGACAGTAAGAATACCAGTGCCAGTAAGGACTGCCGGGACGTGCTGACGCAATACGGTATCACCAGTTCTATGAGTCGGCGTCGCAACGGCTGGGACAACGCCTGCAGAGAGACGCTGTTCGGCTCATTGAAGGTGGAACGCTTGCACGGCCAACGGTTCAAGACCCGGCGCCAGGCCAAGGATGAGACCATCGCCTGGTTGCTCTGGTATAACCGCGCTCGGCTGCATTGGACGCTGGCCTATGTCAGCCCGTTGCAGTTCGAGCAAAGCTGGCGAGCAACTCAGCCTGAGCAAGCCAACTCATGATCTCGGTTATGGGATACGGATTCCAGGGGCAAGGTCAAAAAGAAGGATTATTAGGTCGAGATTTTTAGCAATTAAGTTCCTCCGCAGACATCTCGGAATGCTCGCCTGGCCGACATGGGGAAAGGCACCTACCCTGCCCCACCTCAAACGATGGAGTTTGTTTCATCAGATTGATGACGGCCGCTTAATCTGCGAGTGTCCTTGGACGAATCGTGTTCAGAGTCAGTGCGTAGACCGTATGGATTGGGTGGGTGCTGAATGTCTCGATGAATGTACCCGGCACTCCCACTTAGCGCTCCACCCACATGCTCGATCAGGTTTGCGAACCGGCATGGTCCTGAAACTTGGGGGAAGCGAATATCTATCTGGCCAAGCATACGGGGCGCAACGGCGTGCCTTGACAGGTTCTTCAAACTGTCTGCTGGCAGGCGAGTCAGCCGGACAAATCAAAGCAATAAGCGGGAGGGATGCCCGAACGCTCCGCGTCAGACACGCGCTGCCCGGCGGACTCCATGACTGAGCGGCTTATGTCAAATCCAGCCTAGAGCCATCAAGGAACCAACCAGTTGCCAACTGGCAACGGCGGGCTATCTGCTCCCGGAGGGAACCTGACGACATAACCGCCCCTCGACGCAAAGCGCTGGCCTGGGCCAAGACTCAGGTGGGGATAGATTGAGGGGGACAATGAGGCTGCCGTCATTTGCTCGATCCGCTCTATGAAATAGTCTCGCGAAAAGTTTTCGCCCAGGTGCGATATCGCATCCCCGGTAACGGTGACGGCAAAAAATGCATTGGCTTGGGTACGCTCGTCCGCCAGTGGAATTTTTTTGGCGCGGAGCCACACGTTCATGCGTGCCAAGCGCCGTTCACGGCTGTCCGGTAAATCAAACGGATAAACCATGTGCACTTTCTCCAGCCAATTGTCAGGCAAGTCAGGGCGGCGCATGGCTGACAGGCTGGCCGATAGATAGATTTCTTGCAGCCCTGCTGGCGGTGTGCTGGCAAACCGGAGATTCTGGACATCGGCGGCGTCGAGCCATATCACCAGCACGCTCGGGCTTTGACTGCCCAGCAACTTTGGCAGGAATTCTTCCGGCATGCGGCCAGCATCCGCCAGCGTGTAATCAACAACAGTTTGCTTATTCCCGTCTTGCAGGGCTTTGCGCAACACCTGTGCCGGCAACCGGCCCAACGGCGTGTCGCGGTGTACCTGCACAATCGTTCCGGTCTTGTTGTTCGGTCCGGCTTCCAGCAGATGTTTGGCCAGCACCTCCGCTTCCAGGGTCACACCGCGCGAGAAATACAGCGGATAATAACCCGCCTCCGTGACGACCGGATAGTCCACATCGGGGAACACGCAGGGAACTTCAAATGCTTCGCAGAAGGCATGCACCGGTTTCCAACTGCCGTTGCCGATACCGCCGATCACGGCAAACACCGGCTGCTGTCGATAGTGGTCCGCCAGTTGACCATGCCAGGTTTCCGGCGGGCCGCTCAGTTCCCAGGAGTGAAGCACCCAGGTCCGGTAGGCGCGATCCATCTGCTCACGCCCTTCATCCCTGCGACGCGCTTCCTTCCGTGTCCCGGCATTCTTGTCGCTGACAAAAGCCCGCAACACGCCCAGCATCGACTGGGTTTTTTCCGGGCTGACGCCAGGAGTGATGATGGTCGCAAAGTGAATCTCCGTATCGCTCACTCCCGGCGCGGGTTCGGCAGACAAGACTGCAAGATAGGCATGCAGTTGTTCAGCCTCGGTATCGCTCAGGGTATAGCGGGGCATCAGCGGATCAAGCGTGTGACCGGCCGGATCGATGCCTTCGCGCAGCGCCTGCGCCAATGACGCCTCGGTGTATACGGGCCGCGCTGCCACACGTGCTCCGGCGCTCACGCTGCGCCCCCCCTTTACGGACGGTGAGGCTGGCTGTTCGGATTTGGTCGTTGGGAACAGCAGCCGCCCAGCAATCGGGCGGATGTTGTTGCGGCCTTCGCTGCTGCCAAGGCCGCTGCGTCGATGGCACTTGGCGCAGGCCGCATCAGCACCGCGCAGTGGCACACCTTGCTGCACGGTTGCGCGCAACAGCTCGCCCGAGGGGAGCACCCCATCACGATAGATGCGTTGACCCGGCAGGCTCTCGGTTGCAGCGGGACTTGACGCTAGTCCATGCCCGGACATGGCGAGCAGCGCGGCCAGAATCTGCACCGCACAGCGCTTGAGATAGCACATGGCACGCCCAGATGAACGCAGGCTTATCGCGCTGCGAGCTGGCGGTACTCCTGCAGGATGTCGTTCGCGCTGGCGAAACCTTCCAGCCGCACCCAGGGCTGCCCGGCTTTCGCCCGCAGGAAGGTGGCCGGGGAGTGCCCCATCTTGTCGCCGCGATATACATTGAAGGCGCGCTGCACCGCGATACTGTCATGCAGGCTTCCGGTCAGCATCTGCCATTGCGGTCCCGCGCCGAACTTGCCGGCATAGGCCTTGAGTACGGCAGGCGTGTCCTGCTCGGGGTCGATGGAAATGGACACCATGCGCACTGCGCTCCGCTGCGGACCCAGCGTGGCCTGCACCTCTGAGAAGGTCGCGGTCATCACTGGACAGATCGCGGTGCAGCTGGTGAAGATGAAATTGAGGATGACTGGCCTGTCCTGGTCGGCGAGCTCGCTGCGCAGCGACACCCTTGCCCCATTGGCGTCCAGCAGCTTCACGTCCGGGACCGAGTAGGCCACCCGCGTGCGCACATAACTGTCCGGCTTGCCGGGCATAGCGTGATGGTGGTGGGCATGCGAAGCTTCCTCCGCGATCGCGCTTATGGGCAAAGGCGCGAGACTCAGCGACAGCGCGGCGAGCATCAGGCTTGCACAGGCGTGCGGCCGGCGCACTTGGTTTTTTGGTATCGGGGTACGCATGTCATCCTCCCAGTTGGTGGATCGTTGCCTGTTCACTTCACGTTGACCGTCACCGTCGCAAGGTTGGACAGTGCGCCGGCCAGATCGCGCACGGTGTACTTGAACGTTTCCTTACCGCGGAACTTGAGCGCCGGCGTGTAGGACACCGTACCGCCGGCATTCACCGCCACCGTTCCGCCCTTGTCCGGCGCAGTGGCGATGTTCACAGTTGCAGGATCAAGGCTACCGTCCGGGTCGGAATCATTGGCCAGCACGCGGATGACCACGGGCGTATAGGCGGTGGCCTTGCGCATGGCGGCTGTCGCACTGTCGCCCTTGGCTAACGGGGGTTTGTTCACACTGGCATTGACCGCGATCGAGACGGTGGCGCTGTTGCTGTAAAGAGCGCCGTCATAAGCCCGGTAGGCAAAGCTGACTGTGCCGGCAAAGCCGGCATTCGGCGTGAAGCTGAACGAGCCGTCGCCGTTGAGCGCGAGGCTGCCGCTGGCGGGGCCGCTCGCCAGCACCGCCGTCAGCGCATCCCCATCCGGATCGCCGTCGTTGCCCAGCACGCCGGGAGCGGCGACCCCGAGCGTGGATCCAGACGACATGCTGTAGGCATCGTTCGACGCAGCCGGCGCCTGGTTGGGCGTGGCGACGGTCGCGCTGAAGGACTGGGTCGCGGACTGGCCCCGCGCATCGGTGACCCGCACGGTGATGGCATGGGTGCCGGCCTGGGTGCTGCCGGGCGTCCACTCGATCACGCCGGTGATGGCATCAATCGTCATGCCGGCCGGCGCCGCGTCGAGGGAAAAGCTGAGCGCATCGCCATCGGGATCGCTGGCGGTGACGGCGTAGCGGTAGAGGCTACCCACGGTGGCGCCTGTCAGCGGCGTCGAGGTGATGGCGGGCTGGCCGTTGGAGCCGGCGAGCAGCAGCTGATGGGCCGCCGCCACATCGGCCAGGCCGTAGCCGTAGCTGTTGTCCTCGCCGGCCACGCCCAGATCGCGCGCGCTCTGGATCAGCGCCGCATCGATCTGGCTGATGCTGGCATTGGGAAAGGCCCCCGCCAGCAGAGCCATCGCCCCCGCCGCATGGGGGGCGGCGTAGGACGTACCGGAGACCACGGCGTACAGCGGCAACCCGCCGAAGGAGAGATCGGCCGTATTGATGTTGACGCCGGGCGCGACCAGCTTCGGGTACAACGTGCCATCGCATGCGGACTGACCACGGCTGCTGAAGCCGGCAATGGCCAGGGCGGCATCGATTGCGCCGGCAGAAAAGCCTTGTGGATTGTTGGCCGGACTGACGCTGGTCAGCGGCGCCGGGCCGTCATTCCCCGCAGCAAATACCACGGCAATGCCGGCGTTTTTGAGAACCTCAACGTCCGCGCTGAACTCGGTAATGCACTGCCCAGCTGTGCCGACCAGGCCCCACGAGGCGTTCACCACATCCGGCGCATCCATGGTATTCAAATCGCCATCGGGATCGAGCAGCCATTGAAACGAAAGGTGAATGTCACTGTAGCTTGCCAGACCGGCATCGTTGTAGAGCTTGGCCGCGATCCAGCGGGCGTCCGGCGCCATGCCGACGGCGGTCCCCCCAGCGCCTCCGCCGACCATGATGGCCATGGTCTGGGTGCCGTGCCCATCGCTGTCATGCGGGGTGACGTGCTCGCCGTGGGGGTCGTACCAACTGTTGTCGCCACCGCGCCATTGAGCGGCCAGATCGGGATGCGCGGCATCGACCCCGGTGTCCATGTTGGCCACCACCACGCCGGCGCCGCTATGGCCCAGTGACCACATCTCCGGTGCCCGCATCACGTTCAGGTTCCACTCCGGTGGTGCCGCAGTGCCGAAGGTGGTGACCGGGGCCTGCAAGGTCGAATCCAGGCGAATGCTTTCAATGCCGACGCGCGACGCCAACTGGCGGACGACACTGGCGCGTGCCGTCACGGCAATGCCGTTGATTGCCCACAATTCGCGCAGTCGCCGCCCCCCATTGTTCTGCAGGAAAACCCGGTGCGTACCTTGTGTCGCTGCAACTTTTGCCTTGAGCGCCTTGACCAGTCGGGTATCGCGTTTGCTTCGATCTGCCAGCTTGAACAGGCGGGGGTCTACCTTGTCGGACAAGGATAGGATCACCGCGATCTCTTCATGCGGCGCCCGTAGCGCCAATTCCGCTTTCAGATCGGGCGCAATCACCGCTGCCTGCGCACCGGCGCAGGCGATGCAACCGAGCGCAACCAGAACGCCGGCTCGGTGTTCGTTTGGTGGTCTCCAAGCGTTCATGATTCATGCCTCCGCTACTCGACCGTGAGGTGACTGATGCGGGCATCCCCCGCAATCAGGGTGACCTTGCTCCCCGCCTGCAGGTAGCGTCCCGGATTGGCGAACAGGATGTAGTAATTGCGCCCCGGGATGACCTTGTTGCGTGAGGTCGGGCGCAGCTGGCCGACTTTGGGCGTATCAGGCACACCCAGTTGCGCGCCGGTGGCTTCGTCCAGCAGATAGGGCTGGATCTTGCGATCCAGCAGCAGCGAGGCCTTGGCCGGGTCAAGCACGCGGTAACGGAAATCGACCATATACCCCACCGCGGAGCGCCGCAAACCCACGATTTTGATGCCCAGCTTGTCCTCAATTTCGCTGTGTGGTGTCGGCTTTTCTGGGGTTTCCGCGGCATTGGCTTGGCCGCTCGACAATGTCATGGCAATCACGACGGCCAGCAAGAGTGCCCCCAACACATCTCCAGCACCCGCAGCCAGCTGCCGACCCTGTGTGCCTGACAAGAACTCATGCTGTTTCATATCGTCCCCTTTCACCACCCCGGTTCAGTCCAGGCAGCTGCCTGCCTGTCGATGGGCGCCTTGCAGAGGCAAGGCGCCGACTGTTTCCGCTATTGAACGTTGACGCGCACATAAGCTGCGTTCGAGGTAGCCGGCGCGATGTAAGTGTCTTGCACCCGATAGCGGAATGTTTCGGTGCCACGGAAATTGAGCTTGGGTGTGTACGCAAGGGTTCCGTCCGCATTGACGACCACACTGCCGCCCTTGTTGGGTGCACTCGAAATCGTCACGCTGGCCGGGTTGATGACGTTGGCCGGATCAATCGCCGTATCCGGATCGCTGTCGTTCGCCAACACGTTGATGATGACCGGCTCATACGGCGGCGTGGATCTGCGCACTGGTGCAGCCACCGTGTCATCCACGGCAACCGGTGCCCGGTTGGCGATGACAGTGATGGATACCGTGGCGACGTTGCTGGTGGCCAGGCTGCTGTCCTGCGCCTGATAGCTGAAACTCTTGGTTCCGGTGTAAGCCAGCGGCGGGGTGAAACTGAAGCTGCCGTTGGCATTGCGTACCAGCGTGCCGCCAAGTGGCGTCAGCGCGCCGAAGTTCACGGCGCTCAGGGTGTCACCGGCATCCGGATCGCTGTCGTTGGCGAGTATGCCGGGCGCCGCGACATTCAGCGTGCCGCGCCGGATCATGGTGTAAGCGTTGTTCTGTGCCACCGGCGGATCATTGGCATCAGCAACCACAATGATGAATGGTTGCGTTGCAAACAATCCGGTCGGATCGGTCACCCGTGCCGTCACCGCCTGCGTTCCTACCTGTGCGCTGCTCGGGGTCCAGCTGATGGCGCCTGTGCCGGCATCGACGCTCATGCCGGTGGGCTTGACGTCGAGCGAGTAGTTCAGCACTCCGCCATCGGCATCGCTCGCGGCGAGCGGGTAGCTGTAAAGCACATTTTGCATCGCTGTGGTAACCGGAGTCGAGGTGAATGCAGGCGCATTGCCGCCGCCGCCCACGTCGAGAAAGGCGAGCATGCCGCCGTCCGGCGCGCCATCATTGCTCAGGCCCATCTTGCGGTCATAAATGGGATAACGGGCTGCTGCCCCGCCTGCTCCCACTTGCGGGACGATGATCGCGTCGATGGTCTTGGCGGCAGGCAAAAATACCGAATACTGCTCGCGTGGATTGGCAGGCCACGGATAAGGATTGCCGTCCTCGGCGACAAGCCGCATGGACATGCCGTTGATCACCGGAACACGGGTCTGCAGGCCGGCATTGAGAAAACGCAGCAACGTCGGCTGCCCGGCCGTCAGCGTGGCGAGCGCGGGAACTGGAGGATCACCAGCAAGGGGTTTGACGAAAGCCTTGCCATTGATCAGGAAATACCTCGGCTGGTAGTTCAACGTGCTGGGCATGGCCGTGCCTGGACCGTAGCTGTCGGTCGCGACCGCGGTATGCAGTGCCGGATCGATCTCGCTATAGAGCAGCGTCACTTCGTTACTGTAGGTCACGCCCGAATAAGCCGCACTGACCGCGAAATCCTTCTTCACGCCACCATACAACCCCATCTGCACCTGCACCTGCGGATGCGTGCCGCTGTGATACAGATACGTGCCGGGTTTCATGTTGGACCAGGCGTAATCGCCCGTGCCGCCACCCGCCAGGGTTTCATGGGTGAAAGAGCGTACCCGCTCACGTCCGCTGGCATCGGTGAATTTGACCGGCACCATGGTTGCGGTCTGCCCGGGAATCACGATCGAGGTGCTGGCCGGCAGGTTGTTCTTCAGGTGGACGGTCAGCAACGGGTCGCCCACCGGTACCGTCAGCGCCGGCCCCGGCACGCTCGCCGCGCTGCAGCTGCTGAAGGTTGCATCCGTACAGCTGGCGTAACCCCACATCGGTACGTTGACACCACCCGGCATCGACACCGTGAGCGGCTCGGCGCGCAGCCAATAATCGATGGCAGACGCCGCGGGCGGGAAGCTGGAGAGTCCGGCCAGCGCGAGCGCCTGGGCCATCCAGCTGATGGGTAGAAGCCTGGTTTTCATGGTCGTATCTCCCCTTGATTACGGAATGGTCACGCTGGCCGGTTCGATGATCAGCATCGACATCATGCCGCCGGGGAAGATGTCGTTATTGACGATCTCCCGCTCGTTGTGCGAGTGCCACATGTGGAAGTAGCCCGCGTTCTGGTTCAGCACCACCGATCCCGGTGGCAAGGTACCGAAGCGACCGAGGTAAGGGCTACCACTGTAATGTGGGCCGACGGTGATGTCCTGCAGATTGGGCAGCACCACCGGAATCGGCTTGTTATGGTCGGCGCACCACTCCCTGGTGGCAGTGTCGAAGCCGTTAACGTCCGGCGTGCAGGTATGCGCAAACTGCGCCGTCGTGCCATAGATGTCCCAACCCAGGCCCTTGCCGGTCCACTCAAAAATCGCGTCGTAGGTTTCGCCCGGCACGGTGCGCAGAGTGAAATCCGAGACCGCGAGATCCGGCCCGGCGCCCGGCGCGCTTTCCAGCACCCGGCCATCCCGTGCGATGACCCAGAAGTTGTTGCCGTGGGTGTGGAACGGGTGCAGGTCGCGCCCGCCGCCGACCATGCGGATCAGCAGTTTCTCGCCCGGATGCATGCGCGGCATGCTGTTGTAGGGCTGGGTGGGCAGCCAGGGCACACCAGCTTCAAGCATGGTGTCCGGCGCGTTGCGGCCGTTGATGAACCAGTACACCGGACGGTAGTTGCTTGTGTCCACCACGGCGAGCGGGTTGGACATCAGCTGCTCATGTATCAGCGGATCGATCTCGGTGAGCACGAACAGATGCTCACGGGCGAACGCGGTATCCGGATGGACGTACGCTTGATGCAGCGGGTCGGCCACACCAGACGGGCGAACGA
Source organism: Rhodoferax sp. (assembly GCF_030646845.1). Classification (GTDB taxonomy): domain Bacteria; phylum Pseudomonadota; class Gammaproteobacteria; order Burkholderiales; family Burkholderiaceae_C; genus Rhodoferax. The sequence continues at coordinate 11,696 of NZ_JAUSLE010000025.1, read as the reverse complement.
TCAGCGCTCCCACCAGCCCCATCTCTACCTGGACCGCCGGCTGGGTGCCGCTGTGATACTGGTAGGTGCCGGCATGGGTCGCGGTGAAGGTGTAGCTCACCATACCGGGCACGCCGCCACTCATCGCCGGGGCTTCTTTTGTTATCAGGCCGTCCGTTCCACCGCTGGTGGTGACACCCTGCTGGCCGGGGAAAACGATCGACACCGGCACCGGCAGCGTATTGCTCAGGTTGATGGTGACGGTGGCGCCCTGGTTCACGATCAGGGTCGGCCCGGGGTACTGCATGACGCCCGGGAAGTTCCCCTTGTCGTCCGAAGCGTAGCCCCAGTTATAAATGCTGTTGCCATCGCCCGTGCTGATGTGATCCTCCTTGGCCGTGAGGTTGAAGACGGGCCCGGTAATACCGTCAATGGCAGCCCAGGCCGGCAGCGCGGTAGCCGACAGCAACAGGGTGATGACGGCAGTGAGCCATCGTGCGAGCGGGAAAATAGTCTGGTTCATGTCGTCTCTCCTCTTGCTTCGCTGAAGTTCGGTCCGGCTACTGGACAACGATTTCGGTCATCATTCCGCCGAAATCCTGGTCGTTGTTGCTCAGGTAATTGAGATTGGTGGTGTAAAGAAAATAGGTTCCTGGCGTCACGCCAGCCGTATCGACGATTACTTCTGACGTCTCGCCGCCGCCCAGGGTGACCGAACCGGTGTCGTAGTAAAGGTTCTTGCCGCCGGGGCCGCGCGCGATGTGCGCACCGCCGCCCACCACGCGCATCGGCAGACCGAGCGTGGTCACCGTGTAGTAGTTGGTCACGTTGAGATTGGACAGCCGCAACAGGATTTTCTCTCCCGCTGTGGCCGTGATCAGCGCGCTGATCTTTTGCGACTGGTTGTCGTTGTTGATGCTCGCGCCGTCGACTGTCGGCGACGGCAAGGGGCCCGGGTTGACGGTGTCGGGGTAACCGCGGCCGTTGAGCGTCGCATAGGTGTCCTTCATCTCGGCAAACGGCAGCGGCTGTACCGATTCGCTGGCGTCGTGGAAATTGTGGTCCACCGAGCCGAGCTGGATCGGGTAGGACTTGTGGTAGCCGGTGGATCCGTCGCCGTCGTTGTAGGCAAACTTCGAGTAGCCCGCGATGGTCGTGCCGTCCTGCGCCGGGCGCACATAGATCTGGCCGAGCATGCCCATCTGCATATGCTCGGTAGCTTCCATGTGGCAGTGGTAGATATAGGTACCGGGCTCGGTGACGTTGTAGAAGTAGGTCACACTCGACCCCATGTTGATCCCGAACGAACCCTCCGGCATGCCGTCGAACACCGGCGCCTGGTTGGGAAAACCGTGAAAGTGCACGGTGTGCGGGTCAAACAGATCAGGACGGATCACCATGCCGACGTTGGTGAGGGTGAGATAGAACTTGTCGCCCTCCTTGAGTTCGATGGTCGGCGCGGCAAAGTTGGCGGCCAGCAGCCCGGTGCTGATGGCCTGTGCCGGGAGCACCCCGGTGAGGTCGGAAAAACCGAAACCATACAGCGGCTTGCCGTCGGCCATGGTGGAGAAGCCGTCACCGGCCCCGAGGTGCTTGCACACGACGCCCGGGGTGGGCGTCTCGGGGACGCCATCGCCGTTGGTATCGCCCGGGCACTGCACATATACCGCGGCGCCAGCCTGGCCTGCCAGCAGGGCAGATGCAGCCATCGCAATTGGCAGTAAATGTTTCCGAAGGTCGCTTGAAGTCATGATGGTTCTCCTTCTGGTTTCCATATCCGCCGGGTAGTCCCGGCGGATGTTCCTTCAACTGCTAGTTGCGTTCGTCCGCACCGATATCGGGGCTGGAGATCGGCCGCGGCTCGCCGTCGTAGTCGCTCGTCGGCACCCCGCTCTGCATCGTTCCCGTGGCCAGGGCCGGCGAACCCGCGCTGAGGTGGTAATCACCGGTCGGGGTGTGCGGGCCGAAGCGCACGTCGATGAAGTTGCCGCCCTCGTCGAAGGCCGGTGCCGTGGCGATGCTGGTGGTCAGTTCAGGCTGCTGAATGGTCTGGCCCTGATCACCGTTGGTGTACTCCGAAACGAACATCGGATCACCCGTGATGTTGTTGGCACCGCCATAACCCGTCAGGTCGGTGAGCAGGCTGTAGCGTGGGCTCAGCTGGTGCGCCGGGCTCGACGTCCCCAACACTGCAAGGTCCGAATACACCGCTGGTTGACCCGCACCGATGTTCGGCACCAGCCCGAAGGTGGCCGGATCGGTCGTGTTGTCGATGGCCCAGTAGAACGAGCGGTTGTGCCAGACGATGTTGTTGAACAGCGTCGGGTTGGAGAACTCGAGCTTGTAGCCAGTGCCCGCCCCAATCGTGTTGTACAGCAGGGTGGTATGGGCACGCGACACGATTCCGGCTGGCTGCGGTGTCGACAGGTTTGGGCTGTTGGGTGCAAATGCCGCCCCCGCCGTTGCCGTGCTGTCGTTGTTGGCAATGGTGTTGTTGCTGATATTGGCGAGCACGGTGTCCTGCAGCGAGATGCCGCCCCCCGCCATGCCGGCGATGTTATCCACCACCATGTTGTTCACCACGTTCAGCCGGTACCAAGTGGTCGAGTTGCCGGGCGCCCTGCGCACATCCATCCCGTTGACGAATTCGGCACGAATGCCGCCGCCGTCGCCCGCACCGGCCTGATTGCCCTGAATCAGGTTGGACGACACGGTCACGTTCCCGGTACCAGGCGAGGGGCGTGGTGTCGTTGTCGGAACCAAGGAAGCCTGGCCACCGATGTAGATACCGCCACCTGACACGCCCAGCCCCTGGTTGAACGACTGGTTGAAGAGCAATTTGTTGTTGGCAATGGTGCCGTTGTTGCTGCGGCCCAGATGGCCGATGCCAGCGCCATTGCCCAGGGTGTGATTGCCGCAGATGTAGTTCTGGCTGACCTGGTAGTTGTGGCTGCCGGTGCACAGCGCCACGCCGCCGCCCGCTTCTCCTCCACCGCCGTTCTGCGCGATGTGGTTGTGGTGGATGCGGACGAAGTCGTTGCTGGCGTTGGTATAGCCGCCATACTGGGGGTCGTTGATGGCTTCGACCGTGGGGTTGATCAGGTTCGGATGGCCGATGCGGATACCGCCGCCGTAGGTGCCGTAGTTGTTGACGATACGGTTATTGCTGATCTCCAGGTAATTGGCATGGCCGTTGGCGAAGATGCCGCCACCGTGATCGGCGCCGGTGATGGTCAGGCCGTCGATGCGCGCATTGCGGGCGTTGTCGAACGCTTTATCGCCAAACTCCTTGGCCACGACCATGATGCCCGGGCCCTCTTCGGTATTGAACAAGCCGGGCTCGTTGTTGGGCGCGTTGATACCGGCTTCCTGTCCCGGCAACAGGTCAAAGGAGTTGGCAGCCAACAGCTGATTCACCTTGTTGCGCCAGGCCTGCAATTTCTCGGCCGGATACTTGGCTGCATTGATGATGGTCGAGGGCGCACCCCAACCCTGCAGGCGCACCTTCTTGTTCATGATCACCATTTCCTCATAGGTTCCCGGCGGCACCAGGATCAGGTCGCCGCTGTTGGCGCTGTCGATCACCTGCTGAATCGTCTGCCCCGCCTGCACCACGCGTCGTGTCGGGCTGTCGACTGGCGGGGTGACGGCGTTGCCGTACTGACCCACCGTCAGGGTGATGCCACTGATGCTGGCCTTGCCGTCGCTACTCACGACCTGGAGCTGACCATTGCCAAGGGGGGTAGATCCCGGCACCCGCACGACAATCATGTCGTTGCTCCAGCTGCCTGGATCGACCGGCAGGGGAACGCCACCGAGCGTCACGCTGCCCTGTGTGGCGCCAAAGCCGTAGTTGCGCAGAATGGTCCTGGCATTGGTTCCGTCGTAGGCCGGATTGGCCACCTCCACCATGCCGGCCGAAACGAGGCGCACGCGATGTTGATTGGCTGCCGCCACCGCATTACCCTGGTCGCCCACGTAGGGGCCGCCGAAGCTGCTGCCAGCCGCCGTGATGCCTTCCGCCGAATAAATCATCGGGGTGCTATCGCCCACCTCGCAGTCGACCGGGAACTGCCCTGCACCGGCGAACGCCGCCACCGGCATGACCGGCGTGTCCAGATAGGTGGTCTTGCCCGGCAGGTACTGGAAGGTGTAGCAGAACTGGCTGTACTGCCGGTCGAAGTAGGGATCAATGATCATCTGCCCGAACGTCGGTGAGCCGACACGGGTATCCTGGATCGGGCCCGGATGGTTCATGCAGGTGGTCACCATGTTGGGCGACACGCCGGACGGGAACGGAATGTTCACCGAATAGCTGGATGGCACCAGCGCGTTATAGGTGCCCCACTGGTCGGAATAGACCCGCGAAAGCTCACGGCCGGTCCAGTCGCGGATCGACACCGGCAGATGAGGCGGCGCGTGTTTTTCGCCAAAGGTCGGTGCGTTCGGATCGAACTCGTTGGCGGTATCGTCAAGAATGAAGCCGACGATGTGGCCCGCCACTGGCACTTCGGTGAACATGAAAAAGTTGACGCCGGCGTTCTTGGCCTGCGCGACATCAATCGACTTGCGGTCACACAGCGGTCGGGATTGACCGGCGTAGGCCGAAGCCACGCCCGGCATCAGATCAAGTTCAGCAGGGACGACACGAGAGTCACCCACGCAGACCGGTGGCAACAGCAAGGGGCTGGGCGTGTAGCTGTCGCCGAAATCGACGTTCTTGTCCTCTTCCTTCACGGTTTCGTAGCCGGGCGGCGTCACCGCCTCGACGATATAGGTACCGGCTGCCAGCTCCGGCTTACCCGCGCCGCCGCCGAAGGCATAGCCGCCGTCGAACACGGCCGGACGCAGCTGGTTGAAATTGCGCAGGCCGTCGTAGCAGTCGGTGGTCACGCCGTTAGAGACAAACGTTGCGCCCTGGCAGCCAGCGGGTACGTTGTCGTCCCAGCTATCGGTGGTGGCGACGTCGAAGGCATCGCCCTTGTCGAAGGCGCCATTGCCATTGCGGTCTATGTCCTCCGGCCCCTTGGGCGCACTGCCGTCGCTCCAGCCGAAGGGGTAGTTATCCACATCGGACAGGGTGACTGATCCGTTGCCGTCCAGGTCATCGATCACATTGTCCTTGTTGAAATCCTTATACAGGTTGATCTGCACCCGCGGAATGCCGGGCTCCCAGTTTTCGGCGGCGGCATAGCGCGGGTCTTCCTCGGCGCGCACCGTGGCGTACTGGACCATGCCGGAAACGCCACCATTCTCACCTGGGCTGTAAAGCGCCTTGCCCCATTCGATGAGGTTGGTCTGACCAAGGAAAGTCGCGATGCCCTGGGTCAGAATCGGCCCGGTATCGGTACGCGACAACGCATTGCCGGTGTTGGGATTGGTCCTGAGCCCGCCTGCAGCCGGACACTCCGGCACCCCGGCGTCCACATCCGCCTGCATGCAGTATTGAAGTTGCGGAGTGAGTGTGTTACGAGATGGCATGGTCCAGCCACTGTCAGCCGCAACCGGCCCGCCAGTGTCGACAACAGCAGTCATGCCGGTCGCCTTGAAGCGGGCAAAATCGACCTCGGCGACCAGCCAGTTGAAGAAGGGGAAGATTTCGGTGAATTCGGCTTCGCCCTGGGCGTTGGTGGCGGTTGCCTGGTAGATGCTGCCATCGCGGAAGCGCAGATTCAGCGCCTGGTCCGAAAGACCGACCTCGGTCGAGTCGCGGAAACCGTTTTTATTGGCATCGAAGAAAACGCGCGCCTTGAAATGCCCGAACCAGTCGAAAACCGGCACATCGAGCAAATCAACCACGCCGCCGCCCGCCGGCACTGTGACGTTGGTTGAAGCGATGATGCGGTCCAGGAACTCGTCCCAGATGACCAGTTGATAAATACCGGCCGGCACGTTGGGAATGGAGAAGGTGCTGTCGGCATTGCATTTGCGGGAGTAGATCCCGCGGCTGCTTCCCGCGACCGGCAGTTCATTCAACCCCACCCAGCAATTGGGCACCGGGGCGCCGTTGTAAAAAGCAAAATTGGGTGGGCGCGACATGTGCTGGTTCACGACCTTGCCGGTGATGGTGCTGCCGCCACTCAACACGCTGGTATCGTTAAGCGTCCTCACAAAACCAAAATCCACATGGTGCCCGGGTGGCCCGAACTCCTGGAAGAAGCTCGGCTCATTGGCCTTCACCCAGGCGTCGATCCCCTTGGTCCCTTCGATGGTGGAAGTCTGGTGCCAATCGGAACCAGCAGGCGGCACCACCTCCACGGTGTACTTGGCGGGCGCCAGATACTTGACACGTACCACGCCGTCCGGACCCGACGCCATGAATCCGTTGCCGACAGCCAGCACCTTCGGCGTTACGCCATCAACCTCGAATATGAAATTGCCGTTGACGTCCTGCTGGTAGGTGGTCCCGACCGGATTGCCGAAGGCGTCCTGGGTCACCTGGCCGCCGGATTGCCCGTAGGTGCCGCCTGCTTCCTTGAGAATGATGCTGAAGCCCGCCAGCCCTACTTCCTGCGGCAGATCGGGTTTGCCGTTGATCGGCTGATTGTCATTGAATACGAACACTGAAATCTGCGCGGTGGGAATGGGCGTCTTGTTGACCACAATGGTCACTTCGCTTTGTCCCGCTGCCACCGGCGCACCGCCCATCTGGTAGCCGCCGCCGTCGGGCAGTACCGAGACGTAATAGCGCTTCGCCGTATCCAGCACCAGACTGGTTGGATTGGGGCCTTTCGACACCGTGCCCACCCGGCCAGACGCCACCACCGGCATATAGCTGGTGTGGAAGTTCAGCGACAAGTTGCCGGCCCCCGCCGGCAGACCCGGGATGGATTCCTTGGTGGCATCCTCCTCCACCAGCCAGCGGAAGTCGGTCACCGCAGCGCCGCTCGGGTTGACCACGTTGATCGTCAGCGCCTGGGCGTTGAGGGCATGAAAAAGGCCCGCTAGCAACAGCAGTGACAGCAACAGGCGCCACACGTGGTATGCGCCGCTAGATTGTCTCAAGGTATCGGTTTTCATCGCGTCCTCCCCGGCTCGTATCAATATGAATTGAGTTAACTTGTGACCTCGCGTCCTTGCCAACACGAAAGTCACCAAAAGTTACGACTGAAGTTTAGTGACGCTACAGCCATATTTCAGCGGGGCGAAACCTGTACTCCGCTGCGGCCAAGTCTGCATTCGAGCGGCGGGTTTCACTGTAGGAAACAGGGGGGACGGTAGCGTGGTAACGCAGGAAGCGGGAATGCGTTACGGATCACGATGCACAGGTGAAATCTCACACGCCTTGGGTCAGCGTCTGTGTGAAGAAAATCTGATGAAGGGGGTTGCAGAGCGACGGCAGCTCTTGTCTGCGGGTGACGCCAGCGACGCGTGCCAGCATCGCCCGACGTATCTGTCTGGTATCTGGAGCGTGCCTAGGCCTTGCCGCGGCGGGCGAAGCCGAGGCCAAGCAGGCCCAGGCTGAGCAGGACCAGGGAGCCTGGTTCAGGTACGGACTGAACCTGGATGTTGTCGATGCCGACCGCCGAACTGCTCGTGCCATTTGCTTCAGTAAGGCCGAAGGCCAAATAGACGTTGCTCGCGCCGGCCATGCTGAAATTCACCACCTGGTTGAAATTACCCTTGCGGCTGGCTTCATTGCGCAGCACATCATCGAAGCTCAGCAATTCGTCAATCTGGTTGTCCGAACCGTCCAGCAGCAGCACAAAGAAATCGTCGGGGCTGCGCGTCCCTGCAGTCCCGGGAGCCTGGTTGGTATCGAACGCGTAATCGAAACCGATAGCCAGGCTATGCAGCCCCCCTCCCCACAGCCCAAGATCAAACTTGGCAATCGACAGTGCGCCAATGCTCTGTCCATCAGGTTCTAAGCCTAGATTGCCGGCGTTATCGCCAATCACCAGGAAGCGGTTGGTACTTGAACTGGCACCAAAAAAGAAATCGAAGCCAGCATTCACAGCGGTGTTGATGGCGTTGCTGGCCAGTCGAATATTAATGGCACTGGCTGTGGCCTCTCCGCCCAGAATTGTCGTGTAGGTGGCGGCGTTGTCGTTGAAATCCTCGTTCAGCAGCACGGCTGCAAACACGGGTTGCCCCAAGCCGGCCAGCAACAGCGCTGCGACCAGGTAATTGAACATTATTCGGAGGCTACACCCGAATCGGCTGCAGGGGCGAAATAGACTCAATGCATTGGTTTTCATCGTGCTCTCCCGTACTGGTGTCAACTCAAATCAATTGCATCGCCGCTGGCCCCAAAGCCCGCGCCGGACGCATCCGTAGCCTTAACTCTAGAGGAAGGAAAAATAACTGCACTGGAGTGAACCCCTCACTTCGCTACGGACAAGCCTTTATTCGAAGTGGTGGGTTTCACTGTAGTCCAGTACCGAATCAGGACTGCGTTCGCCCTGACCCAATGGAATTCACGATGATCAGGGTGATGAAGCGTGCCCGCAGCCAGTGCTTGAGCAGGCCGACAGTCTTCGCTTCGATCGACTCGCCTTTCACCATGAAATGGTCCGCGCCGCTGAGGAACGTGACATTGTCTTCAACAATGGGGGCATTGAACACGACGGACGAGCACTGCAAGTGAACCCGCGAGACTCCGTGAACCACAGCTGGTTAAAAATCGGTTTGATAACGCTGGTAGAAATCCAGAACTTTTGGCACGTAGGACAGAGTTTCGCTGTAGGGCGGGATGCGGTTGCCATGCTTCATCACGGCATGTTCGCCGGCGTTGTAGGCAGCGAGTGCCAGACTGACGTTGTTGTCAAACAGGCGTAGCAGATCCCGCAAATAGTGGGCGCCGCCATCCAGGTTTTGCCTCGGATCAAACGCATCGGCCACGCCATAGCGTTTCGCGGTTTGCGGCATGAGCTGCATCAAGCCGGTCGCCCCTTTTTTGGAGACCGCCTTCGGGTTGTAGCGCGATTCCACCGAAATCACCGCATGGAGCAAGGCGCTTTCCAGGCCGTAGGTTCGGGACACCTCGTTGACAACCTGGTCGTAGCCAGCCTTTGCAGCCATGCCTGCAATGCCCTTGCGACTTTTAGTCAGGGGCGCTGTGGTAACCGCTAGCTTTGTCGCCGAGATCAGTACGGTGTAGCGGTCATCCGTCGGCACATTGCTGAGCGACACCGTACCATCGTCAGCAGTGTAGGAATAAATTTCCGCCCATCCCGGCCGGCAAAGACTGCATCCAAGCAGCAGCCATATTCCCATGTGTTTGCGTGTCATCATCAGCCAAGCCTACGCAGCACGCCCCAGCAGAGCAATACGCTGAACACTGTAAATTTGCGGGCGCAGGAATACTTAGCGCCAACAATCTCGGACACCCGCGCCGCAGAGTTGTACATCCAGGTCAGCAGCAGTCGATCGCGTTGAGTATCTTGCTTCAACGGTTCTTGATGCTCGTGAGCATCGGCATGCCGAGCGAAGCGCATGAGCTGCTTGCCGGGTACGGTGGAACTAGGGTAATTGCCCTGGGCAAATACACGGTATGCCCTACATGGTGCGGCAGATGCCTGTGGTCGAATAAACGTCCGTCCACTGCGATGGTCGGAGGACACGCTCACGTGCCCGTGTCCACCTCACAGCGGCGCGAGTGTCAATGTGTGGCCACACTTTAGGAGTCACAAGCGATGAAGAAAAAAGCGTCCGGGCCCAACATCTCCCCGACCGGCTGGCCGAAGCTGAGTATCTGGATGGCACGTCTCGCGCTGGCCGCCCTCGCCGCCTGCGCCACACTGGTTCACGGGGCGGGTTCCTCGGTCGTCTTCCACGCGCCGGCTTCTGTCGACCTGCCGGCCGGTGGCGTCGGAGATCGCATTGCCGTCGGCGATTTCGATCGGGACAGCAACCTCGATCTGGTGACCACTCCCGACTTTTCTGCACCGGAATCCTATCCAAACGTGGACGGCGTCACCTTATTGTTCGGCGACGGTCAGGGCGGATTTCCGCAGACGGGTGGTTTTCTGGCCGGCGAGTACTTGACCGGCATTGCCACGGCTGATTTCAATGGCGATGGCATTTCAGATTTGGTAACCACGGAAGGTTTCGACGGAGCAGGTCAGAACGTACCAGTCGGGCTTTGCAACAGTGTTGGGCCCAGGGTTCCAGTGTTTCTGGGCACAGCCAATGGAAGCTTCACACAGCAACTGCCTTGCCTGTCTGCAGGCCGCCGTCCCGGCGCAGTGACCACGGGCGACTTCGACGAGGACGGCATCACCGATCTGGTGGTGACGATATCCAGCGCCGACGTCAACACGGTCGACAGGGACACATACTTCCTCTCTGGTAACGGCAACGGCACCTTCGCCGCAGGGCAGGTATTTTTGACCGAGAAATCCAATCACATCACGGTGGCGGACTTCAACCGGGACGGTCACCTGGATCTCGCTATGCCCGGCGCGGTTTATTTAGGCACAGGGCGTGGCACATTCGTGGCAGGGCCGGTGACCGGAGGCGGCGAAGCCGTGGGCGACATTAGCGGTGATGGCATTCCGGACTTGGTGTCGATAGGCACGAACAATCTCTACACGCCAGCCGACGATGTCGTCCGCGTGGGTCTGGGGCAGCCCAACGGCAGCTTCATCGCGTTCGGCGCGTCCTTGCCGACCGGTGCAGATCCCACTGTGGAGTCACACCCCATTGCGGTTGCCATCGCGGACCTGAACGGGGATGGTTACGGCGACATTGTCGTCGTCAACGGCGAGACCGATGATGTGGCGATTTACCTGCGCGATCCGGCGGGGACCTTCCATCCGCGCCAGAATGTGTCCACCCGCGCCACAAACTCGCGCGGCACCTTCAACACCAGGCCAAAAGGACTGGCGATCGCGGACTGGAACAAGGACGGCCACCCGGACATCGTGGTGTCGAACTACAATCCATCGGCTGACGGCACGCCCAACGATGGTACCGTGACGGTGCTGATACAGGATGCCGTCGCCCGGCCGGCGGCGGCTGACGACATGGCCGTCACCCCCGAAGACACCGTGGTGCTGGTCGACGTCTTCCCCAACGATTTCGACCGAACCGGCATGCTCGACCCGGCCACGATCACAGCAGTCAGACGTCCCGCCCATGGCAGTGCTGTGAATGCCGGCGGCGGCAAGTTCTCCTACACCCCGGCGGCAGGTTTCGCGGGCGTAGACGACTTCACCTATACCATCCGTAATAGCGGCGGCGCGATTTCGAACATCGCCACGGCCACGGTCATCGTCAAACGCAGCAACAAATTGCCGGTCGCCCGCAATGACACGGCCGCGACGCCTTCCAATGCATCCGTCACGATCGATATTCTGTCCAACGATTACGATCCGGATGGCAACCTGCTTCCCGGCACTTTGACGCTGCTGTCGCTCCCCGGCAGCGGCAGCGCAAGCGTCAACCCGTTCACTGGCGCTGTTACCTACCAGCCCAGCATGGCGGGCACCTATAGCTTTACCTATACCGTGCAGGACAACGGCGGTGCCGCGACCAACGTGGCCACAGTGACCGTGACCGTGACCGTCACCTCTGCCAACACGCCGCCGAAGGCGGTGAACGATAGCGCGACCACCGCAGTCAACACCGCCGTGGCCGTCAACGTGCTGGCCAACGACAGCGATGTCGACGGCACGCTCAATCCGGCCTCGGTCACCTTGGCCACGCTGCCGGTCTCCGGCAGCGCCACGGTGAATGCGACGACCGGGGCGATCAGCTACACCCCGCCCGCCAGC
>NZ_JAUSLE010000017.1 GCF_030646845.1 Rhodoferax sp. | reverse complement strand
CAAGGAAATCAAATCACTCATCAACGCCAGTGTGGAGCGCGTCGAACACGGCACCACCCTGGTGGACCAGGCCGGCACCACCATGACCGAGGTGGTCAGCAGCATTCGCCGCGTCACCGACATCATGGGCGAGATCAGTGCGGCCAGCAGCGAACAGGCTTCCGGCGTGGCGCAAGTGGGCGAAGCGGTCTCCCAGATGGACCAGGCCACCCAGCAGAACGCGGCGCTGGTTGAACAAATGGCGGCGGCTGCCAGCAGCCTCAAATCACAGGCGCAGGAACTGGTGCAGGTGGTGGCGGTGTTCAAACTGGGGGCGAATGACAGCCATCGCGGTACTGCCCCGGCCGCCGTGCGCTCGCACACGTCGGGCAAGCCGCCTTTCAAGGGCATTGACCGGCGTGGCGGGGGCGTCCCCAAGGGAGCTGCTGCCAGATCGCCTGCCGCCAAGCCAGGTAGGGCCTCGTCTGCGCCGCCAGCACTGCCTGCAGCCAGACCCGCAGCGCCCAAGGCGTCGCCCGCCGGTGGCGATGATGATTGGACCAGCTTCTAAAAACCCCAGTGCGTGGCAGTCCGATCGGGCTGCAGCCCACGTGATGCAAGCGCATGACGCTACGTTTTTGGTAGCATAATCGCTTGACGCGTCAGACCGCTTCGCGCATGTAGTTGCCGAACGCCACCGCCGACAAAGGGCGGCTGAAATAGTAACCCTGTGCCTCGGTGCAGCCCCGCGCCCGCAGAAATTCAAGCTGTCCTTCCGTTTCCACGCCTTCGGCAATGGTTTGCATCCCCAGGCTGCTGGCCATGCTGATGATGGCGCCGACGATGGCCTTGTCGTCGGGGTCTTCGGTGATGTCGCGCACGAATGACTGGTCGATCTTGAGTTTGTAGACCTGAAACCGCTTCAGGTAGCTCAAAGACGAGTAGCCGGTACCAAAATCATCGATGGCCATGCGCACGCCGCGCTGGCGCAGGTCGTCCATCACCGCGATGGCCCCCAGCGGGTGGGTCATGGCCACGCTTTCCGTCAGCTCAAGCTCCAGCAGTCCGGGGTCCAGGCCCACGTCTTCCAGGATGCTGGTGACGAGTTGGGGCAGGTCGGCATGCCGAAACTGGGCGGATGACAGATTGACGGCCATGGTGATGGGTGTCATGCCCTGACTGATCCAGGCCATGAGCTGTGTGGTGGCCGTGCGTATAACCCACTCCCCAATGGGCAGAATCAGGCCACTGCTCTCCGCAATCGGGATGAATTCGGCGGGCGACACCGCACCCAGCTCGGGGTGATGCCAGCGCAGCAGAGCCTCGGCGCCGACGGTCCGGCCGGTCTCCATCGAGATTTGTGGCTGGTAATGCAGTTCCAGCTGGTCGCGCGCCAGTGCCCGGCGCAAGGCGTTGTGCAAGAGCAGGGTGCGGTCAGAATGGGCCTGTATCTCGGCGGTGAAAAATCGGTAGCTGTTGCGCCCGTCTTCCTTGGCGCGGTACATGGCGGCATCGGCGCACTTGGACAGCGCGTCGAGATCAGCGCCGTCTTTCGGGTAAAGCGCGATGCCAACCGACGGTGTGACCGTGAGTTCGTGCTGTTCAATCTGAAAGGGCATCAGTGCCGTCTGCAGCAGCTTGTCGGCCACACGGGCCGCACCCTCTGCATTGGTGTCGGGCAGCAGCAGAATGAATTCGTCACCTCCCAGGCGCGAGACCGTATCCTGCTCCCGCACGGCGGCCTTCAGGCGTGCCGCCAGTTCAACCAGCACCTCGTCGCCGACGCGGTGCCCCAGGGAATCGTTGACGTTTTTGAAATGGTCCAGATCGAGAAACATCAGGGCGACGCACTGCTGGGCCCGTTGGGCTGCGCTGAGCGCATGCTGGCACCGGTCGCTCAACAGCAGGCGGTTGGGCAGCCCGGTGAGGGCATCAAAATGGGCCAGGCGCTGGATATGGGCTTCGGCAACTTCTTGTTCGGCTGCTTTTTTCTCCAGCTCAAGCACGGTGCGCCTGAGCTCCTGGGTACGCAATTCGACTAATCCTTCGAGGTTCGCGCGCGCTTGCAGCAATTCATTCTCGACGCTTTTTCGCGCCGTGATGTCCATGGTGATCCAGATCGCCCCATGGCCCGGATCGTTGGGGTCAATGGCTTTGGCACGAACCTCGCAAAAAATGGGAGTGCCGTTCTTCTTGCACAGTGTGATTTCGCCTTCAAAGGCTTGCCCGGCGGCGAAGGGCGCGCGCCATCGCTCGGCAGCGTCAATCCATTCCTGCTCAGTCAGGTACCACTGCCGTGAGGAGACGCCGTGCAGTTCACCCGGCGCATAACCCAGCATGGTCTCAAAACTCTGGTTGCAGCGGGTGACTCTGCGGTCCCGCAGAAACACGATGCCCACCATGGCGTTGTCCAGAATCAGGCTTTGTTCAGTCAGGACCGACTCGAGTTGCGCCTGCGCTGCCTTGCGCTCACTGATGTCGTCAACAATCCAGATCGAGCCCTCGTCAGTGGCCGCCGGATTGACCAGTTTGCCGGTCAGATGGGTCCAGAACAACTGGCCATCCCGGCGTTTCATCAGGACCTCTGATTCGTACGCCAGGCCCTGGGCCATGACGGGGTAGGCCGCTTCGGCCAGTGCATGAAATGACGCTTCGTCGGGGTACAGCGACATGTTGGAGCTGCGCAATGCATCGGCCGTGCTGGCATGGCCAAAGACCTGTGCAAAGCGCTGGTTGCAGCGAATCAGGATGCGCCGCTTGATGAACACGATGCCGACGCCTGCATTGTCCAGAATGACCTGCTGCTCGCGCAGCGCAAGCTGCAACAGCTCCAATGCGTCGGGGTGCCCTGCATGCAGGTCGGGATCAGTGTTGCTTGCGGGCATGGGGCCTGTGTTGTGACGAAGTAGCCTGCATTGTCCTGCAAACGGACCGGTGTTTCAGTAGCGTCGGGGTTTCCCCAGCCAGGCCGCCAGGCCAAACACCAGCGCCGGCAGCAGCCACTGCAGCCACGCGTAGGCAGCGGTCAGGGACCGTTGCGCGCCTGAGGCCAGTGTGACGGCTTCGGTGGTCACCGTGGCAAAGCGCCCGGCGCCGACAAAGAGGGTTGGCAGATACTGCGCCACGCTGACTGCAAAGCCAACGGCAAAGGCCGATGCCAGCGCGGCGCGCAAGAGCGGCCATTTCACGCGCCAAAGAAACACCGCCCGTCCGTGGCCGAGGGACGCGGCAATGTGCCGAAAGCGTGGGTCGAAACCGGTGTAGGCGGGGCTCAGCGCAATCAGCACGTAGGGCACGGCGGCCAGCGTGTGGGCCAGCCACAGGCCGGCCCAGGTGGCATCAATGCCCCAGTTCAAGGTCAGGCTGTGTACGCCCACCACCCACAGCACCGGGGGTAGCACCAGAGGCAGATAGATGAGACGACGCAACCGGTCAATCAGCAGCGCTGGCGCGCATTCAAGCCAGGCGACCGACCATAGCAGCGCGACCAGGGCGCTGGCCAGCGCCAGCGTCAGTGTGGTCCCCATGGTGGCGAGGCTGCCCCAAACCGATGCCCAGGCGCGTGTGGTGAGTGTCTGCGGCCATAACGCAGGGAACGGCCAGATGCCAGCCACACTACCCAGGGCCAGCGAAAGCATCACAGCCAGGTACAGGCACAGCAGGGCGGCCAGGCCCACGGCCCCGGCGCGCGCCAGCATGCTCCGCTGCGCTGGCGCGCGCCGGGTGCCCGTGGTCCAGCGCGTGCGCCACGCCGGCTGCCGGGGCACTTGCCACAGCAGGCCCGCCATGGCTCCCACGAGCAGGGCCAGCAACCATGCAGCGGCAGCCCCGCGCGCGTTGACGGTCACATCGGCATCCAGCAGCCATTGCCATGCCAGCACCGCCAGCGTTGGCGGCGTCGTGGGGCCAATTACCAGCGCCACGTCCACCACCGTCAGGCTGTAGGCCAGCACGGCCAGCATAGGCCAGCGCAGCCGTGGCCACAACTGCGGCCACAACACGCGCCACCAGGCAGCGCGTGGCCCATAGCCCATGCTGCGCGCCACCAGCAGTTCACGGGTCCAGACTTGTGCGACGTCGGCGCGCTGCAGCTGGGTGGCCGCCGCCCACAGCAGAAACGGTACTTCCTTGGCGACCAGCACCAGAACCAGGCCGAGTCCCCAGGGGTCTTGCGTGGTCGCCCAGGGCGGCGGTGCGTCCAGCCCCGTGGCCCAGGGTGACAGGGCCCGCAGCAGCCAGCCGCTGGGGGCCAGCAAAAAAGCCAGCCCAATGGCAAATGCCGCATGCGGCACGGCCAGCATCGGACCCAAGGCCTGCATCAGCCGGGCCCAGGCCGGCCCGGGGAAATTGTGTGAAATCAGCCAGGCGGCAAGCGCTACTGACAGACCGCTGGCGAGCAGACCGGTCCACAGCGTGAGGCCCAGCGCCTGGAGGGTTTGCGAATCCGCCAGAAGCCCCTGCCAGGCCGAGGCGTCCAGCGCCGCCATCGCTGCAGCCGAAGCGGCCCACAGCAGAGGCAGGCCCAAAGTCATGATGAGCAGCGCCGACACCATGCGGTCAGCACGACCCATGAGCTTCATCCTTTGTCCGCAACAGAGCCGGCCCACGCCAGCCCCGCGGCGACGCCGCCAAAGCGGTCGCCCTGCACCATGGTCGCACCCGGCAGGGCGGCTTTAAGGGCGTCCACCAGCGGCTGGAGCGCGGACGACCCGCCGGTGAGGTACACGACGTCCACTGCGGCGAGGCCCGAGGCCTGCACGCACTGCAGGGCGCATTGCACCACCTGGGTCAGCGACCCGGCGAGCGCCTCGCCCATGCCGTGCGGGGTGATGACGACAGGAGGAGCCGGCAGGGCATTGTTGGGCGTGTGCAAGAAGGCCAGGTCCACCGCCGCGTTGTCTTGTGAGATCGAGCAGGCGATCTTGGCGGCTTCGACGCCCGCCAGGATGCGGTGCCCATGGTGCTCCTCCAGCACTTGCATCAGACGGGCATGCAGCGCCAGGTCGGCATAGGAGGTCCACAGTTCGCGGGCAAAGTGCATGCTCTTGCGGGAATAGGCGTGGTGGATCAGGTGCCAGGTGGACAGGTCGAAAAACACACTGTTGGGTATCGGGCGCTCGCCCGGGCCAATGTGGCGGTAACCCAGCAGCGGCATGACGTAGCCCAGGTCGAGCAGGCGGTCAAAGTCAGTGCCGCCCAGATGCACACCGGTGGTGGCCAGGATGTCGCTGCTGCGGTCGCTCTTCTGGCGCAGATCGGGGCCCAGGCGGATCACGGTGAAGTCGGAGGTGCCGCCGCCAATGTCCACCACCAGCGCCGTGGTCTCGCGGGCAATGCGCTGCTCGAAGTCGAATGCCGCGGCGATGGGTTCGAGCTGGAAGTCGATATGGGCGAAGCCCGCTTCTCTGGCGGCACGTCCCAGCGTGGCCTGAGCCAGTGCATCGCGCTCGGCATCATCATCCACAAAATGCACCGGGCGACCCAGCATGGCGCGCTCGATCGGGTGGCCCACATGAGCTTCGCAGCGTGCCTTGAGTTCCTTGAAAAACAGCACGACGATGTCAAAAAAGCGGATGGACTGGCCGTTGACCACCGTGTACTCGTCCATCAACCTGCTGCCCAGCAGGCTTTTGATGGAGCGCATCAGCCGCCCTTCGGTGCCACCGAGGTAGGCTTGCATGGCCTGTGTACCGAAAAGAGTGGTGTGGGTCTCGTTGCAGAAGAACAGTGCTGTGGGCATGGCCGCGCTGGCGCCATCCAGCGGGATCACGCACAACTGGCCGTCGGCGCCCACCAGCGCCGCCGCCGAATTGGACGTGCCAAAGTCAATACCCAGAACCATGCCGTGTGGCCGCCCCGTCAAGCGGTCAGGCCGCCATGCTGCCCTGGCCCAGTGTGCGGGCCAGGAAGGCCGACAGGTCAGCCACTTCGCGGGGATGGACGCTATGCGCCATGGGGTAGCTGTGCCATTGCACCGGGTAGCCCAGACCGGTGAGCAGGTCGCGCGAGGCCTCGCCACGTGCGGGCGGCACCACCGGGTCCATGCTGCCGTGGGCCATGAAGATGGGCGTGTGGGCGTTGGCCGGATGGCGCTCGGCGACCAGGGTATTGGCCAGCGGCAGGTAGCCCGACAGGGCCATGATGCCCGCCAGCCTCTGAGGCAGCCGCAAGCCGGTGTGCAGGGCCATGGCGCAGCCTTGCGAGAAGCCCGCCAGCACGATGTTCTGGTGCGCAATGCCGCGCGCCACTTCGTGCTCAATCAGCGCGGTAATGGCGTGGGCGGAGCGCTGGATGCCGGCAGCGTCCTGGCGGCTGATCAGATCGACGCCCAGGATGTCGTACCACGCCGGCATGATGTAGCCGCCGTTGAGGGTGACCGGCAGGCTGGGCGCGTGCGGAAATACGAAGCGAATGGGAGGACAGTGGCGCAGGTCCAGTTCGGGCACCAGTGCCGCGAAGTCGTTCCCGTCGGCCCCGAGGCCGTGCAGCCAGATGACGGCGGCAGTCGGGTGCGGAGCGCTGTCAATTTCAACGCGGGGTAGCAAGGTGTTCATAGGGTGAAATTGTATAAAGGGCGATCGCTGACGGGTCGGACAACCCGCGGGACCACCGTTCGCTGCGCCAGGCGCCTAAAACAGTTCGACTTCGCCCATGTTGGCGGCCGCGTCAAGCAGTTCACCGCTGGCAATCAGGGCCGCGTGGCTGCAAACCTGATTTCGACCGTGCGCCTTGGCATGGTAGACCGCCTTGTCGGCGCGCTCGAACGCGCCGCTGGGTGTGTCGCCGGTCTTGATTTCGGTAAACCCGACGCTGATGGTGATGGTGCCAACCTGCGGGAAGAGGTGTCTTTCCGTGGTGGCTCGGAGCCGCTCAAGCACGCCCGCGGCTTCTGCTTCGCCATTGCAGCGCATGAGCACGACGAACTCTTCTCCGCCAAACCGGTAGAGCTGGTCGTGAAAGCGAAAGTGTGCGCGCATCAGGCGTGCCAGCAGCAGCAGGACTTCGTCGCCGATGAGGTGTCCATAGTTGTCATTGACGCGTTTGAAGTGGTCAATGTCGATCATGGCCAGCCAGTAGCTGCCCGCGCCTGCCGCGTCTCGGCGATCGCCCTCGATGTTTTCGACGGCCATTTCCTGCTCAATGGTCGCCTTCAGGAAGGCGCCGTCAAATGTCTTGCGATTGAGCAGGTCCGTGAGCGCGTCGCGCTCGCCATAGTCGAGCAGGCTTTGAAAGTTGAGATACAGGCGAAGCACGCCGCTGACCAGACGTTGGGCATCTTCAGAAAGCGGCTCGTCGGTGCTGATTTCCAGGACCCCGACGGTTGCGGCGTTGCTGGCGAGAGGAAATACTGTGATGCTGGGGCAGTCGCTGGTTTGCGATAGCTGCCGTGTTGCGAGCGCTTGCTGGCGCAGGGGATGGCCCGACAAGGGGGGCAGCGAATCCAGTCTGGACCACGCCGAGTCGCTGGTCGGGGTCGGCTGCCCGGCGTCCCATTGGGCACAGATCCGCCAGCGTTCATTGCCCGCGTCGCCAACCACCCGGCAGATGGCCGTCGACTTGGGTTGCAGCAAGTCATTGATGGCACTGACCAGTGCAACGTCGAGTGCATTCCGGTCTCGCAGGGCGGTCAGATCGGCAAGGTTGTCGACGAGTTGTGGCATTTGATAGGCATATTTTTGGCTGCGCGCAGTGTACCTTGATGGCCCATGGCCGTCACTGCTGACCGTAGCGTTTGAGCCACTCCCGCTCCAGTGGCTCCACCCAGCTGCCATGCGGCTCGGGCAAAGTTGCCGTGACCCTGTCCACTTGACCCGGCCGCGGGCTTGCATTGAAGCGGGCACGCTCCGCCGGGGGCAGTTTTTCCATGGCCAGCACGGTGGGGTCACCCCACTGGGCAATGTCGGCTTTGCGTGCCTGCGCCTCGGAGCTGAGCAGGAAGTTGATCAGGACCTGGGCGCCTTCCCTGGCCCGGGCATTGAAGGGGATCGCCAGGAAGTGGGTGTTGCCAATCGAGCCGCCGCTGAACTGATAGCTCACCACGCTTGGCGCAAGGCGACCGGCGGCGATTTCGTTGGCCGCTTCGTTCGGGTTGAAGGTGAAGGCCAGCAGCAACTCACCGTCCGCCATCATCTGGCGCACGGCCGCTGAATTCTGCGGAAACTGCCTGCCTGCACGCCACAGGTGGGGGTGCAGCGCGTCGAGAAAAGCCCACAGCGGTGTGCTGGCCCGGATCAGCGCCTCGGGCGTGACGGGTTTGTACAGGGCACTGCGGTCTGCGTTCACTTCCAGCAGCACCTGCTTGACAAACGTGCTGCCATGAAAGTTGGGAGGGCGCGGGTAGCTGACCCGCCCGGGGTTGGCTTTGGCAAAGGCCAGCAGCTCGGCCATGCTGCGCGGTGGGCTGGGTACGCGTGCCTGGTCGGCAAAGAAAGTCAGCTGGGCCATGCCCCAGGGTGCTTCCAGTCCCTCGACCGGTTCCGAGAAGTCGATGCGGGTGGTGGGCTTGCCCTGCACGTCCACATAGGCAAAGTTGGGTAGGCTTTCGGCAAACGGGCCAAACAGCAGGCCCTCGCGTTTCATGGTCAGAAAGTTTTCGCCATTGATCCAGACCATGTCCACCGTGCCGTCCGTTAATTTGCCGGCGGCTTTTTCCTGGCGCACGCGTTTGACGACTTCCGCGGTGTCCGTGATCTTGACGTGTTCCAGTTTCACACCGAAGCGCTTCTGTGCCTCGGCGCCAGCCCACTGCAGGTAGGCGTTGATGTTCTGGCTCCCGGCCCAGGCATTGAAGTACACCGTTTGCCCGCGGGCCCGGGCCAGGGTGGCAGCCCAGGAGTCAGCTGTCTGCGCGCTCAAGGACGTGCCCAGACTGGCGCCCATGAGCAAGACGGCCTGGCGACGCGACAGTGGCGTGTTCATGCCAGCAGCGCCTGCGCAAACTCGCGGGCATTGAAGGTTTCAAGGTCTTCCAGTTTCTCGCCGACACCGATGAAATACACCGGAATGGGCCGCTCCCGCGCTATTGCCGCCAGCACACCACCTTTGGCTGTGCCGTCCAGCTTGGTGACGATCAGTCCGGTGAGTTGCAGGGCGTCGTCGAAGGCCCGGACCTGGGTGAGCGCGTTTTGCCCGGTGTTGCCGTCAATCACCAGCAGCACTTCGTGCGGTGCCGTGGCGTCGGCCTTTTGCACCACGCGTTTGATTTTCTTGAGCTCCTCCATCAGGTGCAGCTGCGTCGGCAGGCGACCCGCGGTGTCCACCAGCACCACATCCTTGCCGCGCGCTTTGCCGGCGCTGACCGCATCAAAGCTCACGGCGGCCGGGTCGCCGCCCTCCTGGCTGATGATTTCCACCGTATTGCGGTCGGCCCAGACACTGAGCTGCTCGCGGGCCGCGGCGCGGAAGGTGTCAGCGGCTGCCAGCAGCACGGTGGCGCCCTCATTGGCCAGATGACGTGTGAGTTTGCCAATCGTGGTGGTCTTGCCCGCGCCGTTGACGCCTGCCACCATGATCACGGTCGGTTGTTGCTGGCCAATAACCAGCGCTTTTTCCAGCGGCTGCAGCAATTCGGTGAGTGTTGCAATCAGGATGTTCTTCAGCGCCACCGGGTGGGTGACGCCGCTCTCGCGCACCTTGCGCCGCAATTCATTCAGCAGGTACTGCGTGGCCGCGACGCCTGCGTCGGCCATCAGCAGGGCGCTCTCCAGGTCCTCGTACAGGGCTTCATCGATCTGGGTGCCGCCAAACACCGCCGAAATGCTGGACGCCGTCTTGCCCAGGCCCGCTTTGAGTTTTTCCAGCCACTTCTGTCGTTCCGGCGGCACGGCGGCGGGCACGGGAATCTCAATCGGCGTGACCAGCGCCCGACCGATCAGGGAGCCACCAGTGCCCGGCGCTGCCGGCGCCGGTTGCACCCCTGCCGGGGCGGGCGCAGTTGCGGTGGCTGGCACGGCCGGAGGGGCCGTGGGTGTGGGCGGGGGTTTCTTTTTGAAAAAACTGAACATTTGGCGGCTTCTTAGAATCACATCATTCTATGAAACGACCCATGCCCCTGATTTTTTTCCGTCTGTTGCCGTTTCTTTTCTTCGCTGGCTGTCTGCTGTCCGGTGTCGCAGCCAGTGGCCAGACCCCTGCCAAAGTTGAACAATTCACCTTGCCCAACGGTTTGACGGTCATCGTCAAACCCGATCGCCGTGCCCCCACGGCGGTTCACATGCTGTGGCTCAGGGTGGGGTCCATGGACGAAGTGGACGGCACCTCCGGCGTGGCGCATGTGCTGGAACACATGATGTTCAAAGGTACACCAAAGGTGAAGGCGGGCGAGTTTTCGCGCCGGGTGGCGGCCCTGGGAGGGCGAGAGAACGCTTTCACGGCCAAGGACTACACAGGCTATTACCAGCAGATTCCGTCCGGCCGTCTCGAAGATGTGATGAAGCTGGAGGCGGACCGGTTTGCCAACAACCAGTGGCCCGATGAAGAGTTTAAAAAAGAGCTTGAAGTGGTCAAGGAAGAGCGCCGCCTTCGCACCGAAGACAGCCCCCGGGCTCTCATGCATGAAGCGTTGAATGCGACTGTTTTTGCAGCGTCGTCGTATCGGCGCCCGATTGTGGGCTGGATGAGTGACCTGCAGGCCATGACGCCGACCGATGCGCGCGATTTCTACCGCCGGTGGTATGTGCCCGCCAACGCCGCCGTGGTGGTGGCCGGTGATGTGGATGTGGCGCAGGTGCGCCGACTGGCTGAGAAGTATTACGGCGGTCTGCCGGCGCGGGCGGTGCCCGAGCGCAAACCGCGTGCGGAGCCTGTGCAGGCGGGCATACGGCGCATGGCGTTCAAGGCGCCGGCTGAGCAGGCCTATGTGTCGCTGGCCTTCAAAGTGCCCGGCTTGAAGTCGCTGGACGGGACGGATGCGAACCGGCAGGCCGACACACCGGCGAACGAACCAGCGGGCACGCCAGCCAGCCAGGTTGGCAACTCACAAGGCAACGCAGACGCTCTGGCGCTGACAGTGCTGGCCGCTGTGCTGGACGGCTACAGTGGCGCCCGGCTGGACCGCGCGCTGACACAGGGTGACAAGCGGGTGGCTGACGGTGTCGGCGCCTACAACGGTTTGTGGGGTCGCGGGCCGCAGCTGTTCGTGCTGGACGGCGTGCCCGCGCAGGGCAGGACGGCTGCCGAGGTGGAACTGGCCCTGCGTGAGCAGGTGGCCCGCATTGCCAGCGAGGGGGTGTCCGAGGCTGAGCTCAACCGCGTCAAGACCCAGTGGGTGGCCAGCGAGGTGTACAAGCTCGATTCCGTCTTCAACCAGGCCCGTGAACTCGGCAGCAACTGGGTGCAGGGGCTGCCGCTGGATGCGGGCGAGCAGCTGATTGCCCGCCTGCGCGCCGTCACGGCCGCGCAGGTCAAGGCGGTGGCGCAGCGCTACTTTGGTGACGATCAGCTCACCGTAGCGGTGCTGTTGCCGCAGCCACCGGACAAGACCCGCAAGCCGCGTCCGCCACCGGCGGGCGCCAGGCACTGAAAGCACGGTCCATGATTACTATAAAAAAGATAGCTATCTACGCAATATTGACGGGGGCTGCAGGACTTTTTTGTTCAAAAATGGCGCTGGCTGGCATTCCCATCGAGCATTGGACGCAGGCCTCGGGGGTTCAGGTGTACCTGGTGCAAAGCCCGGCGATTCCGATGGTGGACGTACAGATCGACTTTGACGCCGGCAGTCGCCGTGATCCGCCGGAGCAGGCCGGGCTGGCCAGCGTGACGGCCAGCATGACTTCCAAAGGTGTTCTGGCCAGCGCGCGGCCAGTATCGGGTACTGCCGAGCCTGCGCTGGATGAAAACGGCTTGAGTGAAGCCTGGGCCGATCTGGGTGCCTCGTTCGGCGCGGGTGCCAGCAGTGACCGCCTGAGTTTTTCACTGCGCTCGCTGACCTACCCGGATCTGTTGGGCAAAGCCACGCAGCTGGCGGCCAGGCAACTCGGCGAGCCTGCATTTCCCGACGCCATCTGGCAGCGTGAGCGCGAACGCCTGAACGCCGCCATCCGGGAGGCCAACACCCGTCCGGCCACGTTGGCGGGGCGCGCATTTGCCGCAGCGGTCTACGGCCAGCACCCTTACGGGTTCGAGATGACCGAGGCGACACTGGCACGCATCAGCGTGGCCGACATGAAGGCGCTGTACAGCAGCCTGATATTGCCGTGCCGTGCCAAGGTGACGATAGTGGGGGCTGTCACCCGGGAACAGGCCGACGGGTTGGTGACCCAATTGTTTTCGCGCCTCCCCGCCAACGCCAGTGCCGGCGTGCCCACGGCGTGCCCGCCGCTGCCCGCCGTGGCCGAAGTGATACCACTGGACAAGCCGGTGGAGAAGCGCATCGCGTTCGACTCGGCGCAGGCCCATGTACTGATCGGACAGCCCGGCGTGAAGCGCAGCGACCCCGATTTCTTTGCCCTGACGGTCGGCAACTACATCCTGGGTGGCGGCGGTTTTGTGTCGCGGCTGTCGAATGAAGTGCGCCAAAAACGGGGCCTGAGTTACAGCGTCTACAGCTACTTCTCGCCCGGATTGCATGCGGGGGCATTTACCCTGGGCCTGCAGACCCGGCCGGATCAGGCCAGTCAGGCGGTGCAGGTCTCGCGCGAGGTGGTAGCCAGCTTCGTGGCGAAGGGCCCCACCGAAACCGAACTGCAAGCTGCCAAGGACAACCTGATCGGTGGTTTTGCCCTGCGGCTCGACAGCAACCGCAAGCTGCTGGACAACGTCGCCAACATGGCCTGGAACGATTTGCCGCTGGACTATCTGGACACCTGGACGCAACAGGTGCAGAAGGTCAGCGTCAAAGACATTCGGGCGGCCTTTGCACGGGTGTTGCAGCCCGAGACGATGGTGACGGTGGTGCTGGGCGCGACAGAGTCTGCCAACTGAAGTTGAAAATACTGCTTCACATCGCGCACCGTCCGCCCGAGGCGGGGGCTCGGTTTTTCCTGGCAATGGAACTCCCCGCCCTGGCTTGGTTAAGCTCTGGTCATGAAACAAAAGAAATCTGAACTTCCCCGAAAGCCTCGCGTCCCCCGGCACGCCTCCCCGCAGAGCCATGAGGTTCGCATTATTGGCGGCCAGTGGAAGCGCACCAAACTCGCCGTGGCCGACAGACCCGGGCTGCGCCCGACCCCGGACCGTGTGCGCGAGACCCTGTTCAACTGGCTGGGCCAGGACCTGAGCGGCTGGCGCTGCATTGACGCCTTTGCCGGCACCGGTGCGCTCGGCTTTGAAGCGGCGTCGCGTGGCGCCAAAGAGGTGACACTGGTCGAACAGGACAGCGCCCTGGTGGCGCAGCTCAAGCGCGTCCAGACGCAATTGCAGGCAAGCGCCACGCAGATTGTGCGGGGCGACGGCATTGCGGCCCTCAAGCAGCTTGACCCGGCCAGTATGGACGTGGTGTTTGTGGATCCGCCTTTCGACTCCGTGTTGTTTGAAGCGGCAGTGCAAGCGGCGGGTCGCGCTGTGGCACAGGACGGCTTTGTGTACCTGGAGGCGCCGACCCTGTGGACCGATGCGCAGTTGGAGAGCGCCGGGCTGAAGCTGCACCGGCACCTCAAGGCCGGCGCAGTTCACGCCCATTTGCTCACGCGTCTGGGCTAGCCCGTCACGGCGCGCTGCATAATGCGGCGCAGGAGAGCCCCGCGACAAAAAGAGCATGCCAGTTCTTCCCTCAACCGACCTACAGGCGCACTATGGCCCACAACGTGATCGCCGTTTATCCCGGCACTTTTGACCCGATGACCCTTGGCCACGAAGATGTGGTGCGACGGGCGACGCAGTTGTTTGACCGCGTCATCGTGGCCGTCGCCGCGGGACATCACAAGAAGGCGCTTTTCTCCCTGCAAGAGCGCATTGATATGGCACGTGAGGCGGTCAAGGACTATCCACAAGTGGAAGTTGAAAGCTTTTCCGGCCTGTTGCGTGACTTTGTGGTGGCGCGCGGCGCCAAGGCGATGGTGCGCGGTCTGCGCGCCGTGACGGACTTTGACTACGAATTCCAGCTCGCCGGCATGAACCGCAGTCTCATGCCCGACGTGGAAACGGTTTTTCTGACGCCCAGCGACAAGTACCAGTTCATTTCCAGTACCTTTGTCCGCGAAATAGCCACGTTGGGAGGCGAGGTGAACAAGTTTGTGTCGCCAGAAGTGAACGAACGCCTGATGGAAAAAGTGCAGCACCTGGCACGTACGTAGGCTCGCCGGGGCCGCGCCCTAAGCTGGGGGCGCCACGGTGGCCAGCCACGCCAAGAGCGTCGCATTCACCTCCACCGGGCGCTCCATGGTCAACATATGGCCGCACTGTGGCACCAGGGTGAATTCAGCCCCCTTGATCAGCGCCATAATTTCGCGCGAGCATTCGGGCGGCGTGAGCCGGTCGCCGTCCCCGCACAGGACCAGCGTCGGACAGTTGACCGCGCCCAGATGAAGCCGTGCATCGGGGCGCGCCATAAGGGCCCGGTTTTGCTGTATCAGTTGCGTCACGCCGGCGTTCAGCACCAAGTCAAGATAAGTCTGCAGCAGTGCCGTGTCGTTGGCCCGGCTTGGATGAAAAGCCATTGGCAGGTTGGCGGTCAGTACCGCCTTGGCCCGACCCTGCTCGAACATTGCGATAGCCGCTTCGCGCAGCGACCGCATGGCATCGGTTTCCGGTCGGGCATTGGTGCCCAGCAGCGCCAGTGCCTTGATGCGCTGCGGCGCCTGGCGGACGACTTCCATGGCAAGCATGCCGCCCATGGAAGCGCCACACAGGATGAGGTCGCCCGGATGCGCCCGAAGCAGGGCGCTGGCCATGTCCGCCAGGGTGGCGTGGCGGGCGTGCACATCGGTCACCACCGGGTCGAGGTGAGATGGCATGGCGATCAGTTGATGGCGCCACATGACGGCATCGGCGGCCAGGCCGGGAAGAAATACGAGTTGGGTCATGCAATAGGTTTCTGTCAAAGACTGGCGTATATTGACCTATCTCAAGATGGCGCCCAAGGGCATGCCCTACGCTTGAGACGTTCAACCTCATAGTCAAGCCGGAGAAAAAAATGAAGATACTACTGCCTGTGGATGGTTCTGCCGTCTCGCTGGAGGCTGTTCGCTTTGCCATACGCATGGCGAAAGATGGTCTTGAGACCAGCGTGGTGCTGGCGAATGTTCAGGAAACCGCCACTTTGTATGAGTTGGTGGTTGCGCACGATCCTCAAGTGATCGAACAGGTGAGCGCGGCCGCCGGCACCCACACGCTGGAACCGGCGGAGGCCCTGCTGAAGGAGGCGGGCATTTCCTATGAATGTGAAGTGGCGTCGGGCGACCCGGCGCACACCCTCATCGATATCCTGGAGCGCTTTGGATGCGACCTCGTGGTCATGGGTGCCAGCGGAACCAGCACTCTGCGCAGCGCATTGCTGGGTTCGGTATCCAATGAGGTTCTGCATTCAGCGAGCGTGCCGGTGATGATTGTCAAGCTGGATGAAACACTTGTGCTTGATGCGTCTGAATGACGGTTTGACCCGGCGTCCAGATTGACATGGCGCAGGAGTTCCCCGAGCGTCCGACCGGTCATTGGCATCTGCAGGATGCGCACGAACTGGCGCGTCAGCACGGCGTAGATCCGGCGCATGGCCTGCGGGAGGAAGAGGCCAGCCGACGTGCCGAGCACCATGGTCCCAATGAAATCCAGGGGCGACCGGGCCGCGGACCGATGGGGCTGTTGCTTGACCAGTTCAAGGATTTCATGATTGTGGTGCTGATCGCCGCCGCCGTCGTGTCGGGCGTGATCGGGGATCTGGTGGACACGCTGGCCATCCTGGTGATCGTGCTGCTCAATGCAGTGATTGGTTTTGTCCAGGCATGGCGGGCGGACCGGGCCATGGCGGCGCTTCAGCAATTGGCCGCTACACACGCCACGGTGCTGCGCGACGGGCAGGCGCAGGTCATTGCGGCGGCCCAACTGGTGCCGGGGGACATTGTGTTGCTGGAAGCCGGCAACCAGATACCGGCAGACCTGCGGCTGATCGAGATTGCGCAGCTCAAGGTGGACGAATCGGCCCTGACCGGTGAGTCCGTGACGGTCGAAAAACATGCTGCGACGCTGACCGGCATGGTCCACGCGCTGGGTGACCGCCTGAACATGGCCTTCAAGGGTACGACAGCGACACACGGGCGCGGCCGCGGTCTGGTGGTCGCTACCGGCATGGCGACCGAACTGGGCAAGGTGGCCGGACTTCTGGATCGGGACATTGATCGCAGCACGCCACTGCAGCTGCGCCTGGCCAGTTTTGGCAAGCGGCTGGCGCTGGCGGTCATCGCCATCTGCATCGTCATTTTTCTGGTCGGTGTGCTGCGCGGTGAAGATTCGGTGCTGATGATCCTGACTGCGGTCAGTCTGGCGGTGGCCGCGATCCCCGAGGCCTTGCCTGCCGTGGTGACAGTGCTGCTAGCGCTGGGTGCGCGTCGCATGGTGTCGCTCAACGCGCTGATCCGTCGTCTGCCGTCGGTCGAGACACTGGGCTCGGTCACGTTCATCTGCTCCGACAAGACCGGCACCCTGACGCAGAACCGCATGCATGCCGAGCTGCTGCTGGCAGATGGGCAGGAGTGGGCACCGGGCAGCGAGGCTCCCGGGGCGTTGCATCTGGAGCTGTTGCGTGCGGCGGTGTTGTGCAATGACGCCAACCGCAACCGCGAAGGGGTGTGGCAGGGCGACCCGACGGAGACGGCGCTCACGCAAGTGGCCTTGGAGCATGGGCTTGACAAGGCGGACCTTGATCGGCACTTCGAACGCGTACAGGAACTCCCGTTCGACTCCGAACGCAAGCGCATGACCACCTTGCATCGGGTCGACGACGGCTTCATCGCTTACACCAAGGGCGCACCTGAATCGGTGATTCCTTTATGCAGTTCGCAATGGCGCGTCGATGGTCTGGTCCCGATACAGCACGAGGCCGTGCTGGCCGCCGCCGATGCCCTGGCGGCGCAGGGCCTGCGCGTGCTGGCGATAGCCAGCCGACCACATGCAACACTCCCCGTTCCCGGCGAGGTCGGGTCGGTGGAGTCCGGCATGAGCCTGATCGGCCTCGTCGGTCTGATCGATCCGCCGCGACTGGAGGCCGCTGCGGCCGTACGTGACTGTGTCACAGCGGGCATCAGGCCGGTCATGATCACGGGCGACCATCCGGCGACGGCACTGGCTATTGCGCGGCGTCTGGGCATCGCGACGGATGGCTACACCCAGGTGCTGACAGGCGCTGAGTTGGCAGCGATGGACGAGTCGGTTTTGTACGAACGCGTCGCCACCGTGCGGGTCTATGCGCGTGTTGATCCGGCACAAAAGATTCGCATCGTTGAGGCTCTGCAGGCGCGCGGTGAATTTGTCGCGATGACCGGGGACGGCGTGAACGATGCGCCGGCACTCAAGCGCGCCGATATTGGCGTGGCGATGGGCCGTGGCGGCACCGACGTGGCGCGCGAGGCGGCAAGCCTGGTCTTGCTGGACGACAACTTCGCCACCATCGTTGCCGCAGTGCGGGAAGGCCGGCGCATTTACGACAACATCCGCAAATTCGTCCGTTACGCGATGACGGGAAATTCCGGTGAGATCTGGACCATCTTTCTGGCTCCGCTGATGGGTCTGCCGATTCCGCTGCTGCCGATCCATATCCTGTGGGTCAACCTGGTGACCGATGGCTTGCCGGGCCTGGCGCTGGCGGCGGAGCCGGCCGAGCGCGGCATCATGCAGCGGCCACCGCGCCCGCCG
The DNA here is from genome assembly GCF_030646845.1 of Rhodoferax sp. Taxonomy (GTDB): domain Bacteria; phylum Pseudomonadota; class Gammaproteobacteria; order Burkholderiales; family Burkholderiaceae_C; genus Rhodoferax. The sequence goes on along the minus strand of NZ_JAUSLE010000017.1, from coordinate 35,504 downwards.
CAGGAAAGCCTGTTTGCGAACGGCATGTGGCAGCACATTCTGTGGGTGGGTTTGCTGATCGGCGGGCTGTGCCTGCTGGTGCAGGCCTGGGCCTTGTCCACCGGCCATGCGCACTGGCAGACCATGGTTTTCACCGTGCTGACGCTGGGGCAGATGGCGCATGTGCTGGCGATTCGCTCGGAAACCGAGTCACTGTGGCGTTTGGGTCTGGGCTCAAACCGGCCGCTGCTGGGCGCCGTGCTGCTGACCTTTGTGCTGCAACTGGGCACGATCTATGTGCCGGTTTTGAATCCGATTTTCAAGACCGAGCCTCTCAGTCTGGCGGAATTGTCGATATGTCTTGGGGCGGCCGCCGTGGTGTTCATCGCGGTCGAGATCGAGAAGCTCTGGCTGCGGCGCAAGCGCCAGTCCTTGGCCTGATCGACTCGTTGGGAGGGCTTTGGGTTCAGGCCGCTGGCGGTTGCGGCCAGGGCTGCTGCGGATCGCGCAGCAACTCAAAGGCACGGGACACCTGCAACACGCCCAGATCATCGAACCGCTGGCCGGCAATCTGCAGTCCTATGGGCAAGCCACTGCGCGTATAGCCGCAGTTGATGGAGGCCGCCGGCTGCTCTGACATGTTGTAGGGCACCGTGAAGCCGATGTGTTCCAGCGGGCGAAGCGGGTCGTTGGTGGGGGAGGGCAGCTCGGCCGCAAATGCCGGCATCGGGGACGTGGGCGAGATGACGTAATCATAAGGTTGGCACGCACGCACCGTGGCCACGCGCGTGGCATGAAACTGGCTGAAGGCGGCGAACACCTGTGGCCCGGACATGCCCGCCGCACTGTCAGCCCATTGCTGGATATAGGGCAGCACGCTGGCCTTTTTGTCAGCAGGGAGCGCAGACAAGTCCATATGGGAGCGCATGCGCCAGGCGTGGTCCATGCCATCGAGCATGGCCTGCGTCATGAACGGTGACATGGGCTCGACGATGGCGCCAGCGCGCTCAAAAATGCGGGCAGCGCGTTCAATGGCGGCGCGAACTTCAGGCTCCACGGGCAGTCCGCAGCCAGCCTCCATCAGCAGCCCGACCTTGAGCCCGCGCAGGATGCCCACGCCCCGATCAAATTGATCCCAGGCGATTGGCTGGTACGGCAGACTCATGCTGTCGCGTGCATCCGGCAGTGTCAGTGCCTGCATCATCAGCGCCGAGTCGGCGACGGTCCGCGTCATGGGGCCTGCCGCACGGCCGGTGTAAGGCGGATCGATCGGAATGCGACCCAGGCTGGGTTTCAGGCTGAAGATGCCACACCATCCCGCCGGCAGACGCAGCGAGCCGCCAATGTCGGTACCCATGTGCAGCGGGCCATAACCCGCTGCCGCGGCAGCGCCGCCCCCAGCGCTGGAGCCTCCCGGTGTCTTGCTGAGATCCCACGGATTGCGCGCCAGCGGGTGAAAGCTGGACAAACCACTTGAGAGCATGCCGTAGTCGGGCATGGTGGTCTTGCAGACCATCACGGCGCCGGCCTCGAACAGGCGGGCGGCGGGCGGCGCGTCAGCGCTGGCCGGCGTCAGGTCGGTCGCCCGGGTGCCGAGCGGCATGGGGTCGCCCCGGGTGGCCAGGTTTTCCTTGATGGTGACAGGCACCCCGTCCAGCGCCCCACAAGGATCGTTGCGCTGCCAGCGGGCCTCGCAAGCCCGTGCTTGCTCAAGCGCAAGCTCAGGCCGTAGCAGATAGGTGGCATGGATATGCGGCTCCCACCGTTCCATGTGCGCCAGCACCGATTGGGTCACCTCCACCGGCGAGAGGTCGCGCCGCTGGTAGGCGGCAATCAGCTCATGTGCGCCGAGATCGTGCAGTGCAACGCCGGGTGTGGACATGCTGCGTCAGGTCCGGGAAATCAGGACCACGACAGTGCCGACACGTCGTTCACAAACACCGGCATGTCCTTCCAGAGGCCCTTGAGGTTCTTGTTGGCCACGGTGATCCATTGCGGCTGGTACAAGAAGCCGTGGACGGCGTCATTCGCCAGCATGCGCTGGGCGTCACCGAGCAGCTTGGCGCGATCGGCAGCACGCGGCGCGTTCTGGATCTTCTCGAACAGGGCAGTGAACTGGGGTGATTCGTAGCCCCAGTAGTAGCCGGGCTTGGCGAAGTTACCGAGGTCAAACGGTTCCACGTGCGAGATGATGGTGAGGTCGTAGTTCTTGTTGGCATAGGTGCCACTGAGCCACTGGGCCCACTCCACATTCTCGATTTTGGCCACGATGCCGATCTTGGCCAGTTGGGCCGCAATCACTTCACCGCCCTGCCGCGCATAGGGTGGGGGTGGCAGTTTCAGGCTCAGTTCCAGCGGAGTCTTGACGCCTGCTTCGGCGAGCAGGGCTTTGGCCTTTTCAATGTTGAATGGATTGATGCCGGTGGTGTCGACATAGCCCAAAGCGCCTGGCGCATAGTGGCTGCCAATGGGCACGCCGTAACCGTCGGCACCGCCTTCAATGACGGCTTTTCGGTCAATCGCCGCGGCAATGGCGCGGCGCACGCGCACATCGTCCAGCGGTTTCTTCTTGTTGTTGATGGCCAGAATAGTCTTGGCGCGTGAGCCGCTCACCACCACCTGGAACTTGGGGTTGGCTTTGAATTGCGCCACGCTGCGCGGTGTGACGCGAGGGAAGGCATCCACATCGCCTGCCAGCAGGGCGGCTACCTGGGCCGCTGGATCGCTGATGAAGCGGAATGTGACCTTCTTCATCCTGACGCTGGCGGCGCTCCGGTAGCGATCCCACTTGGCCAACGTGACTGACGAGCCCTTGTTCCAGCTGGCGAGTTGATAGGGGCCCGTGCCTACGGGCTTGGTTGCGTTGGTGTCTGCGCTCTTCGGCTCCACGATGATGGCGGTGGCCTGGCCCATCAAAAACAGGAAGTCGGGGTCCAGCGATTTGTTGAGAATGACGACGGTGTAGTCATCAATGGCGGCCACGCTCTCCATGCCGGAGAACGTGCGTTTGTCCTTGTTGGTGCTTTTGTCAGCGCCGGCGCGCTCAAAGGAGAACTTCACCGACTTGGCGTTGAAGGGTTCCCCGTTCTGGAACTTCACACCTTTGCGGAGTTTGAAGGTGTAGGTTTTTAGATCGGGCGACACTTCCCAGCTCTCGGCCAACAGGGGCGACACGGTGCCATCAGGGTTGATTTTTGTCAGCGTCTCAAAGACGTTGTAGTGCACGATCTCGGCAATGGCAGACGCCGCGCCCGCGGTTGGGTCGAGTCCTGGTGGCTCCAGTGTCATGGCCAGAACCACGCCATCCTTTCTGCCCTGCGCCAGGGCAGCCATTGGCAGCGATGCCAGCGCGGCGCTGGTGGCCGCCGAGGTGAGTATGTGACGACGATTGATCATGATGATTTTCCCTGTCAACAAATGAGTTCTGAACCAAGACTTTGCGTTACTGCAGGACGAACAATACCATTGCCGGACTCAGCAGGGCGAGGCATCGTCGGGACCAAAATGGCAGGCCACCAGATGACCCTCGCCCGCGACCCTGAGTTCGGGTCGCTGTGCGTCGCACAGTGCCTGTGCCTGGGGGCATCGTGGCGCATAGGGGCATGCCGTGGCTGGATGCTGGCGCGGCGCGACAACGATGGTGCGTTTCCTCTGCCCCGGTGTCGCATTGGGGATCAAACGAGGCACGGCATCGAGCAGTGCACGGGTGTAGGGATGGGCGGCTTCACGGAATAGCGTCATCGGCGACCCCTGCTCCACAATTCGCCCCTGGTAGATGACGGCGATTTCCTCGCACAGGTGATCGACCACCGCCAGATCGTGACTGATGAGCAGATAGGTCACGCCAAACTGTTGCGACAGATCCTGCATGAGGTTGAGTACCTGGGCCTGCACCGAGACATCCAGCGCGCTGACCGGCTCGTCCGCCACGATCAGCCGGGGGCGCGTGATCAGGGCACGGGCGATCGCCACACGCTGGCGTTGGCCACCGGAAAACTCATGCGGGTACTTGCCCAAATCGTTGCTACGCAGCCCTACCGACTCAATCACCTCCCTGGCCATGGTGCGCATGTCTGCGGCAGGGGTGTCGTCGAGGGCGGCCAGAGGTTCCGTGACAATGCGTTCCACGGTCTGGCGTGGGTCGAGCGAAGCATAGGGATCCTGGAACACCATCTGGAAGTTGCGCCGCGCAGCCCGCAGGGCAACGGGACTGAGCTCATTCAGCGCTTGCCCGAGAAGACGAACTGAGCCGGTCGTCGGCGGCTCCAGCGCCATGACCAAGCGTGCCAGGGTGGACTTGCCCGAGCCGGATTCACCGACCACGCCCAGGCTTTTGCCGCTGGTCATGCGCAGGCTCACACCCTGCAGGGCGTGCACGACCGGACGCGGGCCCCACAGACGTTCCCGCGGCAAGGCATAGGCGCGGGTGACCTGGTCAAGCTGCAGCAGCGGTTCGGTCATGGCGACTCCCCGACGCTTGCCTGCCGGGTGGAAGTAAGGTCAAGTCGCAGGCAGCTCGCCTGGTGTGACTGGCCCAGGTCGCTCGGCAGGGGCCGGATGGTGGCGCACTCGGCAATGGCCAAAGGGCAGCGGTCAAGAAAAGGGCAGCCGGCGGGCAAGTCGATCAGCTCCGGCACGGTACCGGCGATGGTGGTCAGGCGGGCGCCACGAGCCGCGCCCAGACGAGGTCGTGCACCAAACAGGCCACGTGTGTAGGGGTGTGCCATGTGGGCGAAAACCGTGGCGGTCGGGCCACTCTCCACCACTGTGCCGCCATACATCACCATCATGCGGGAGACATTCTGGGCAATGACGCCCAGGTCGTGGGAAATCAGCAGGAGAGCCATGTCGCGCTCCTGCACCAGGTCGCTGATGAGGTCCAGAATTTGCCCCTGAATGGTCACATCGAGCGCGGTGGTGGGCTCATCGGCGATCAGCAGGTCGGGCCCACAGGCCAGCGCCATGGCAATGGTGATGCGCTGGCGCTGGCCGCCCGAGAATTGATGGGGATAGGCATCGATACGGCGAGCGGCTTGCGGAATGCCGACACGGTCCAGCAAGGCAATGGCTTGCTGTCGCGCGGCTTTGACGGAGGCCCCGCGGTGCAGTCGCAGTGGTTCTGCGACCTGGTGCCCGATGGTGTGGACCGGATTCAGCGCTGTCATCGGCTCCTGAAAAATCATGCCGATGCGGTTGCCCCGGAGGTGCCGCAGTGTTGCCTCGTTCATGCCGACGAGTTCCTGCTGGTCAAAGCGGATGCTGCCGGACACGACGGCGCTTTCCGGCAGCAAACCCATGAGCGACATCGCCGTGATCGATTTGCCACAGCCGGATTCCCCGATCAGGCCGAGCGTCTCACCACGCTCCAGACGAAAATTCACGCCGCGAACTGCATCCGCCGGGCCTCGCTGGGTTTGCAGTCGGACACCCAAATTTTGAACTTCAAGCAGTGCCATTTATCGCTTTCGGGCCAGGCGCGGGTCCATCAGATCGCGCAGTCCGTCGCCGAGCAAGTTAAGGCCCAGCACGGCCATCGCGATGGCGACGCCAGGAAACACGGCCAGCAGCGGTGCCTGAAACATCAAGGTCTGTGCCTCGGCCAGCATGCGACCCCAGGAGGGCTGCGGCGGCTGGGTGCCCAGACCCAGATAGGACAAGGCTGCCTCCGCCAGGATGGCCAGCGCAAACTGGATGGTGGCCTGCACGATCAGGACGGACGAAATATTGGGCAGGACATGATCGAATGTGATCCGCCACGGTCCCTTGCCGCAGGCGCGCGCGGCCAGCACGAACTCACGCGACCAGACCGCGTTGGCGCTGGCCCGGGTGATGCGGGCAAAGGTCGGGATATTGAAGATGCCGATTGCAATGATGGAGTTCACAATGCCGGCGCCGAACACGGCAGTCAGCATGATCGCTGACAGGATGGCGGGAAATGCGAACGTGAAGTCCGACAGTCGCATGATCAGCTCTTCCAGCCAGCCGCGCCGGGCGGCCGCCAGCAGGCCCAGCGCGGTGCCAGCCAGCAATCCAATGCTGACGGCAATCACCCCGACCAGGATGGAATTGCGCGCACCAACCAGCAGCAAGGACGTGACGTCACGGCCAAAAGGATCCGTACCGAGCCAGTGCTGGGCGTTGGGGGACTGCAGTTTCGCGGCCATGTCGATTTCATACGGCGACCATGGCGTCCAGACCAGTGAGAGAGCCGCTGCCAGGAGCAGCAGCAGGCTCAGCACCGCGCCGATGGCAAAACTACGATGGGCCAGCGCGCGGGACATAAAGGTGGCTGGCCGGTGTGCGGTGGCCGCCTGGACCTGGCTCATACGTCGCTTGCCTTCACGCGCGGATCGATCACGGCATACAAGACGTCCACGACGAAGTTCACCACAATCACCATGGCGGCCAGCAACATGACGCAATTGCGCACCACGATGAGGTCCCGGTTGGAGATGGACTGGAATACCAGTCGACCCAGGCCCGGCAGATAGAAAACGTTTTCCACCACAATCGTGCCCGCGAGCAGATTGGCGAATTGCAGCCCCATGACCGTGACCACCGGAATCATGGCGTTGCGCAGCACATGGCCCCACAGGATGGCACGCTGCGACAAGCCCTTGGCCCTTGCGGTACGCACGAAGTCTTCACGCAGTACTTCGAGCACCGCCGAACGGGTGATGCGCGCCAGAATGGCGGCCTGAACCACGGCCAGCGAGACCGCAGGCAACAGCAATGATTTGAGGGCTTCGGCCACACCGTCGCTCCATCCCGGAAAGCCGCCCGCCGAAAACCATTGGAGGTGAACCGAGAACAGCAGAATGAGCAGAATGGCAAACCAGAAATTCGGTACTGCGATGCCAATTTGGGTGAGGCCCATCAATCCGACATCACCCAGACGGTTATGCCGCGAGGCGGCATAAATACCCACAGCCAGTGCCAGCACGGTAGTCAGCAGCATGGCGATCACGGCCAGCGGAACGGTGACGGCCAAACGCTCGAGCACCAGTTCAAGCACGGGCGTACTGTAGGTGTAACTCTCCCCCAGATCACCGACCAGCAGTCCGCTGATCCACAGCCCGTAGCGCGCCAGGGGCGGGTGGTCCAGTCCCAGCTTGGTGGACAGTGCCTGGACAGCCTCAGGCGCCGCGTCGGGCCCCATCAAAACCTGAGCCGCATTGCCGGGCAGGATTTCCAGCACCAGAAACACCACGATCGAGGCCGCCACCAGCGTGGCCAGCAAGGTCAAGAGTCGTTTGAAGAGAAATAAACCCATGAAAACTGGTCAGACCGTTGCGTGGTGCCCGCTCATGGCGATACGAAGTTTCGGTCGTGTTGGCATGACGCCAGTAGGGTGTTCGGCCCGCGATGCGCGGGAACGCCGATAATTCGATTCATGTTGTTTTGCCTGAATACTTTTGACACTGTAGCGGATGGTAATCCATGGCTTTGATCATCACTGACGAGTGCATCAACTGCGATGTGTGTGAGCCTGAGTGCCCCAACGAGGCCATTTTCCTGGGTCTCGAAATTTACGAGATTGACCCGCAAAAATGCACTGAATGCGTGGGCCATTTTGACGAGCCCCAGTGCGTTCAGGTGTGCCCGGTGGCTTGCATACCCGTCAACCCGCAGTTCGTGGAAGACCGGGAAACGCTGTGGCAAAAATACCGGCGGCTGCAGCACGAAATGAAGAAAGCCGTCAGTCCTTGAATAGGCAGGGCCTCGTCAGGATTTGAGTTCATCCTTTTTCCCCGGGCGTTTTTTCGCACTCTGTTTTTGCTTCTTCTCGCCTGGAATCTGTGCGGTGAAGTGTTCTGGTGTTTTCTTTTTTTTCTTCTTGGCGTACGCCGTGCTGGTGTCCGTTGCCGTGCTGGCGACTTCTGGCTTCACCGTCGGCGTGTTGGCGGCAATAGCTGTTTTTTCCTGTTGCAGCCGAGCCTTCTCCAGGGCATCGGCGGCTCGGGCATCACGACGGGTCGCCAGATCGGCTTGCGTTTTTTGCCCAGGGGTTCGCTGGTCTGCGGCGTCGACGATTGCACCACCGGGGCAAGGTGTCTGGCTGTATGCGTCTCCACACTTGTAGACATTTTGAGCCATAGCCCCCGTCGATAAAGCGATGATAGCTATTAAAACAGTAGCAATTGGTGTGCGAATCTGCATGGTGTGCTTCCTGGTCGATGTTGTTTGTTGAGCCCGGATTTACGGGGATGGAATTTCTGGTCTGGGCGGTTTCGGCCTTGGCGGCTTGCTGGTATGCACCAGCATGGTGGCCTTTTCCATTTCTCCCGCCAGCAAGTGCGGCAGGGCCTTGAGCGCACGGGCAATGCTTTGATCGATGGCCACCCGGTGGTCCAGCGAGGGCTTCTTCAGTACCCAGTTGACGACTTCGGATTTGACGCCTGGATGGCCAACTCCCAATCGCAAACGCCAGTAGTCGTCCGTTCCAAGCTGGGCGTGAATGTCGCGCAAACCGTTGTGTCCGGCGTGACTACCGCCAAGCTTCAGCTTGGCCTCGCCAGGAACGATATCCAACTCGTCGTGGGCGACCAGTATTTCCTGCGGCTGTATCTTGAAAAAACGAGCCAGGGCGCTGACTGACTTGCCGCACAGATTCATGAAGGTCTGGGGTTTGAGCAGCCACACTGTTTGTCCGTTCACGGATGTTCGTCCCACCAGGCCATGATAGGTCTTGTCCATCACCAGCGGCGTTTTCAACTCACGGGCAACCTCGTCCAGCCACCAGAAGCCGGCGTTATGACGGGTGGACTCGTACTCGGGGCCAGGATTGCCAAGGCCGACAAACAATTTGATCATGCGCAAATTATCAGGGCAAGAGAACAAAAAAAATGGCCCACCGAGGTGGGCCATCTGCATGCCGTTAGCGGGCAATTTCTGGATTACTTCTTCTTGGCTGCAGGCGCTTTTGCGGCAGCAGGAGCTTTGGCTGCAGGTGCAGCCTTGCCAGCTGCTGCCTTGCCGGCGGCTGCGGGCGCAGCAGCTGCGGCGCCTGCTTCGGCGGCTGGCACTTCTGCACCAGCAACGGCCACCACGGACACGAGAACCGGGTTCTTGTTTCCACCACGGGACACCGCTGTCACACCCTTGGGCAGAGTGATGTCGGCCAGGTGCAGCGAGGCACCTTTCTTCAGACCACTCAAGTCAACAGCAATGAACTCGGGCAGATCGGAAGGCAGGCACAGCACTTCAATTTCAGTGATCACATGGTTGGCGATGCAGCCTTCTGTCTTGATGGCAGGCGAGTTCTCATCACCGCTGTAGTGCAATGGCACCTTCATGTGCAGTTTGGTGTTTGCATCAACGCGTTGGAAGTCGATGTGCAGAATGAGCTGCTTGAAGGGGTGCATTTGAACGTCACGCAGCAATACCTTGCTGTCTTTGCCGTCAAGTTCCATGTCCAGCACGGTAGCGTGGAATGCTTCCTTCTTCAGGGCATGCCACAGTGCATTGTGGTCAATTTCGATTTGCAGTGGCTCAACACCGCCACCATAAACGATACCGGGCGTGCGGCCGGTGATGCGGAGACGGCGGCTCGCACCCGTGCCCTGCTTTGCGCGCTCAAAAGCGACGAATTTCATAATATTCACTCCTGGAGGAGTCCACCGCGACCAGTGTGACTCCGATTTAAAAAAGGCTCACAGCACGTTTTTCTTCGTGCGCGAGCCCACTTTTGCCCGAATCAGAAAAGATTTTCCTGATCCGAGAACAAACTCATGACCGACTCTCCCTTGGCGATGCGCTGAATCGTCTCGGCAATCAGCGGCGCCACGGTCAGTTGCCGAATTTTCCGGCAGGCGGACGCCGCCTGGCTCAAGGGAATGGTGTTCGTAACCACGACTTCATCGAGCGCATCGCCATTGGTGATCCGTTCAATCGCGGGGCCCGAAAAGATGGGGTGCGTGCAATAGGCGTAAACCTTTTTCGCGCCGCGTTCTTTCAACACTTCCGCGGCCTTGACCAAGGTGCCGGCGGTGTCGATCATGTCATCCATGATGACGCAGTTGCGTCCGTCGATTTCACCGATGACGTGCATCACCTCGCTCACATTGGCTTTGGGGCGACGCTTGTCGATGATGGCCAGGTCGCAGTTGAGCTGTTTGGCCAGGGCACGGGCGCGCACCACGCCACCCACATCGGGGGACACCACAATCAGGTCTTCATAGTTCTTCTGGCGCAAATCGCCCAGCAAGACGGGGGATGCATAAATGTTGTCAACCGGGATATCAAAAAACCCCTGGATCTGGTCAGCGTGCAAATCCATGGTCAACACACGAGCCACGCCAACGGCCTGCAGCATGTTCGCCACGACCTTGGCGGTAATGGGCACACGGCTTGAGCGGGGGCGACGGTCTTGCCGTGCATAGCCAAAATAGGGGATCACGGCACTGATGCGCTCGGCTGACGCGCGCTTGAGCGCGTCGACCATGATGAGCAATTCCATCAGGTTTTCGTTGGTCGGGGCGCAAGTGGACTGCACCACGAAGACGTCCCGGGCCCGCACGTTTTGATTGATTTCGACGGTCACTTCACCATCAGAGAAGCGTCCCACCGTTGCGGCACCCAGTCGGATACCCAGGTGGCTGGCAATTTCCGCCGCCATGCCAGGATTGGCATTGCCGGTAAAAACCATGAAGTCAGGGGGTTGAGGAGCCTGCATGAGTATCCCAGCGATTGAGTGGCGTTTGCGTCTGTACGTTCGGTGCCCGTTACGTACAACTTAATATTTGGCAGGGGAGGAAGGATTCGAACCTTCGCATGCTGGAATCAAAATCCAGTGCCTTAACCAGCTTGGCGACTCCCCTACACGGGTCGGCGGCTAAACGCCGTCAACCGATAACTTGTCGCTGGTTGCCCAACCCAACAGGGGATGAACATCCAGACTGTTGCACAACCTGATCTGAAACGCGCCTGGAGCGCCCGTCAAGTCAATGTCACGCAACACTTGTGCAAATACCGCGCTTCCAGAGCCTGTCATCCGACCATTGAGCCCACGCGATGCAAGCCATTCAATAGCCTGGGTCACGCCGGGACAAAGTCTTTGGGCAACACTCTGCAAATCGTTACGGCCAAAACCGAAAGCATCTACAGCGAAGCCTGAAATTATAGCAGTTTCGCTGTCCCTTTTTAGCGCCGGGTCCGAGAAAATCAATCCGGTATCCAGTCCCTCGGCAGGCTTTACCACCAAAAAACGGCCTGCCGGCAAGGCGACCGGGACTATTTTTTCACCGATACCTTCGACCCAGGCATTGCGCCCACCCAGAAAGAATGGCACATCCGCACCCAGTTGAAGCCCGATCTCGGCGAGTTTCTCCAGTGGGTAGTTGAGTTTCCAAAGACGATTCAGCGCGAGCAGAGTGGAGGCGGCGTCGGATGAGCCGCCGCCCATGCCGGCCTGCGCGGGAATGCGCTTTTCAATGCCGATGTGAACACCGAGTGGACTACTGTTGACCTCTTTCAGTGCGCGTGCCGCACGCACAACCAGGTCGTCAACCGGCAAGGGGGTGCCGAGATCTTCGCGACTGATTTCCCCGTCGGCACGAAGTTCGAAATGCAGCGTGTCGCACCAATCGATCAGCATGAAGACCGATTGCAGCAGGTGGTAGCCATCGCTTCTTCTGCCCGTGATGTGCAGAAACAGGTTGAGCTTGGCCGGGGCTGAAATGTCGTAGAGCGACTTCATGGATTGCAGAGGTCGGTGCGTCTCATGGTTCCAGGACCAGACGAAGTTCCGCCAGTGGGGCGGGCGTCGTCCGCCGGGCCGTGATCCGGCCGTTGGCGTGCTGTGACAGGTCGGCGGTCCATCCCTCCGCGGCCATGTGGTCTCCGGCCAGCCATGCAAAGAGCGCCGCCACCGGTATCTCGGTGCCCAGAGCCTGTTTGATCAAGGCGTCAAGCGAGTCAAAATGGCGCACATCGCCATTGGCGCGCATGAGCGCTGTGTGGGCAGACCATGACAGCGCGGCGGCCGTGGTTCCCAATGGTGTGTACAAAATCAGATCGCCGGCCAGGGCGTTGCCGGTGAGCTCAAATCCGGCGGCAAGGGATTGCGGTTGATCAGATTCCACCCGGACGGCCAGTCGCCCGCGCCAAAGCGAGATTTCAGACTGATTTGCGGTCGGGACCCTTGTCGGAACTGCGCAACCTGCTATAAAAAGAGAAGCGGCAAGAACTGCCGCGCAGAGCACTTTCATCGGGCGCATCACAACCTGACACGCAGGCGTTTGAGTGTTTCGAGCAAGGTCTCGTTCTCAGGATTGATTTGCGCACCCTCTTTCCAGATGCTCACAGCCTGATCGCGCCGACCCAAGGTCCACAAAACTTCGCCCAGATGGGCGGCAATCTCTGCATCCGGTTTGGCTTTGAATGCAGCCTGAAGAATGCGCAAGGCCTCCGCCAGATTGCCGCTCCGGTACTCAACCCAGCCCAGACTGTCCGAAATGAACGGGTCGCCTGGCGCGTATTCCAATGCCTTCTGAACAAGCTGCCTGGCTTCCGGCAAGCGTGTGTTGCGTTCGGCCAGTGAATAGCCCAGCGCGTTATAGGCATGGTGATACTCGGGTTTGCCAGCGATCACACTTCGCAGCAGGCGCTCCATTTCTTCCAGATTACCCAGTTTTTCGGCCACCATGGCCATGTCGTAGACAAGATCAAAATCGCTGGGATTGCGGGTGATTTCCTCTGTCAGAAGCTCGTGCGCCGCCCTGTATTGTTTGCTTTCACGCAGCAACTGGACTTCTGCGGTGAGCTTCAGGCGAGCGTCAGCTGGGGACTTCTCAGGCTGACTGCGAATGAGTTTGCGCGCCTCTTCGAGCTTGCCTTGCCGGGCCAGGATCGCGGCTCGCCGAAGCTGGGCGTTGAGCAAGTCGGCAGGGCTGTCAATGCGCTTGAGCCAGGAGTCGGCTTGAACGAAGTCCTTTCTTTGCTCTGCAATCTGGGCCAGGGAGAGGTAGGCCTGCACCAGGCCACGGTCCGCTTCAGCGCGAGGTGCGCCCGTGCGCTTGGCCAACGCCAGTTCCACATAGCGCTTGAGGGAGCGTTCGGCGACAGATGGTTTGCCATCCTGCAATTCCAGTGCGCCACGGATCAGCCAGCCTTGCGCATAGTCGGGCTTTTCGGAGGTAATGACCTGTAACTGGGCCGCTGCTTCGGCGTAGCGCTGAGCATCCAGCAAAGCGCGCACGTACTCCATTCGCACCTCGGGCAATGGCTTTCCTTCGAGATACTTTTTGACAATGGCCTCGGCTTGTGGCGTCTTCGGGCTCATCATGGACAAGGCCAGTACGGCGGGCCCTTCCGATTCGGCATCCAATGCCTGCGCCCTGGCGGCAGCATCCATGGCACCGCTGATGTCGCCAGCATCAAGACGCATGCGCCCGACGACGGTCCAGGCGGAAACGCCGACGCCTGGTGCAGTCAGATAACCCGTCAGAGCCTGTTCCACAATGGAGGCGGCAAGCTTTTTGTCGGTGGCCCGTGCAAAGTAGCGCGGAAGGGACGAGACGACGGCAACGCGGTCTTTGGCGTCTGCCGCCGCTATCTCGCGTTTGAGGGGGTCCAGGGTCTCGCCGATGCGATTGAGGCCAATCAGTATCTGCAAGACGTATCGATTGGCTTCTCTGGACGCTGGCCGTGCCTGTTTCCAGGCGCGGGCGGCCAGCAGTGCGGAGTCGCCCGATCGCGCCTGCAGAGCAATGTCGACCGCGCGTTGGTACAGCCTGGGATCATTCGTTTTTCGTGCTGCGTCAAGAATCAGCGAGTAAGCTGCGCCGGGCTCCCCTTCCCGGACATTGAGTTCGCCCAACAACAGCTGATAAAAGAGTTCGCTGTCCAGCGCCGAACTGATTGGCGCCGTCGTTTGGCCATTCGGCGCTTGTGCGTTTGCGCTCAGCGCGAAAACAAGGAGGGCAAGGAGGGAAAGACGGTTGAAACGCGACATCGCACCATAATAATCCATGCCAGCCAATTTACTTTCCCATGCCTGAATTACCTGAAGTCGAAGTCACGCGACTGAGTTTTGCCGACGCGATCGCCAGCGCCAGAGTGGTGTCCGTGCATTTGGGAAAGGCCCTGCGATGGCCGCTGGGGTGTCCTGTGAGCCAACTGACGGGGCGAACGGTTCTTGGAGTGCGCCGGCGCGGCAAATATCTGCTGATTGACCTTGATCAGGGCTTGCTGCTGGTGCATTTGGGCATGTCCGGGAGCTTGCGTTTTGCAGTGCACTTGCCACCTGCCGGCAGCCATGATCATTTCGAGATGCTGACCACCCATGGAACGCTCAGACTCAACGATCCACGCCGGTTTGGCGCAGTGGTCTATGCGGACAGTGAAGACGCTCCCGAGGCCCGCAAGCTTTTGGGGAAGCTCGGCATGGAGCCCTTATCGGACAGTTTTGATCTCAGCCAATTCCATGCCGGATTGAAGCGCCGCAAGGCGGCGATCAAGCAAGTGTTGCTGGCGGGCGACGTTGTGGTGGGTGTAGGCAATATTTACGTTTCGGAGGCGTTGTTCCTTGCTGGCATCCGGCCAACACTGAGCGCGGCGCGTCTGAGCCGACCGCGATGCGCCAGGCTTCACGCTGCGATCCGGGACGTGCTGGCACGCGCGGTGGCCAAGGGTGGCAGCACCCTGAGGGACTTCAGCAGCGCCGATGGCGAACGAGGTTACTTTCAGCTTGAGGCCATGGTTTACGGCCGGGAAGGGCAGGCCTGCCGGGTATGCGGGACCCCCATCAAATCTTTGCGACAAGGTCAGCGGTCGACGTTTTATTGCCCAAATTGCCAGAAAGTGTGAGTGCGCCGGGAGGGTGCGGTGCTATATTGAAAGATTGCGCGGAGGAATTTTGGGCACTTCATTCAACGAAAAATTCGATCAACATGGCACATGGCGGCGTGAGTTTGCCCTTCGTCTGAAGTTGCTGGCCGAGTGGATGAAAGACCACGAACTGCTGGATTCCGCCGTGGAAGAGCGTTTGCGCCGACTGGAAACCCGGGTCCGTACCGACAAAGTCATGGTTGCTTTTGTGGCAGAGTTTTCCCGCGGGAAATCCGAGCTGATCAATGCCATCTTCTTTGCGGGCTATGGTCGACGCATCATGCCTGCAAGTGCCGGCCGCACGACGATGTGCCCGACCGAGATGGGGTACGACGCAGACGTGCCGCCTTGCCTGCGGCTCTTGCCCATTGAAACACGCATGCAGCCGCAGTCGCTGATGGAGTGGCGCATGGTGCCGGAGAAGTGGACACGCATTGATCTGGATGTGAATGACCCAAAGCAACTGTCGGTAGCGCTTGAGAAGGTGGCGGAAACCCGTCGCGTGACGCAGGACGAAGCCAGGGCGCTTGGATTCTGGCAGCGCGAAGCGCCTGAAGACAACCCGATGGTTGATGCGCAAGGTCTGGTGGAAGTGCCCAAATGGCGGCATGCATTGATCAATATCGCCCATCCACTCTTGAAGCAGGGCTTGGTGATTCTGGATACGCCAGGGCTCAACGCCATCGGTGCCGAGCCGGAGCTCACCGTCAGTCTGATTCCCCAGGCGCATGCGGTCGTCTTCATTCTGGGCGCTGACACCGGCGTGACCAAGTCGGACCTCTCCATCTGGCGTGAACATCTGATCAATGACGCAGACGACACGAATTCAAGGCTGGTGGTTCTCAACAAGATTGACACTTTGTGGGACGCCCTCAGTTCGCCGGCCCAGATTCAGCAACAGATTGAGCGCCAGCGGGCGTCCACAGCCGAGATTCTGGGCATCCCCAAGCATCAGGTCATTCCGGTATCTGCGCAAAAAGGGCTGGTTGCCAAAGTGACGGACGATCCGGAATTGCTGGAACTCAGCTGCCTGCCGGCCCTTGAAGACGCCCTCAGCCAGGGCATCATGGGTGAGCGGCAGAAATTGCTGGCTGCTGCCGTCGCCAGCGGCATTTCGGACTTGCGTGCCGAGACTGGCCGTGTCATCAATATTCGCAGACGTGATCTGACCGAGCAGATGATGGAGCTCAAGGGGCTTCAGGGCAAGAATATCGCCGTGATCAAGAACATGCGGTCCCGGATTTCCCAGGAGCAGGCCGAGTTTGATCTTGGCGGGGCGAAAATCCATGCGGTGCGCTCGGTCCACTTGAAGCTGCTTCGTGAAGTGTTCAGTCTTTTGGGGCCAACGGCACTCAAGAAGGAAATGGCCGAGCTCACCAAGGTCCTGCATCAAAAAGGTCTCAAGCTGGGTGTCAAACGTGCCTACGGTCAAACCTTTGACCGGTTGCGCGAGAGCCTGCGGCAGGTCCAGTCCATCAGCGGAGAAATTCAGTCGATGCTGGCGGCGACTTTCCGGCAATTGAATGCCGAGCATGGATTCTCGTTGCAGGCACCGACCGAGCCTTCCATGACCGGCTATCTGCATGATCTTGATCTGGTGGAGCGCAGCCATCTCCAGTATCTGGGCATTGGTAACGCTTTCAGGTTGGCGCAACCCGAGTTTTCGGATCGTCTGGTGCGTGCACTGTCTACGCGTCTTCGTGTCATCCACGAAACGGCGCTGGGTGATATCGAGTTGTGGAGCAAATCGGCCGCGGCCCAACTGGATGCCCAGTTGCGGGAGCGGCGCCGTAACTTCGGCCGACGCCTGGAAGCCATTGACCGCATCCAGCAGGCCGCTGGAGGGCTTGAGGACCGAATCGGCGAGATACAGGCCCAGGCGAATGCCCTGCATCAGGTGGATTCCAAACTGCTGGAGTTGACGGACTATTTGGTGACGGCGGCCGAGCCGGTGCGTCCCCGGGCGGTCCCTGCATCTGAACTGGTTTGACGAACAGCGTTGATGGGCTGGTGATGGATTTCTCCACCCAGGTGGTGCAGTGGCAAAAGACCCATGGGCGAAACGAGTTGCCCTGGCAGAACACACGGAATCCCTACCGCGTCTGGTTGTCCGAAATCATGCTGCAGCAGACGCAGGTGGCGACTGTTCTGGACTATTTCCCCCGCTTCCTAGAGCGCTTTCCAGATGTAGGCTCACTGGCCGCCGCACCTCTTGATGACGTCTTGGGCTTGTGGAGCGGTCTGGGGTACTACAGTCGCGCGCGCAACCTGCATTTGTGCGCCATCGGGGTCGTCAGCTTGCACGGCGGCGTTTTCCCAAAGACTGCGCAACTGCTTCAAACCCTGCCGGGTATCGGTCGTTCTACCGCCGGCGCGATTGCATCCTTGTGTTTCGGTGAGCGCGTTGCCATTCTGGATGGCAATGTCAAGCGGGTGCTGACCCGCGTGCTGGGCTTTGATGCCGACCTGGCCATGGCGGCCAACGAGCAACGGCTCTGGGATGAGGCGTCACACCTGCTACCCGTGCGCAATTTGCACGAGGCGATGCCGCGCTACACCCAGGGCATGATGGATTTGGGTGCCACCGTTTGCGTTGCCAAAAAGCCGGTCTGTGGGGTCTGCCCGGTTGCGAAGTCATGTGTGGCGCGGGGTCTTGGTGATCCCGAACGCTATCCCGTGAAGACCCGAAAACTAAAACGCAGTTCACAGTCGATCTGGTTGATGTGGGCGCAGGCCCGGGACGCATCCGTCTGGCTGAGCAAGCGGCCAACTCCAGGTGTCTGGGCAGGGCTCCACTGCTTCCCGCTTTTCGATAGTCGCGAAACACTGGAAGCGGCGGTTCCTGCTCGCTATCGTCCCATGCTCCGTGAAATGCCCACTTTTAAACACGTCTTGACCCACAAAGACCTGTTTTTGCATCCGGTCCAGGTGCAATTGCCGACCTCTGCGATGACTCCGTCAGCGGGGATGTGGATTGCTGCGGATGAATGGCCCCGCCTGGGCTTGCCGGCACCTATCAGGAAGTTGTTGGTCCAGGGCTGACAGGGTTGGCGGGTGCGGCGCCATCGTCATCATGATGCCGGTCAAATGGTCTCCAGTTCCCGGTGCCGCTTCAATGTGACCCACTTGTTTCCAAAAAGCTTGGCGAGCTCTTCCACCAGGTAGACCGAGCGGTGTTGTCCGCCGGTGCAGCCAATGGCGACCGTCACGTAGCTTCTGTGATCCCGCGCCAGCGCATCCAGCCAGCGATTCAGAAACTCCTCGATGTGCCCCAGCATCTGAGCAACATCCGGCTGCTGGTTAAGGAAGGCCGCGACGGGTTCGTCCTGACCCGTCAGATTGCGCAGCTCCGGCTCATAGTGCGGGTTGGGCAGCATGCGCACATCGAACACATAGTCGGCGTCGCCCGGAACGCCGCGTTTGAAGGCAAACGATTCGAATACCAGCGTCATCTGCTCGCCGGGCGTTGAAATCAGTGATTTGACGTAGCTCTGCAACTGCGAAGGTCGCATGATGCTGGTGTCGATGACATGGGCCTGTTCGCGCAGGTCCGCCAGCAACACGCGTTCCAGTTCGATGGCATCCACCAGCGCACGCCGCAGGTCCTGTACCGAGTGGTCGGCGTCGGATTGCGACAGTGGGTGCTTGCGCCGCGTCTCGGAATACCGTCGCACCAGCGTCTCGGTCGAGGCATCAAGGAACAGGGACCTGATCATGACGCCCTGCTTTCGCAAGGCCGAGAGCTGCTCCGGCAACAGGGGGAGCGATGTCGCGGTGCGAACATCCATCGCGATGGCCACCCGGCTGGCCTTGTGCGCTTTCTCCAGCGCCACAAAGGGCTGAAGCAGTTCGGGGGGCAGGTTGTCCACACAGAAGAAGCCGGCGTCTTCCAGTGCACGCAGAACCACCGACTTGCCGGAGCCCGACATGCCTGTAATCAGAACGATCTGCAGATCGAGGGTTTTCGTTTTCATCAATTCATTCCCGCGCTTGCAGCATTTCCTTGGCGTGGGCCAGCGTGGTGCCGGAGAGGCGCTCACCACCGAGCATGCGTGCCACTTCTGCCACCCGTTGCTCACCCTGAACTGCAACGACTGAGCTCACGGTCGAACTCCCCTTCAATTGCTTCGCCACCACCAAATGATGGTCGGCACAGGCGGCTACTTGCGGCAGGTGCGTGACGGCGAGAACCTGCCGGTCAACACCCAACTGCTTCATGAGGCGACCTACGGTCTCGGCCACCGCACCCCCCACGCCAGCGTCGACCTCGTCAAAAATCAGCGTCTGCGCGGTGCCGAGCTGGCTGGTTGTCACCGCGATGGCCAGCGCGATGCGAGACAGTTCTCCGCCGGATGCCACCTTGTTGACCGGTCTGGGTGAGCTGCCGGCATGCCCCGCCACCAGAAAGGCGACCTCTTCCAGGCCGCTCTGCATGGGTTGGGCAGACTTCTGCAGCGTTACTTCGAACTGGCCGCCTTGCATGCCCAGACCCTGCATGGCTTGTGTAATGGCTTTCGCCAGTTGCGGGGCGGCTTTGACGCGGGCCTTTGACAACAGCTTGGCCTCACGCATGTAAGCGTCGAACGCGGCCGTCTGGGCCGCTTCCAGCCCTGCCAAATCAGCGGCAGCGTTCAGTTTGTCGAGTTCCTGTTTCCAGGAGGCCAGCAAATCGGGTAACTCTGCCGGGGCTCGTTTGTAGCGTCTGGCCAGTGACAGCCACAAGGCCATGCGCTCGTCGAGTTCACCCAGGCGTTGCGGGTCAAGCTCGGTCTTGCGCAGGTAGGCGCGAAGAGAATGAACGGTGTCTTCCACCTGCGCCAGACTTGAAGACAAAACCTCGGTCAGCTCTCTGAAATAGGGCTCAAGGTGCTCCTGTTGTTGTAGCGTCTGGCAGGCGCTGTGAAGCGCACGCAGCGCGCCGCCATCATCGTCATCCAAAGCCTGCGCGGCGCCCTGCGCGGCATCCATAAGGGCTTGCGCGTTGGACAGACGGCCATGCTCCGTGTTGAGTTCGGTCCACTCGTTGGCCAGTGGCGCCAGCTTTTCAACTTCACCAATCTGCCATGCCAGGCGTTCACGCTCACGTTGCAGTGACTCTTGCGCCGCATGGGCTTGGCTCAGGTCGTTTTGAGCCTGGCGCCAGCGCTGCCACAACATCACCAGTGCCGCGGACGAGACGTGGCCGTAGGCGTCCAGCAGGCCCCGGACAGCGTCCGGTCGCGTCAGACTTTGCCAGGCGTGCTGGCCGTGTATATCCAGCAGTTGCTCGCCAATCTCGCGCAATTGGGTGGCCGTGGCGGGGCTGCCGTTGATCCAGGCGCGACTCTTGCCCAGGGTGTCGACTGTGCGTCGCAGCAGAAGGCTGTCGCCGGGGTCAAATCCGGCAGTTTCAAGCCATGCTGCCAAAGCAGTCGTAGTGTCGAACTCGGCGCCGACTTCGGCTCGCTGGGTGCCTTCACGGATCACACCGACATCAGCCCGACCCCCAGTGACCAGTTGCAGCGCATCGATCAGAATCGACTTGCCGGCCCCCGTCTCACCGGTGAGAACAGTGAATCCACCGGCCAGATCGAGATCAAGCTCGCTCACGATGACGAAATCGCGCAGGACAATACGTTTCAAGCTCACGGTCAGGCCACTCCTTCATTCCAGTGCAGTTTCTGGCGCAGTGTGTCAAAGTAAGACCAGCCTTTGGGATGCAAAAAGCGCACATGGTGTTTCGAGCGCGTTACCACTATGCGGTCACCGTGCAGCAGCGAAGCCAGCGATTGCATGTCGAAATTCGCGCTGGCGTCCCGGCCTGCTACTATTTCAATAGCAATCTCTGCAGCATTGGAGAGGACAATCGGCCTATTTGACAAGGTATGCGGCGCAATAGGAACGAGGACCCAGCCCGGGATGGACGGGTGCAACAAGGGCCCCCCGGCTGACAGCGCATAAGCGGTAGAGCCGGTGGGCGTGGCAATGATCAGGCCATCGGCACGCTGGTTCGCCACAAAATGCCCATCCACCTCGACCCGCAACTCGACCATGCCCGAGGTGGCGCCGCGATTGACCACCACATCGTTCATGGCCAGCGCGTCAAATACACAGTGACCATCCCGCATGACACGGGCATGCATCAGGCTGCGATGGTCCTCTTCATAGTCACCCCGCAGCATGGGGGCCAGGGTGGATGTGAAACTGTCAAACGGGATGTCAGTAATGAAACCCAGCCGTCCCTGGTTGATGCCAATCAGCGGCACCCCAAAATGCGCCAGCTGGCGGCCAATGCCCAGCATGGTGCCATCGCCACCGACCACCAGGCAAAGGTCGCATTGCGCTCCAATCGCCGGAACATTAAGCACCGGATAGCCGGAAATCCCCATGTTGTGTGCCGTGTCGTGCTCAAAGACCACCTCGCAACCCTGGGCATGCAAAAAATGGGCGATGTCTTCCAGCGCGTTGCGGGAGAAGGCCCCCGAGGCACCCGACGCCACCGTCTGGTATTTGCCTATCAGTGCAACATGCCGGAATATTGATTTCATTCGCAAATTACATCACTAAAATGCCTTCATGCTGGATGACCGTGCCAAGTTGTTATTGAAAGCGCTGGTTGAGCGCTATATCGCCGATGGGCAGCCGGTGGGTTCGCGCACGCTCTCTAAAGCGTCAGGACTGGATTTGTCTCCCGCCACCATCCGCAACGTCATGTCCGATCTGGAAGAGCTCGGCCTGATTGCCAGCCCGCACACCTCGGCCGGACGGATCCCGACCGCGCGCGGCTACCGTCTGTTTGTCGACACCATGCTGACGGTGCGGCAAGGGCAGTTTGCGGCGCACAGCCTGGCGCCGGATCAACCGCAAAAAGTAATCTCCAACGCGGCCAACCTGCTGTCCAGTCTGTCCCAGTTTGTGGGCGTCGTGATTGCGCCGCGTCGCTCCTCCGTTTTTCGCCATATTGAGTTCTTGCGACTGTCCGAGCGGCGCCTGCTGGTCATCATTGTCACGCCCGAAGGTGACGTGCAAAACCGCGTGATTTTCACAGAGGTTGACTACTCCCAGGCGCAGTTGGTTGAGGCAGCCAATTATCTGAACAGCAACTACGTCGGGCTCGCTATTGAGCAGGTTCGTGAACGGCTGAAAAACGAAGTTGAATCGCTCCGTTCGGAAATCGCCAGCCTGATGCAAGCGGCAGTGGCCGTCAGCTCCGACGCCATCTCGGAGACCCAGGACGAAGTGGTGATTTCAGGCGAGCGAAACCTGCTGGCGGTCACCGACTTTTCCAATGACATGGGTCACCTGCGGCGTGCTTTTGAGCTGTTTGAGCAAAAGGCGCAACTCATGCGTTTGCTTGATGTGGCAGGCCAGGCCGAGGGTGTGCGTATTTTCATCGGCGGTGAAAGCCAGGTAGTGCCATTCGAAGACCTGTCCATCGTCAGCGCCCCTTACGAGGTGGATGGCCAGGTGGTCGGTACCCTGGGCGTTATCGGCCCGACGCGCATGCCCTACGACCGGATGATCCAGATTGTGGACATTACGTCGAAATTGGTCAGCAACGCCCTGAGCCACCACAAGTAGGCCTTTACAATCCGTAGTTCGGTTGGGCCGTTAGCTCAGTTGGTTAGAGCAGAGGACTCATAAAATCTTAAAGTGACATTTCGCAAGCCCTTGCGAGTGCTCATGAATTTCTCTATTATTGGCGTAAGTCTTTGATTTTAAAAGACTTTTCAGTACGCTGTGGTGTGCTGGACTTGGAAGGGCTGCGATCCCTTTGTCACTCGTTTGTAGCCTATGTGTAGCCTAGAGTTGGCTATGTGTAGCCTAGGAGAACCCAAGATGCCTAAGCTGACGCAGTCCTTCGTCAAATCCATCGCACCGATGCCGGGCGAGTCCCAGACCTTCTACATGGATGATGAGTTGACCGGGTTTGGTCTGCGCGTCTCTTTGTCCAAGAAGGTCTTCTACTTGCAGATGCGTGTTGGCCGGAAAGTGCTGAAACGCAAGATCGGTGAGTATGGGCCGATGACCGTGGATCAGGCTCGCAAGGGCGCCTTGCGGGTGAAGGCTCAACTTCTCGACGGCAAGGACCCCTACACGGAACGGAACCGAGGCGCCAGCAACGCTAGCCTGGAAGAACTGTTCGATGAATACACCAAGGAAGTCGAGCACCGTCCCAATACCACCAAGAGCATTGAATCGGCCAAGCGGTATTTCGGGACACTGGAGGGGGAGGCATTCAAGACCAAGCCGAATGGCCGCTCGGCTGAAAAGATTGAACTGCTCAAGGTGAAGCTTCCAAGCTGGCTCAACCGACCTTATCGGGAAATCACCCAGGACGATGTGCTTGCTCGTTTCGATATCGTTTCTCGCATGGTGCCCAAGCGCAGGCTTTCGAAAAATCCTCAACCGATCACGCGCACTTCCAACCAGCACTTCAAGTACCTGCAGGCAGCTTACAACTATGCCATCAGCAAGTACCAACTGTCGCGATCCGGATTCGTCAACCCTGTTGGCATTCTCAAGACTGCCCGGCGTTGGAGCCGGATCAATCGCCGCAGCGGCTTCCTCGACACGAACAAGCCGTACTTCGTGACGTGGTGGCAGGCCTGCGAAGCGCTGGAGCCGTCGGTGGTGGGTGACTACATCCTGTTTTCACTCATCACGGGTAGCCGTTCTATCGAGTCGGCGACGCTACGCTGGTCGGACGTGGACCTGAAGAAGGACAGCATGGTGTTTCGCAACACCAAGAATGGGCAGGACTACACCTTTCCGATAGCTCCACTGGCTCGCGTTATTCTGCAGCGTCGGCTCAAGGAGAAAATTAACGACTTCGTGTTCGGCTACGCAGACTCGGCTAAGGGGCACGTGGTGTGCCCGCCGCAGTACCACATCAAGCTGGTTAGAGCAGAGTGCGGTGAGCATTGGGCCATGCATGATCTGCGGCGCACGTTCACCACTGCAATGACGTTGTTGAATGTGCATGCCTTCACGATTTCGCATCTCATGAAGCATTCAATGAACAGTTCCATGACGCTTTCCTATGCGCCACCGACTCAGGATCAGTTGTTGGAGGCGTTGACCAATTTGGAGCGGCATCTGCTGGCGTGTGTGTGCTCCATGCCGGAAGGGATGGCAACCGCCGAGTTATTGGTTGAGCATGATGAAGTTGTAGCGTAAGCCAGCCCAGGACGCGAGTGCGTACTGGGCTGGGGCACTACAGCTTCTCTGGAATCTCAACACATATCTGGGCTATGGTTTCTAGGCGGCAATCTCGTAACAATCCATCAAGCAGCGTGCGCAATGGCTCTGGCTGCAAAAACCTCTTTGGCAGCAAACAGACCGTTAAGTGCTGCGGGGAAGTCGGCGTAGACGGCCATACGCCAATGGGATGTTAGGTCTGTCAGAAAGTCAAGCGTCGAAAGACCTGCTTAGATGCGCCGAAGTTGAGCATGCCCCGGAAATGAAGTAGGCCAGCAGATAAGTGGAGTAATCGGTAATACGTCGGTCCAACCGGCCTGCATGGCATCCCACTTCACGTTGTGCAGACTTGAATTAAGCGCACACGCCCAGGCCCACTATCATTGGGGGCGAAAAACTAGAACAGGGAGAGGACATGTCACCACCACCTGCGGCGGCAATTTCGGTCCGCACTACGCTGGACTTGCTCGACAACTCATTCCAGGCCTTTGCCCAGGGCATGGCGGAGGGCCGGTACGCCTTCTGGCTGGGTTCAGGCATTTCGCTGGGCGTAGTTCCCGGCCTCTGGGGCGTCATTGCCAAGGTCATCGAGTTCATTCGTGTGCACATTGATCCGGCCGATCCAGCCTGCAAGTTCAATCGCGCGATGAACGAAGTGCTCAGGCTTGCCGGCCTCAACGCCGCGCAGTGTGCGGCGCTAGACTTGAACGTCGCTTTTGATATGTGGCCTCAGGAAAAGCGTGATGCGATCGTCGGCACGCTGGTCACCAACTATGCGCGACTCCTAGCGATCCGTGTGGGGACCGAACCGTTCGACTACCTGCTCTGGGACGCTGTCAATGTGTGCGAAACATATGGCGGCGGTGCCCTACGGCCGGATGTCGAACATCTGTGCCTCGCCGCCCTCAGCCTGGAAGGCGTAGCTACGGAAATGGTGTCAGCGAACTGGGATCCTCTGGTGGAGCGTGCCGTCGCCAGTTTGACCGACGGCAACGCCGCACTCGCCCCGACAGTCGTAGCCAGGCCGAATGACGTACAGCTACCGCGAGGCCGTACCCGTCTCATCAAATTCCATGGTTGCGCCGTGAAGGCCGCGGCCAACGAAGCGGAATATCGCGAATGGCTGGTCGCCCGTCATGCTCAGGTGAATGGCTGGTGCGGCAAAGCCGGCAACCAGCCGTTGGTAACCGCGTTACTCGCGTTGATTACTCAGAAACCCACGTTCATGCTCGGCTTGTCGGCCCAAGATGGGAACATTCAGCACGTCTTCCAAACGGCCGCCGAACAAAGTCCATGGAACCTCGCAGCCGCACCGCCCGGATTCGTGTTTTCCGAGGACGAACTCGGGCTGGACCAGCAGTCCCTTTTGGAGAATGTGTATGGCGCCCAGGTCAACCCCGCGAACTTCCAAGCGGTCTGCGAAGCCGCACGGATCCAGGCCTATGCCAAACCGCTGCTCACGGCCTTACTGCTGGATGTCCTCGCAAGAAAGCTGGCCGCATTAATCAGCATGATGCCGGGGCCTTTTCCTGCGGCAGAGCGCCAACCGCTGGTCGACGGCGTCACCAGGTTGCGCAACGACCTGGGCACTGCGGCGCAGACGTCTGTTGCCTTTGTCGGTGGGCTGCTCCAAACGTGTGCGAGATCTTCCCAGTTACTACGAGCAGGCCAGGTCACACAGCCCAACTTGAAATACATGCCCATCTCGCAAGACGCGATTCCGGGCATGGCGGGAAACCCCGACCTGGATACCTCAGGGTTGCGCGAGGCTGCGATCACGCTGGGGTTACTTGGCGCGGGCGTTGCGCGTGGTGATTGGACGGTGGAGGCCGAGCCAGTCACAACTGGCTCCGGCGTACTTGCTGTCATAAGTAACCTGCCGGGAACGGCCAAAACCAAGGTGTACGTCACTGCGAATGCGTTCAACGCAGCGCTATTGGTGGCGTGCGGGGAACTCGACGAGTCCGAGGCACCGATCTTGATCCAGGCAAAAGAGCTCGCTCTGCCGATGCCAAGGTCACCCCTCGGCTCATTTGGCAGGACCGGCGCTCCGTTGACACGCGAGGTCAGCATTGGGCCTCTTCTGAACGGATGCACTACCTTTGATCAGCTGTACACGAATTTCAGACAGGAGCTGGCTATATGACCGACTCGACACCCGTGGGCCGCGTTACATCCGCACTGGAGGGCGCCGGGTATCTGCGACTACCCCAATCACTACTCCTCGGCGGCCTGAAGCTCGACTTTCCGGCGGCCTTTGTCCACCAGAAGAGCTCGACCGAGCTGATCCTCGTGGCTGACACTGCCAGCGAGGACGAAGCGCTCCTCACCCGCAAGATGAGTGGTGTGGCGCGTGCCCTTGACGTCAGCCGGTCTAGGCGCTCGCTCACTCTCGTACTCGCGGGGCCGCGGCCGAAGCCCTCGACACTGGAATATCTGGGCAAGGTTTGCAGAGTCCTACCGATCGGTAGTGTGACTGGCACAGGGGCCGACATAGTTGTTCACAACTGGCTCGCCGTGCTCTTGCCACTGACGCTGCCCCAAGTCGATGGCGCGGCAATCGATCCGCTGACGCGGGTGCGCAACCTTGCCGGAAAGCTCGACGAGCCCCTTCGCCACCTCGTCGACGTGGCAGCGCAAGGCGAGAAGACTGTGCAGCGAAACCTGCACCAGTTGATCGACGAAGCATCCCGTGGACTGGAGGATCAAGACGTATGAACACTCGAATTAGCTCACTGACGGTACGCGATTTCCGCAGCATACGGGGCAATGTCACGATCCCAATGGATGCACCGATCGTGCTGATCCACGGTAAGAATGGTGCAGGCAAGACCAGCTTGCTGTCCAGCATGGAACTGGCGCTAACCGGCCAGATCTCGTCGTTGGACCGCATGGATGCCAATCTTCGCCGGCACCTGGTGCACAAAGGAGCCGACGAGGCATACGTCTCGGTGTCCACCCGCGGCATGGGCAGCGCAGCGGCGGCTGGCGAGTTTCGGATCAACGGCGTCGGCCCCAAGGGGAATCCTGCACTGACCCCGCAGTTGGCCCGGCACTATTCGGAGCGTTGCTACCTGGCCCAGTCGACCCTGAGCCGCTTGCTGGAGATATACCAGCCTAAGGACGTCGCGGCTGGCACCTCACCTCTGACACGTTTTGTTAAGGAGCTGCTCGGACTCGACGCGCTCGACGCGCTCATCGACGGGTTGCATGATGCTGGCGACGTGCGTCGGCTCAGGGGCGGCGCAAACCTGTACTGGGAGGTCCGTGAACGCCTTCCGAACGTGCAAGCCGAATTGGACAAGCTGGCGCGGGACGTCTCCGCCACAGATGAACAGGCAACAGGCCTGCTCAGCAGGGCTGAGGAACTCTTCAAGCTGCATTGGCCGGACCAAGCTGCGCTGCCGATCACCGATTGGCCCCAGTTCCTAGCTCAGCTGTCCTATGACGCTGACCTTCAGCGGTGGGCGCAGTCTCGGCACGAAATCGTGGCATTGCTCGGGCAATGGCGCAGTTCCGAAGGCTCCCCGACCACCCAAGAGCTGAGGGAGACTGCCGAGTCGGCCGCCACAGACGCAGACGAGGCGCTGCAAGCATGGTTGCATAAAACAGGAAAACAGCTCTCCGACGCGTTTGAGGTACTGGCTATCTATTTTTCGGACTTGCCTTCGCCACTGGCCAACCGACCCGAGTACGCACGCATCACGGCAAGGAACGCGGTGGACGCCGAAGTTCGTCGCTGCGAACAAGCCCTGGCACAGAATGCCGCTGTGAGAAAGGGCGCTGCCGACGCGGAAGTGGATCAAAGGGGCCTTCAAGAGCGTTTGAAGCGGCTCGATGAACAGATCGCGCAACATTCGCTGCAAGCGGGGCAGCTGGCACAGGCGCTGTCGGCTCTCTTGCCGCACGTCCACTCCAACGATTGTCCGGTCTGCAATCGCAACTTTGCAGAGGTTTCCGACACGCCTCTCGTGGGACATCTTGCCGCCAATGTGTCCTCGCTCACCGAAGCCGCAGGTAAGCTGGCAGCTCTGTCGAAAGAGCGATCCGACACGGTTGCAGCGATCGCAGCCCGCGAGCTAGAACAGTCTTCGGCGCTGGCTCGACTGCTGGCGGCCGAGTCGCGGCATGAACTTGAGTCCAGGGTGGTCAAGCTAACAGACCAGTTAAGTGTCTTGGACAAGCTGGCCTCCGAAGCGGTTCGGGGCGAGACCTTGTTCGAAGACGCGACCAACTCCGCACAAGGCCTGGCAGCGCTGCGAGCCAACGATCAGCGCGCGGTGTCTCTGCGCAGCATCGCCGATCGCGTCGCCGCGCAGCTCGCTGTAGAGCCTATCGGCGTTAACGAGTCTCTAAGCGGCGCTTTGGAGCGGCTCCACGCACACGTGATTAAAACGGAATCCGAGCTTGGTGCGAAGGAAGCGGCGCGCCAACACGCCGAAGCCATGATGCGCGAATATCAACTGAGGCGGCGCGCAATTGAAGACATCACTGAACGCAGGACCGAGTTGAGCACCGAGATGACGGGGCTGACGCAGCGCAAGGTCGCTGGTGACCGCGCCATTGAGCAGGCCAAGGAGCTGACAAGGATTGCGCAGGTCGAACGCAACGATATCGTGAGGCGGGTGTTCAACCACTCGCTCAATGCCGCTTGGAAGGACTTGTTTGTGCGCCTCGCGCCGGACGAGCCTTTCGTCCCGGCCTTTGCGTTGCCCGAATCTTCCAAGGGCGCGGTCGAGGCGGTGTTGGAAACCCTTCACCGAGACGGTGGTAAGGGTGGGAATCCAAGGGCGATGCTGAGCGCCGGTAATCTGAATACGGCCGCTCTGACGTTGTTCTTGGCTCTTCACCTCTCTGCGAAGTTACAGCTCCCTTGGCTCATCATCGACGATCCCGTGCAGAGCATGGACGAGGTGCACATTTCGCAATTCGCAGCGCTGCTGCGCACGGTGGCCAAGCAACATGACCGGCAGGTCATCATCGCGGTTCATGAAAAACCTCTGTTCGATTACTTGAGCCTAGAGCTGAGCCCTGCGTTCGAAGGCGATAGCCTGGTCACCATCGAACTCGGGCGCACTGCAAACGGTGACACCCTGGCAATCCCGAAAGTTATCACCTGGGAGCCTGACAAAGCACTGGCCGCATAGAGAAAAATCATCAGGGCGTCACAAAATTCGACACGCAGACAGGTGCGAATAGACACGACTTCTAGACAGTTTCAAGCCTGGGGACTACCGCGCTTGCGGTTTAGTCCCCTGCTGCGTAGCGGTTCAGCGAGAGATCCGCCTGAAAGCAGACATTGGCTGCGGACAAAGGCCCTGAGCGCGTCTTTCATTAGCCCGCCCGGCAGGCCTTACCAAGGCGGTTGCAGATCAAACGTGAAATCCGGCGCCTTCTGTGCGGCTTTCACGGCGGTGAGGGTTGGGCGGCTATCGCCCATCCGCATGTTGGTTTTGAAGCGTCGCAAGTAGCGACATTGCCACAGCATTAAAACTATCAAAGGCTTCTGTAAATTCTGGTGCCTCATTGCCGTAAATGAGGGGAATCAGGTTCCTGGTGTACTCGACCTGGATAGTCGTGTCGGCACTGGCCTGCCTGAGTGCGCCTGACAGCACCGGAAGCGCGGCTGCCGCGAAATCAGGGAACTGGCTACCAAATTCATTCTGGTCGCCGGCGACCAGTTTAGGGAACGCTTCGGCGGCAATTGCGACGATGTCCGCCTGGTGGCGGTAGACACAATGGACGTCATAGATGTGCCGTACCAAAGCTGAGTCCCAATCCTGTTGCAGGAGACCGGCCCGGTGCTGGGCGTACCGGCGCAGGAAAGATAAGACTTTTTCCGCGATGGTTTCAGCGACGGCAACGGTGGGCACCGCGAAGGTTTTGTCTTTGCGTTCGGCCAAGTGGTCAGCAAGGCTTCCGATCTGGCAGGTTACGGTGTCCAGAACCGGACTGCGTGCGGTTAGCTCGATCTGCAGGTGGGGGCGCAGGCTGGCGATGGAATCGTACTGCCGGGCGTAGGACCATTCGCTACAGAAGTAGCGGTTCTCGTTGAGCGCTCGTGCCATGCTCTTGTCCTCGACCAGGCCGATGCTGGTCAGAGTTTCGGATACGGTGGTTTTAAGGGTTGACAGCCGTTTTCTGATCTGGGTCCTGGAGAGCGGTTCTGAACTCAATAAGAGAACGATCTTGAGATCGGCATCTTCGGACATGCGCTCGATCAGGCCGTGAGCTTTCGAGAGGCTGGTACCACCGCAGAACACCAGGCTCATGCCATCCAACTGCAGCGCGAACAGGGCACGCAGTGCATCAGTCAGGTGTTCGTCTTTTTCCAGCAAACCTGCAGTGATGCCGCCCATGGCGGTTTCCGCAACGAGCGCGTCGATCAGTTCTTGTCGCTCGGAACTCAGTACCTTCATGCGTGTTCGTACTGGACCGCTTTACCGTTGAAGCTCAGTTTGCGGGCGATACGGCGCTTGCCGGTATTCAGCACGATGCCAGAGGGCAGCTGGGTGCTGCGGCCCGCGTTGTAGTCTTGGGTCAAGCGGCTTGGCATCACTGCGATACCGAGCTTCTTCAGAACTTCGGGAGCCAGAACTTCCAGCGGGCGGGCGGGAATGGGCTTGCCTGTGAGCACGCTGGGTTTGGCTTTGGCGTAAACACCCACGCCGAGTCGGATCAAGGCGCCTTCACTCGTGAGTTGGGTCAGCGCGCGGCCTACTTGAGCCGGACTGCCGAAGCGCTCGAATTCAACGCGCAGGAACACACCATCGTCGCGGTTGGCGATGGAGCGTTTGATGCGGTCAACGATGTTCATGGCATTTTTTGGGGCGGAATTGCCATATTTTACCTGTGTTGCGAATTTTAGGTAACATGTTGTTATAAAAGGGAAAATATGTGCTGGCGACGATCATCTGCATTGAGTTTTCTGGGCGCCAGGCAGGTGGAGGTAAAGTCACGCCCGATTTCTGCTTCTTCCGGCTTCACCGGAACGCGCCGTCGTGCCGCACATTGCGCCGCCCACAGCGGCACACCAGTTCGGCAGCGTCGGCACACGCTATCAGAATGCGGCCTATGCTCAATACTTCTCCAGCGGACCGACACTGAGCATGAAAACTGCACATCAGGCGAGGATGTTAGATGAGTTCATGCGGCTTGATTCCCAGACACCGCTTGAAATGGATACCTACGGAGCACAGACTGGCTCATGAATACTGCTATTTTTTGCATGACGAGTCAGTACGGCTGCTTGTAGAGTACGAAAAAGCCGAGGCACATGTTGTCTCTTTGAACTTTGCAAGCAAGGAAGAAGCAAAGCTCTTCAAAAAAGTCGCGAAGATAGATTCCATTGAAGCGCTGCGAGCGATCGGTCGCCATGATGAAGCTCGTCGAGTCATCCTGAATACCATCACGATGGCGTTAGTTTCAGATTGCATGCATCACGTCTACGAGGCTCTACAGTGCATGGAGAAGCGCAAATCCATTGTCGCCTTCAATTTGCTCCGAAAACCGCTGATGGACAATCTTCTCTATCTTTCGTGGATGCTTGGAGACGAGGATTCGTTTTTCAACAACTTTATGGAAGGAGATCCTGCACTTCTCACCCAGAAGCAACTTGGCAATCGACGGGTAGCGATCATTGCTGATGCGCTTCGCCAGACTGCGCTGTCTTCGATTTTCGATGCAAATTTCATTGTTGATTCGATCTTTGAAGCCAAAAACGCGCAAGGACTGTACGGGGTAATGCAGCATGCCGTTCATCTGGTCACAGCACAACGGATCGAAGTTCGCACTGCTCCTCAAAATTTCAACTTCGTCTTTAAGAGCCATGCTGACAATGACGTGTACGACGGTGTCTACGAGCTCTTGCCGCCATTGCTCTTGTACCTCGCGCACGTCGTATTGGGTCTATTCCAGCGCATCAAACCAATGGACGAAGGAGCGAAGTCCGCTTTTCAGTTTCGCACGATCCATGGCCTTAGTCTGATTGGTGATGTCGACGAGGTACGGGGCATACAAGAGCTTCTGACAGGTCTCCTTCAATCGCATCTCAGTTGCGGTCACTGCGATGCACCGCTGACGGTTACTGCACACAATGCTGCTCGTATCCTGCTAACGGATTCGTGTCGTTGTACATCGTGCAGGCGAGCAATGGGCTTGCCTTTTTCCTGGCTTTTTTAAGCAACCGTTAAGTGGGGTGGCTATGAGATTCTCGATCGATGTTCACGATACGGAAGTTGCCGGACTCTTGAGCGGTTTGGTGAAAATCACAGGCATCGAACCCTGGAAGCGTCGATTCGAATGGCTTCATCGGGAGCTCAACGAGAACCACTTTATGGAGGATTGGCTGCGCGAGCGGTGCTTGATCGAGTGGACGATGAACGACATTCTTCGTGACCCGTCATTGATGCTGCAACGACCATTCCGGATCGAGAATATTGCTCAATACGAATTGGTCGGGTTTGCAGCAGGTACGGTGCGCAGCCATGAACGCTTAAGCGAAGACGGTAAGCGAAGACTTCGCGGCGCCTTGCTGGATGGCTTGAAGGAGGATAAAGGGCTGTTGTCGATCCAGCATGAAATTACGACTGCCATTCACCTCATGAGTCGTGGCTTTGACGTGGAGTTCCGTGATATGGAGTGCGGTGGAGGATTTGACTATATCGCCCGGAAGGGTGATGTTGAGATTGAAGTCGAATGCAAGATGTTCTCGGCTGATCTTGGTCGTAAAATCCATCGACGTCGGAGTGCGACACTATGCAAGGCACTGGAAGGTGCGCTAACACAGACTTACAACACTGCCTCAGTCGGGTTGATCGTGACAGTCTCGCTACCGGATCGTCTGACGCCATCTCCCGGACAGCACAGGGGGATCGAAGAAGCGGTCAGGACGGGTTTGTTGAGTGGCAACGTCTTCACTCAGACCGAGTACTGCGACGTTCAGGTTTCGGATTTTCCCATCGATAGTAGCCCATTCAACAAAGCTCCTGAGCAGCTTTCTCGTAAAGAGATTGACCAGTTCGTTTGGGAGCGTACGGGCCGTTCAAACTCCACCTTAATTAGCATGTTCTCGCCCAAGCGGCGTGCGGTAGTTCTGCTGCTCGAAAGCGAGAAACCCGATGATGTGCTCAAGGGCATGCGCCATCAGTTGCGTGAAGCAGCGAAGGGGCAGTTCAGCAAGACCCGTCCCGCGTTTCTTGCTGTGCAACTGCACGATCTCACGGCAGATCAACTGGGCGATCTCGCGCAATCAGATAGCTCGTGGAGAGGTAACGCGACCGGCTTGCAGATCATGACCTCAGACTTTCTTCAAAGTCCATCGAGGGCTCACATTCACACCGTGGTGTACCGTTCGCACGGTCACTTAACTGATCAGAATCAAGATGGCACAAAGCGCGGGGATGGCCTTGCCTATATGATCAAGAATGGCTTTCACCCTCTGTATAAGGACTCCCGTTTTGCTGCATTTGGCGATCAACCAATCGTGGTGCGCGCGTAATGAAATTATCTAAAGTACATTTTCTGATATGACTCAATACAAAGAGTTGATCGGCGTCACTTTTGTGCCAGCTATCCGAGTGCTCATGTCGCCGACTCTATGGCCAAATATCTGACGTCCGAGTGCGTATTCCGGCGATCGTGACCGCTGATTCCGGTCGATCGTGACCGGTGGCGCAGCGTGCGGTATTGCGCATCTAAATTGTAGGGGTGTCGGTCACGATGGGTCTGGATTGACCTCCTTCTTGCTTGATTTGGGCTTCTGACGCAGAGACTCGCCCGTCAGGGTGAAACGGTGATTCTTTTGCATCACCCGGTCCAGAATGGCGTCCGAGATCGTGGCGTCGCCCACCCAGGCATGCCAATGCTCAATCGGCAGCTGGCTGGTGATGATGGTGGCCTTGTTGGCGGCGCGGTCATCAATGATTTCCAGCAAGTCAGCTCGGGTCTGGGCATCAATGCCGGCCATGCCCCAATCGTCAAGCAGCAACACATCGGTCCTGGCCAACTGAATCAGCCACTTGCCAAACGTCCCGTTGCCGTGGCGAATGCGTAACTCCTCAGCCAGTCGGGGGACCCGTTGGTAATACGCAGAGTGCCCCCGGCGACAGGCGTACTGTGCCAGTGCACACCCCAGCCAGGACTTGCCCGCCCCGGTGGGGCCAGTGATCAACACACTGTGACCACTATCAATCCAGTCACCCAAAGCCAGACTCATCACCGCCTTGCGATCTACACCGCGCCCGGCGCGGGTGTCCAAATCCTCAATGCTGGCCTGGCTGTACTTCAGCCGGGCATCCTTGAGTAGTCGGGTTTGGCGCTTGTCATTGCGCCAGTGAACTTCACGGTCCACCAGCAGCGCAATGCGCTCCTCAAAGCTGATGGCCGTCAAGCCAGCCTGGGTGAGTTGCTCTTCCAATCCCGAGGCCATCCCGGCCAGGCGCAGACCGCGCAGTTGTTCAATCGTCGTGTTCATCATCATGGGTGTTCCCGTTGTTGCGTTGTTTGTTGCTGTTGTCATTGGTAGTAGCCAGGGCCACGCACATGCGCATGCTGCGGACTGGTCCACTCGGGCGTGGTGATGGGCTGCACCTGATCACGCCCATTGACCAGGATGTCGCGCACATGCGAGCTGTTGGTGGTGCCCAATTCCAGCGCCACCGCACAAGCCGCTTCCAGCCGTGGCCTGGTAAAGCGTTTGGCCAATGCCAGCAAGCCCAGACAGGCCCGGTACCCGTGCTCGGGGTGTTTGCGTGTTTCCAGCAGGCGTGTCACCAACGCGCCGGTGGCCACGCCAATGCTGTTGCCCCAATGAATCAGCCGCTCTGGTGTCCACTCCATGTGGGCGCGATGGGCTGCAGACAGGT
Organism: Rhodoferax sp.; assembly: GCF_030646845.1. Taxonomy (GTDB): domain Bacteria; phylum Pseudomonadota; class Gammaproteobacteria; order Burkholderiales; family Burkholderiaceae_C; genus Rhodoferax. The sequence goes on along the minus strand of NZ_JAUSLE010000017.1, from coordinate 651 downwards.
GTTCGGGGACGGTGGTGAATCCTCCCTTGTGCGCACAGCGCAGGTGGGACGCCACACGCTGCCCCCGGTGCAGCAACTCCACCGTGCGTGCCGTCACGCGCGCCTCCAGCACTTGCCCAACCAACGACTGCGGGACGCTGTAACGGTGGCCCTCAAACTCGATGTGCTGGTCAATGTGAACCCGCACGGTCTTGTAAACGGCAAGCTCCCAGGTTTGTGCCGGCAAGGGCTGCAGTGCTGGGGCATCGAGCTGTGCAAATGCACTGGCGCGACTTCCCGGCAGCTTCTGAAACGCACGGGCATTGAGTTGCTCCAGCAGCGGTGCAATGGCCTGGTTGACATCATCGACCGTGGCAAACCGCTGGTGGCGCAGTCGCATCAATATCCAGCGTTCCACCACCTGTACGGCTGATTCGACCTTGCCTTTGTCTTGGGGGTGGTAGGGACGCGCTGGCAGGAACGAGGTTCCATAGTGCCGTGCAAAGTCATGCACCGTCTCATTGGCCCTGGGTGTTGGCGCCGACCGAAAACTGAGCCACTTATAGAGGTTGTGCCGACTCAAAACTGAGCCAGGTGTTTTACTAGCTCTGCCTTATTTTTAGGCAGGAGCAAAAAGGTGATCACCATGGAAATGTTAGGCAAGATACGGCG